>NZ_JALAGU010000053.1 GCF_022712275.1 Corynebacterium sp. | reverse complement strand
GGCCGTGATCAACGGGATGTGCCTGTGCCGGCTGCATCATGCCCTGAAAACTGCGGGACTGTGGGCGGCGGAGACCACCGATGGTGGGGTGACGGTGATCTGGACCGGCCCGGCAGGTGTCATCGCGGTGACCGAGGCTGATGGTCCCCTGTCCCCGGCCAGAGCCGGGCCCGACATCTGATCCGGCACGCCCTATCCTGGGCATCATGCATTCCGCCCCCACCGTCGCCCCCGACGTCGGTCGCCTCGCCGCGTCCGTCGATGGTTTTCCCGGCCGACTCGACGAGATCGACCCCTCCCTGCTCGGCCCCCGCCAGGACCACGAGCTCGTACGTATCACCGACGGCGACATCTCCCGCGACCTCTCCGGCATGACTCTCATCGACAGTCGCCTGGAGAACCTCACCGCCCACGGCGCGGTCCTCACCGGAGCCCGGATCACCGACTGCATCCTCACTGCAGTGAACGCCACCTCCCTGAACGCCGACCGGATCGGCCTGCAGGACGTCATCGTCCGCGATTCCCGCCTGGGTGCCGTCGACCTGGCGGACGCAGGGATCCACGGTCTGATCATCGAGCGCTGCAGCATCGACTTCCTCAACCTGCGGGGTACGGACCTCACCGACGTCCTCTTCCGTGACTGCCGGATCGGGGACCTCGACCTCGGCGGTGTCCGGGCTGACCGGATCGCCTTCGAGGACTGCCAGGTGGACGCCTTCGACGCGGTCAACGCGAAGGCCCGGAATGTGGACCTGCGCGGCCTCGAGATCCACGGAGTCCGCAATCCGGACGGACTGCGGGGGATGACGCTGTCCCCGGTCCAGGTCGCCCTGCTGTCCACCTCTTTCGCCGCCCACCTGGGCGTCAGGGTCGAGGACTGAACGAGGTCAGCTCTCGCCGTGCACGGCCTCGATCTCGACCTGCACCAGCCAGCCCTCCACCGGCTGCTCGGCGACCCCCACGGTGACCATTGTCGGCCTGGTGCGGTTGTCCGTCCCCGGGTAGAGCTCACTGGTCGGGGACGCCTCCGCCTCCGGGGAGGTCGACTCCGTCGGTTCATCCGAGACGGACGCAGATGCAGTCGCAGAGGCCGATGCCGACGCGGACGCCGAGGTGGTCTCCACCGGCTCTTCGAGCAGCGACCGGCCCGTGTCCCGGTCGATGTTGGCGAAGTAGCGGCGGTAGGCGCGCTCCCAACCGTCGAAGTCCGCGCCGTCGTCACCGTCCGCGGCGAGATAGACCCGCACCGTACCCACCTCGTAGAGCTTGAGCTTGCGGTCGGTGAGCAGGTCCTCGAGCTGCGAGAGCACCTGGAGGGACTGCGCCTCGGTGACGGTCATGTCCTCGGGCAGCTTGCCGTCGTCATCGAGCAGGTCCGGATCGACGAAGGACATCGGGTCGCCGTCCTCGGCCATGTAGTTCAGGCGCTCCGGGCCGGTGGCGGAGGAACGGAAGATCGAGGCGTCTGCGGGAACGGAGATGCCGGCGGCGGCCGCGTCGGTCTCGTCGGAGACGGAACTGCTGAACACCGCTTCGTCGGCGCAGGCGCTCACGGTGAGCATCAGGGCTCCGCCGGTGAGCAGGGCAGCGGTGCGCGGGTGTCGCATGTGATCCTCCGGAATTGTCGAACGTCCGGCTACCATCATACGAATGTCAGAGCAGAGCCCGGGCGTGGTCCTGGTCAACCCGAACACCAACCGTGCGACCACGGCCATGATGGGACGACGACTTCAGACGGCGCTCGCCGACATGGACTGCAACCTGCAGGTCACGGCGTTGACCGTGACGGCAGGCCCCGCGATGATCACCGGCCCTGGGGCGCTGGCGGATGCGGCCGGGCACGTCGTCGACCTGGTGCAGGGGCTGGCTCGGGTTCCGGAGGACGCCCCGAGGGTGGTGGTCGCGGCATTCGGTGACCCCGGCGTCCCCGAACTGCAGGACGCAGGCTTCAGGGTGACCGGTATCGGTGAGGCGGCGGTGCGTGCCGCAGTCGAGGGAGGACGCCGGTTCGCGGTCGCCACGACCACACCGGACCTCGCAGACTTGATCACCGGTCTGGTGCCCCGGGCCCTGGGGAAGGGGAGCGCGGCGGACCTGTTCACCGGGGTGGAGCTGACCACCACCGAGCCACTGGTGCTGGCCGAGGACCCGGTGGCCTGTCGGGAGGAGCTGGACGCGGTGGTCAGGCGGTGTCTGGTGGCCGGGGCGCAGCGCGTCGTCATCGGTGGCGGGCCGCTGGGTGACGCCGCCGCCGACCTGGCGGGGCGCTACCCGGACGTGATCGTCGAGCCGTTGACCGCCGCGGCGGCAGAGCTCTCGGCAGCAGCTGCCACGCCGCGGCACTCCTGACGTCCACAGTGCGCGGTCGCCGGATCAGCGACGCAGTCATCGCAGATGAGCACCATGTCACGGCAGTCGCCGTTGATGCAGTTGCGGTAGGTGTTCGTGGGCTCGCCACAGTGGATGCAGTGGCCGAGCTGCGCGGCGTCCTCGCTGAACTCGACGTGCATCCGACGGTCGAAGACGTACAGTGAGCCCTCCCAGAGACCGGCGTCCCCGAACTGTTCGCCGTAGCGGACGATGCCGCCGTCGAGCTGGTAGATTTCGCCGAAACCGCGGTCCACCATGAGTTTGCTGAGGACCTCGCAGCGCACACCGCCTGTGCAGTACGTGACGACCGGGCGACCTTTGAGCTCGTCGTACTTGCCCGAGTCCAGTTCCTCGAGGAAGTCACGGGTGGTGGTGGCGTCCGGCACGACGGCGTTGCGGAACCGGCCGATCGCCGCCTCCATGGCATTGCGGCCGTCGAAGAAGACGACGTCGTCGCCGCGCTCGGCGACCAGGTCGTTGACCTGGGTGGGGCTCAGGCGGACGCCGCCACCGACCACGCCGTGCTCGTCAACCTCCAGGTCGTCCGCGGCGCCGAAGGTGACGATCTCGTCGCGGACCTTCACCGACAGTTTCGGGAAGTCCTCGGCGCAGCCGGCGGACCACTTGAACTCCATGTCGTGGAATCCCGGGTACTCGCGGGTGCGGCGGATGTAGGTCTTGACCGAGGCCAGGGCCCCGCCGACGGTGCCGTTGATCCCGTCACGGCTGATGATGATCCGCCCACGCAGCCCCAGGGACTCGCAGAGGGTGCGCTGCCAGAGCTTCACCGCGGTCGGGTCGGCGACCGGGGTGAAGCGGTAGTAGAGGAGGATGCGGGATTCACTCACGTCTGACGAGTCTAGGCGGTGCCTAGAGCGTGAGGTGCATCTCCTGGTGCTCGATGCCCTCGACGGTGAAGGGGGCACCGATGGGCTCGAAACCGTAGGAGGCGTAGAAGGGCTGGGTGGCGACCTGGGCGTCGATCTTGACGATGGCGGTCTCGGTCACGGGATCGAGGGCGGCGGCGCGACCGCGGGCGACCTCGAGGGTGGCGTCCACGATCTGGCGGGCGATGCCGAAGCCGCGGAATTCGGGCAGGACAGCGAGGCGTCCGACCTGCTGTTCTTCGGCGGGGCCGAAGATGCGGGCGGTGCCGACAAGTCGCAGCGGGGAGCCCGGGTCCGGGGTGCCCCAGCGGTAGTTCGGCGCGTGGCCGGGGTGGACGTAGGCGAGGACGTGGTGGGTCCCGGGCTCGGCGTCGGCATCGTCGATCTCGGCGAAGGTGGTGTGCTGCTCGTTGACGAAGGTGTCCACGCGCAGCTTGTAGAGGGCATGGACCTGGCCCGGCTGCATGGCGAGCAGCTGCTTGCCGGTGATGTGGACTTCGGGGGTCTCGGAGGCGGTCTCCTGGCTATCGGTCATGGCGTACAGGATAGACGGCTTCCGGGGGTGACTGTGGCGGGATGCCGGATTTTCTGCGGGCCCGTCTCCGCAGGTGGGAAACTATTTTGACGGTGAACGAACCTGGTGGTCCGGTATTCTTGGACCGTTTTCCCGACGCCACAGTAAGGATCACCGCGACCCATGCCGCACCAGTCTTCCCCGTCATCCCACCGACGCCGCTGGCTGATCGCTGGCGCCGCTGTCATTCTGATTGTCGTTCTCGCCCTCGCGCTTGTCGTGGGTGTCGGTGGACGGGGCGGTTCCGACGATACTGCGTCCACCTGTGCGGACGTGGAGTTCATCGGCGCGGCGGGATCCGGGCAGCGGGAGGTGGACGCCGAGACCGACCTCATCGACGATGACGGGGTCGGCAGTATCGTCGCGGACACCTACCGGAATCTCCGCGACGATCTTCCGGAGGATGTGACGGTGAATCTCCGGGCGGTGGAGTATCCGGCGATGGCCGTTCCCCAGGGGGCTGACCGTGCGGCATGGTCGGAGTTCCTTGACTCGGTCGCCGAGGGGGCGGACGCCGCGGAGCAGCTCATCGCCGACACCATCGGGGAGTGCGGGGAGGACGCGAAGATCGTGGTTGCGGGATACTCGCAGGGTGCCATGGCGATGCACCGTGCGCTTGAGGCACTCGGCCCGACGGTGCAGATCGTGGCGGGCGTCCTCATCGGGGACGGGGACAAGATGCCGGACGACAATGTCCGGGGGCTGCCGGAGTACGACACGGCTTCCAGTGAGGGCATCGCCCAGGTGGCCAAGAGTGCGGGGATCGATTCCGGGGCCACCGATGTGCTGCTGCCGGAGGAGTGGTCGGCGATCATCATCGACGCCTGCGCTGACGGTGATGTGGTGTGTGCGCCGGATTCACTGTCCCTGGGGAATCTGGACGCGCACCAGAGCTATGACGCCGATGACTGGCGTGAGGAACTGATGGGCCTCGTATCCGATTAGGAAGTTGGGATACTGATATGACGCTCTCCCGGTGCGTTGCAGTTCCCGCGCTTATGCTCACCACGGTCCTTGTACTCGGGGCCTGCAGCGACAGTGACCGCGACGGAGGAGGGGAGACTACCGCTGAGAGTGCCGGTGTCGACGTCTCCGACGGTGCCGTCGAGGTCCGGGCCGGTCTGGCGATGCTCTACCCCGGGGCCTTTGACGGCGTCAGCGTGGACGACTTCCGTGACCCGGAGGTGACGGCCGGTGAGCTCACCGGCGATTTCGAGTATGCCGTGGCGGACCTCAATGCCGACGAGACACCCGATCCGACGGTGACTGCCCCGTGGGGGAGCACGTCCGTGACCGCCACCGGTCCCTCGACCAATGAGACCTGCACCATGAGCGTGCAGCTCGGGGACTGGCTCATCCGGTGCGAGGTGCACCGGAGGAAACGGGGCTGAGATCCGTTTCGAGAAGTGCGGCCAAGGTGAACTGATGGGACTCCTCGGCTGACAGTGTCCGCTGGGCGCGGTGCGTCTGGACGAGGGCACCGCGCAGTAGACCGGGACGCGTGAAACACCGGTCAAGATCGGACCTGTTTTCTAGACCGGCCCGATAACTGCAGACGCCACCGACAGGAAACCCCGGGTCCTCTGGCGAACCAGGGGAACCGGGGATGTCTGTGAAAAGGGGGAGACTACGCCTCGACGCGGGCCTCGCCGGAGGAGTACCGGATCATCTCCTCGATGTCACGGACCTTCTTGCGCTCGCGACCCTCGGCCTCGCCCAGGGCGCGCTCGTGGGCGTCGAGGTTGTACCAGCCCTCCCAGGTGGAGTAGTTGATACCGCGGGAATGCAGCAGCTCGATGACACCCTCTTCCGAGGCGTCCTCCGGGGCGAAGCCGATGCCCTGCGCGGCGTCCTCGAGGAGGTTGGCGACGGCCTGGTTGGCGTCGCCCTTGGTGTTGCCGATGAGGCCCACCGGGCCACGACGCACCCAGCCGGTGGCGTAGACGCCGGGCAGGGTCTCACGCAGCTCGGCCTCCGGGTCGGCGGAGCCGGGGACGCCGGCGATGCCGTCTGCGGTCGGACCCTCGGTGAGGACGCGGCCACCGACGTTCGGGATGACCAGTTCCTTCTCGTCCCAGGGGATGTCCTCGGGGCGGTCGGACTTGTAGCCGACGGCGCGGTAGACGTCGCCGACCGGCCACTCGGTGAGCTTGCCGGTGCCGACGACCTTGCCGTCGGCGTACTCGGTGCGCTCGGTCACCAGGCCGGTGACCTTGCCGTCAGTGCCGGTCTTGACCTCGACGGGGGACTCGAAGAAGTGCAGGTACAGCTTGTGCGGGGCACCCTTCGGGTCGTTGATGGCGTAGTTCTCGAGGATGGTGCAGACCTGGTCGGTGATCTTCGAGTTGTGACGGGCCTCCATGGACGCCTCGTCGTAGTCGATGTCCTCCGGGTCCACGACGACCTCGATGGTCGGGGAGTGGTTGAGCTCCTTGAGCTCCAGCGGGGTGAACTTCGCCTGGGCCGGGCCGCGGCGTCCGAAGACGTGGACCTCCTTGGCCTGGTTGTCCTTGAGGGACTCGTAGACGTTGTCCGGGATCTCGGTGACGCGCAGTTCCTCACCGGTCTTGGCGAGGACGCGGGCGATGTCGAGGCCGACATTGCCGACGCCGATGACGGCGACGGAGTCGGCGGGCTGGGTCCAGGAATCGGAGAAGTGCGGGTTGGCGTCGTAGAAACCGACGAACTTGCCGGCGCCGATGGTGTGCTCGCCGCCGGGGATGTCCAGGTCGCGGTCGTCGGTGGCGCCGGTGGCGTAGATGACGGCGTCGTAGTACTTCTTCAGGTCATCGAGGGTGATGTCCTTGCCGACGTTGATGTTGCCGAGCAGGCGGATCTGGGGTTTGTCGAGAACCTTGTGAAGGCTCTTGATGATGCCCTTGATACGTGGGTGGTCGGGGGCGACGCCGTAGCGGATCAGTCCGAACGGGGCGGGCATGCGCTCGTAGAGGTCGATGGAGACGTCCTGGCCGGACTTCATCAGGGCATCGGAGGCGTAGATACCGGCCGGGCCGGATCCGATGACGGCGACGCGCAGCGGGCGGTTGTCAGACATGAATTCGTTGGTCCAATCCGTTGAGTGGCAGTACTTCCACGTTAGTCTGCCCTGACTTGAACTGGAACCCTCGTCGCGGGCCGGGAGTGGCCGCGGCGGATCAGTGGTTGATCGTGGGCGGGTCAGGGCAGACCGGGTACAGGTGTGACGGCCCATGACTATAGACCGAGTGGTCTGTTCAGTGCAAGGGGAGCGGAATTGAGGTGGCCCTGCGTTGTGGATATGTACCGAGCGGTCTAGTGTGGGACGCCGACGATCACTAGACCGAACTGTCTGTGCAGAGAGAAGGGGCCTATGACCACGGCAACCGATTCGCCTTCCCGTGAGGCGGTCCGCAAGGCTGCCGCAGCCAAGGAGGACGCTGCGGCGGTGGCCAGGGCTGCCGCCGACGCAGCCAAGGCTGACCCGGACAATGAACAGCTCGCTGACGAGCTCCGTGAGGCGCGCAATGCCCAGCGCCGTGCTGCGCGCGCGCTGAAGAAGGCCGAGGAGACCCTCGCGTCCGAGGAAGCCGGAGCCGCTGCTGACACCGCCCCGGCAGAGGAACTCTCCCCGCTCGAGGCCGCACGCTCTGAGCTGCGACGTCTCGAGGACGCCCAGGCTGAGCTGGCTGCCGCCACGGTCAGGGCGGACGCCGCTGCTGAGGCCGATCCGGGCAATTCCGGTCTCTTCGCCGCCGCCCGTAAAGCGCGCTGGGATGAGCTGAAGGGGACCAAGGCCGTGCAGAAGGCGGCCACCGCGCTCGCCGAGGCCGAGGCCGAGGCTGCGGCTGCGGCACCGGCCGAGGTTGCACAGGAGCGGACCGCTGAGGTCGACGACCCGGACAACGCGGAGGACGCCGACGAAGTTGCCGAGTCCGCCGAGGTCGCACCCGCCGGCCCGCTGACCGTCGCCGACGCCGAGCGTCTGCTCGCCGACGCTGAGGCTGCGACGGAAGCCGCGGAGGCTGCCGCGGAGGCGGATGCCGAGGACAAACAGCTCTCCGCCGCCGCCCGCCGTGCGCGTGCGGCACAGAAGAAGGCCGCGCGTGCACTGAAGCGCGCCCGCAAGGCCGCGGTCGAGGCTGACGAGACAGACGACGCCGGCAGCTCCGGGGACACGGCAGCTGAGACTTCCACTGAGGTCCCCGTCACCGCCCCTGCTGCAGCGTCCACCCCGGAGGTCGCGGAAGAAGCCCCGGCTTCCCAGGCTGCTCCGGTCCCCGCTGCCGCCCAGGCCGCCCCGGTGCTCACCCAGGACACTCTCGCACTGGTCAGCTCGGGTACCTCGGTGCTTGCGGTCGCCGCGGACGCCTCCGAGCGCGCCGCCGCAGCCGACCCCGCCAACGCACTGCTGGCAGAGGCCGCCCGCAGCGCCCGCGCCGCCGCACAGCAGGCCGCCCAGGCTGTGGCTGCCGCAGCAGCACTGCACGGTGCCGCTCCGGCTGTCGCTGCACCGGCCGCTGAGCCCGAGGCGGTGACAGAAGCGGAGGCCCCGGCCGAGCACGAGACCTCCCACACGCCCGAGACCCCCGCCGAGGACCCTGCCGTCGTCGAGGCCCGCGAGGCCCTCGCTGCCGCCGAGGAGACACAGAACGGGTTCGCCACCGCCACCCTGAAGGCCGAAGCCGCCGCCGAGGCGGAGCCGGGCAATTCCGACCTCTTCTCCGCGGCCCGCAAGGCACGCTGGGACGAGCTCAAGGCGTCCAAGGCCGTCCAGAAGGCCACTGCGGCCCTGGAGAAGGCCATCGCCGACGCTCCGCCCGTCCCCAAGGTCCTCACCGAGGAGGAGAAGGAAGACCGCAAGGCGCCGAAGCCGCAGGGCCAGTGGCTCATCGACGGCAGGGACCCGCTCAACGGTGACGAGCGCATCAAGCAGGAGGACGCCGGCCTCGCCGTGGCAGACCGCGTCCGCGAGATCTACTCGAAGCAGGGCTTCGACTCGATCCCGCCCGAGGACCTCGCCCCCCGCTTCAAGTGGATCGGCATGTACACCCAGCGCCGTCAGGACATGGACGGTGAGCAGACCGGCACCCTGACCAACGCCGAGTTGCAGGACCGCTACTTCATGATGCGTATCCGCCTTGACGGTGGTCAGGTCACCCCGCAGCAGCTGCGCGTCATCGGCGGGATCTCAGCGGACTTCGCCCGCAACACCGCCGACTTCACCGACCGGCAGAACATCCAGCTGCACTGGATCCGTATCGAGGACGTCCCGGAGATCTGGGACCGGCTCGCCGCCGTCAACCTGGACACCTTCTTCGGCTGCGGTGACGTGCCCCGCGTCGTCCTGGGTTCCCCGGTCGCCGGGGTCTCCAAGGACGAGATCATCGACGCCACCCCGGCGATCCGTGAGATCAAGGAGAACTGGCTCACCCGGGACGAGTTCACCAACCTGCCCCGCAAGTTCAAGACGGCCATCTCGGGCAACCGTCGCCAGGATGTCACCCATGAGATCCAGGACGTCTCCTTCATCGGCTCCGAGCATCCGGAGCACGGCCCCGGCTTCGACCTCTGGGTCGGTGGCGGTCTGTCGACCAACCCGATGTTCGCCCAGCGTCTCGGCGTATGGGTCCCCCTCGACGAGGTCCCGCAGGTGTGGGCCGGCGTCGTCCGGATCTTCCGCGACTACGGTTACCGCAAGCTGCGCAACCGTGCCCGCCTGAAGTTCCTCGTGGCCGACTGGGGTGTGGAGAAGTTCCGCCGCGTCCTCGAGGAGGACTACGTCGGTCACGCGCTCATCGACGGCCCTGAGCCGGAGGTCTGGCCGGGCTACCGCGACCACGTCGGTGTCCACGAGCAGCGGGACGGGAAGTTCTACGTCGGTGTGAAGCCGACCGTGGGCCACACCGAGGGTGACCAGCTCATCCGCCTGGCCGATCTGGCTGAGGAGCGTGGGATCACGCAGATCCGCACCACCCCGGACAAGGAACTCATCTTCCTCGGCCTCGAGCAGGACGCCGTGGACGACCTCACCGATGCCCTGGAGAAGGAGGGACTGTCGGCCAGGCCGTCCAGCTTCCGTCGCGACATCATCTCCTGCACCGGCCTGGAGTTCTGCAAGCTCGCCCTGGTCACCACCAAGAAGCGGGCGATCGACCTGGCCGACCAGCTCGAGGAGAAGCTCGGTGACCTCGACGTGCCGCTGAAGATCAGCCTCAACGGCTGCCCGAACTCGTGTGCCCGGACGCAGGTCGCGGACATCGGCCTCAAGGGTCAGATCGTCACCGATGATGACGGCAACCGGGTCGAGGGCTTCCAGGTGCACCTCGGCGGTGCGCTGGGCATGCACCCCGACTGGGGTAAGAAGCTGCGCGGCCACAAGGTCACGTCCGCCGACCTGGACGACTATGTCGTCCGCGTCGTGGAGAACTACAAGGAAAACCGCACCAGCGTCGACGAGCAGTTCCGTGACTGGGTGCTCCGTGCGCCGGAGGAGCAGCTCCAGTGAAGGACGCCAACAACGACATCAGCGGGAAGTCCGCCCACCCGAACCCCAGGAGAGCCACCGTGATGCACTGCCCGTACTGCGCCTCGGAGAACCTGTGGCCGGACCCGGAGACGGACAACGCCTGGGAGTGCCGTGACTGCCGCCGGGTGTTCTCGGTGAAGCTCCACGGCCAGCTGCCCCGCGGCGTCTGACCGCCCGGTCCGACTGCTTCCTGTAGTGCCGCGGTCGCGGCGTCCTACAGTCTTCGTCGCAGTTCAGGTATGGGGTAACCTCGGCCTCCATGGCGGTACAGCAGGAGCAGCGGGAACACCAGGCACCACAGCCGGACAGCAGGATCCTCACCTCAGGGTTGCTCAGCGTCCGGCGCTCGCGCCTCCCCGCCCCTGACGACCCCCGGTGGCTTCTCAAGGTCGCCTTCTCGCAGCGTCCCCGGCAGTTCCTCGCCTCCGGCGGAATGCTGCTCGGTTTCATCTGCAACGCCACCACCTCCGTTGTCGTCGGTCGCGCCATCGACGACGCCGTCGCCACCGGCGACGGCGGTCACCTCTTCCTGTGGGTCGGCATTCTCGGCCTGCTCTTCCTGTTCAACGGCGTCTCCGTCTGGCTGGGACGCCGCTTCCTGGAAATGATCCTCCAGCAGGTCAGCCATGACGTCCGCACCGCGGTGACAGACCGGATCCAGGACCCTCGGGGCATCGGTCGCGAGGGGGCCGGAGGCGAACGCACCGCCGGCGGCCTGCTGTCCATCGCCAGCACCGACGCCAACAGGGCCGCCGACATCATCGTCATGACGGTTTTCCCGGTCGCGGAGCTCGGGTCGATCCTCTACGTCGCCGCCGTCGTCCTCACCGTCGACTGGCGCCTCGGTCTCGCCGTGCTGCTCGGCGCCCCGGCCGTGGTCCTGCTCTCGGTCCGCGCCGCCCGACCGCTGCGCAGCAGAGCAGGGGCGCGGCAGCAGGCCCTGGCCCGCACCGCCTCGGTCGCCACCGACGCGGTCCAGGGGCTGCGGATCATCAAGGGCCTCGGCGTCGTCTCCACGATGAAGGCCCGCTACCGCGGGTACTCCGAGAAGGCCTACCATGCCACGGTCGCCGCGAACGCCGCCGAGGCGCGGCTCACTGCCACCACCCAGTCCATCGGTGCCGTGTACGTCGTGGCCGTCGGTGTCGCCGCCGGCTGGCTCGCCCTGCACGACGGCCTCACCGTCGGGCAGCTCATCACCGTCGTCGGCCTGTCCCAGTACGTTGTCCACCCGATGACGATGCTGGGCCGCAACTTCGCCACCCGGGTCGCGATCTCCGCCGCGTCCGCCCGACGCGTCGTCAGCGTGCTCACCGCCCCCTACGCCACCCCGGACGAGGCGACGGACACCGAGACGCAGGCACTCATCGACGCCGTGCCGGTCGGCGTCACCGTCGTCCGCGACATCGCCCGTGCCGGGGAGGTGACGGATTCCCTGCTGCGCATGCCCCGCGACCGCGTGATCGTCGCCCCGCACGCGGCAGATCTCTTCGACGGCCCGTTGCGCGACAACGTCCACCCCGACCCGGTGGTCGCCGCCGAGGCACTGGAGGTGGCCGATTGCGCGGACATCCCCGGCGGTCCCGGACGTCCGGTGGGGGAGGGAGGGCGACGCCTCTCCGGTGGTCAGCGCCAGCGTGTCGCGCTGGCCCGGGCGATCGCCGCCGACCCTGAACTGCTGGTGCTCGCCGACCCGACCACGGCGGTGGATTCGGTCACCGAACAGCACATCGCCGAGCGGGTCGCCGCCCGCTACACAGGCACCGGTCACCGCGTCCTCGTCCTGTCCGAGGCGCCGGCCTGGCAGGTCGCCGCCACCACCCGGTGGGACGCCGCCGACCTCGACGCGGCCCTGGCGGAGGTGCACGCATGACCCCGACCACCTCAGAGATCCAGGCGTTCCCGCTGGCGACCTGGACCCAGGCCCGCCGGGATATCGTCCGGCAGCTGAAGGCGGTGCCGGGTGCGTGGTGGCAGGCGCTGGCCGCCGCCGTACTGCTCGGCATCGGTGCCTGGTGCACGGTCTCCGTACCTCGGCTGATGGGGCGCATCGTCGACATCGCGACCTCCGGCACCGACGGTGACCTGTGGCGCACCGCCGGGCTCATGGCCGCCGCCGCGGTCATCGCGGGAGTCACCGACGGTGCGGGCTACTTCCTGTTGGCCAGGCTGTCGGAACGGCTCATCGCCAACCTGCGTGAGGAGATGGTCGGGACGGCCCTCGGTCTGCCGACGCACCGGGTGGAGGACGCCGGCACCGGCGACGTCGTCAGTCGCTCCACCGACGATGTCGCCCAGACCTCCTCGGCGGTGATGGAGGTTCTGCCGGTGCTGTCCGGGGCGGTGTTCGTCATCGCCGCGACCGGCATCGGACTGCTCACCGTCGACTGGCGGTTCCTCGCCGTGATCCTGCTGGTCTCCCCGGTGTACTGGCTCGCCGCCCGGGCCTACCTGCGCAAGGCACCGCAGCTCTTCGCCGCGGAGCGGGCCTCGATGGGTCTGCGGGCGCGACGGGTGCTCGAGGCGATCCACGGCCGGAAGACGGTCCGGGCGTTCCGGATGGAGCGCGACATGCACGACCGGATCAGCGACGCGTCCTGGTCGGTGGTGGACAACGCCGTCGCAGCGAACCGTGTGATGGTCCGGCTGCTCAACCGGATGCTCGGCGCCGAGTTCGTGATGATCACCTCCGCGCTGGTGCTCGGTTTCGTCCTCGTCGACCGCGGGACACTCGGCGTCGGCTCGGTCACCGGCGCCGCGCTGATGATCATCCGCGTGCGCGGACCGCTGCAGCAGGTGATGCGCGTGCTGGACGCCGCCCAGTCCGGCTACGCCTCGCTGGCCCGCATCATCGGCGTGACCGTCGACCCGCCGCGACCGGTGCCGGACGCCGGTGCGCCGGAGGCCCGTGGTGAGGTCGTCCTCAAGGACGTCGCGTTTCGTTACGGGGAGGATTCCTGGGCCGTGTCCGACGTCAACTTCCGGATCGAACCGGGGAGGACGGTGGCCCTGGTGGGGGCGTCCGGTGCGGGCAAGACCACGGTGGCCACGCTGCTGGCAGGGCTGCGTGAACCGACCGCGGGAGAGGTGACGGTGGACGGGGTGCCGGTGACCGCACTGTCGGACTCCGAGCGTGCCGCCCGTCTGGCGTTGGTCTCCCAGGAGGTCCACGTGTTCTCCGGGACACTGCGCGACGACCTGCTGCTCGCCGCCCCCGACGCCACCGATGGCGCGCTGTCTGAGACGCTGGTGGCGGTGGGTGCCGACGGGTGGCTGGCGACGTTGTCGGACGGGTTGGACACCGAGGTCGGCGCCCGTGGCGTCCTCCCGGATCCGGTGGTGGCCCAGCAGCTCGCCCTGGCCCGGGTGCTGCTGCGCGACCCGAAGGTGGTCGTGCTCGACGAGGCGACGGCAGAGGCAGGGTCGGCCGGGGCCCGGGCCCTGGAGGATGCCGCCCGGCTGTTGACGGACGGGCGCACCGCGCTGACGGTGGCGCACCGGCTGGACCAGGCGCGTCAGGCCGACGAGATCCTCGTCATGGAGGATGGTCGGATCGTGGAGCGGGGCTCCCATGACGACCTGGTGGCGTCCGGCGGACGCTACGCCGAACTGTGGTCGGTGTGGTCGCGGGGGCGGTGAGCCGGTCGCGTGGGTAGACCTCTCTGTCTGGGAGTTTTATTCACGCTGACCTGTAGGTACAAAGACCTCCTGTAGGGGTACGGTCAATCCCTGTTGCTCATGGTGAACCGAGTGGTCTAGTCTGGTGCAGCATTAGACCGACCGGTCTGTTGACGACGGGCCGGTCGCGCCAGAGAAGACCACCAGAGAAGAGCAGGGAAGAACAGCCATGACGAACACGGGAGCAGGTGCCGGCATCACGACGCTGACCGGTCTCGTGGGGCTCGGCGGCACCGCCGCCGCAGACACCCCTGACCGGCCCCGGAGGGACCCCGAGGTCAGCCCCGCGGGCGCGCCCACGACCACCACCCACCTCACCGCCGAGCAGAGTGCCGCCCACCAGGCCCTGGTCGACGAATGGAATGACCGGCTCGACGGGAAGAGCGCTGAGGAGATCCTCGACTGGGTCAACGAGTACGTCACCGGCACCGTCGCGGTGACCATGTCCATGCAGGACACTGTCCTCGCCGAGCTCGCCCAGGGCCGCGTGCATGACGCGGAACTCGTGTTCCTGGACACCGGCTACCACTTCGACGAGACGATGGATGTCGCCCGCGAGGTCGATGAGCGCTACAGCCTGCCGCTGAAGACCGTCGAGCCCGTCCTCTCCGTCGAGGAGCAGGACCGGGAGTACGGGGCGAACCTCTACCGTTCCAACCCGACCGCCTGCTGCCGGATGCGCAAGGTCGAGCCGCTCGCCCGGATGCTCAACCCCTACGAGGCGTGGATCTCCGGTGTGAAGCGGGTCGACAGCGAACTGCGTAAGGACACCCCGATCCTCGACGTCGACCGCACCGGCCGGCTGAAGATCAACCCGATCGCGGCATGGACCGACCAGGACGTCGAGGACTACATCGAGGACCACGACCTGATCATCCACCCCCTGACGAAGCAGGGGTACCCCTCGATCGGCTGCGCCACCTGCACCCTGCCCGTCGCCCCCGGCGAAGATCCCCGTTCCGGCCGCTGGGCCGGTTCCACCAAGACAGAATGCGGACTCCACCTGTGACCACTGCAACGCCTGAAACCACTGAAACCACTGAAACCACTGAAACCACTGACAGCCAGCTCAGCCCCCACCTCGCGAGCCTCGAGGCGGAGGCCATGGAGATCCTCCGCGAGGTCGCCGGCCAGTTCGACAAGCCGGGCCTGCTGTTCTCCTCCGGCAAGGACTCGGTCGTCGTCCTCGAGCTCGCCAAGCGGGCCTTCGCCCCGGCCGCCGTGCCCTTCGAGCTCATCCACGTCGACACCGGCCACAACTTCCCGGAGGTCATCGAGTTCCGCGAGCGCATCGCCGCCGACCCGCGGATCAGCCTCCACGTCGCCCACGTCCAGGACTGGATCGACTCCGGCGCCGTCCAGGAGCGTCCCGACGGCACCCGTAACCCGCTGCAGACCGTCCCGCTCGT
This sequence comes from Corynebacterium sp., assembly GCF_022712275.1. Classification (GTDB taxonomy): domain Bacteria; phylum Actinomycetota; class Actinomycetes; order Mycobacteriales; family Mycobacteriaceae; genus Corynebacterium. The sequence goes on along the minus strand of NZ_JALAGU010000053.1, from coordinate 166,612 downwards.
CGAGACGATCCAGAACCGTGGCTACGACGCCGTGCTCGGCGGTGCCCGCCGCGACGAGGAGAAGGCCCGCGCCAAGGAGCGCGTCTTCTCCGTGCGCGACTCTTTCGGCGGCTGGAACCCGCGGCGTCAGCGTCCGGAGCTGTGGGGCCTCTACAACGGTCGCCACCAGGCAGGCGAGAACATCCGCGTCTTCCCGATCTCCAACTGGACCGAGGCGGACATCTGGGACTACATCAAGGCCCGCAACGTGGAGATCCCGGAGATCTACTACTCCCACCAGCGTGAGGTCTTCAACCGTGGTGGCATGTGGCTGACCGCCGGTGAGTGGGGCGGCCCGAAGGAGGGTGAGACGGTCGAGACGAAGACCGTGCGCTACCGCACCGTGGGCGACATGTCCTGCACCGGTGCCGTGCTCTCCGACGCCGCCACCATCGACGACGTCATCGAGGAGATCAAGGCCTCCACCACCACCGAACGCGGCGCCACCCGGGCCGACGACAAACTCTCCGAGTCCTCCATGGAGGACCGCAAGAAGGAAGGCTACTTCTGATGACCGCCGCAACCCTGGAGAACGACACCGTGACCACTGCTCTGCCCACCCTGCGGCTGTGCACCGCCGGCTCAGTCGACGACGGCAAGTCAACCTTCGTCGGCCGTCTGCTCCACGACACGAAGTCCATCCTCGCCGACCAGTTCGAGGCCGTCCAGCGCGTCTCGGCCGCCAAGGGTCTGGAGAACCCGGACCTGTCCCTGCTGGTCGACGGACTGCGTGCCGAGCGTGAGCAGGGCATCACCATCGACGTGGCCTACCGCTACTTCGCCACCGACAAGCGTTCCTTCATCCTCGCGGACTGCCCCGGGCACGTGCAGTACACCCGGAACACCGTCACCGGTCTGTCCACCTCTGAGCTGGTCATCGTGCTCATCGACGCCCGCAACGGCGTCATCGAGCAGACGAAGCGACACCTCACCGTCGCCGCGATGATGCGCACCTCGCACGTCATCGTCGCCGTGAACAAGATCGACGCCGTCGACTTCTCCCAGGAGGTCTTCGACGGGATCTCCGCCGATGTCAGGGCCCTGGCCACCGAGCTGGACCTGCCGAAGGTCGACATCGTGCCGACCTCCGCACTGCTCGGCGACAATGTCGTGACCCGTTCGGAGAACACCCCCTGGTACGACGGCCCGTCCGTCCTCGAGATCCTCGAAACTGCCCAGCCGGCCCGCATCAACGCCGGCACGGAGCGCGGTCTGCGTTTCCCGGTCCAGGTCGTCATCCGCGACCACGCCAGCGACTACCGCGGCTACGCCGGTCGCCTGACTTCCGGCTCCGTCTCCGTCGGTGACGAGGTCACCATCGGTGGCGCCGGCGGACGCGCCAGCACCGTCATCGGCATCGACGGTCCCGGTGGAGCCCAGGAGAGCGCCGCCCGCGGCGAGTCCGTCACCCTGCGCCTGGCCGACGACATCGACATCGCCCGCGGTGACCTCATCGCCACCGCCACCGACTCCGACGCCATCCCGGCCGCGGTCAACAGCTTCAAGGCCCTGGTCTTCCAGCTCGCCGAGTCCCCGGTCCGGGTGCGCGGCAATGTCCTGCTCCGCTACGGCACCGCCACCGTCCGGGCCCGCGTCGACGAGATCATCCGCCGCGTCCACATCCTCGATGAGGATGAGGCCCGGGGCGACCTCGGCACCCAGCTCGAGCTCAACGACATCGCCGAGGTCCGCGTCACCGTGGCCGAGCCGCTGCCGGTCGAGTCCTACCGCCGCGGCGGACGGGTGGGTTCCTTCCTGCTGATCAGCCCGGGCGACGGTGACACCCTCACCGCCGGTCTGGTCACCTCGGTCGACTAGGCACAGGACCAGGTACCGCACATGGTGACGCCGGTCGTTCTCCTCGCACACGGGTCCAGGCACCCGGAGGCGGACGCCGCCGTCGCCCGCATCGCCGATGCGGTCTCCGCTCTCACCGGAGCTCCGGCACAGCCCTCCTACCTGGACTTCTCACCTCTGACGCTCACCACCGTCGCCCATCTGCTCGCCGCAGAAGGGTACCGGCGGGCGACCGTCGTCCCACTGCTGTTCACCCGCGCCTTCCACATGCGCCACGATGTCCCCGAGGCTCTCGCCGAAGCGACCGCGGCCACCGGCGTGGCATTCACCCTGGCCGAAGGAATCGGAACCGGTGCGGATGTGGCGGAGCTGCTGGCGTCCCGCATCCCGCCCGGCACCGGGCACCTTGTCCTCTACTCCGTGGGGTCCTCGGTGTCCGGGGCGAATGAGACGGTCGCCGACCTCGCCATCGACAGCGGTGGTCGGGCCGGCATCACCGCCGAACTCGTCACCGCCACCGGCCCCTCTGGGGGCGTGGACGCTCTGGTGGACGCGGTACGCCGCGCCACCGGACCGGTACATGTCGCACCGTTGTTCATCTCGCCCGGAACACTGTGGGACGCCGCCGTTGACGTCCTTTCCTCACTGCCGGACAACCTGTCCGTCACCACCGGCGTCCCCCTGGACACCGCTGTCGCCCCACTGACCGCCCACCGGGCCCGAGAAAGGAACGCCGGATGAAGCTCCTGCTCTTCGCCGTGGCCGGGCTGCTCGCCCAGCTTGTCGACGGTGCCCTCGGCATGGCCTTCGGCATCACCGCCACCACCGCGCTGATCCTCTCCGGCGCGGCCCCCGCCCAGGCCAGCGCCGCGGTGCACTTCGCCGAGGTCGGGACGACGCTTTTCTCCGGGCTCGCCCACTGGAAGCTCAACAACGTCCATTGGCCGACCGTGCTCTTCCTCGGAGTCCCCGGTGCGGTCGGCGCCTTTGCCGGTGCGACGGTGCTGTCGGGTCTGTCGACCGAGTCTGCCGAGCCGGTGGTCTCCACCATCCTGCTGTTGCTGGGTGCCTATGTGCTGGTACGCAGCGTTGCGCTGCCCTGGAAGCGGCGGCAGCGCTCCGAGTTCGCCGACGGCGCCGGCACGCCTCACCCACCGGCCGCCCGTGGCAGGTTCGGTCTGGCCGCCCTCGGACTCGGCGGCGGTTTCCTCGACGCGACCGGCGGCGGCGGCTGGGGCCCGGTCACCACGTCGACACTGCTCAGTGTCGGACGTCGTGAGCCCCGCAAGATCATCGGCACCGTGAACACCGCCGAGTTCCTCGTCGCGGTGTCTGCGTCCCTCGGATTCATCTTCGGCCTGGAGCAGGTCCACGGGTCCTGGCAGCCGGTGCTTGGACTGCTCATCGGCGGACTGATCGGTGCGCCCATCGCCGCCTGGGTGGTGACGGTCATCAACCCCGACGTCCTGGGCGCGGTCGTGGGCGCACTGCTCATCGTGCTCAACGGGGTGCGCGTCATCAACGCCCTCGGCTGGGGCGGTGCCGCGATCGTCACCGTTGTCGTGGTGGTCGTCGCCGTGGTCCTGACCCGTGTGCTGCTGCGCCGACGGGCCGTCAGGCAGGCGGAGGACGCGGCGGAGAGTGGACCTGTGGACAACGCGGGTGCCCCCGCTCCGGGAGCTTTTACCACAGGTTAGAGGGGGTGTGGTTCCTCCCACTCCTGTGGCGTTGGTCACCGACTGTGGTTCCGTGCACAATAGTAACGTTCATGTAGACCGCACCACAGCAGTAGACGACTCCAGGAGATTTCAGTGACAGTCCGCGCAGTGCTCAGTCCGATCGCCACCGCAGCCGGGCGTCGGGGAGAGCTCATCAGCACGCTCTCCGCCGGCCACGGCCCCGATGTCGGAGATGTCACCGACATCTTCGACACACTGCGTCCCTCGGCCCCGGACTTCAGCGAGGCACTCGATGTCGCACTCGGAGACCGTGACGGGGTCCTCGTCGGTACCGGCGAGCCGATGTTCGACTCCCGCCTCGCCGCCGCCGTCGGCGTCCCCCAGTTCCTCGTCGCCGCGGGTGAACAGGACCACCTCCAGTTGCAGCAGGTCGCCGGACAGCTGGTGCGTGTCGGTCGTGCGCCCCGTGGTATCGCCGTGATGGACGGCACCCACGGTTCCTCCGCCCTGGAGGCGGAAGGTACCGCCGTCCCGTTCCTCGCCCTCGACAAGGTCGACGAAGCCGAGGCGTCCACCCCGGTCATCGGACCGGAGGTCTTCGAGCGCAACCTCATCATCCAGGCCCGTGCCGCCAAGGCGCACATCGTGCTTCCTGAAGGTGATGACGACCGCATCCTCACCGCAGCCCACCAGCTGCTCGAGAAGAAGGTCTGTGAACTGACCATCCTGGGTGACCCGCCCGCCATGGCCGCCCGTGCCCACGAACTCGGCCTCGACATTTCCGGTGCCACGCTCACCGACCCGACCGAGGGCGACGACCTCGAGCGTTTCGCCGAGGAGTTCGCCGAGCTACGCAAGGCAAAGGGGGTCTCCCTCGACGAGGCCCGCGAGACCATGAAGGACATCAGCTACTACGCGACGATGATGATCCACCTCGGCCTGGCCGACGGCATGGTCTCCGGTGCCGCGCACACCACCGCGCACACCATCAAGCCCAGCTTCCAGATCATCAAGACCGTGCCCGAGGCGTCCATCGTCTCCTCGATCTTCCTCATGGTCATGGACGGCGTCCTCTGGGCGTTCGGTGACTGCGCGGTCAACCCGAACCCCACTCCGGCACAGCTCGCCGAGATCGCCGTGGTGTCCGCGAAGACCGCCGCGCAGTTCGGCATCGACCCGAAGGTCGCCATGCTGTCCTTCTCCACCGGGTCCTCCGGCGCCGGTGAGGACGTCGAGGCGGTCGCCGAGGCTGTGACCATCGCCCGCGAGTCCTCGGGGGACCTCAGCGTGGACGGCCCGCTGCAGTTCGACGCCGCCGTCGTCGAGTCGGTGGGCCAGAAGAAGCTGCCCGGCTCCGATGTCGCCGGTAAGGCCACCGTCTTCGTCTTCCCTGACCTCAACAGCGGAAACATCACCTACAAGGCGGTCCAGCGCACCGCTGACGCACTGGCCGTCGGCCCGATCCTCCAGGGGCTGAACAAGCCCGTCAACGACCTGTCCCGCGGAGCCACCGTCCCGGACATCGTGAACACCGTCGCCATCACCGCCATCCAGGCCGGCAACTAACCGAAAGAGCATACACAGCCATGACGCAGCACATTCTGGTCCTCAACTCCGGTTCCTCCTCGATCAAGTTCCAGGTCCTCGACCTGCAGGCGGAGAACCCCGACGTGCCCTTCCTCTCCGGTCTCGTCGAGCAGATCGGTGAGTCCCGCGGTCACATCCGCATCGTGACCGAGAACAACACCATCGAGGACCGCCGTCCGATCCTGAGCCACTCCGTCGGTCTGGAGCGCGCCTTCGGCATGATGTCCATGCTGGGCGTGGGACCGCAGGACCTCGACGTCCACGCTGTCGGACACCGCGTCGTCCAGGGGGGCTCGGTCTTCAACGAGCCGGTCATCATCGACGAATCCGTGAAGAACGAGATCCGGGGCATGATCCCGCTGGCGCCGCTGCACAACCCGGCGAACCTCGACGGCATCGAGAACGCCCAGTCCCTGCTGCCGGACGTCCCCCACGTCGCCGTCTTCGATACCGCGTTCTTCCACTCCCTGCCGGAGTCCGCGGCCCGCTACGCCATCAACCGCGACATCGCCGACCAGTACCACATCCGCCGGTACGGTGCCCACGGCACGAGCCACCAGTACGTCTCCGAGCAGGTCCCCGCCCTCATCGGCAAGGCCGCCGAGGACGTCAACCAGATCACCCTCCACCTGGGCAACGGTGCCTCGACCTCCGCCATCCGTGGCGGCAAAGCCATTGACACCTCCATGGGCCTCACCCCGCTGGCAGGTCTGGTCATGGGTACCCGTACCGGTGACATCGACCCCTCGGTCATCTTCCACCTCGCCCGTGAGGCGAAGATGAGCATCGACGAGATCGACACCCTGCTCAACCGTCGTTCCGGTCTCAAGGGCCTGTGCGGGGTCAACGACTTCCGCCTGCTCCAGGAGCTCATCAACGAGGGGGAGCAGGACGCCCAGGAGGCGTACGACATCTACGTCCACCGCGTCCGCCAGTATGTCGGTTCCTACATGCTGGAGCTCGGTCGCCTCGACGCGATCTCTTTCACCGCGGGTGTCGGTGAGAACCACGTCGGTATCCGCCGCGACACCATGGCAGGCCTGGAGAACTTCGGCATCAGGATCGACGATGCGCTGAACAACAATGAGGCAGGCGTCAAGGGGGCCCGGGTCATCTCCACCGAGGATTCCACCGTCAAGGTTCTCGTGGTCCCGACCAACGAAGAGCTCGCCATCGCGCGGGCCGCCGCCGAGCTCGCGGACAACTGATCTACCGCTTGACGGGGCGTTCTTCCACGGCACCGTCGGTGCGGAATATCGCACCTCATCGGCTGATGGCGTCGGTCTCACCTGGACACTTACCAGATGAAAGTTGAATCCGGGTGCGATATTCCGCCACGCTGTGCCACACTCGGTGATTCAGGGACAGATATATCACGTCCGGGTCGGGGGATCCGGGAGGGGGAGGGGCATATGCCGTATGCAGGTGACGCTATAGACAAGGGGATCGCCCGACACTGGCGTCCGCCGGCCGGGGTCCATAATGCGCACCGGCCGGGCACTCGGGACGAGGTCGTGGCGGAGCTCAGCGAAGGAGCATTGGGCGATCTCTACACGGAGGTCGACGGGTTGTGGGTGCCGACGCAGAGTGTCCGGCCCGAAGCCCTCGTCATCACCGGGGCGGCGCACCATCCCCGTCAACTCGCCTACCGGGTTGATGCCCTGACCCGGTTGCGTCGCATCCTGGATCTGCGCCCGGACTGGACCGGTGCCGCGTGGAGTGCAGGGTCGGCCTGGGGTGCGCCCTACTTCTGTGACGATGCGGACACCTGCGTCCTGTCGGGCGGGCGCCGTCGTCTCGCGACCACAATCTGACCAGGTGACGAGGCAACGGAGGGAGGGGCTTGTCGCTGAAGTATCTGCGGTGTCGGTGGATGCGCGGTGCCGGAACCACACGGTCACTCCGCCGGTCCTGACTGTCGCACACTGTCTGCAGTCGGTGCTCCGGGATGAGCACCGCTGGAAAGTGCTGCCGGTGGCAGGATGGTCGACCCGTGACCTCCAGGTGATCCAGGTGCTTGACATGTTCTCGGCACTCTTCGGTGTTCCTCCAGGTGACCTGGCTGCCGCATGCCGCGGTCTGGTGGATGCACGTCTGCTCCGCAGGTTGGCGAGACATGCTGACCAGGGTGGGGAATCGCCGATGGAGACGGTGATGCGTCTTGCGGTGGCGGGGCTGGAGGGAACAGGGGGGCTGATACCTCAGCTGGTTGTCCGGGCTGACGGCTCGGTCGCAGATCCGGTCCACACCGGTGGTGAACAGTGGGGGAGACGTCGACGTCTGACGTCGGCCGAATGGTCGGCACGCCGTCGGGGGCCGAAGATCGTCGCACGTCTTGACCTCGGAGATCCGGTGCTCCGGCTGGCACTGCAGTATGACGGTGCGGCGCACCTCGGTCTTGAACGTCGCGACCGGGATTCGAAGGTGAACACGCAGTTGACGAACCTGGAGTGGCATGTCCTGCGAATTACCCAGGGGCATCTGGCTGATCCGGACCTGCTTGCTGAGACAGTGGATGGCGGGGTGGAAGTCTGCCGGAGGAGGCTCGGAGGTCGGAGCTGACAGGCGGGGTCAACAGGTCAGGGGGTGAAGCAGTGTGGGATATCGCACCTGCATCAGCGTGGGGTGAAATCTGACCTCTATGCTTACCATCGGTAAGTGATCTCGAGGTGCGATATCCCGCACCAGGGACCAGAACACGGGGCCAGAGGGAGTGATGAGCGGTCGGGCATCGACAGATCAGAACCAGGTCCGTGGCCGGATCCGGTTCGCCATGTCCACCAGCCGGAACCGGTGCCGTGCGAACGGTGACTGACGGGCCAGTTCCCTCAGCCCACGCTCCAGGCCCGCCCGCAGACCACGCTCGGTGAAATCCACGTCGAAGAGCTGCCCGGGACCGATATGGACCGGGTCACCGGCCTCCTCACGGTCGCGCAGCCAGTCGAGCGCCGCGGAGAGTACCGCGATGCGCAGCTGGGGGATCCGTGGCTCGGTCGTGGGCAGCAGGTCGAGGCGACGTCCGGCACGACGGATCCGGGACTCGCTGAGGTCCGCACGGTCGGTGATGAACATCAGGACCGTCGTCATCCGGGCGATCTCGTGGTGCCGGGAGTTCGCCGGCACCTTGTCGAGTGTGGCGACCGCAGGGTCGACCATCCCCTCCGCCTGCAGTTGCCGGGCCATGCCGAAGGCGGAGGAGACCGTTGTCGGGTTCGTCGACCACACCAGGCCGTAGAGCCGCAGGGCGTGGAACCGCAGTGCCACCGGGTCCTGGGTGAGGTGCGTCCATCCCGGGACGACGGCCTCCTCGTCAAGGTTCAGCCCCTGCTGGTAGGTCAGCGCCATGGCGGACCGTCGGATCCCGGTGTCCAACAGCCCGATGGTGTTCACCCCCTGCTCCTGCAGGAGCAGTTCGTCGGTCGCGGCGAGCGCCAGCTTCGGCGCCGGCTCACCGGGCAGAATGTTCAGCACCGTGTTGAAGTACCGCTGTGCGGCGACGAAATCGCCGGTGAGCAGGGCGCACACCCCGGACAGCCACTGGTGGCGCCAGTCGCGGCGCAGTGTGGTGTCCATGTCCCGCAGCCGTGCCTCCGCCTCGGCGGTCATGCCCAGGTCAAGCTGGGCGCGGACCATGGTCAGGGGAATCTCGCGGGAATTCTCGAACCCGGGCTGGTCCATCGCCGAGGACAGCGTGTCGATGATTTCGCCGGGCTCGGTGAGACTCGCGGCGGAGAGCAGCGAGGCGCCCGGGTCATTCGGGTCGGTCAGCGGGATCGGCAGGGCGGCGACGACCTCCGGGGCGGTGATCTCCACCGACCGTTCGATACCGTCGAGCAGTTGATCGGTGCGGAACAGCTGGTGGTTCGTACCGAACGTGGAACGCTGGGCGGTGAACCGGGTGGCCGAGTGCGGGAACTGACGTCCGTCCCGGATGGCCAGCACCTCCCGCAGGACGCCGACCAGCTGGTCACGCAGACTGCGCACCGAGGAGAAACGCACGTCCGGATCCTCGTCGGTGGCGCGCAGCAGCAGCCGGTAGAGGGAGAGGTACCGCCGGAACATCGGCTCGTTGTCGGGGGAGGGGAGGCCGGGGTCGTACACGCCGTCGGTGACCGGGAGCTTGACCACGAGGCTCGCCAGGGTACGGCCGACGGTGTAGATGTCACTGGCGACGGTCGGCCCGGTGCGTGCCATCTCGGGGGCCTGGAATCCCCTGGTCCCGAAGATGTGCCCGTAGGCTCCGATGCCGGTCACCGCGCCCAGGTCGATGAGCTTGACCTGGTCCTCGGTGACGATGATGTTGTCCGGCTTGAGATCGTTGTACACCACGCCGCGGGAGTGCAGGTACTCCAGCGCGGGGAGGACGGACAGGACGTAGCCGATGGCGATGTCGACGTCGAGGGTGTTGTCCGGCTGCAGTCGACGCCGGTCACGCAGCGACGGCCCACCGACGTACTCCATGACGATGAATCCGCCGGGGCTGCGGGCGTCGTCGATGAAGTTGAAGATCTTCACGATCCCGGGGTGGGTGATGTCGGCGAGGAAGGCGCGTTCGGATTCTGCAACGGCCTGTTCCTGCTTCGTGACGGTGGCCATCATGCCCTTGAGCACCACCCAGCGGTCGGACACGTTGTGGTCCAGTGCCAGGTAGATCCAGCCCATACCACCGTGGGCGATGGTGCCGATGACCTCGTACTGGCCGGCGACGATGTCCCCGGGGTTCAGTGTCGGCGGTTCGGTGCCCTTGGCGATCTCCTCGGCCGGGTCGATCACGGCGGTGACCGGATCGGTCGGCGGCAGGAACGGGAGGCGGACCATGCCACCGGCGATGTCGGCACCGGCGCGCGAGGTGCCGCGACGCTGCCGGAAGGTCGAGAGAGCCTCCCGCCGGCTGCGTTCGCCGGCGTCCTGCCCGGAGAAACCGTCACCTGCGGCACCGGGACCGGAGACTTCGTCATCGTCGGCGAACGGGTTGAAGGGGGTGGCGGAGGTCGCGGCGGAGTCTTCACCGGCGTCCCCGGCGGAGGACGCGGGGTCCGGGGTGCCGAGCAGGTCGGCGAGGTCGATCTCCGGTTCGTCGTCATCGTCGGCGAAGGGGTCGAAGAAGGTCGCCTCGGTGCCCTTCTCCTGTGCCCGGTCCTGTGCCTGCTCCCGGGCCTTCTCCTGCTCGTCGCGCGTGCTGTCGTCCACGGTCAGCTCCTTTCGCCCTCGTCGTCGCCCTCGTCGTCGGCCGCGGTGGTCGGTGCGGCTGCCGCGGTGGTTGAGGCGCCGGACGCCTCAGATGTCTCAGCTGCTTCAGCCTCCCGCCGCAGATTCCGTAGCTCGGTCGACTCCTCGTCGGTGCGGTACACCGCCTCCGGCTGGGACCCTGCCCCGGTGTACGGGGCCAGCCACTGTCCGTGGAGCCGGTTCCAGGTGCCGTCGGAACGGAGCCGTTCCAGGGTGGTGTTGACCTGCCTGACCAGGCCGGCGGTGTTCCGGATGGTCGGCGGCGCCGTCGCGACGGCGTAGTGGTCCGTGTGGTCACTCATACCCACCAGTTCGGTGTTCGGGTCCTGGGCGAGCAGGCCCGAGAGAACGGCCGAATCCGAGTAGATCGCGTCCACCTGTCCGTGCTGCATCGCCATGAGGCAGTCCGGCCAGGTCTCCGTGAGCAGTAGCCTGTTGTGGTCGATGCTGCTGGTCAGTGACTGGGCGCTGGTGGATCTCGTCGTCGCACACACCGTCTTGTCCGCGAGATCCTCCTCGGAGGCGATCCCGGAGTTCCGGTTGACCAGCAGCCGCGGGTTGACCGTGAGATAGGGGATGGAGAACTCGACGTTCATCTGGCGCAGTCGGGTGACCGTCATCGAACGGATGACGATGTCGACGTCACCGTCTCGCAACGCCTCATCCCGGCCGTCACCCTCGATGTAGCGGAAGTCCACCCGGTCGGGGTCTCCGAAGATGTCGCGGGCGATCTCATGGGCGATGTCGACCTCGAAGCCGGCCATCTCCCCGGTCACCGGGTCCCGGAATCCCAGTTGGTTCATCGACTGCGAGACGCCGACGATCAGGCGTCCCCGGTCGATGATGTCGGGGACACGCTGCTCCGGGGTGGCGTCCCCCGGGCGCAGCGACCCGAAGGGGGCGCCGCCGTCGTCCTGGACGTCGCCGGTGTCCCCACCATCGCTGAACACCGCTCCTGCGGGCAGCGGGACCTGTGGGTCGGCGGGGTCGGGCCACTGTTGGAGCCCGTCGCCGCTGGAGCAGGACGCCAGTACCACGGCGGAAATCAGGAGGACGGCGGTGACCGGAATGACCCTGGTGCGGGAGCGGAATATCATCACAGGTACTCCTGGAGCCGGGGGCGCGTGCCCTGGACGACGCAGAGGATGGACAGCAGTGACAGCACGAAGACCAGGAGGTTCACCCGGCTGGCCGCCCGTCCGGCGTCGGAGAGGTAGTCGCGGAGCTGGTCACGTGAGTCGTCGATGAGAATCTCGAGGTCCTGGTCGAGGGCCGAGAAACTCTCACTGACGCTGTCGTCGCCACTCCCGACGGCCGCCTGCACGGCGTCGGTGTAGTTGCCCTGCCGGACCAGGGAGACCATGTTCGCGTGGGCGCTGTCCCAGGTACGGAGGGACTCCCTGGCAGCGTCGATCCGTTCCCGGCTCTCCTTGCCGTCGGTGACCCCACGCAGTTCCTCCAACCGGGCGTCGATACCGGCGATCCGGTCGGTGAAGTCGGTCTGGTTGTCAGTCGTGTAGTCACGCTGGACCAGACCGAGGACCTCGGTGGACCGCGTCTGCTGGACCCCGATCCGCAGTGAGGTGAGGGTCTGCAGGGGCTGGGAGGTACCGGCCACTCCACGCGGGCCGTCCTGCCAGGTCGTCAGGGCGGACGCGGAGGCCCAGATCAGCGCGACCGTCATGAGCACCGTGGCGGTGGCGTACCCCGCACTGATCCTGCGGTTGGACCACGCCGCCAGCCAGAACTGCGCGACGAACAGCAGGCACACCGCGGCCAGCAGTCCGGAGAGGGCGAACCAGCTGGGCCGGGTCAGTTTGTGCTGCTGGTCGACGACCGAGGAACTTGTCCGGTCGTAGAGCTCGGAGGCGGCGGGCAGCAGTTCGTCCTGCATCATCGCGGACGCCTGGGTGATGTACGCCGCCCCCAGCGGGTAGCCCTGCCGGTTGTTCGCCCCGGCCTCGGTCACCTGGCTGACATAGGTCGGGAGTTTCTCCTGGATCTCCAGGATCAGCTCCATCTCCCGGCTGGACGGGTCGTCGATCCCGTTGGCCGCCCGGACGACCGCGCGGGACGCCGTGTCCAGCGCCTCCCGGTAGGACTCCTGCGTGTCGGCGGTCCGGGAGGAGTCCGACAGGAAACTCGTGGCGGCGACCGAGTCTGCCACCGACAGGGAGTTGAAGAGTTCCTGGGCGGCGAAGGCCACCGGCTCAGACCGGTTGACCAGGGTGTTGAGTTCGCCCTGCCGGTTGCCGGAGGAGCCGGCCATCGCACCGCCGGCCGCGAGAATCGCCAGGACCAGCACCACGGAGACCACGGTGAGCAGACCCGGAGTGGTGGATACGAAGCGGGCGAAGCGGCGCGGTGCTTCGACGAGGGGGGTGAAGATGTGGATCCGGCGGGGACTCTCGCGGAACAGCTCCTCGTCCATCCACCGGTCGGTGTCGCGACGTGGGGCACCCGGCCCCGTCGCCCCCTCGGGGGTGTCGGTGGTGAGTTGCACAGGCGACGGACCGGTCGTCGCCTTCTCCGGCGCGGACATGGGACCGATGATACTGACCGATGTCATCCTGAGTGGTATGGCACCATAGTTGCCATGATCGAAGTTCAGTCACTGACCAAGAGGTACGGTCCCGCGACGGCCGTGGAGGACCTGTCCTTCACGGTGGAGTCCGGGATCGTCACCGGATTCCTGGGCCCGAACGGCGCCGGTAAGTCCACCACCATGCGGATGATCACAGGTCTTGACGAACCGACCGCGGGCTCCGCGACCGTCGACGGCAAATTGTACCGCGACCTGGACCGCCCCCTGACCAGGGTCGGCACCCTGCTGGACGCCAAGTGGGTTCACCCCAACCGCAGCGCGGCGAACCACCTGAAGTGGATGGCCGCGGCCAACGGGATTCCCCGGAAGAGGGTTGACGAGGTCCTCGACCTCGTCGGGCTGTCCCATGTGGCAGGACGCAAGGCCGGCAAGTTCTCCCTCGGCATGGGGCAGCGTCTCGGCCTGGCGGCCGCGCTGCTCGGCGACCCGGACACGCTCATTCTCGATGAGCCGGTCAACGGTCTGGACCCGGAGGGTATCCGCTGGGTGCGCGACTTCGTCCGTTCCCTGGCGGCAGAGGGCCGGACCGTGCTCATCAGTTCCCACCTGCTGTCGGAGATGTCGCTCACCGCGGACCGGCTCGTGGTCATCGGCCGGGGTCGTCTCGTCGCGGACACCACCACGCACGACTTCATCAGGAACTCCTCGGAGTCCACCACCGTGGTGCGTTCGGAGCATCTCGACCAGCTGGAGAAGGCTCTCGGTGACGAAGGGATCGAGACTGAGCGGTCCACCGACGACGACGACCGGGCCATTCTCGTCGTCCGCGGCACCTCACCGGACGACATCGGCCGCATCGCCTTCTCCTACGGACTCATGCTGCTGGAACTCTCGGAGCGCCGGGCGTCCCTGGAGGACGCCTTCATGCAGATGACCGGCCACGCCGTGGACTACCAGACCGGGGGCGTCCCCGATCCCGGGCAGGACGCCGGAACGGTCGGGCAGCAGCTGCCCGGTATCACGGATCTTCCCGGCATCGTCCGGGACGTCAACCAGGGAAGGGCGAACTGATGCTGCTCGACACCATCAACGCCGAGTGGATCAAGCTGCGCTCGACGAAGAGTTTCTACTGGACCACTGCCCTGATCGTCCTTTTCGGGATCGGGTGGGCGATGCTCATGGGCTTCGCCAACGGGTACGCCTTCCAGCAGGCCCTGGACGACCAGGACGCCGAGACCATCGCCTCGCTCGGCGACCCGGCCGACCTCTTCGATGCCTCGAACGGTGTCTCAGGTCTGGGGCTGTTCGGCATCATGATCGTCATCATCCAGGCGGTCATCCTCGTCACCGGCGAGTACGGCAACGGTACCGCGAAGCTGGCGGCGCTGGCCGCACCGAAGCGCTGGCAGATGCCGGCCGCCAAGGTGATCGTCTACGGCGTCATCTCGGCCATCGTCTTCTTCGTGATGAGCATCGTCAGCATCGGGCTCACCAAGCTGATGGCGGATGCCCAGTTGGACGACACGTCACTGACCGAAGGACTCTCGATGTCCGCAGACGGTGCCTGGAGCGTCGTCCTGCTGATGACCCTGGCGGCTGTCCTCATCGTCATGATCTCGGTCGGCGTGGGGTACATGCTGCGCCGCACCGCCGGGGCGGTGGCCCTGCTGCTGCTGTGGGCGCTGCTGCTCGAGGACCTGGTCGGCATGATCCCGAAGGTCGGTGACTGGGTCACCCCCTACCTGCCGTTCAAGAACCTCAACGCAGGTATCTACCAGAGCGCCCTCGATGACGCCCCGTGGGGCATCGGTGGTTCGGTGATCTACTTCGTGGTCTGGGCGGTGGCCATCTACGTCGCCGGAGTGGTCGTCCTGCGTCGCCGCGACGTCTGAGCGGTCGTGTGAGTACCGTGACCGGCCGGTAGTCTGAACTGCTGTGACATCTCATCCCACACCCGATACCCCGGCCGCCCGTCCCACCCGCCCGGCACTGCCGTTGGGGATGCTCCTCGGCATCGCTCTGCTGTCCACGGCGGGGCCGTTCGGCACGGACATGTACCTGCCGAGCCTCCCGGAGATCTCCGACGAGTTCGGGGTCACTGATTCCGTCACCCAGCTGACGATCACCGGATTCATGGTCGGTATGGCCCTCGGGCAGCTCGTCATGGGGCCGCTGTCCGACCGGGTGGGACGCCACCGCATGCTGATCACCGCATCGGTCGTGTGGTTGGTGGCCTCTGTCGCCTGTGCTCTCGCCCCCGGCATCGGACTGTTCACCGTCGCCCGGTTCTTCCAGGGCGCCGCCGGCGGTACCTGCGTCATGCTCGGGCGGTCGATGATCGCCGACCGGGCCTCCGGCGCGGCGGCGGCCAAGGCACTGTCCACGATGATGGTCTTCACCGCGGTCGCGCCGATCCTTGCACCGGTCGTCGGCGGTGCCGTCGCGGGCGTCGCCGGCTGGCACAGTGTCTTCTGGGTGCTGGCCGCGGTGGGCGTCCTCGAGTTGTTCGTCGCGGTGTCCCTGCCGGAGACCCTCCGCACCGAGAACCGGGCCACCGGCTCCCTGGGTGATGTCTACCGGCGGATGGGCGGGTTGTTCCGGATCCGCCCCTTCGTCGGCCACCTCACGGCCTTCGCCGTGGGCTTCGGTGTCTTCTTCAGCTTCGTGTCCGGCTCGTCCTTTGTCATGCAGGACCAGCTGGGGCTGTCTGCCGGGGCCTTCAGTCTCGTCTTCGCCGGCAATGCGGTGGCGATGGTGGTGACCAACCTGGTGAACGCCCGGATCGTCGGTCACTTCGGACCGGCGACACTGCAGCGGACGGGGCACATCCTGCTCGTCGTCGGCGCGGTGTCCCTGCTCACCGTTGCTCTGGTCGCACCGTCACTGCCCGCGGTGATCGTGTGCACCGCGCTGCTGACAGTCGGCACGGCCCTGAACATGGGCAATACGACGGCGCTGGCGATGGATCTGTCGCGGGGACGCGCCGGGGCCGGGTCCGCCCTGCTGGGTGCGGGTCAGTTCATCACGGCGGGAATCGTCTCGCCGCTGGTGGGACTGGGGGAGGACGGCCTGCTGACCATGGCGGTGGTCATGGTCGTCTGTGCGCTCGTCGCAGCCGCCTCCGGGGTTGTGGGGCGGCGCGGCTGACGAGGGGCTGCGTCCTACCGGTCCTACCTCTGCCGCTGGATGTCCTCGATGAGGCTCTCCGCGGCGATGGACAGGTTGCGCAGGGCGGGAACACCGCGGCGCAGCTTGGCCAGGTCCCGGCCGTCCATGCGGGTGGCGGCGCGGGAGATGAGCAGTGCCCACTCGTCGGTGACGGAGTTCAGCATCTCGATGCCCTCCTCCGAGAGGAAGAGGTCCTGCGCGCGGCGGTCCTGGTCGTTGGCACGACGCAGGACCAGGCCCGAGTTGATGAGCCGACGGACCGTCGCCGAGACGTTCGATGCCCGGAGGAAGCGGAGGCGGGCGATGTCGGAGACGCCGCAGCCTGGGTGCTGGGAGACGAACTGCAGCACCTCGATCTCGGACTGGGAGATGGCCAGCTTCTGGTTGGGGCGGTCCATCAGCCGTCGCAGGGCCGAGAGGAAGTCGTAGACGGCGGAGGCGATCTCGGTGACGTCGACATCGGGCAGGATCTCTGCTGCACGATGGCCGCGGATCTGTTCCCGGGACGCTTCGTAGATGTCGTCGACAGTCTCGTTGGTCATGGTGGGACTCCTTGTCAGGTGCTCTTTCCGGGTTGCAGGTCATTGCACAGCCAAAAGCGGATGACCCCATTGTAAAGCACTTACTGGAGCGCAGAGGTCAGACGGGCCACGTTATCGATGTAGCGGCGGCTCCTCGCCCGCGTGTCCCACTCCTCTGAGGTGAGTTCTGTGCAGGCCTCGCGGTATTCGCCGGCCAGAGCGGTCATCTTCTCCAGCAGGGACCCCTCCGCCGACATCAGGGTGATTTCGTAGTTCAGTCCGAAGGACCTCATGTCCATGTTCGAGGAGCCGGTGCACACGACCTCGTGGTCGGCGATCATGAACTTCGAGTGGAGGACCGCCGGGTACGGGAACCGGCGGATACGGACCCCGGCCCGGAGCAGTTCCGCGTAATAGGAGGACTGGGCGTGCTCGATGAGAGGCTGGTCGGCCTTCTCCGAGACGAACAGTTCGACCTTCACACCCCGGTAGGCGGCGGTGGTGATCGCCTCGAGCAGTGACTCGTCCGGGATGAAGTAGGGGCTCACCAGGACCAGCGACTTTTTCGCGTGGTGGACGATCGAGGTGAACAGGCGCAGGTTCGGTTCGGTGGTGAATCCGGGACCGGAGGGGATGATCTGCAGCATGTCGGGCCGGCTGGACAGCCACTCGGTGGACTCCGAGGGGGTGAGCAGCGGCAGTTCCTCACCACATTCGGTGAACCAGTCCACGGCGAAGACCGAGTTCAGCAGGGCGACCACCGGGCCGGTCATCTCCGCCATATTGTCGATCCAGTGGCGCCCTTCCCTGATATTCCCCTTCATGAGGTAGGAGGAGTCGATCATGTTCTGGCTGCCCATGAATCCGGTGTGGCCGTCGATGACCAGGAGCTTCCGGTGGTTGCGCAGGTCAGGCCGGCGGAATCTCCAGCGCCAGGGCTGCAGGGGAAGCATGACCAGCCACTTCACCCCGATCTCGTCGAGCCGCTTGCCGAGTGTCCGGTAGCCGGGGTACTTCCAGCTGCCGACATGGTCGAACATGTACCGCACGGTGACCCCCCGCTTCACCGCCCGTTCCAGGGAGCGGAAGAAGACGTCTGTCGTGTCGTCCCAGGCGGTGATATAGATCTGGACGTTGACGTAGTCCTGTGCGGTGTCCACCGCCTCCGCCATCCGGGTGATCGATCCTTCGTAGTCGGAGTGGACCGCAACCACCGTGCCCGTCGTCGCGGGCATGGCGGTGAGCTGTCGGTTCAGGGACACCAGGCTGCGCAGTTCCGGTGTGAGGGTGTAACCCTCCGGGACGTCCGGCTCATCGCGGCTGATGGTCCGCAGCATCTCATTGGCGGAGTTCTGGATCTTGTGCCGTCGACGGTTGATGTACGGTGACCCGATGAGCATGAACAGGGCGATACCGATGAACGGCAGCAGGAAGATCGCCAGCAGCCAGGCCATCGCGCTCGACGGCTTGCGCTGCGACGGCACATAGCCGACGGCGATGATCTTCACGACGAGGTCCAGCCCGAGGAGTATCCACGCCCACCAGACCAGACCGCCGCTCACGGTGTGGAGGAGCGACATTCCGAACCAGTCCGGGGTCATGAAGTTCCAGGCGGACCGGAAGGCGTCCCAGACCCCCATGTCAGCCCTCGACCGGTGCGTAGGCCACGATGACGGGAGCGTGGTCGGAGGCACCCTTACCGCGGCGCTCATCGACGTCGACCCAGGGCTCCGGGTCGTCAGCCGGTGTGATTCCACGGCAGTACTGCAGGTCGATGCGGATCCCCTGGCCGCGCTGGAAGCGCATCGCCTGGTAGTCCCAGTAGGAGTACCGGCCGCGCAACGGGGCGGTCGCCTCGGTCAGGCCGGCGTCCTCCAGGTGCCGCAGGGCGGCACGCTCCCGCGGGGTGACATGGGTCTTGCCGACGAAGAACGAGGGGTCCCAGACATCGTCGTCGGTGGGGGTGATGTTGAAGTCACCGGTGACCACCGTCGGCCGGTGCTCCTGCTCCGCATAGGACGCCAGGGCATCGAGGAAGTCGAGCTTGTAGGTGTAGTGCCGGTCGGAGATCTCCCGGCCGTTGGGCACGTACAGGCTCCACACCCGCACCCCGCCACAGGTCACGCCGAGGGCCCGGGCCTCCTGCTCCTGTGGGGCGGCCGGATCCTTGTCGAAACCGGGCTGACCGAAGTCCGTGGTCACCTCGTCGATGCCGGTGCGGGAGAGTACGGCGACTCCGTTGAAGGAGCCGAGTCCGTGGTGGGCCTGCTCGTAGCCGGTGTCGGAGAAATCAGGGAACTGTGCGTCGGTGCACTTCGTCTCCTGGAGGCACAGGACGTCAACGTCGGAGCGGGAGAGGAAGTCACGTACCCGGGCTTCCCGGGTGCGCACGGAGTTGATGTTCCAGGTGGCGACACGCATGCCCTACACAGTATCGGGAATGAGGACGCAACGGTGCCGGTGGTGCTCGGAAAACCCCAGGCCGTGGTAGAGGCCACGTCCGGCGAGGTTCGTCGCGATGACCTGGAGGTAGCTTTCCGTCGCGCCCTGTGCCGCTCCCCAGTGCAGCATCGCGGTGCCGAGCAGGGTACCGAGACCACGTCGGCGCCATGCGGGTGAGACCTCGACCGCGGAGTAGCCCAGGAACTGGCGTCCGCCACCCTCGGTGACGGTGCCCCGGGTGACGGCGACGGTCTCTCCGTCGACGGTGAGCCGGGCGAAGCCCAGGGCACCGTCGAGCCGGGCGGCGAGCAGCCGCAGGGCGTGCTCCGGCAGTGGCTCACCACGGAAGTGGTAGAGCTGCAGCCAGGCCTCGTCGGGCTGGTCGTCGACGCGCAGGTCCAGGCGTCCGGCGAGTTCGACGGGCGGCTCCGGGACAGCCGGGAGGGTAGTGGAGCCGGTGGCGCCGGTACCCAACCTGCGGGTCATCACGCTGATCTCCGGACCGCGCTGTGCCCCGGGGACGGTGAGCAGCGGCTCCGCGGGTCGGCTGATCCGGTCGGGCAGCAGCAGGCGGGTCGGGAGGTTGTGGGAGCGGTAGAACGCGTGGATCTCCTCCAGCGGGACCGGAGTGGTTCCGGCCCCGGGGCCGAGCGGGACCGCGGAATTGGACCGTTCGGTGATCCCGTCGCCGGCGCGGGCCAGCCAGCCACCGAAGTCGCGGTGCTCCAGACCCGGGAAGGCCCGTGCGGTGGCGGTCTCGACAGCCCGGATGTCACTGGTGCGCACCGGCCTCGCGTGCAGGGTCTTGAGCACCACCACGGCACGCACCGGGATACGGTGCAGCTCGCCCGCGGCGTCCTCCACGGTCAACGGGTCGAGCGACCGCAGGACGCCGATGACGTCACTGACCAGGGGACGACCGGTGTCCGGGTTGAGGGCGGGACGTCCGTCGTCCCCGGGCACCAGGTGACGCACTGTGGCGCGGGCGCCGGTGTGCACGCTGACCGGGTCGGTGTGCCGTGAGACGGGGAAGGGCAGACCTGTCTCCTGCGGTGGGCGTGCGCCGGCCCGGGCGCCGGAGAAGGAGGTGTCGTTCATCGCGGGTCAGTCGTCGTGACCGAAGGGGTCGGCGTCCACCCCCGGGAGCCAGGAGTTGCCGGGGACGGTCCATCCCTCACGCTTCACCATCTTCTTCGCCGCGCGGGCATTGCGGCCGATCAGCGTGTCGATGTAGAGGTGGCCGTCGAGGTGACCGGTCTCGTGCTGCAGGCAGCGGGCGAAGAATCCGTAGCCCTCCACGCTCGTCGGCTCGCCGTGCTCGTCGGTGCCGGTGACGCGGGCCCAGTCGGCGCGGCCGGTGGGGTAGTCGTAGCCGGGGACCGAGAGGCACCCCTCGACATCGTCCTCGGGATCCGGCATGGTCTCCGGGATCTCGCTGGTCTCCAGGACCGGGTTGATGACGCAGCCGCGGCGCATCGGCCCACCCTGTGCCTCGATCTCCTCCTCGGACTTCCGGGTGCCGTCAGGACCGTCGATGTCGGGGCAGTCGTAGACGAATACCCGCAGGCCGACGCCGACCTGGTTCGCGGCCAGGCCCACACCGTGGGCCAGCTCCAGGGTCTCGTACATGTCGGCGATGAGGGTGGACAGTTCGGTCCCCTCGCCGAGCTGGTCGGCGGCCGGCTCGGTGACCGGGGTGGTGGGGGTGTGCAGGACGGGATCGCCGCAGATGACGACAGGAAGAACGGACATGCCGTCCAGAATAACCCGCTAGACGTGCAGGTCGGACTTCTCCACCGACTTCGGCACCGCGAGTACCGCGATCAGGGAGATCAGGCACATCGCGCCGAGGTAGATACCGATCCACCAGGAGTCGCCGGTGTTGTCGAGGATCATCTGCGCGAAGGTGGACGCGAAGGCGCCACCGAGGATCGAACCGATGGCGTAACCGATCGAGGTGCCGGAGTACCGCACGTCCGCCGGGAACATCTCGGCGTACAGGGCACACTGCGGGGCGTAGGACGCCGCCAGGCCGAAGGTGAGGACGACGATCGCGAAGGTCATCGAGCCGGTGGTGCCCTTGTCGATGAACCACCACATCGGCACGACCCAGGCGATGAGCAGCACATAGCCGATGGCGAAGGTGACGCGGCGTCCGATACGGTCACTGATCCAGCCGCTGTAGATGGTGAGGAGCAGCCAGGCCACACCACCGGCGATGGCGGCGACGAGGGTCTGCGACTTCTCCATGCCCAGGGTCTTGGTGCCGTAGGAGGAGAAGAAGGCGATGATCATGTAGCCGGTGGCGTTGTTGCCGGCGAAGATCAGGGCGGCGAGCAGGACGTTCTTCCAGTGGTCACGGAAGAGGCGGCCGAGCGGTGCGGACGCGGCCTGCTGACGCTCCTGCATGTCCAGGTAGACCGGGGACTCCTCGACGGAGCGACGGATCAGGTAGCCGACGACGATGAGCACCAGGGAGGACAGGAAAGGCAGACGCCAGCCCCAGGACTCGAAGGTGTCGTCGGACATGGAGGTGTTCAGCAGGAACATGAACGAGGTCGCCAGGATCAGGCCCAGCGGGACACCGATCTGCGGGTAGGCGCCGAACAGTCCGCGCTTCTCGCGCGGGGCGTGCTCGACGGACATGAGGGCGGCGCCGCCCCACTCACCGCCGGCGGAGAAGCCCTGCAGGATGCGCAGCAGGATCAGCAGGACCGGTGCGGCCACGCCGATGGTCTCGTAGGTCGGCAGGACGCCGATGAGGGCGGTCGCGAGGCCCATTCCGACCAGGGTGACCACGAGGACGGTCTTGCGTCCGTAGCGGTCACCGAGGTGGCCGGCGATGATCGCACCCAGGGGGCGGAACAGGAAGCTGATGCCGATCGAGGCCCAGGAGAAGATCTGGGCGAGGTTGTCGCTGCCGACGGGGTCGAAGAACAGTGGCGCGAAGATGAAGGCCGCGGCCTGGGCGTAGATGAAGAAGTCGTACCACTCGATGGTGGTGCCGACGAGGGTTCCGGCAAGGACCCGCTTCTCTTCGCGGGTACGTCTACCGGGCGCCTGGGCGGCCGAATCGTTGATGGCTGTAGTCACAGGGGCTCCCTGGGGCTGGTCATGAATGAACGTCAGTAGGACCGTTACACTCTACGGTCATGGCGGCGCTGAGTGAACAGGAACGGGAGATTCTCGCGTTCGAGCATCTGCGGTGGTCGGCGTCAGGGGCGAAGGAAGAGGAGATCCGACGCCGGTTCGGGGTGGAACCGTGGCGGTACTTTCAGCAGCTCAACGCACTTATCGAGCGTCCTGAGGCGCAGGAGGCCGACCCGGCCATGGTGAGGATACTGCGTGAACGGCGTGACTGAAGTTACTATTGGGGCGTGACTGAGCAGAACCGACCGCGGCATTCCCGGGAGCCTGAGCAGGGCCCGTACGACAATTCCGGCTACGACGACTCCTACGACGACTCCTACGACGACTCCTACGACGAGGCCTACGACGAGGCCTACGCCTACCCGGCGGCGGCTACCGGCGCAGGTGCTGCCGGCGCTGCCGGAGTGGCCGGCACATCAGGTGAACCGCCGGAGAAATCCGGCCCGCCGCTGCGTGGCCTGGCCATGATCCTCACCGCCGTCGCCGTGGTCCTCATCATCTGGGGTGCCTTCTCCCTGTTCGGTGGCGACGATGACTCCGACGACACAGCATCCGGCCCGGACACCTCCGCCACGGCCGCCGCACCTGCCCCCGGTGAGGCTGACCAGGGTGCTTCCGAGGCTGCAGGCGCCGACGACGCCGACGGTGCCGACGGTGCGTCGAACGACTCCTCCTCGTCCGCGCAGGCTCCCGTTCCCGGCGACGAAGCCGGCACCGGGGATTCCGCTGCCGAGGTCGACCGGGGCATCGGGGTCACGGTGCTGAACAACAGCACCGAGTCCGGTCTCTCCCAGTCGGGTGCGGACCGGGTCCGTGACAGTGACTGGACCAATGTCGGCTACGGCAACCTCCAGGGTCGTATCGAAGGCATCAGCGAGGAGTCCCGCGTCTACTACCCGGAGGGCAACGCCGCAGCTCAGGCCGCTGCCGAGCAGGTCGCTTCCGACCTCGGGCTGACCGCCGCGCCGGGCAACTCCGACTACTACGACCGCTTCGGTGAGGCCGCCATTCGTGAGGGCGGTACGGCGGACGCCGTCGTCGTCGTCCTGACTGGTCCGCTGGGGTGACCGGCCTGCTGATGCAGTAACATCGGCGCCATGGAATTCCCCGGTTCAGCACCGACGGTCGGTATCGAGTGGGAGGTCGCCCTCGTCGACCCGGTGACCCGCGACCTCGTCGCGAAGGCCCCGGAGATCATGGCGGAGCTCGACCGTCGGTACCCCGGGCACACCATCACCCGCGAGTTCCTCGCGAACACCCTGGAGATGGTGACCGGCGTCCACGAGACGATCCCGGACGCCGTCGAGGACCTCCGTGGTCAGCTGGCGAAGATCATGACCGTGGCGGGGGAGATGGGGGTCAACGTCTTCTCCGCGGGGACGCACCCCTTCGCCCACTGGGGTGACCAGGTGCTCAGTGAGAAGCAGAGCTACAACGAGATCATCGAACGGACCCAGTACTGGGGACGCCAGATGCTCATCTGGGGGATCCATGTCCACGTCGGTGTAGGAGGCAGAGACCGGGTCTGGCCCATCATCAACGCGGTGATGACGCAGTACCCGCACGTGCTCGCGCTGTCGGCGTCCTCCCCGGCCTGGGAGGGCCTGGACACCGGCTACGCCTCGAACCGCACCCTGCTGTACCAGCAGCTGCCGACGGCGGGCATGCCCTACCAGTTCTCCGACTGGGACGAGTGGGAGGCGTTCAACGTCGACCAGGACCGGTCCGGGGTGATCAACCACACCGGGTCGATGCACTTCGACGTTCGCCCTTCGAAGTACGGCACGGTCGAGGTCCGGTTCGCGGACTCCACCATGGAGGTCCGTGAGGTCGGCGCCATCGCCGCATTCATCCACTGCCTCGTGGCGTACTACGAGCGCGAGTGGGAGGCAGGCCGTGACCTGCCGACGCTCCAGTACTGGCATGTCGCGGAGAACAAGTGGCGTGCCGCCCGTTACGGGCTGGACGCGTTGATCATCACCGACCGGGAGACCACCGAGCGGCTGGTCACCGACGACCTCGCCGACTGGGTGGAGCGTCTGACCCCGTTGTCGGAGGATCTGGGGTGTGCTGCGGAGCTCGCGGAGGTCTCCCGGATTGTCGAGCGCGGCGGTGACTACGCCCTGCAGCGGGCGGCTGCCCGTGAGGCCGGCGCAGCGCTCGAGCCTGGTGTGCGCACCCGAGGTGACGCCGGTGCAGAGCAGGGCTTCACCCAGCCGGAGGCGTGGATCGCCGCAGTCGACCTCACGGTGGAGACGCTGAAGAAGTCGCTGTAGAGACCGGGTGCGACTCGACCGGTTGGTCTGAGGCCGGGGAGCCACCCTGCCGGGTCGTACCTGTGCCGGGGTAGGCGCCGGGTCGGGTGCCTCAGGGTGGTCCGGGCATGAAAAACCACCCCTGAACTCCCGATCCGGGCGCATACAGGGGTGGTGGGCAAGAAACCCTCAGCCGTGCAGGCGGGTGGCGGCGGAACCCAGCGCGGCGGCGATGGAGGTGTCCCGGTCGGCACCGAAGCCCACCGCCCAGCACTTCGCGGTCTTGTGCTGTGCGTAGATGAAGGTGACCGTGGCCTCGAAGATGTCGTACTGGTGAAACTCGAGGATCTCCACGCGGCGACCGTGGTCGGCGAGGATCTGGGTCATGGCGGAGGCGGAGCCCATCGAAGTGATGGAGACGCGGGTCGACATACCGTCACGCAGCCCGGTGATCGCGAGCTCGTAGCTCTTCCGGCCGGCGGTGAGCTTCGTGGTACGCAGTGACTCGACCCGGATCGCATCCGGAGCGTAGGTCTCGATGAAGGTGCGCCACTCCATGCCACGGGTCTCCTGGCGCATGCCGGCGGGCAGGCGGCGTCCGAAACGGGCGCGGAAGGGATCCTCGGCGAAAGTGCGGGTGCGACGCTTCTCGATGCGGGGGAGGGGCTGCGCCGTCCGGTAGGTCACCGAGCTGGATCGGCGGGCGGAGGGGCGCAGAGCGTAGCTCGCCTGCTCATCCCTGGAGGATTCAGCGTTGGCGAAGCGGATCAGGGTAGTGGAAGACATCCGGTAATCCTGTGGCTCGAACATGAATATGCAGTTCCCTTGAACGGTGGTGAAAGTGTCGGCTGGATGTGGACCGACGCACCGTGCGAGTATCGCACCGACCCCGAGGTGGAGGGGTCAGTCCATTCCTCCACCCGGGTGGGTTACTCGCTGAAGGGAGATGTTCATGGTCGGTGATGATACTTACATCATCGATGTGGGGCAAATCACTCTGCGTTACTCCGCGGAGCGGGCGAGGAAAAGCAGCTCAGCGGTGCCGATAGCATGAATCTCATCCGGCGAGACGGACTCATCCGCAGAGTGGATACGGCAGGCGGGTTCCTCGATACCGAAGAGTCCGAGTTCGGCGTCCGGGAACTGGGCGAGTAACGCATTGCACAGCGGGATCGAGCCGCCTGACCCGATCTCGGCGGTCGTCTCGGCGCCGTAGGCGTCCGCCAGGGACGCGGTCAGCCGGGCCAGCGCCGGGCCGGTGATGTCGGCGAGGAAGGGGGACGCCAGCGTGTCACGTTCGATGGTGAGCTTCGCATGCTGCGGCACATGCGCCTCGAGGTGGGCGATGAGGGCGTCCTGCGCGACCTTGGGGTCCATTCCCGGCGGGACGCGGAGGCTGACGTGGGCGGCGGCCCGGGCCACGACGGCGTTGACGGCGTCCGCCACCGACAGGGAGTCGAGGCCGGTGACGGTGATGGACGGACGGGCGACCGTGAGGTCGTTGGGGTTCAGGCCCTGTGCCTCGCCGAGGAGGTCGACGCCGTCGAGGATGCCGGCGTCGCGGCGGAAGGTCGCGGCATCGGGGCCGCGTCCCTCCCATCGGGCGTCGGAGTCGAGTCCGTCGACGGCGACGAGTCCGTTCTCGTCGTGGAGGGTGGCGAGCAGGTGGATCAGCGATAGCAGGGCGTCCGGGGCTGCGCCACCGTACTGGCCGGAGTGCATCGGCTGGTCGAGGGTTTCCACGGTGACGGTCACCGGTGCGGTGCCACGCAGGGCGGTGCCGACCGCGGGGACGCCGAGGGTGTCGTTGCCGGAGTCGGCGATGAGGAAGACGTCGGCGGCGAACAGGTCCGGCTTCTCCGCCAGCAGGTCCTCAAGGCCGTAGCCGCCGCGCTCCTCGGAGCCTTCGACGAGGACGCGGACGCCCACCTTCGCGACATCCGGGAACTCGGCGGCAAGCTCGTTGAGAGCACGCAGCACGGCCAGGTGCATGACCACGTGGCCCTTGCAGTCGGCGGCGCCGCGGCCGTACCAGCGGCCGTCCCGTTCGGTGAGCTCCCAGGGCGACGAGGTCCAGTTCTCCACGTCGGACGCGGGCTGCACGTCGAAGTGGGAGTAGAGGAGGATCGTCGGGAATCCCTCTGCAGGCTCACGCAGGCCGATGACGGAGGTCGAACCGTCACTGGTCACGTGGGGTCCGACGGGGATGCCGACCTTGCGGAAGGAGTTGACGACCCAGGCGGCGGCGTCCGCGTTGTCCTTCTCCAGCCCGGGGGTGGAGTGGACGGAGCGGAAGGCGACGAGTTCGGTGAGTGCCTCACGGACGAAAGGCATCTGTGCGGCCATCGCCGCGCGGGCGGCCTCCGGAGTGGGGGAGGTCTGTTCAGTCGGGGAGTCAGTCATGGATATGAGGATAGCGCGTCGCCCCGGCACCCCTCCTTGCACTCGAGGGGTGAGACTGCTAAAAACGGGGTTAGCACTTACCCGTATTGAGTGCCAGACAATCTGGTTCGGGCTCGGTCTACGAGTCGCTTCACGAGCCACTTCAGGTGCAGTGAGGGTGGATGACGCGACATGCGTCCACCCGTGCCGTCGCGGGCGCTGCCTCTGAACCGTACGTGTCGCTCCTACTCTCACACGGAGGAAAACGAGCCACATGGCTAAAATGATTGCTTTTGACGAGGAGGCCCGTCGCGGCCTGGAGAAGGGTCTCAACACCCTCGCGGACGCCGTGAAGGTCACCCTCGGCCCGAAGGGACGCAACGTCGTCCTGGAGCGCAAGTGGGGCGCCCCCATGATCACCAACGACGGCGTCACCATCGCCCGGGAGATCGACCTCGAGGACCCCTACGAGAAGATCGGTGCCGAGCTGGTCAAGGAGGTCGCCAAGAAGACCGACGACGTCGCCGGCGACGGCACCACCACCGCCACCGTTCTGGCCCAGGCCCTGGTCAAGGAGGGTCTGCGCAACGTCGCGGCCGGCTCCAACCCCATGGGCATCAAGCGCGGTATCCAGGCCGGTGTCGAGAAGGTCGCCACCGAGCTGCTCAGCACCGCCAAGGAGATCGAGACCCGGGAGCAGATCGCCGCCACCGCCGGCATCTCCGCCGCGGACGAGAAGATCGGTGAGCTCATCGCCGAGGCCATGTACGCCGTGGGCGACGGTGAGCTCAACAAGGAGGGCGTCATCACCGTCGAGGAGTCCAACGCCTTCGGCGTGACCCTCGAGACCACGGAGGGTATGCGCTTCGACAAGGGCTACATCTCCGCGTACTTCGCCACCGATATCGAGCGCGGCGAGGCTGTCCTGGAGGACCCCTACATCCTCCTGGTCTCCTCCAAGATCTCCAACGTCAAGGACCTGCTGCCGCTGCTCGAGAAGATCATGCAGTCCGGCAAGCCGCTGCTGATCATCGCCGAGGACATCGAGGGTGAGGCCCTGTCCACCCTCGTCGTCAACAAGATCCGCGGCACCTTCAAGTCCGTCGCCGTCAAGGCCCCGGGTTTCGGTGACCGCCGCAAGGCCCAGCTGCAGGACATCGCCATCCTCACCGGTGGCCAGGTCATCGCCGAAGAGGTCGGCCTCTCTCTCGAGACCGCCGACCTGCCGCTGCTGGGTACCGCCCGCAAGGTCGTCGTCACCAAGGACGAGACCACCATCATCGACGGCGCCGGCTCCTCCGAGCAGCTCGCCGGTCGCGTCCGCCAGATCCGTCAGGAGATCGAGAACGCGGACTCCGACTACGACAAGGAGAAGCTCCAGGAGCGTCTCGCCAAGCTGGCCGGTGGCGTCGCCGTCCTGCAGGTCGGTGCCGCCACCGAGGTGGAGCTCAAGGAGCGCAAGCACCGCATCGAGGACGCCGTCCGTAACGCCAAGGCTGCCGCCGAGGAGGGCATCGTCGCCGGTGGTGGCGCTGCACTGCTGCAGGCCGCCCACGTCCTCGCCGACAACCTCGGCCTGGAGGGTGACGAGGCCACCGGTGTGCAGATCGTGCGCGCCGCCCTCTCCTCCCCGCTGAAGCAGATCGCCTTCAACGCCGGCCTGGAGCCGGGCGTCGTCGTCGACAAGGTCGCCAACCTGGAGAGCGGCCACGGTCTCAACGCCGCGACCGGTGAGTACGTCGACCTGCTGGCCGGCGGCATCGCCGACCCGGTGAAGGTCACCCGTTCCGCACTGCAGAACGCGGCCTCCATCGCCAGCCTCTTCCTCACCACCGAGGCTGTCGTCGCCGACAAGCCCGAGCCCGAGGCTGCTGCAGCCCCGGACATGGGTGACATGGGCGGCATGGGCGGCTTCTGATCCCCCGTAGGTGGGCAGACGGGTTGCATTTGTCGGGGACAGCATTAGTATTGTCCCCCGACGGCCCGCCCGGGTCGACTGCATACGATTCCTCTCAGGGAGAACACCATGACCGACCTTCTCGGCCTCTTCGAGAACCTGTCCACCTTCTTCGGCGGTTTCGCTGACGTCTTCTCCGGCCTGTTCGACATCTTCGACGCCGGTTCCGCGCTGTCCTCCTAGGACCTCGCCGCTTCAGTGGCCCGGTCCCCGCTACGGCGGGGCCGGGCCACTGTCGTGCCTGCCGCCGTGTGCACGTCCGTTGCCGGACACCGGGAGTTTCCGTTTCGGGGGTACACGAGGGGGAACGGGGTGTGCGGCCTGCGGGTGACGGCGGGCTGTTCGCTCTAGGATGGGGGTATGGCAGACAGCATGGGTACGGGTACAGGTGACAACCAGGAGTTCCACATCGTCGATCTGGCGGCCACCGAGGGTTACCTGGTGGACGACTCGGACGAGGACGATCCGGTACTCATCACCCCCGACGGGCACCGGGTGGACACCTGGCGGGAGAACTACCCCTACGAGGAGCGGCTCGACCGCGACGAGTACGAGTCCACCAAGCGGGCTCTGCAGATCGAACTGCTGAAGTGGCAGAACTGGACCAAGGACACGGGCCAGAAGCACGTCATCCTCTTCGAGGGGCGCGACGCCGCCGGCAAGGGCGGCACCATCAAGCGCTTCAACGAGCACCTCAACCCCCGTGGTGCCCGGACCGTCGCCCTGGAGAAACCCAGCCCGAGGGAGTCGACGTCCTGGTACTTCCAGCGCTACATCCAGCACCTGCCCTGTGCCGGGGAGATCGTCTTCTTCGACCGCTCCTGGTACAACCGCTCCGGTGTCGAGCGTGTCATGGGCTTCTGTACCAATGACCAGCACGCCGAGTTCCTCCGTGAGGTGCCCATGCTGGAGAACATGCTCATGGGCTCCGGGATCAGCCTGACGAAGTTCTGGTTCTCGGTGACGCAGAAGGAGCAGCGGACCCGCTTCGCCATCCGACAGGTCGATCCGGTGCGGCAGTGGAAGCTGTCTCCGATGGACCTGGCGTCCCTTGACCGGTGGGACGACTACACCCGGGCGAAGGAGGAACAGTTCCGCTACACGGACACGAATGAATCCCCCTGGATCACCATCAAGTCCAACGATAAGAAGCGGGCCCGGCTCAATGCCATGCGTTACGTGCTCAGCAAGTTCGACTACACCGGCAAGGACTACGACCTGGTGGGTCAGCCGGACCCGAAGATCGTGAAGCGGGGACGCGACCAGATCGGCGACTAGGCCGGCTGATCGGTCTCCTCCTCGGAGGCGATGATCGACTTCGCCAGTTTCTTCAGGTGCTTGAGCTGCTTGGAGGTGGATTCGTCGAGGGCCTTGTCCTCGGCGTCCTGCACCACGGGGGTCAGTTTCTCCTGCGCCTTACGCCCCTTCTTCGTCGCCGAGATGATCTGCCGGCGGCGGTCCTTGGGGTCCTTCACCCGCTGCGCCAGTGACCGCTGCTCCAGTGAGTCCACGAGGCGGACCATGTCAGAGCGGTCCACACCGATGACCTCACCGAGCGTGGTTTGGCTGGTGGCGTCCCCGTCGACGAGGTAGGTCAGCACCCAGTACTCGCGGAGGTTGAACCCCTCCCGGGCCAGGTCGGCCTCGACGAATTCCCGGGTGCGTCGGCGCAGTCGCTCCAGCTGGAACGAGGGGGACGCGAGGAGGTTGTGCGGCAGGTGGGGGGAATCGGCCATGCGCTCCAGAATACCGGTTCCGGGATTGGGTCGCCCAATTGTGGGGATTCCCCCGTACCTATCCCGGGTCTGACCCTGCGGCGCCCCCGGTCGCAGCAGGGGTAGAGCCCCGGGGCCGGTCAGTTCCGGGGTGCGGTCTGATCGCCGATGATCGGAAGGCCGGCATCGCGCCATCCGGAAGTTCCGTTGGCGACGTTGATCGCGTCGATGCCGTTCATCTCCAGCCACTGGCAGGCGCGGGCGGAGCGGCCGCCGGACAGGCAGATGAGGTAGATGTCCCGGTCGAAGTCGAACTCGCCGTAGCGCTCCTGAAGCTGGGAAAGCGGCAGATTCTCGGAGCCTTCGGCGTGCCACTGCGCGTACTCGTCGGGTTCGCGGATATCGATGAGCTGGGCTCCGTCGGGGACCTCGGTGGGCTGGACAGTCTCGAAATCACTCATGGTCGACCACTCTACGCCCGCGGTCGGCGGTCGTCCGAGCCTGCCCGAGACTGAACATTATATTTGTGTTTCTATTCCTTACGCTGAGGATGAGCGGTGGGGTTCGCGTCAATCTTCCGACAACGGTAGCGGAACGTTCTGGAATGAGACATTGTCGTGACAACTCCTGACCACCCCCAAACTTTTACCCCCTGCCGAATTCTCCCCCTACCTCCGGCACTGTCCTACGGTGCTCCGAAAGGCCCTCACGTGTCACTCACGCTGTCTCCCACACGCTCTGCCGCGGCTTTCGCCCTGGCCGCCGTCTCCGCTGTCACCGTCGGGCTCGCCGGCGCGCCGACCGCCGGCGCCACGGCACAGGACAAGACCCTCGTCTCCGACAACCGGACCATTGCCGACATTCCCGTGGTGAGTCCGGTCGCTGCGCAGGCGATCCTGCTGCGGGACGCCCAGGTGCCGATCGTGGTGCTCGGCGCCCGCCTCGACGAAGACTGCTCCCGCCCGCAGGTGCTCGACGACCGGTTGGAGGCCGCCACCGAGCTGGCCCGTACCCACCTGCTCAATCCGGTGATCGTCAGTGGTGGCGCTACCCAGGCGGACTGCCCCAGTGAAGCTGCGGCGATGGAGAGCGGACTCCGCGAACGGGGTGTGACCAACCAGATCCTCATCGAGGAAGAGTCGGACAGCACCGTCGCCAATGTGCAGAACACCAAGTCGATGATCTCCGACCGTGGCGGACTGGCCGTGGTCGTCACCTCCAGCCCGCACAATGTCCGTGCCCTGCAGAACTTCCGGGACGCCGGGATCGAGGCTGTCGCCTACGTCGGCGGCGAAGGCTGATTCCCGGGGCCGGCCCGCTACGGCAGCAGACCTGCCACTGCCGCAGCGACGATGACGGCGGAGACCTGCTGGGCGAGGAACCTGCTGCCGGCCAGGGAGGGATGGGCCGGCATGTTGTAGTCCGGGGTTGTGGTGTCCGTCATGCCGGAGATGAAGCGGTCGGCGTCCAGCCCGCAGCTGGAGTTCGCCTCGATGGTCATCGACCGGATGTCGATGAACTGCACGTCGGCCTGTGCGGCGGCGGCCCGCTGGTTGGCCTGGGTCGCGGCCTCATAGGAGGCGGTGGTCCGGTCGATCGCCCCGGTCGGCTGGTCGGGTACGGTGTTGCGGTCGCAGAACCGTCCCTCGGTGTTCGTGGTCGCCAACCGGCCCAGGACGGCGATCTGCGCTCCGGGGGCGACGGCCCGCACCTTCTGTACCGCGGAGACCAGGTTGGCGACGACGGTGGCATCCGACACTCCCTGCCGCTTGTCGTTCATGCCCGCGGCGAAGATCACCAGAGAGGTGTCGTTGATGTGGCCGGAGGCGATGGCGCGGTCGATCCGGCCCAGCATCTGGCCGGTCGTGTGTGCGTTGCATGCCCAGTTCTGGACCGGTCGCCCGGTGATGGCGCCGAGTTGGGCGGGCCAGGCGTCCGGCGCGGTCAGGCACCCTTCGGTGCGTGGGTAGGCGGGATAGGCCCAGGGTGCGTCGTTGACGTAACTCGCGGAATTCGAGGTGAAGGAGTCACCGAAAGCGACGATGTTGTTCCGGGTGTCTGTCGAGTAGGGGTTCTCGACGGTGGTCCCGAAGTCCAGGGATCCCAGGGATCCCAGGGATCCCAGGGAACCGGAGACCGCTCCGGCCGGAGCGGTCACCGCGGTGGAGGCCAGGAAAGCCAGGGCAAGAGGCAGCAGGATTCGGCGATGGTGCATGCGCAGGTCTCCTTCAGTGGATGATCAGTGGGGAAGGAGAGAAGGCACAACCGGCACAGCGGGCACAGCGTCTGAGGTGAGACATACTGTAGACGACCGTCGTGACGCATGGGGCGCAAGTTGCCTGAGAGAATGCCGAGAAGACCGCCGCACACACAGAAAACCCTCCCCGGATGCCACCGCCCGTGAGGGGGGCGTCCGGGGAGGGTGTCTGGACGTGAAAGGAGGGGGAGCGGTCCTACTTGTTGCGCTCGATGGCCTCGGCGAGGATCTTCTCGGCCTCGGCCTTGTCGCCCCAGCCGGAACCGTGGACTTCCTTGCCCGGCTCCAGGTCCTTGTAGTGGACGAAGAAATGCTCGATCTCGTCCTTGACGTCATGGGCGATGTCGTCGATGTCCTGGAACCTGTCGTAGCGGACGTCGTCGATGACGCACAACAGCTTGTCGTCGCCGCCGGCCTCGTCGGTCATCTTGAAGACGCCGACCGGGCGGGCCTTGACGATGACGCCCGGGAAGAGGGGCTCGGGGAGGATCACGAGGGCGTCCAGCGGGTCGCCGTCCTCACCCAGGGTGTGGTCGATGAAGCCGTAGTCGGCCGGGTACGCCATGGGGGTGAAGAGGTAACGGTCCAGGTAGACCTTGCCGGTCTCGTGGTCGACCTCGTACTTGTTGCGGGAACCCTTGGGGATCTCGATGGTGACTTCGATGCTCATGGGCAGTGAGTCTACCCTGCAGCCTCGGCCTCTCCTGCGATACCCGCCAGGGTCTGTTCAATTCCACTGTGCAGCTCGGCCTCGAAGGTGTCGTTGCCGCCGAGGAACGCGGCCACCATTCCGCGGGAGAGCGCGGAGGTGTTCCCCTCCACGATGCGGGACTCGGTGACCGTGGTGGTGCCGTCGCCGTTGTCGGCGAGGTCGTAGCGCCACCGCGAGCCGTTGAGCGGGATCCGGAACTCGAGGGTCTTCGCCGGTTCCCAGGCGGTGACCCTCGACCAGGTCGGCCAGAACAGGATGCCGCGGCGGTTGAGGTTCACGGTCGTCGTGCCAGGACGCGGCGTCCCCGGGCCGAGGACGAGCATCCTGCGGCACTGCGGACTGCGACGGCCCATGGCAGAGAGGTCGGAGACCACGTGCCAGACGCGGTCCGGGGTGGCGTTGACGGTGCGGGATGCGGTGATGAGTTCTTTCGCCATGGACATGGAGCATACGTTCTGGAAACGAACTCCGCAGGCTTTCTGCGGCCTGCCGGTGACCGGGTGACCCGTGACGGTGAGGAGCCGGCCGTGCGGACAGGGTCGTCCGATAGTCTGTGGGGGTCATATCCCGTAACCGGAAGGCACCGATGCCCGAGATGAGCAAGATCTCCTCACGCCGTTGGCTCTACGGCATCGCTGCATTCGTCGTCGCCGTCATCGTCATCGTCGCCGCGGCCCTCGTGGTCAACCGGACAGGCGACACAGGTGTCGAAGCGGCCGAGGAGATCACCGCAGCGTCCCCGGTGGTCGGTGCAGTACCAGTCGACGGTGTGGACAGTTCCGCCCCCGACACCGACACGGTGGCGTCCGTCCTCTCCGGTCCCGCCGCGGATGCGGCACTCGGACAGGTCACCGGTCATGTCACCGACGTCGCCACCGGTGAGGAGATCTGGTCGGCTGATCCGGACCGCACCCTGGTCCCGGCGTCCGCCACGAAGCTCACCACGGCAACCGCCGCGCTGCTCACCCTGCCCGTCGACGACCGCGTCGGGACCACGGTGCTCGCCGGCGACGAGCCGGGTCAGATCATCCTGCGCGGGGGCGGCGACGTCACCCTGCAACGCAGCGAGGACTCCGGGTTCTTCACCGACGCGCCCACGATCGACGATCTCGCCGAACAGGTCACCGGAGCTCTCGGCGGTCAGCAGGTCACCTCGGTCATCGTCGACAACTCGGTCCGTGAGGGCGATCTGTTCAACTCCACCTGGTCCACCGACGATATCGCCGCCGGTAATGTGGCCCCGCTCGGTGCGGTGATGCTGGACGCCGGGCGCCTTGACCCCACCGAGAACTATTCACCGCGGTCGAACACCCCTGCCGCCGACGCCGGCCGTGCCCTGGCGGACGCCCTCGGCGCCACCGGCGCGTCGGTCAGTGTCTCCGATGAGCCGGTGGGCACCGGGACTGACGACGGGGACAGCGACGGGGACAGCGACGGGTCCTTCGAAGCGCTCGGCACCGTCTACTCCGCGCCGCTGGGAACCCGGCTGCGCGACATGATGCTGCACAGTGACAACCTCCTCGCCGAGGCCGTCGGCCGCGAGGTCGCCGCCGCCCGAGGTGGGTCCGCGACCTTCTCCGGCGCCACTGATGCGATCCTCGACACCCTGGGTGAGGCCGGTATCGACGTCGATGAGGCCGTGCTCAAGGACTGCTCCGGGATGAGTGAGGACAACCGGCTCAGTGCCCGGATCCTCGACGGCGTCCTCGCCCTGGCCGCCGGTGCACCGGTCAGCGACGGCGTGGACGACGACATCGCCGACCGTGCCGCCGAACTGCGGCTGCTGCTCGACGCTCTGCCGGTCGCCGCCGCCGACGGCACCCTGTCCGACCGCTATCTCTCCGGTTCCGGCGCGGAATCCGCCGCCGGCCGGGTCCGGGCGAAGACCGGCACCCTCGACGGGGTCAATGCCCTCGCGGGCACGCTGACCACGGACTCCGGTCGCGTCCTCACCTTCGCCTTCCTGTCCAACGGTTCCGACCAGGACGCCGGCCGCGCCGCGCTCGACCGCCTCGCCGCCGCCCTGCGCAAGGTGTAGTCCCGATGTGTCCCGGTCGTCCCGGCCCGGCGACCCTCGCTGTCCGGCACAGCCTCGCCGCCTTCCTCGACCGTGCCGGGCTGCACCGCGGGGACGCCGTGGTCTGCGGAGTCTCCGGGGGAGGGGACTCCCTGGCACTGGCCGCCGCCTGCGTCCACGCCGGTCTTGCGGTCACCACCGTCACCGTCGACCACCGTCTCCAGGACGGCTCGGACCGCGTCGCCGCCCGTGCTGCACATCAGTGCCGTGGCCTCGGGGCGACGGCGACCGTGGTCACCGTCGACGTTGCCGGACCGGGGGAGGGGCCGGCCCGCGACGCCCGTTACCGTGCCCTCGGCGACGCCGCCGCCGGTCTCCCCGTGCTCGTCGCCCATACCGCCGATGACGATGCCGAAGGCCTGCTGCTCGCCCTGACCCGCGGGTCGGGCACCGGCAGTCTCGCCGGATTGCGGGAGATCTCCCGCAAGCATCCGGTGGTGGACGCCGGAGCGTCCTTCCTGGGACGCCCGCTGCTCGCCGCCACCCGTGACCAGACCCGCGGCAGCTGCGCCGAACTCGGCCTCGACCTCTGGGACGACCCCCACAACGAACACCCGGAGATCCTCCGCTCGCGGGTACGGCACGAGCTGCTCCCGGTGATGCGGGAGGTCCTGGGTCCACGGGTGGATGCCGCACTGACCCGCAGTGCCCGCCTGCTACGGGAGGACGCCGACCTGCTCGACGACCTGGCGACCGGGGCACTGGTGTCTGCCGGGGTGGCACCGGGGGACAGGCTGCCGGTGACGGTGCTGGCCGACCGGCCGGCGCCGTTGCGCCGCCGGATGCTCCGCGACTGGCTCGCCGGGTCCGCCGGCCTGCTGACCTCGGTCCACCTGACCAGGATCGACGCGCTGGTCACGGACTGGCACGGACAGGGGCCCGTCGCGGTGCCGCACCCGGAACAGGCGGGGCCTACAATCGATATCCGACGCAACACCCACCGACGTGTGGTCCGGCGGCGTGACGGCGCGCTGGAGACCACACACCTGAGGAGACTGGACACCGTGACCTCCGAGATTCCCGACCACCCTTTCGGCGACGATATCTCCGGGATCCTCATCGACGAGCCGACGCTGCAGCAGCGCGTCCGTGAACTCGCCGACGAGGTCAGTGACCGGTACCGGGACGCCCCGGAGGACCTCGTTCTCGTCTGCGTCCTCAAGGGTGCCGCCGTGTTCATGTCCGACTTCTCCCGCGCCCTGTCGGTGCCCGCCCAGCTGGAGTTCATGGTCGTCTCCTCCTACGGTTCGGGGGCGGAATCCTCCGGGACCGTGACCATCGTCAAGGACCTGGCTACGGACATCGCGGGCCGGGATGTGGTTATCGTGGAGGACATCATCGATTCGGGTAGGACACTGTCCTGGCTGGTCAAGGATCTGGAGGGTCGCGGACCGAAGAGTCTCGAGGTCGTCGCCCTGCTCCGTAAGCCTGACCGGGTCGTCGTCGACGTGGCGTGCTCCGCCCTGGGTTTCGAGGTTCCCGACGAGTTCATCGTCGGCTACGGGCTGGACTACGCCGAGCGCTACCGGACGCTGCCGTGGATCGGCGCACTGCGTCCCGAGGTGTACAGCTGATTCATCCGGCCCACCCCTGCGATACCCTAGGGAGACTATGACTAAGAAGAAGGTCCTGCGGATTGCCGCGGTCGTCGCCGCGATCCTCGTCGCCATCTACGCGTTCAGCGTTCTCACCGACTCCACCCGCGGGTACTCCGACGTCGACACCTCCGTCGCCGTGAAGCAGCTCGACGACAAGAACGTCAAGGAGGTGCAGATCAACGACCGGGAGCAGCAGCTCCAGATCACGTTGAAGGACACGATCAGCGTCGACGGGGACGACGACATCGAGAAGATCATCACGAAGTACCCGGCCCGTGCCGCGGAATCCATCTTCGACAAGGTCGAGGCGTCGGATGCCGAGTCCTACCAGACCAGGGTATCCGAGGATTCCTTCCTCGGCTCACTGCTGGTCATGCTGCTGCCGATCCTCATCATCGGTGGTCTGCTGCTCTTCTTCCTCACCCGTATGCAGGGTGGCCCCGGCGGTGCCTTCGGCATCGGCAAGTCGAAGGCCAAGGAACTCAACGTCGACAATCCGGACACGACCTTCGACGACGTCGCCGGCGCCGACGAGGCTGTCGAGGAGCTCGACGAGATCCGCGACTTCCTGCAGAACCCGGGACGTTATGAGGAGCTCGGGGCGAAGGTTCCACGCGGCGTCCTGCTCTACGGTCCGCCCGGTACCGGTAAGACGCTGCTGGCACGCGCCGTCGCCGGTGAGGCCGGTGTCCCCTTCTACACGATCTCCGGTTCGGACTTCGTCGAGATGTTCGTCGGCGTCGGTGCCTCGCGCGTGCGCGACCTGTTCAAGACCGCCAAGGAGAACAGCCCCTGCATCATCTTCGTCGATGAGATCGACGCGGTCGGTCGCCAGCGTGGCGCCGGCATGGGTGGCGGTCACGACGAGCGCGAGCAGACCCTCAACCAGCTCCTCGTCGAGATGGACGGCTTCGACGACCGTGAGGGCGTCATCCTCATGGCCGCGACGAACCGGCCCGACATCCTCGACCCTGCGCTGCTGCGCCCCGGCCGCTTCGACCGGCAGATCCCGGTCGGCAACCCGGACCTGGCCGGCCGCGAGCAGATCCTGCGTGTCCACGCGAAGAACAAGCCCCTGGCCCCCGACGTGGACCTGAAGTCCCTGGCCAAGCGGACCGTCGGTATGTCCGGTGCGGACCTGGCGAACGTCCTCAACGAGGCCGCGTTGCTCACCGCCCGCGTCGACGGCAATGTCATCACCGGCGATGCACTGGAGGAGGCGACCGACCGCGTGATCGGTGGTCCGCGCCGCACCTCGAAGATCATCTCCGAGCACGAGAAGAAGGTCACCGCCTACCACGAGGGCGGCCACACCCTCGCCGCCTGGGGCATCAAGGACATCGAACGGGTCTACAAGGTC
The DNA here is from genome assembly GCF_022712275.1 of Corynebacterium sp. Lineage (GTDB taxonomy): Bacteria > Actinomycetota > Actinomycetes > Mycobacteriales > Mycobacteriaceae > Corynebacterium. The sequence continues at coordinate 128,142 of NZ_JALAGU010000053.1, read as the reverse complement.
ACGATCCTGGCCCGTGGCAAGACCGGCGGTCACGCCATGGCCGTGCCCGAGGACGACAAGGGCATGTACACCCGCTCCGAGCTCTTCGCCCGACTGGTCTTCGCCATGGGCGGACGCTCCGCCGAGGAGCTGGTCTTCGGAAGCCCGACCACGGGTGCCTCCGCCGACATCGAGCAGGCGACCAAGATCGCCCGCGGCATGGTCACCGAGTACGGCATGAGCCCGCAGCTCGGCGCGGTGAAGTACGGCGAGGAACAGGGCGATCCGTTCGCCGGACGCCCCGGCCAGGGCACCCTGGACTACTCGCCGGCCGTCGCTGCGACGATCGACGACCAGGTCCGGATGCTCATCGAGAAGGCCCACGTCGTCGCCTACCGCATCCTGCGTGAGAACCGGGACTACCTCGACACCCTGGCGACCAAGCTCCTGGAAAAGGAGACGCTGCGTCGTCCGGACCTGGAGGCCATCTTCGGCGAGATGCCCTCGGTCGAGGTCAACGACATCTTCGACGGCCAGGACGTCGAGTTCCCGAAGGATTTCCGTGAACCGGTGAAGACCCCCAACGAACTCGCCAAGGAACGTGGCGAGGAGCCGCCGGTGCGTCCCGATTTCTACTCCGAGGCGCGCAAGGCCCGGATGGAGCGTCGCAGGGCGGCTCAGGAGGCCAAGCGTGCTGAGCAGCTTGAACAGACCCAGCAGCGGCAGCAGGGGGGCGACCGGGTGCCGCCGAAGTTGCCCGGTTTCCCGCCGCAGCAGCAGGGACAGCAGGTCCAGCAGCCCGGTCAACCCCGCCAGGACCACCTCTGGGGTGGTCAGGACCGGACCAACCCGCCCGGCGATCCGCTGAACAACCCCTCCGGCCAGGCCACCCCGCGTCACCCCGGTGAGCAGAACTACGGGTCCGGCCCCGAACGGGCAACCGGCCAGGGCGAGATGCGTGGTTTCCGTCTGCCGGACAATGAGCAGCCCGACCACCCGTGGGCCACCGACGACGCCCCCACCGGACGCCACCACCGGGTTGCCCCGGAGCAGAACACCGACGACACGACCGAGGACGACCGTTGAGTAACACTGAATCCACCGACCAGCCGGTCTCCCAGATCACCGGTCGCCCCTTCGACCGGGAGCGGGCGGAAGCAGCCGTGCGCGAGCTGCTGTTCGCCGTCGGTGCGGACCCCGACCGCGAGGGTCTGCAGGAGACCCCGGCACGGGTCGCCCGCGCCTACCGTGAGATCTTCGACGGTCTCTTCCGTGACCCGGCGGAGGTCCTCGACAAGACCTTCAACGAGGACCACCGCGAACTCGTCCTGGTCAAGGACATCCCGATCTACTCGACCTGTGAGCATCACCTGGTGCCCTTCTACGGTCACGCCCACATCGGCTACATCCCCGGCGAGGACGGCACCGTCACCGGACTGTCGAAGCTCGCCCGCCTCGTCGACGGCTTCGCGAAGCGTCCCCAGGTCCAGGAACGCCTCACCAGTCAGGTCGCCGACGCCGTCGCCACCCGTCTCAACGCGTCCGCCGTCATCGTCGTCCTCGAGTGCGAGCACCTGTGCATGGCGATGCGCGGTATCCGCAAACCCGGCGCGACGACCGTGACCTCGGCCGTGCGCGGTGGCTTCCGGGACGATGCCCGCACCCGTGCCGAGGCCTTTGCCCTGATCCGGGGGAACTGATGCCCCGCACGCTCGTGATGGGGATCCTCAACGTCACCGAGGACTCCTTCTCCGACGGTGGTGAGTGGAACTCCACGGAGCGTGCGCTCGCCCACGCCCGCGAGATGGTCGACGCCGGTGCGGACATCATCGACATCGGCGGGGAATCCACCCGTCCCGGAGCCACCCGCGTCGACCCGGACGTCGAGCGTGACCGGGTCGTCCCGGTCATCGCCGCCCTGCACGCCGACGGCATCACCACCAGCGTGGACACGATGCGCGCCGCCACTGCGGGCGCCGCGGTCGCCGCCGGTGTCGACATCGTCAACGATGTCTCCGGTGGGCTGGCGGACCCCGGGATGTACCGGGTCATCGCCGACGCCGACCGGACACGGCCGGTGGGGCGGCCGGTGGACTACTGTCTCATGCACTGGCGGACCGGGCGCTTCGCCTCCGCCGAAGGACGTGCCGACCACGGGGGAGATGTCGTCGCCGACGTCACCGGGCTGCTCGGTGACCTGACGGAGGCCGCCCGGGACGCGGGTATCCCCGCCGATCGGCTGATCCTGGACCCCGGTATCGGGTTCGCCAAGGACGCCGACGACAACTGGGCACTGCTGCACGACATGCCCGGCTACACCGCGACCTGGGCGGAGCAGGGGTACCGCACCCTCATCGGGGCGTCCCGCAAGCGGTTCCTCACGGCTCTGAGACCGGGTCCGGACGGGGAACCCGGCACCCCGACCTCCGCCGATGACGCCACCGCGGCGGTCTCGGCACTGGCCGCACAGGCAGGCGTGTGGGCCGTGAGGGTCCATGACGTCGCCGCGACCCGGGCGGCCGTCGATGTCGCCCATGCGGTGGCACTGGCACACGGACCGGCGCTGCCGGAAGGATGGAGGGCCCGACGTGGCTGACCGTATTGAACTCGACGGACTGGAAGCCTACGGCTACCACGGTGTCTACGACTTCGAGAAGGACAAGGGCCAGAAGTTCATCACCGATCTCGTGGTGTGGACCGACTTCTCGGCCGCCACCGCGTCCGACGAGATCGCCCAGACGATCTCCTACGTCGACCTCGCCGATATCGCCGTGGGGGTCATCGAGGGGCCGTCACTCGACCTCATCGAGACCCTGGCGGCCACTGTCGCCGACCGGATCAACGACCTGACCGGGGTGATCGCGGTCGAGGTGACCGTCCACAAGCCGGACGCCCCGATCCACCACCCCTTCACCGATGTTCGTGTCGTCGCCCGACGGTCCCAGAAGTCCGCTCCGAGGACGGGGAAGTGAGGGCCGTCCTCGCCTTCGGTGCGAACCTGCCCGGTGACCTCGGGGACCCGGCGGCACAGATCGCCCACGCGGCGGCGTCACTGGCGTCCACCGCGGGGATCCGCGTCCTCGCGTCGTCCCGGATGTTCGCCACCCCGCCGTGGGGTGTGGCCGACCAGGCCGAGTTCCGCAACTGTGTCCTCATCGCAGATGTGGAGGACGCCCTGTTCACCCCACTGGATCTGCTGCACCGCTGCCAGGCGGAGGAGCAGGCCGCCCACCGGGTCCGTGCCCGGCACTGGGGACCGCGCACACTGGACGTCGACCTGGTCGCGCTGTACTCGGACACGGGGGAGGAGATCCGCAGCGACGGCCGGTGGGGTGAGGAGCTCGTCGTGCCCCATGCGTGGGCCCATGCGCGCGCCTTCGTCCTGGTCCCCTGGCAGGACGCTGACCCTTCGTCCACGCTCGGTGGAACACCCCTGGCGGACCTCATCGCCGCCTGTCCTGAGGAGGATGTGTCCGGAGTGCGTGCGCTGCCCGACGTAGCATGGGCTCCATGAAGCAGAAGAACGGACAACCGGGTCAGTCGGGCGGACCCGGCATGTCGCTGACCCCGGTCAGTGCCCTGCTCGTCGCGGCCGGTGCCTCGGCACTGGTCGTCGGGGTGGCCGCGGTCTACTTCTACGGGGACTTTCCGCCGGCCCGGGTCCGGAATTCCGTGGCGATGTGGATCATCGCCGGTGTCGCGGCGGTGACCGCGGTGGCGGTGCGGCGGCGGATCGCCGACGGTGAGGTGGGTCAGGACCGCAGCCAGATGGCTCCTGTCTTCATTGCCCGGGCGGCGGTGCTGGGCAAGGCCTGCTCGTGGTTGGGGGCGTTCGTCGGTGGCGGTTACCTGGGGCTGACGGTCTACGTCGTCGTCGAGTACTCCTCGTTGCTGGCGGCCCAGGAAGACACTCCCGGGGCGGTGACCTGTGTGGCCGCCGGGGCTGCTGTGGCGGTCGCCGGCGTGGTCCTGGAGCGCTGTTGTCTGGTTCCGCCGGGCGACGCGGATCCGGATGGACGCCGGTCAGGGGCACAGGCAATGTAGTGTGGGCGACATGAGTTCCGCGTATCCGTCTCCTGATCCGCACCGACTCCCGGATCCGTCGAGCGCACGGCCCACCCGGGCACCGGGTGGTGTCTCGAAACTGCTGATGTACTTCCTCTTCGTCCTGGCACTGTTCGCGACGGTGATCATGTTCTTCGTCGACAGTGACGTGTGGATGAACATCGCGGTCATCGCAGCGCTGTGGGCGGCGTTCATCGGTGCCGTCCTCGTGTCCCGGTACTCGGGTGCGCTGGGGGAGGAATCCTCCCGCAACCGGGAGCGGGACGCCCGACGTGTCGCCGAGTTGGACGCCGAGCGTGCCGAGCACCGGCGTCGTGAGGCGGAACTGGAGAAGTCCTACGCGGACCGTGGTGACACGGGACGCGACGAGACACTCGAGTCCATCCGCCTCGAGCTCGCCGCACTGCGGGAGCAGCTCTCGGACCTGTCCGGACTGGATCTCACCGAGGACCAGGTGGCCGTCCGCGCCCGTGCCGAACGGATCATCGAGCTGGAGCGTCATTCCACGCCGCCGACGGCCGCGAACACCGCGAAGGCCGGGGGCACCGACACATCGTCCGATGCGTCGGGTCGGTCCCCGTTCGCGTCACGCTCCCCGTTCCAGCGTGAGCAGGAGGAGTCGGAGGCGGCCCCGGAGACCGGTCGTACGCACCAGGCGCCGGAGTCCCACCAGGGTGGACGCCGTGGCGGCTTCGCCACCGGTACCTTCTCCGCGGTGAACTGGTCCGGTACCGATTCCGAGGAGACCAGCATGCTCCCGCTGGTCGTGGACACCCGGGACAGCCGGTACAGCGACGCTGGAGAGTCTGCTCCGGAGCCCGTGACGGAGAAGCCCGCTGAGCGGACCTGGGCCCCACGGCAGCCGGAGAAGGCGGCCCCCGAAGCGACGGCTGCAGAGGCTGCAGAGGCTGCAGAAGCGGAGCCGGAGGAGTCCGCCCCGTCCTTCACCGCTCCCACTGCCGGCCATCACGAGGCTCCCGAGGAGGAGATCGGCCACCACCGTCGCCGTCGGGCCGAGTCTCCGGCCGTTACGGAGGATTCCCATGGACGCCGTCGCGCCGATGAACGTCCGGAAGACGGAAACAGCTCCGTCACTGTCGCGCAGCTCATGGCGCAGCTGAAGAAGAACGCCAAGTGACCGGAGGCGACGTCAGCGCACCCCACCCCGACCGACAGGAACCGCGCCTGTCGGTCGGGGTCATTTCTGCCGGTTCCGTGGGGACTGCGGTGGCCTCGGTTCTCCAGCGGGCCGGGCACCACATCCACGGTGTCGTCGCCCGCTCCGACGTCTCCGCTGCCCGGGCCGCCGAGCGGTTGCCCGGTGTGCCGGTGACCGACATCGCGGATGCGGCGCAGGCGGCACTGGTCGTCCTCGCCGTGCCGGATCCGCAGTTGCCCGCAGTCGTGGAGCAGGTCGCCGAGGTGACCCGTCCCGGCCAGATCGTGGTCCACACCGCCGGGGCCCTGGGCTGCAGCGTCCTGCAACCGGTGACGGACACCGGGGCGCTGCCCCTGGCACTGCACCCGGCGATGACTTTCACCGGGCGTCCGGAGGACACCGGCAATCTCGCGGGCTGCGCCTGGGGCGTCACCGCGGACTCGGACACCGGGGCCGCGGTCGCGGAACTGCTCGTCGGTGCCTGCGGTGGTATCGCCGTACCGGTCGCCGAGGAACACCGGACGCTCTACCACGCTGCGATGGCGCACGGCTCGAACCACCTGGTCACCCTGGTCAGCGAGGCATTGCGCGTCCTCGACCACGCGCTGGCGGATCCGGGGGAGGGACAGTCGGGTGTCCCGGTGGCGGAGGATCCGGACTCGGCGGTGCTGCTGCGCAGGATCCTGCCCGCGACACTCGCCGGAGTGCTCGACCGTCGGACGGCCGCACTGACCGGCCCGACCGCCCGTGACGACGCCGCCACCGTGCTGCGTCACCTCGACGCGCTCGGTGCGGTGGACGACGAGGGGCAGACGCTCGCGGCGTCCTACCGGGCGGCGGCACTGCGCACCGCGCGGTCCGTAGGGTCCCTCAATGTGGAGCGGGCACTGGACGGGGACTACTCTTATTGATCCGTTACAGCATCACACTCTGATCGCGAAGGAGCGGCAACGGTGAGTTTCACCCCCGGACAGGCCACGGTCTACACCGGCATCGAGGAGATCGGGGAGCTGACCCGGGCGATCCGCAAGGTCGGGCGTCCGGTCGTGCTCGTGCCCACGATGGGTGCGCTGCACGAAGGCCACCTGTCACTGGTGCGCAACGCCCAGCGCATCCCCGGGGCCCTTGTCGTCGTGTCGGTCTTCGTCAACCCGCTGCAGTTCGGCGAGGGTGAGGACCTGGACGCCTACCCGCGTACCCTCGACGCCGACGTCGAGAAGCTGCGCGCGGTCGGGGTGGACGCCGTGTTCGCGCCCAGCGTCCGCGAGATGTACCCCAACGGACCGCGGACCACGGTGCATCCCGGCCCGGTCGGTGAGATCCTCGAGGGTCGCACCCGGCCGATCCACTTCGCCGGGATGCTCACCGTGGTGCAGAAACTCATGCACATCACGAGCTGCTCGGACGCCTTCTTCGGTGAGAAGGACTACCAGCAGCTGGTCCTCATCCAGCAGATGGTGACCGACCTCAACCTCGGTGTGCAGGTCCACGGGGTCCCGATCGTCCGCGAGGCCGACGGCCTGGCGAAGTCCTCGCGCAACATCTACCTCGCCGAGACCGAGCGTGAACTGGCGCTGACCCTGTCGGCGGCCCTGACCGCCGGCGCCCATGTCGCCGAGGACGGTGCGGAGGCTGTGCTGTCCACCGCCCGGGCGATCCTGGACTCCGTCCCGGAGATCGAGGTCGATTACCTGGAGCTGCGCGGCGCGGACCTCGGGGACGCCCCGGAGACCGGTGACGCCCGACTGCTGGTCGCGGCGAAGATCGGCGACACCCGCCTGATCGACAACGTCGGCGTGCCTGTGGGGATCGGGTTCCGGAACCTGGGCGACGATCCCGTTGCGGCCACGGACGCCGCAGCAGCGCAGTAAGGTTGTCCGCGTGTTGAGAACCATGATGAAGTCCAAGATCCACCGGGCGACGGTCACCCAGGCTGACCTGCACTACGTGGGTTCCTGCACGATCGACGCCGATCTCATGGAGTCCGCCGACATCCTCGAGGGTGAGCAGATCGACATCGTCGACGTCGACAACGGCGCCCGGCTGACCACCTACGCCATCACCGGTGAGCGGGGCTCGGGGATGATCTCGATCAACGGCGCCGCCGCCCATCTGGTGCACCCCGGCGAACTTGTGATCATCATCGGCTACGGCCAGTACACCGCCGAGGAGCTCAAGGACTACAACCCGCGGGTCGTCTTCGTCGACGGGGAGAACCGCCAGGTGTCGCTGGGGGACGATCCGGCGGACGTGCCGGTGGGATCCGGCCTGATGAACCCCCGGTTCCCGGCGTAGGTCCCTGTTCACCGGTCCCCGGGTGCGCTGGGCTTTCCGCCCATATGTGGACCGGAACCTGTGAACTCGATGTTCTCCTCGGGGATGTGCATTCCCTCAAACAGAAGCGCTCGGTGGTGCGCCCGCTCGTCGCGGAGATCCGCCGGAAGTCCGATGTCTCGGTGGCCGAGGTGGACCACCGTGATCTGCACCGTCGGACGATGATCGGGGTATCCGTGGTCAGTGGGGACCGGGAGCGCGTCGTCGAGGTACTGGACGCGGTGGAACGGCTCGTGGCGTCCCACCCGGAGGTGCAGCTGCTGTCGGGGCGTCCCCGCTACCTCTCCTCGGATGACCTGTAGGGGGCGGTGCCTTGTCCGGTCCCGCCCGACTAACCCGACCGGGGGTGGCAGGGAGAAGGGGCGGGGGAGCCCCGGAAAATGTGACGTAGATCAATCGGTGGCGTCCTGTCGGACTGCACGGCCGGACGGTCTGTCCTGACGCTGCACGCCACAGGGCAGATAGTCCGGAACAGGTCAGGTAAACGTACCCTGACCTGTGGTTTCGCGTGAGACCACCGTGAACTTATATGGGGTATCTGAGATGTCCCTTTTACGGCGACCGGCCTAGCGTGGAGTCCATGCACCTCACCAAGTTCGCTGACCTGGGACTCCGGTCCCTCATGATCCTCGGGGACACCGGCGCCGCCGGTGCCACCGACCCGGCTCAGCGACGCACCGTCGGAGAACTCGCGGTCCAGACCGCGGCCCCGGCGTCCCACGTCAAGAAGGTCGTCGCCCGGCTCACCGGGCTGGGCGTCCTGGCGTCCGTCCGCGGACGCAGCGGTGGGGTGTACCTCGCGGACGGCGCACGGGAGACAGACATCGGACTCCTGCTCCGCCAACTCGAAGGCAACCACGAGGTCGTCGACTGTGACGGGGACGCCCCGTGTCCGCTCGCCGCGCGGGACTGTTCCCTGCGGCACCTGCTGGCACAGGCGCAGGAGAACTTCTTCGCCACGTTCGACGGCATGACCCTCGGCGAGCTCATCGACCGGAGCGACCAGGCGTCATCCGGACCTGTATCCATCGGGCTGCCCGGGCTACCCGCCCTGCACTGAACTCGAGAACCCCTACTCCACTCCACAACCACACTTCCCATGGAGGTAACGACCATGTTCACCGCAACCGAACCCCTGCGCGAGGCCGCCCGCACCGCCCACCTCAGCCCGGCCCACGAGGTGACCGTCAAGGCCACCCTCCCGGTCATCGGGGAGAATATCGGGGAGATCGCGAAGACCTTCTATGCCGGCATGTTCGCCGAGAACCCGGACCTGCTCGCCAACACCTTCAACCGTGAAAACCAGAAGACCGGCGCCCAGCAGAAGGCCCTCGCCGCTTCCGTCGCCACCTTCGCCACCATGCTCGTCAACCCTGACGGCCCGGACGCGGTCGACATGCTCTCCCGCATCGCCCACAAGCACGTCTCGCTCGGCATCACCGAGGACCAGTACAAGATCGTCTACCACTACCTTTTCGCTGCGATCGGCAAGGTCCTCGGCGAGGCTGTGACCCCTGAGGTCGCCGAAGCCTGGACCGAGGTCTACTGGCTGATGGCCCGGGTCCTCATCGACGCGGAGAAGGATCTCTACGCCACCGCCGAGGTGACCCCCGGTGATGTCTTCCGGGATGCCGTTCTCGTGGCCCGACGTGACCTGTCCGACCGGGTCACCGAGTTCACCTTCGAGGTGCCGGACGCTCCGGGTGCCTTCACCGCCACGAAGGCCGGCCAGTACACCTCCCTCGGCGTGACCCTGGGCGACGGCGCCCGTCAGCTGCGTCAGTACTCCCTGGTCAACTGGGACGACAAGGGCTTCACCATCGCCGTGCAGCGCGACGGTGAGGTCTCCTCCACGCTGCTGGACACCACCGCCGTGGGTGACCGGGTGGAGGCCACCCTGCCCGCCGGTGACCTCGTGCTCGGTGACTCGGATACCACCCCGGTGGTGCTCGTCAGCTCCGGTATCGGCTCGACCCCGATGGTCGGTATGCTCTCCGCGCTCGTCGCCGGGGCGGGTGCCCGCGACATCACCGTCATCCACTCGGACGTCTCCGAGGAAGCCTACGCTCAGCGCGAGGTCACCAAGGGGCTGCTGGATGCGCTGGACTCCCAGGGCTCCACGGTCCGCCGCTACCGCAGCTACACCGGCGCCGGCGAGCGTGTCTCCCTGGCAGATCTGGACATCCCCGCCGGTGCCGACTGGTACCTGTGCGGCGGCAACGGCTTCCTGCAGGACATCCGCGCCCAGATCGCGGCGTCCTCGCTGGAACCGGTCGGTGTGCACTTCGAGCTGTTCTCCCCGAACGACTGGCTGCTGGGATAGTAACCTCGGGAGGATGACAGGTTTCGCGTGGCCGCTGCCGTCCTCCGATGTCGTCGGCGATCTGCCCGACGGGGGGACGCTCCGGCTGCGCGCGCCGATTGACGCCGACCTGGACGGTCTCGTGACCTCGTCACGGGACGCCGGGTCGATCGAGTTCACCCACCTTCCGGAGAACTACTCCCGGGAGGACGCCGCCCTGTTCCTCCGCTCCATGCTCTACAACCCGGAGGCGATGCTCTGGATCGTCGATGACCCGGACAATGCCCGGCACTTCGGCGGCACCCTGGAGGTCCGACTGGTCAACCGGGCCGGAGCGGTCGTCGAACTCGGGTACACGACTGCACCGCACCTGCGCGGCCGTGGACTGATGACCGCGGTGGTCGCGTTGATCAGCGAGTTCCTCTTCGACTACGGGGTACACCGGGTGCAGATCAAGGCGAATCCGGAGAACGTGGCGTCCTGCAGGGTGGCGTTGACCGCCGGCTTCCAGCGTGAGGGGACGCTGCGGGACGCCGAGTACCTGCGAGGTCAGTGGAACGACCTCGACATCTTCTCGCGTCTCGACGGGGACGACTGACCGGTCACCGGTCCAGCAGATAGCGGGCGGTGCCGGCGATGCTGCTGTCCGGATCTTCGGTGAAGCGGCCCGGCGCCGTGCCCGCGTCGGGAAGGTCGCCGAGCGACTGGACGATGCGGAGGCGTACCGGGGTGGGGGAGTCCTCCGCCGCAGTGAGCAGCGCAGAGCCGACCCTGCCCGTTGAGGCATACTCCGTGGCGATCACGCCGAGGACCTCGACGATACGACGCCGCGCCACCTGCGGTCCGTCGGCACGGTTGACGAGTGCGGGTACGGCGTCCTTCCCCACACGGGCCAGCGCCCAGCGCAGTGCGCCGGCAGCGTTCTCGTCCGGTTCCTCCAGGTAGGACGCCACCAGTGCGGCGACCGGTTGCTGGTCCGGGGACTGGGATGCGGTGGCCTGGAGAACAGCCGCCTGACGCTGCCGTGATGAGCCCTCACGGAGAGCAGTGAGCATCGCGGTGACGCGCAGGGCGTCCTCCCATGTCTCAGATCCGGTGTCACTGACCTCGGTGAGGTGGGTAAGCAGGTCCTGCTCAGTGCGGATCCGGTCGCGGGTCTCCTGCCGGAGCCGGTCGAGCACGGTGCGGCGTCCATCGTGGGGTCGTCGAGGGCGTCGCCGACCTCGGCGAGGGTGAGGCCGAGCGAGCGCAACGCCTCGATCCGGAACAGACGGCCGAGGTCGGCGGGGGAGTAGTCGCGGTAGTCTGTCGAGGTCCGGTGGGAGGGGCTGAGCAGACCGGCCCGGTCGTAGTGCCGCAGCATGCGCACGCTGACACCGGAGAGGTCAGAGACTTCGCCGATACGCATGGTGCCGAGGTTGGTGTGCCGCGAACTCGGCGGCGTCAAAACCCAGGTCCGGGTCGTCGAGCATGAGCAGGGTGGCGCGTGCATGGATGCCATCGTGGACCCCACCGTGGACACCACCGTGCTCCTCGGGTGCGGGCCGCGCGCTCTACCCGAGCTGCAGGAATGCCCGCGAGAGACTGCGACGCATCTCCCGGTCGCCGTGATCCATTTGGGAGGTCGTCCGGCTGTGGATCGGTGCCGGCAGCGAGTGTGGCGCGCAGGCGGGTGTCGGCGTCCTCGGCGGTGTAGGCCCTGGTCAGGCGGTTCATGGTCGTGGTCAAGACCGGGGTGCGTGGGTTCCGGTCTTTCTCCGCCATTGACTAGACAGCCTGGTCTAGGTGGTGCTAGTGTCGTCGACGTCAGATCAAGAAGCTCACTGAGCGGCGCGCCTGACCCGGGCCGGAAACCCGGGGCGCCGCCCGGCTCCGGACGGATTCAGTGACTGGCAACCGTGTCGCGTGCATCGGTGCCCCCGAGAGAGATCGGCCCCGCAGGGCAGAAGTCCTGTGAGGAAACCGCGATGCACAGGAATATCATGCGCACGACGCACTGCACCCTGCACACCCCCGGACACAGTGTCCACTACATCCAGGGCCGTCGGATCACCGACTTCGCCCGCCACTACCCCGAGCGCTGCCACACGGTGACGGTCACCGACCTCGGCGCCGGCTGGTTCGAGACGGAGATCGACGGGGAGAGCGGTACCGTTCGACTCGGCTGGAACCACGACCACGATCTTGTCACCGAGATCGCCCGTGACTCGGTGCTGGGGGAGGTCGTCCACGTCCCCGACTTCGGCGCCCTCGTCCGCTGGGTCGGACGCAACAGGGCCGTCGGCCCCGTCGAAGGCTCCGGCACGGTGCTTCTCCCCACCTGGGGTAAGGCGGGGTCCTGTGTGACCACCGACTCCTTCGTCTACCGGGAGGTGCGCGATGAGCAGTGATTCCGTGAACAGCTACATGCCGCCCTGCTCCTCAAGTGCTCCGGGCCACGACATCAACATGATGTGGGCCTGGAAGTCGGCTGCCGGTACATCCGGGAGCATCCGGAAGAGTGTGTTCCCGTCCGTGTCGAGGATGTCGGAGACGGCGGATTCGGCGAGGTTCTTTTCGACGGTACGGCGACAAGCACTCTGCAGGTCATCCGACCGGCCTGGGGCGGTGGAGCACCCTGCCCCCCCGAGGCCACGGCAATCCGGAGGTCCGGGCCCGGGACTACGGCCACGGACGGGCGGTCCCGCGCGGGTGACCGTAGTCAGCGGTCAGATACCCGTGCCGCCGACGGGTCATCGAGTGCCGTTCCGGCGCCCTACCTGCCATGCAGTAGGCTGGATGACCGTGACTGACCAGAAGCAGAATCCCCAGACCACAGACGCCACAGCCTCCGACGACCTCCCGGAGCAGCTGAAGATCCGCCGCGAGAAGCGGGAGCGCCTGCTGGCCGAGGGGAAGGACGCCTACCCGGTCGTCGTCGACCGCACCCGCACCCTCTCCGAGATCCTCGCGTCCTACGCGGTTCTCCCGAAGGACGAGGAGGAGGCCGTCGCTGTCGAGCGCGTCGAGGGCGTCACCTACCTCGCGCCGGGCGACGAGACCGATGACGTAGTCGGCGTCGCCGGCCGCGTCATCTTCGTGCGCAACACCGGCAAGCTCGCCTTCGCCCGCCTGCAGGAGGGCGACGGCACCCAGATGCAGGCCATGCTGTCCCTGGCCGAGGTGGGGGAGGACGCCCTGGCGTCCTGGAAGGCCGACGTCGACCTCGGTGACATCGTCTTCGTCCACGGACGCGTCGTCGCCTCGAAGCGTGGCGAGCTTTCCGTCATGGCGGACGCCTGGTCCATGGCCTCCAAGTCGCTGCGTCCGCTCCCGGTCGCGCACAAGGAGATGAGCGAGGATTCCCGGATCCGTCACCGCTACACCGACCTCATCATGCGCGAGCAGGCCCGGACCAACGCCCTGACCCGCATCAAGGTCATGCGTGCACTGCGCAATGCCCTGGAGCGCCGTGGTTTCCTCGAGGTCGAGACCCCGATGCTGCAGACCCTGCACGGCGGCGCCGCTGCCCGCCCCTTCGAGACGCACTCCAACGCACTCGACATCGACCTGTACCTGCGTATCGCCCCGGAGCTCTACCTCAAGCGCTGCGTCGTCGGCGGTATCGACAAGGTCTTCGAGGTCAACCGCAACTTCCGTAACGAGGGTGTGGACTCCTCCCACTCCCCGGAGTTCGCCATGTTGGAGACCTACCAGGCCTACGGCACCTACGACACCGGTGCGCAGCTGATCCACGACATCATCCAGGAGATCGCGGTCGAGGTCTTCGGTTCCACCACCGTCACGCTCGTCGACGGCACCGGATACGACTTCGGCGGCGAGTGGCGTGTCATGGAGATGTACCCCTCCCTCAACGAGGCGCTGGGCCGGAAGTTCCCGGAGCAGACCGCGGTCGCTGAAGTCACCATCGATTCCACCGTCGAGGAGCTCAAGGCACTGGCCGCGGACATCGGCCTGGATGTCCCGGTGAAGGGTGGCTGGGGACACGGCAAGCTCGTCGAGGAGATCTGGGAGTACCTGTGCGAGGACCAGCTTTACGGGCCCGTCTTCGTCCGCGACTTCCCGGTGGAGACCTCCCCGCTGACCCGTCAGCACCGTTCCAAGCCCGGTGTGGCCGAGAAGTGGGACCTCTACGTCCGTGGCTTCGAGCTGGCCACCGGCTACTCCGAGCTCGTCGACCCGGTCATCCAGCGTGAGCGCTTCGAGGACCAGGCCCGCCTGGCCGCCGACGGCGATGATGAGGCCATGGTGCTCGACGAGGACTTCCTCGCCGCGATGGAGCAGGGAATGCCGCCTACCTCCGGCAACGGCATGGGCATCGACCGACTTCTCATGGCCCTGACCGGCCTCGGAATCCGTGAGACCGTGCTCTTCCCGATGGTCAAGCCGGAACGTTCCTGACGAAATATTTTCCCCCGGGCGGGGGTACCTTTCGCGATGTGATCTCCGGCACTGCCGGAAGAAATGTGACGCGGGTCATGGCACATGGCTATGATGAAATCATCATTATTCATCCGTCACTGTCCCAGACAGCGAAAGGTAGCTGCCCGCCATGAGCGACCGAAGCAAGCGGAACGACTCCACGCCCGGCCTGAACACCATCAAGCGCGACGCCACCGGCGCCGTGATGCGGGTGCTGACCCGTTTCACCGGTTCCGACCTCGCGCAGAAGTACGGTCTCGGTGAAAAGGTCGACCGCGTGGCCTACGAGTCCACCAAGGGTGGAATGCGCACCCTCGGTGCCATCAACCGCCAGTTCAAGAAGTCCAAGGGCTCCGGCAAGCCGGTCCGCCTGGAGAACCAGCCCACCGACGCCGCTGAGGGGGACGCCGCCGCTGAGTCCTCCAAGCCGGCGAAGGTCCTTTTCGACCTCACTCCGTCCGAGGACCAGGAGATGCTCGTCGGCGCTGTCCGCGAGTTCGCCGAGGACCAGCTCCGCCCTGTCGCAGCCGACGCCAACGAGGCCGCCGTCACCTCCGCCGAGGTGCTCGCCGCCGCCGCCGAGCTCGGTATCTCCCTGATCAACCTCCCGGAGGAGTACGAGGGACTCGCCACCGAGTCCGCCGCCACCACCGGTGCCATGGTCGCCGAGGCCCTGGCCTTCGGTGACATGGGCCAGGCTGTCGCGATCCTCGCTCCGGCCGGTGTCGCGAACACCATCACCAACTACGGTGACGACGCCCAGCAGAAGACCTACCTCCCGGAGTTCTCCGGCGAGAACGTCCCGGTCTCCGCGGTCATCGTCAACGAGCAGCGTGCACTGTTCGACCCCTTCGTCCTGCAGACCACCGCCAAGCGCGAGGGCGACGACATCGTCATCAACGGTGTGAAGACCATGGTCCCCAACGCGGGTTCCGCCGAGCTCTTCGTCATCGCTGTCGACCTCGACGGTGTGAACACCTTCGCCATCGTCGAGTCCTCCACCGAGGGCGTCGTCGTCGAGGCTGACCCGTCCATGGGTCTGCGCGCCGCGTCCCTGGGCCGCGTCCTGCTGAAGGACGTCAAGGTCCCGGCCTCCAACCTCCTGGGTGGTGCCGACCTCGACGCCGACACCCGTGGCGAGAACTACACCGAGATCATCCGCCGCGCCCGCCTCGGCTGGGCTGCGCTGGCCACCGGCACCTCCGAGGCCGTTCTCGAGTACGTCAAGCCCTACGTCCTGGAGCGCACCGCCTTCGGCGAGCCGATCGCCAACCGCCAGGCCGTCGCCTTCATGGTCGCCAACATCCGCATCGAACTCGATGCCCTCCAGCTGATCACCTACCGTGGCGTCTCCCGCCTCGACCAGGGCCGCTCCTTCAACCGTGAGGCCGGGCTCGCCCGCCGCTTCGCCGCTGACAAGGGCATGCAGATCGGTTCCGACGGCGTCCAGCTGCTCGGCGGCCACGGCTTCACCAAGGAGCACCCGGTCGAGCGGTGGTACCGCGACCTGCGTGCCGTCGGTGTCGCCGAGGGCGTCGTCGTCCTCTAGTCCGCAACCACTCGAAGGAGCATAAGAAATGATCAACCTCGAACTCCCGAAGAAGCTGCGGGCGACTGCCAACCAGGCGCACCAGGCCGCAGCCCAGATCTTCCGCCCGATTTCCCGCAAGTACGATCTCGCCGAGCACGAGCGCCCCGTCGAGCTCGACACCATGGCATCCCTCGTCGAGGGCATGACTGACGGTGGCGGCGACATGGCCGGCGCCTCCGGTGGCCGCGGTGACAAGAAGAAGGACCAGGGTGTCCGCAACGGCGGCAACATGGCGTCCCTCGTCAACGTCATCGAGACCTGCTGGGGCGACGTGGGACTGACCCTGTCTCTCCCGTACCAGGGCCTCGGCAACGCCGCCGTCGCCGCCGTCGCCTCCGATGAGCAGCTCGAGCGCTTCGGCAAGGTCTGGGCCGCGATGGCCATCACCGAGCCGCAGTTCGGTTCCGACTCCGCCGCCGTAGCCACCACCGCCAAGGAGGACGGTGACGACTACATTCTCAACGGTGAGAAGATCTTCGTGACCGCCGGTGAGCGTTGCGACCACGTCGTCGTGTGGGCGTCCCTCGACAAGTCCGCCGGCCGCGCCGCCATCAAGTCCTTCCTTGTCCCGCGCGACACCCCGGGCTTCGACCTGGTCCGCCTGGAACACAAGCTGGGCATCCGTTCCTCGGACACCGCCCACTTCATCCTGGACAACGTCCGTGTGCCGAAGGCGAACCTCCTGGGCACCCCGGAGATCGACACCAAGAAGTCCTTCGCCGGTGCCATGGCGACCTTCGACAACACCCGTCCGCTGGTCGCCGGTATGGCCATCGGTGTCGCCCGCGCCTCCCTCGAGAAGCTGCGTGAGATCCTCACCGAGGCCGGCGTCGAGATCGACTACGACGCCCCGGCCTGGAACCAGACCGCCGCCGCCTCCGAGTACATCCGCCTCGAGGCTGACTGGGAAGCGGCCTACCTGCTCACCCTGAAGGCCGCCTGGATGGCAGACAACAAGCAGCCGAACAACAAGGAAGCTTCCGAGTGCAAGGCGAAGGCCGGTCGCATGGCGACCGAGCTGACCCTGCGCGCGGTCGAGCTCGCCGGTTCCTTCGGCTACTCCGAGCGCTCCCTGCTCGAGAAGTGGGCCCGTGACTCCAAGATCCTCGACATCTTCGAGGGTACCCAGCAGATCCAGCAGCTCGTCGTCGCCCGTCGCGAACTGAACCTGTCCTCCAGCCAGCTGAAGTAGCAGCAGGACGCAGGACGCACCACACGCAGCAGCGGCCCCCGGTCATCATGACCGGGGGCCGCTGCTGTGATGTATCAGCACACTGACGACGCTTCCCCGAGGCCCGGGGCGCCCCTGGTGTGTAACCCAACCCCGTAGTTCCGGTGTCGGAACGCGGTGGTTCGCCGGCAACCACACCCGGGTGGGGAGCCGTGTGGACCTGGGGGACGCGTTCCGTGGGCAGACGGGCTCGGGCGCGAGGGACTGTCGCCCCAGGCCTACGGGAGTGTCGCCCGGGCCTACGGGCGGTTACGGTGGCAGACCAGAATGTCGCGCGGACCGGGAGACCCCGACATTCTTGTCTGACATCCGGCGCTCTCGTCTGTCAGCAGAGACCACAGCCCACCGGTGACGATCCGTGCCGGGGAACCACGTTGCAGCACAACTGCGGCAGGCAGGAATCCAGGAATCTGTGGCACGGAAGTACGGATCTGTGCCTGACGCAGATCTGAAGCCCTGGGTGCGGCTGCGGAGAGACGCCTGCCCGGGAGAATCCTGCCGTCAGCCGTTTGCCCGGGTGCTGGTACGGGTGTGCGGGCCGGGAGAGTTGCGCATTGCGTCCCTGGAGGAGCCGGAGCAGCTGTCCGGTCTGAACAGAGAACACCCCGGTGGCCTGCTCGGAGCAGACCGCCGGGGCGCTGTGGTGATGAAGCGGGAGGGTTAACGCCTTAGGCGGCGTCCTCGTCCTCCATGCCGTTGTCGACCTTCGGCAGCTCACGCGGGACGATCTTGCCGACCGCGTTGCGGGGCAGGACATCCATGAACACGAAGTAGCGGGGGACGTTGTGGCGGGCCAGCCTGGCCTTCACCGCGAGCTTCGCCTTCTCGGCGAAGCCTTCCTCGGACTCGCCCTCGTTGAGGACGACGTAGCAGGCCAGGGCCTGGCCGAAGTCCGGATCGGAGACACCGTGGACGGCGACCTCGTAGACCTCCGGCATATCCGAGATGACGTCCTCGGCCTCCAGCGGGTAGACGTTCTCGCCACCGGAGACGATCATGTCGTCGCTGCGTCCGGCCAGGTAGAACAGGCCGTCCTTGAAGTAGCCGAGGTCGCCGGTGGAGACCAGACCGTGCAGGTTCTCCTTGTCTACGCCGGGGCGGGTGTAGCCGTCGAAGAGCAGGTCGTTGCCGACGAAGACACGTCCGATCTCGCCCTCGGGGAGGTCGTTGCCGTCATCGTCGACGACCTTGAGGATGGTGGCCATCGGGGCCTTTCCGGCGGTCGTCGGGTGCGCCTCCAGCTCGTGGGGCTGGGCGATGGACGCCCAGGACACCTCGGTGGAGCCGTAGAGGTTGTAGAGGACCTGGCCGAACTTCTCGTGGGTGTCGCGGATGACGCGGGCCGGCAGTGCCTCACCGCAGGCGACGATGTTGCGGACGCCGGGGGAGAAGTTCTCCGGCACAGCCTCGAGCAGGCGACGCAGCTGCGTCGGGACGATAGCGATGGTGTCCGGACGGTTGGCCTCGATGAGCTTCACGGCGTCCCGCGGGTTGAACTTGCGCTGCAGGATGAATGTGGCGCGCAGTGCCAGGCCCAGCTGGATCTGGCAGAAGCCCCAGAGGTGGAACATCGGCGCCGGCACGTAGTAGCCGCGGTGGTGCTTCAGCGGGATGCGGGACATGATCGAGGAAGCCGGCAGGTAGGTCTTCGGCTCCGGGCGGCGCGCACCCTTCGGGGTGCCGGTGGTGCCGGAGGTCAGGATGATGGTCCGGCCGCGACGTGGGTGGCCCGGGATCTTCTCGGTGCCGGGGGAGGTGCGCAGGACCTCGGTGAGCGTCGGCCACTGCGGATTGCGCACCGCGTGGTCCTCGGATTCGGTGGCCTCGGCGACGTTGGAGGCGTACTCGATGACGTCGTAGCCGAGGGTGGACTTGCGCTCCTTCTCCTCGTCGGTGAGGGGAGCCGCGGCGGTATCCTGGTTCTCTTCCCAGTTGATGATGACGGGGCACTCGTCGAAGCCCTTGGGCAGCAGCGGGATGAACTCCTCGTCGATGAAGAGCAGGTCGATCTTCTGCTCCTTCATCACCGCACGGGTCTGGGACGCGGAGGCGCCGGTGTTGAACAGCACGATGTCGGTGCCGAGTCGACCGTGGGCGCACAGCGTCATGAGGAAGCCGCGGTGGTTGCGGCTCAGCATGCCGATCTTGTCGCGCTCGCGGACGCCGGTGCGGTACAGGGCCTGGGCCAGCTTGTTCGTCTGGTCGTGGAGCTCGCTGTAGGTGATCGAGCCGGCGTCGTCGATGATGGCGGTGTGGTACGGATCCTGGGCGGCGCCGAGGGACAGGAGACCGGCAGGGGTGAAGGACCACTGGTAGATGGACTTCAGTGCCTTGCCCATCGCCAGCGGTCCCATCAGTCCGAGGACGCCGGACTTGAACAGGGGCAGGGTTCCTTCAGCGAGCTTCGGGAGTTCCTTGAGGGTGACGGCGGGATCGGATCCGCTCATGGTGGTCCTTCTCTCTGGTGTTGCGGGGTGTGCCCGGTGGTCAATGGTGACGGGCGGCTGCTGGGACGCCCTCGTGTAATGCAGGTTACAGATAAAAATGTCCGGATTCCCGGTATTACTTGTTTTTGTGGAAGTGAGGACCGGTCAGCCCTGTTCGCTGACGGCGTACAGCCTCCTCCGGGAGGGAAAAAAGTGGCATTGACCTGCCGATATGTGTAGCGCAGGGGGGTGGTCGGCTCCGGGAACACCCGGCAGGAGCCGGGCGTTGTCCATAGTGAGTCAACGGCGGGTCGTGAAGTCACTAAGGTGGTGCCCATATCCGACCCCGCGAGTAAGGGAGAGCTCATGTTCGAGAGGTTCACTGACCGGGCGCGGCGCGTCGTCGTGCTGGCGCAGGAGGAAGCCCGCGCGCTCAACCACAACTACATCGGCACCGAGCACATCCTGCTCGGCCTGATCCATGAGGGGGAGGGTGTCGCCGCCAAGGCCCTGGAATCCATGGGGATTTCCCTGGAGGCTGTCCGTACCGAGGTTGAGGACATCATCGGTACCGGTGGCCACCCGCCGAGCGGCTACATCCCCTTCACCCCGCGCGCCAAGAAGGTGCTGGAACTCGCCCTGCGCGAGGCCCTGCAGCTCGGCCACAAGTACATCGGTACCGAGCACATCCTGCTCGGTCTGATCCGTGAAGGCGAGGGTGTCGCCGCCCAGGTCCTGGTCAAGCTCGGTGCTGACCTGTCCCGCGTCCGCCAGCAGGTCATCCAGCTGCTGTCCGGCTACGAGGGTGGCGAGCCCGAGAGCGAGCAGGCGTCCGATGAGCCGGCCGGTGCCGGCGTCGGTCCCGGCGACGGTGCTCCTTCCGCCCCGACCGGCAAGCCCGGTCAGAAGTCGAATTCCCTGGTCCTCGACCAGTTCGGCCGCAACCTGACCCAGGCTGCCAAGGACGGCAAGCTGGATCCGGTGGTCGGTCGCGGCAAGGAGATCGAGCGCATCATGCAGGTGCTCTCGCGCCGCACCAAGAACAACCCCGTGCTCATCGGTGAGCCCGGCGTCGGTAAGACCGCGGTCGTCGAAGGCCTGGCCCTCGACATCGTCAACGGCAAGGTCCCGGAAACCCTGAAGGACAAGCAGCTCTACTCGCTGGACCTGGGCTCCCTCGTCGCCGGTTCCCGCTACCGCGGTGACTTCGAAGAGCGTCTGAAGAAGGTTCTCAAGGAGATCAACCAGCGCGGCGACATCATCCTGTTCATCGACGAGATCCACACCCTCGTCGGTGCGGGTGCCGCCGAGGGCGCGATCGACGCCGCCAGCATCCTCAAGCCGAAGCTGGCACGTGGCGAGCTGCAGACCATCGGTGCGACCACGCTCGACGAGTACCGCAAGCACATCGAGAAGGACGCCGCCCTCGAGCGTCGTTTCCAGCCCGTCCAGGTGCCGGAGCCGAGCGTCGAGATGACCGTCGAGATCCTCAAGGGTCTGCGCGACCGCTACGAGGCACACCACCGCGTGTCCATCACCGACGGTGCCCTCGCCGCTGCCGCACGTCTGTCCGACCGGTACATCAACGACCGTTTCCTGCCGGACAAGGCCGTCGACCTCATCGACGAGGCCGGTGCCCGCATGCGCATCAAGCGGATGACCGCGCCGAAGGCCATCCAGGACGTCGACGACAAGATCGCCGAGGTCCGCCGGGCCAAGGAAGCCGCGATCGACGACCAGGACTTCGAGAAGGCCGCGTCCCTCCGCGACGACGAGCGTCAGCTCTCCGAGGAGCGCGCCGACAAGGAGAAGCAGTGGCGCGCCGGTGAGCTCGACGACGTCGCCGAGATCGGTGAGCAGGAGATCGCCGAGGTCCTCGGTGCCTGGACCGGTATCCCCGTCGTGCAGCTCACCGAGGAGGAGACCACCCGTCTGCTCCACATGGAGGACGAGCTGCACAAGCGGATCATCGGCCAGGAGGACGCTGTCAAGGCGGTCTCCCGCGCGATCCGTCGTACCCGTGCCGGCCTGAAGGACCCGAAGCGTCCCTCCGGTTCCTTCATCTTCGCCGGCCCGTCCGGTGTCGGTAAGACGGAGCTGTCCAAGGCGCTCGCGGAGTTCCTCTTCGGCGACGAGGACTCGCTCATCTCCATCGACATGGGTGAGTTCCACGACAAGTTCACGGCGTCCCGCCTCTTCGGTGCTCCCCCCGGATACGTCGGCTATGACGAGGGTGGCCAGCTCACCGAGAAGGTGCGCCGCAAGCCGTTCTCCGTGGTCCTGTTCGACGAGATCGAGAAGGCGCACTCCGAGATCTACAACACCCTGCTGCAGGTACTCGAGGAAGGCCGTCTCACCGACGGTCAGGGTCGGGTCGTGGACTTCAAGAACACGGTCCTCATCTTCACCTCGAACCTCGGTACCAGGGACATCTCGAAGGCCGTCGGCATGGGCTTCTCCTCGACCGGTGAGACGGACGAGAAGGGTCAGTACGACCGGATGAAGTCGAAGGTCAACGACGAGCTGAAGAAGCACTTCCGCCCGGAGTTCCTCAACCGTATCGACGACATCGTGGTCTTCCACCAGCTCACCCAGAAGCAGATCGTCGAGATG
This sequence comes from Corynebacterium sp., assembly GCF_022712275.1. GTDB lineage: Bacteria > Actinomycetota > Actinomycetes > Mycobacteriales > Mycobacteriaceae > Corynebacterium. The sequence goes on along the minus strand of NZ_JALAGU010000053.1, from coordinate 106,020 downwards.
GTCGACCTGCTGCTCGGCCGGCTGCGCAAGGCCCTGTCCGACAAGGACATGGACCTGGAGGTCTCCGACAAGGCGAAGGACCTGCTGGCGAAGCGCGGCTTCGACCCGGTGCTCGGTGCCCGTCCGCTGCGTCGTACGATCCAGCGCGAGATCGAGGACCACCTGTCAGAGGAGATCCTCTTCGGCAACGTGGCCTCCGGTGAGATCGTCACGGTCGACGTGGAGAACTGGGACGGCGGAACCCGCACCGAGGGTGCATCCTTCGTCTTCGGCTCCAAGCCGAAGCCTGCCCCGGTGGTCATCCCCGAGGTCGAGGACGACACCGAAGGCGGTTCCGAGACCGCCGACGCCACGGCAGATGCCGGTGCAGATGTCGGTGACGTCCAGTAGCGTCACCCCGGGGCCGTCATCCTGACGGCACCACCGGCGACGGGGGCTACCGCGGTAAGCGGTAGCCCCCGTCGTGCTGTTCAACCAGGCCGTCGGCCAGGAGGGACGCCAGGGCACGGTCGCGCTGGGCGGCGTCCGGGCCCGCGTCCGGGAAGCTCTCCGCAGCGCCCTGCTCGCGGAGCACCGCCATGATCCGGCCACGGACCTGACGGTCGGTACCCTCGAACTTCTGTACCCTGCGCTTCGCCTCCGCCTTCGCGGCATCAGAGGGCTCAGGGCGTCCCAGCGCCAGCCACCGGCAGCGGGACGAGACCGGACAGTCGTCGCAACGCGGGGACCGCGCCGTGCAGACCACCGCGCCGAGTTCCATGAGAGAAGAACACATCCCCAACGCCTCGTCGCGACGTGACCGGTCGTGCAGGGGACTGGAGTAACCCCGTTTGGTCAGGTCAGGATCATCGTCGACCCAGGGCATCAGGTCGGCGACGTCGGCAAGATCGCGGGCCTTCGCCGGTCCCTGCAGGTACTCACCCTGGACGATACGACGCTGGACGCGGCGGACGTTCGTGTCCACCACCGGGACCACCGTGCCGAAAGCGAAGGCGGCGACGGCCCGGGCGGTGTATCCGCCGATACCGGGCAGGGCCAGCAGTTCAGAGACATCCGAGGGGACCTCGCCGTCGTGACGTTCCACGATCGCCCGGGCACAGTCGCGCAACCGCAGGGCCCTGCGTGGGTAGCCGAGGTTCGCCCAGGCGCGCAGCACCTCGTCGACCGGGGCGTCCGCGAGATCTGCGGGAGTGGGCCAGCGTTCCATCCACTGCCGCCACAGTGGTTCCACCCGGGCGACGGGGGTCTGCTGAGACATGATCTCACTGAGCAGGATCGCCCACGGGGTGGTGCCGGGCTCGCGCCAGGGCAACGGACGTGCCGTGCGGTGGAACCAGCCGTTGAGGAGCGACCCGAGGCTGGTGTGCCCGGTGTGCTCGCGGTTGACGGATACAGGTGCAGTCATGATCGTTCTACTGTGCCGCACCACGGGTGTGCGGGCCAACCTGCCGTGGAGCGGGTACTCCCGGTCAGCGTATGACGTCGTGCGGTGGCAGAATGGTTTTCATGCCCATCGAACAGACACCTACGAGCTTCGACTCCCGCTACATCCCGCAGGGGGCTCTCGAGACTCTTCAGCGCGGGAACGCCCGGTTCATGACCGAGGATCCCGCCCACCCCCGCCAGGACCACGACCGGCGCGAACTGATGACCTCCGGTCAGCGCCCCTTCGCCGTGGTGCTGGCCTGTTCGGACTCCCGGGTCCCCGTCGAGATCATCTTCGACCAGGGCCTCGGCGACCTCTTCGTCATCCGAACCGCGGGTGAGATCACTGACCTCTCCGTGCTGGCGTCCCTCGAGTTCGCCGTCGTCGGTCTGGGCGTCCCGCTGGTCGTGGTGCTCGGCCACGAGAGCTGCGGTGCAGTGGGAGCGGCACAGAAGGCGCTGGAGACCGGTGAAATGCCCGCCGGCTTCCAGCGCGTCCTCGTCGAGAAGGTCACCCCCTCGCTGCTCGCTGCCCGTGCCGAGGGCCGGGACACCACCGAGGACTTCGAGAAGCACCACGTCGTGGAGATCGCCGAGCACGTCGTGGACCGTTCGCCGCAGATCGTCCAGCGACTCAAGGACGGCACCGTGGGTGTCGTCGGTATGCGCTACCGGCTGTCCGACGGGCTCACCGAGCCGGTCGTGAACTACGGACTGGAGATCGACGGGCTTCCCGCCCGGCCTCTCGACTGAGCGGGACCGGGCGGGACTGAGGATGAACTGAGTCCGACCCGTGTCGTGACAGGGTTCCCGGTCCCCCGCTGGATACACTGGGTTCCGTGAGTCAGCCCTCGAACCAGTACAACCGCCCTCTGCCCCCGGAGATCTACCGTCGCCGACGTATCGCCGCCGGTGTGGGGCTGCTGGTGCTTGTCCTGGTGCTGGTGCTGATCGTCCGGGCCATCACCGGTGGGGGCGGTGACAGTACGGAGACCGCTGCGGACAGTTCGACGAGTTCGGCGTCCGCCGCGCCGTCGGAGTCCGCTACCGGATCCGCCGGTGCATCCGAGAGTGCGTCGGGGGAGGCGTCCGCCAGCGGTTCCGCTGAGGAGAGCGAGGGCGCTGATACCTCCAGAACCTCCGACGCTGAGCCGTCCGGCGCCTGCAACCTCGATGACCTGCAGCTGGAGGTCCGCTCCGGTGCGCCGACCTATGCCGGTGGTCAGTTGCCGGACTTCATCATGTCGGTCTCCAACACCTCCGACGAGGACTGCACGGTCGATCTCGAGGCGAATCCCATGAGCTTCGAGGTCTTCAACCTCACCAGCTACGAACGGATCTGGGGAGACACCGACTGCAACGAGCCGACCGCCACCGAGAACATCGACCTGGCCGCGGGCGAGTCCCGGAACTTCGCCCTCAACGGCTGGTCCCGCACCACCTCCGCCCCCGACCAGTGCAGCGACCGGGCGGACGCCGGTACCGGTGCCTTCCTGCTCTACGGGCACCTCGGTGACAGGGTCTCCGAGCCCGGCACCTTCAACCTCGGCTGACGGCGCTCAGTCGCGGTCCTTCTTCCGTCGCTCCGGGTACTTCCGCCGGGCCTCTTTCGCCAGGCCGAGCTGTTCCAGAGCCTCTCCCAGCGTCCTCACGGGAATGATGCGCAGTCCTTTCACCCGTACCCGGTCCGCGTCCCTGGTGGACGCCGGGACGATCGCGGAGGTGAATCCCAGCCGGGCAGCCTCGGACAGACGCAGCCGCAGATCCGGGACGCGTCGGACCTCACCACCCAGCCCGAGCTCGCCCACGGCGACCAGTCCGTCCGGCAACACCTTGTCGTGCCGTGTGGACGCCAGCGCCAGCGCGGTCGCCAGGTCTGCGGCAGGTTCACTGATCTTCATGCCGCCGACTGTCGCCGCATAGACCTCATGTCCCATCAGGTCGATACCGGCGCGGCGGGTGAGGACGGCGAGAATGGTGGCGACGCGCCCGGTGTCGATACCGGTGACCACGCGCCGCGGGTTGCTCATCTCCGTCTCCATGGCGAGTGTCTGGATCTCACCGGGCATGGCGCGACGTCCGTCCATGATCACGGTGACCGCCGTACCGGAGACCGGTTCGTCCCGCTGGTTGAGGAAGAGGCCGGAAGGGTCGGGGACCTCACGGATCCCCTCGGCGGCCTGCTCGAAGCAGCCGACCTCGTCGGTGGCGCCGAAGCGGTTCTTCTGCCCCCGGAGGAAACGCAGTGCACTGTGCCGGTCGCCCTCGAACTGGAGCACCACGTCCACCAGGTGCTCGACGGTGCGTGGGCCGGCGACAGCTCCGTCCTTGGTGACGTGACCGACGAGCAGTACCGGGATGCCGGTGGTCTTGGCGAACGTGGTGAGCGTGGCGGCGACCGCGCGGGTCTGCGCCACACCGCCGGCCACACCCTCCACCCCGGTGGCGTTCAGGGTCTGCAGGGAATCGACGATGACGAGCTCCGGGCGGGTCACCTCGATCTGCCCCAGGGCGGTCTCCAGGTCGTGCTCAGCGGCGAGCCAGAGATTCGCGGTCAGCGCATCGGTGCGTCCTGCACGCTGGCGGACCTGCCCGACGGACTCCTCGGCGGTGATGTAGAGGACGCTTCGGTCCTGTCTGGCCCACCGGTTCGCGACCTCCAGCAGGAGCGTCGACTTGCCGACACCGGGCTCGCCGGCGAGCAGGACCGCACTGCCGGGCACAACACCGCCACCGAGGACGCGGTCGAGTTCACCGATGCCACTGGGCCGGTGCACCGCCCCGGAGGGGTCGATGTCGGTGACCTTCCGTGCCGGTGAGGTAGGGGTCAGACCGGACAGAGAAACTGCCCCGCTCTTTCCGGACCGGCCGGCGGCCGCGGTTGTCCCCGCCACGGCTGCGGCAGCGGGGGAGAGCTCCTCGACGCTGCCCCATTCACCGCAGGACGGACACCTGCCCACCCACTTGGACACACGGTGGCCGCAGGAGGAGCATTCGTAGCCGGGAGACTTCTTCGCCATGGACGACAGCCTATAGGGGACCAGGACGCCGAAAACGCGCACCACCCGCCAAGGGGGAACGCGCGTTCGAGAACCGGGTAGTCGTCCCGGTGGAGGATCAGTGGTGCTCGGGCAGGTCGGCGATCTCGTCGCCGGCCTTGGTGATGCCGTCCTGGTCGCGGTGCAGGGAACCGGCCTCGGCGTAGTAGGAGACGATGGGGGCGTTGATCTCGATGTCACCTTCGTCGAAGGAGAAGGTGACGGTGCGGGACGCACCCGGGAAGAAGTCCTCACCCTCGACCGTGGTCGTCAGGTACTCGGTGCAGGAACCCTCGCCGAGGGCCTTCTCGGCGTCATCGGCGCGCATGTCTTGCAGGCCCTGCTCGGAGTCAGCCACCAGGTTGCAGCGCCCGTCGATGGTCCGGGAACCACCGAGGTTGAAGTCCGCGTCCTCGACGGTCACGTCGGACAGTGTGACGGGGTTGTCCTGGATGGCCTGGTTGGAGGCGTTGAACTTCAGCGCCACCGAGTTGTCCTCCTGGATGATCAGGCTGACGTCGCGGACGACGGCGTCGCCGATCTCTCCGTTGGTGCCGTTCACGGCGGGGACCTGGTTCGCGGTCTGCGAGATCTGGCCGGCACCGCAGGCGGTGAGGGTCAGTGCCGCGGAACCGGCGACCAGGGCAAGCGCGCCGCGGGCGGCGGGGGACTTCAGGTGCTTCACTGTCTTCTCCTCCGTTGAGGCATACGTCGTACTGCAGTCGGCGTCCAGAATAGCCCCTGCGGACCACGGGTACCTACTCAGTACCCCACTGAAGCAGCCCTGGAGGGGGAGGGAGGGGGGAGTGCGGTGGTAGACTTACCCGTCATGGAGTTCAACATCGGGGACGTTGTCGTCTACCCCCACCACGGTGCCGCAGAGGTCAAGGGAATCGAGCAGCGGGAGTTCAAGGGTCAGAGCGTCGACTACCTCGTCCTCCGGATCCTCCAGGGTGATCTCCTGGTGAAGGTCCCGGCCGCCAACGCGGAGCTCGTCGGCGTGCGCGATGTCGTCGGCGAAGAGGGCCTGCAGAAGGTCTTCTCGGTCCTGCGCGAGACCGACGTCGAGGAGGCCGGCAACTGGTCCCGCCGTTACAAGGCCAACCAGGAGCGTCTCGCCTCCGGCGACGTCAACCGCGTCGCCGAGGTCGTCCGTGATCTGTGGCGCCGCGACCAGGACCGCGGTCTGTCCGCCGGCGAGAAGCGCATGCTCGCCAAGGCCCGTCAGGTCCTCGTCGGTGAGCTCGCGCTCGCCGAGGGCGTCGACGACAAGAAGTCCGATGAGGTCATCGGCTGGCTCGAGACTGCGGTGATCCGCCACCGCGAGGCCGCTGCCGCCAAGCGTGCCGCGGAGGCCGCCGGTGAGGACCCGAAGCACACCGTCGACCTCGATGACGAGCTCGACGAGGACTGACCTGACAGAAAGCCCCGGGCACAGGGCCCGGCGTGGGGAAGATCCGGGGGATCAGGACGCGAAGGTGACCGGCGCCTCGGCCACGGCGTTGAAGCCGTTGGTGTGGTCGCCGAAGACCTTGATGATGCACTTGTCGGTGGAGCAGTCCACCGCGTCGCCCTGTTCGGCGACGGTGAGTTCGACTTCCGCGGTGCCGTCGGCCTTGACGTGGTCGGTGCCCTGGTCGGAGCCCTCGGCGGTGATCCACTTCGAGTCCTCGCGGCCGCCGGTGCAGTCGGGGGCACCGCCCTCACCCGCGGCGTCCGCCCCGGTACCGGCCTTGCAGATGCCCAGGTAGTAGCCGCCCTCGGCATCGAGACCACGGACGGTGACGGTGATCGTGTCGCCGTCGGAGAGATCCTGGGTCTTGTCCGCGGTGATCTGCGGTTCTCCCGGGTCGTTGGCGGGAGTGTCTTCGGCATCGTCGTCGTCGGCGTCCTCCTCCGGCTGGTTGAGTTCGGAGAGCGCCTCCTCGGCAGCCTGCGCGGCACGCTCGTTGGCGTCCTCGGAGCTTTCGTCGTCTGAGCAGGCGGTGAGTCCGAGGCTGAGGGCGGCCGCGGCAGCGACCGCAGCGGAGCGGCGGACGAGGGTCGAGCGGAGGGTCAGGATAGTCATCGGCATTCTCCTTGGAAAGGATGTCAGGTGATCGACGGTCAACGTCAGTTCTTAGCTGACCCTAGCAAAATCATCCGATGCGGACCGTCGTCTTGACGGAACCCAGCCCGTCGATCTCCACGGTGACCTCGTCGCCGTCGGCGAGGAAACGGTCGGAACCGGCACCCACGCCTTCGGGGGTGCCGGTGATGATGACGTCTCCGGGCTCCAGAGTGGTGAACTCGGAGATGTAACGCACCAGGTCCACCGGCTTGAACACAAGGTCTGCGGTGGAGTGCTCCTGACGGAGCTCCCCGTTGACCCAGGTACGCAGCACCGCATCCTCGGCCACCGGGTCGACGTCCGTGGTCAGCCACGGACCGAGACCGGAGGACGCGTCGAGGTTCTTGCCCTGCAGCCACTGCTGGGTGCGGTACTGCCAGTCGCGCTGCGAGAAGTCGTTGCCGACGGCGTAGCCGGCGATGGCGTCCCGGGCCTCGTCCTCGGAGGCTCCGCCGACCGCGCCGGGCAGGCGGCGTCCGATGACGACCACCAGCTCACCCTCGTAGTCCGCTTTCTCCGCCAGGTTCTCCGGCACGGTCACCTCGGCGAACGGTCCGGTGAGGGCTGTGGCGAACTTGGCGAACAGGGTCGGGTGGTCCGGGACCGGATGCCCCATCTCCACGATGTGCTCCCGGTAGTTCAGTCCGACGCACAGCGCCTTGCCGGGCCGGGGGATCAGCGGGAGAAGGTCCGCGGGATCCATGGTGAGCTCTTCGCCGTCGCGGCGCAGTCCGGTGTCCACCTTCGCGGTGAGGTCGCCGGGTGTCTTCGCGAGCAGGGTGCCGAGATCGCAGCGCTCCACGATACGTCCGGTGACGGAGGTGGCGTCCGCGTGGTCGACGAGGACGGTGGCGACGGTTCCTGCGTCGTCGATCCGGGCTGTGGCAAGTTTCATCGGCTTCTCTCCTACAATGACGGTGTGACTCTGCGCATCTTCGATACCGCGACCCGTGAACTCCGTGACTTCGTTCCGCTGCAGGAGGGGCATGCCTCGGTCTACCTGTGTGGTGCGACCGTGCAGTCCATCCCGCACATCGGGCACGTGCGTTCCGGCGTCGCCTTCGACATCCTGCGCAACTGGCTCGAGGCCAAGGGGCTCGACGTCGCTTTCGTCCGCAATGTTACCGACATCGACGACAAGATCCTCGCCAAGTCCGCCGAGAACAACCGCCCCTGGTGGGAGTGGGCCGCGACCCATGAGCGCGCGTTCACCCGCGCCTACGACCTGCTCGGCGTCACCCCGCCGTCGATCGAACCGCGCGCGACCGGGCACATCCCGGAGATGATCGCCTACATCCAACGGATCATCGACAACGGTCTCGGCTACGCCACCGAAGACGGTTCGGTGTACTGCCGGACCGCGCAGGTGCCGGACTACGGCTTCCTGTCCCACCAGAAGCTCGACGAGCTCGACCAGGGTGAGGACGCCGCCCCCGGCAAGGAGGACCCGCGCGACTTCGCCATGTGGAAGGCCGCGAAGTCCGGCGAACCCGGCTGGCAGACCCCGTGGGGCTTCGGTCGCCCCGGCTGGCACATCGAGTGCTCGGCGATGTCGCAGAAGTACCTCGGTGGTTCCTTCGACATCCACGCCGGTGGCATGGATCTGCAGTTCCCGCACCACGAGAACGAGGCCGCCCAGGCGCACGCCGCCGGGGACTCCTTCGCCAACCACTGGATGCACAACGGCTGGGTGACCATGTCGGGGGAGAAGATGTCCAAGTCCCTGGGCAACGTGCTCTCCGTGCCGAACGTGCTGACCAAGGTCCGTCCCATCGAACTGCGCTGGTACCTCGGCTCTGCGCACTACCGTTCCATGCTGGAGTACTCGGAGAAGGCGCTGCAGGACGCCGCCGCGGGTTTCCGGAAGATCGAGAAGTTCCTGGACCGGGCCGTGGAGCTGCTGGGTTCCGTCGAGACAGGCTCCTGGCGTCCTGCCTTCGGGGAGGCACTCGACGATGACCTCGGAGTGCCGGCCGCACTCGCCGTCATCCAGGACGCCGTGCGTGAAGGAAATACTGCGCTGGACGCCGGTGACCCGGACATCGTGGCGCGGATCGCCGGCGAGGTGCGCGCGATGACGGGCGTCCTCGGGGTGGATCCGCTGTCGGACACCTGGGCCGGTGAGGACTCGAAGGGCCGTGGTCAGGGCATCGGTGCCGGGGCGTCCTCCGAAGCGCTCGAGGCACTCGACGTGCTCGTGAAGTCCGAGCTGGAGCGTCGGGCTACCGCCCGTGCCGACAAGGACTGGGCCACCGCGGACGCTGTGCGTGACCGCCTGAAGGCCGCCGGTGTCACAGTCGCGGACTCCGCGGACGGCGCCACCTGGTCGCTGGGGTGATCCGGCGGTTCTGCTCAGTCCCGTTCTTTTTCCGCTGAGCTCCTCCCCGCCACCGTGCGAGGCGGGGCTTCAGATCTGCGTCAGGCAGGAATCCGGGCTTTCGTGGCAGAGAATCCGGGATTCCTGCCTGACGCAGATCTGCTGCACGGGGCGGGGGCGCTGAGCAGGCGGCCGGTCAGAACCTCTACTTCTCCGCCAAGGCCGTGCCCTTGAGCTCCGGCAGGGTGAACGCGGCCGCAGCGGCTATGGCGAAGGCCACGCCGAACAGGGCGAAGAGAATGCCCGTGCCGCCGAAGACCAGTAGCGGCGGCACGATGAGCGGCGCGATGATCGAGGCGATGCGCCCGAAGCCGGTCGCCGCACCGGTACCCGTCGCCCGCAGCGGGGTCGGGTACAGCTCCGGTCCGACGGCGTACAGCGCGCCCCACGCGCCGAGGTTGAAGAAGGACAGCAGGCAGCCGGCGGCGATGATCGCCCATTCCACGTCCGCCAGGCCGTAGAGACCGGCGGCACACGCAGAGCCGACGAGGAAGGCCGTGAGCGTGACGCGGCGTCCCCACTTCTCGATGAGCCACGCCGCACAGGCGTAACCGGGCAGCTGCGCGATGGTGATGATCAGGGTGAAGGTGAAGGACTTCACCAGGGAGTACCCGTTGGACGCCAGGATCGACGGGATCCACGTGAACGCCCCGTAGTAGCTGAGGTTGATGCAGAACCAGACAGTCCAGAATGCAGCGGTGCGCTTACGCATCGAGGGCGCCCAGATGGAGGTCACGGGTTCGGTGGAACCGGTGATCGCGGCGTCCTGCTGGGATTCGTCGAGGACGCGGTCCTGTGAGGATGCTGCGGACGCCTGAAGGAATCCTGCGGTCGGCTCGCTCGCCTCGAACTCGCGGACCGTGGTCTCCGCCTCCTCGTGGCGTCCCTTCGATTCGAGGTAGCGCACCGACTCCGGCAGGGTCAGGCGCACCACCAGCGCATAGGCGGCGGGGACGACACCCACCGCGAAGGCCCAGCGCCAGCCGTTGTCGCCCAGCGGCACCAGCACCGTGCCGATGATCGCCGCGGCGATCCAGCCGACCGCCCAGAACGCCTCGAGCAGCACGACCATGCGGCCCCGGATCGCCCGCGGGGAGAACTCCGAGACCAGGGTGGACGCCACGGGCAGTTCCGCACCCAGGCCCAGACCGATGATGAAACGCAGGATCAGCAGCATGACCAGGCCGGTGGACAGTGCCGCGGCACCGGTCGCAAGGCCGTAGACCAGCAGGGTGAGGGCGAAGATGTGGCGTCGGCCGAACCTGTCGGCCAGCAGGCCGCCGAAGGTCGCGCCCAGGGCCATACCGACGAAGCCGATGGAGGCGATCCAGGAGGTCTCGGTCTGGGAGAGGTCCCAGTGCACGGTCAGGGCGGCCATGATGAAGCCGATGAGTCCGACGTCCATGGCGTCCAGTGCCCAGCCGATGCCGGAGCCGGTGAGCAGTCTGGTGTGCTTCTTCGTCACCGGCAGCCGGTCGAGGCGTTCGGTGCGGGTGAGTGATCCGGTGGAGACTGAAGATGGCGGAGTCGTTTCCATGACGGATCAGAGTACCCTGACCGCCGCGTGAGGAACAGATCAGGAATAGAGGTTGACCGGTACAGACCGTTAGGATGGCCCCCATGGCAGGAAACGACAAGCGCCGCGGTGCGGTGCGCAAGACCGAACGCAAGGGATCGACGAAGGGGTCCGGCGGTCAGGTCCGACGGGGGCTCAAGGGCAAGAAGGCCACTCCGAAGGCGGAGGACCGCGTCTATCACGCGAAGTACAAGGCGAAGAAGGCCGCTGAGCGGCGGGATTCCGGACGCCAGGCGAAGAAGGACCCGGACACCACTCCGGAGCTGGTGGTCGGGCGCAACCCGGTCATCGAGTGCCTCCACGCCCACGTCCCCTCGACCGCCCTCTACGTGGCTCTGGGGACCAGCAACGACGACCGGCTCTCCGAGGCCGTGCACACCGCCGCCGAGCGTGGCATCCCGGTGCTCGAGGTCGCCCGCGAGGAGATGGACCGGATGACCGGCAACGGCATGCACCAGGGCATCGGCCTGCAGGTTCCGCCGTACAAGTACGCCACCGACGACGATCTCATCGAGCAGGCGAAGGATTCGGGACGCCCCGGGCTCATCGTCGTGCTCGACAACATCACCGACCCCCGCAACCTCGGCGCGGTCATCCGCTCCGTCGCCGCGTTCGGGGGTCACGGTGTGGTCATCCCGGAGCGTCGTTCGGCCTCCGTGACCGCGGTGACCTGGCGGACCTCCGCCGGTACCGCCGCCCGGCTGCCCGTCGCCCGTGCGACGAACCTGGTGCGCTCACTGAAGAAGTTCCAGCAGTCCGGCTACCAGGTCGTCGGCCTCGACGCCGGTGGCAGCCACACCCTGGACACCTACGACGGCACCGATCCGGTGGTCGTCGTGGTCGGTTCCGAGGGCAAGGGTCTGTCGCGTCTGGTGGGGGAGACCTGCGACGACATCCTCTCGATCCCGATGACCTCGACGGTCGAGTCGCTCAACGCCTCAGTCGCGGCGGGCGTGGTGCTCAGTGAGTTCGCCCGGCAGCGCCGGGTACGGGACCGCTAGGGACACACCTGCGCTGCCACCCCCGGGAATCAACGGCGATCGCGGAGCGTTGCAGCCCGGTATGAGTCACCTCCTCTTCACTCCCGTCACCCTGCCCACGCCCGACGGTCACGGACTGGAGGTGGGAAACCGTGCCTTCGTCGCCCCGATGTGCCAGTACGCCGTGGACGCCACCGACGGTGTGCCCACCGACTGGCACCTCTCGCATCTCGGCGCCCTGGCTGCCGGTGGGTTCGGTCTGGTTGTCGCTGAGGCGACCGGTGTAGAGGCCCGCGGGCGGATTTCTCCGCAGGACCTGGGGTTGTGGGAGGACGGTCAGGTGTCGGCGCATGCCCGCCTCGTCGACTTCATCCACGGGCAGGACCGGGTGGCCGGAGTGCAGCTCGCCCACGCCGGCGGCAAGGCGTCCACCTGGCCGATGCTCCCCGGGTTCTCCGATGTGACGGTGCCTGCCGCCGAGGGTGGCTGGCAGACCGTCAGCGCCGTCGACGGCCCGGTGCTCCCGGACCTCGACGCTGCCGCGGGGTTGACCGAGGATGGCATCGCGCAGGTCGTGGCGTCCTTCGCGGAGGCGGCGCGTCGGGCGGACGCCGCGGGCTATGACGTGGTGCAGATCCACGCGGCCCACGGGTACCTGGTCCATCAGTTCCTCTCACCGCTGACGAACACCCGTACCGACGGCTACGGCGGGGACCTCGACGGGCGCTCCCGGCTGCTGCGTGAGATCGTGGCGGCGGTCCGTGAGGTGTGGCCTGACTCGAAGCCGCTCGGTGTCCGGGTCTCCGGCACTGACTGGGTCGACGACGGACTGCAGGTCGGCGAGGTGGCGTCCGTGCTGCGTGATCTGGTGGATGCGGGACAGATCAGCTGGATCGACGTCTCCTCCGGTGGCCTCACCGATGGCTCGACCATTCCGGTCGGCCCCGGCTACCAGGTGCCGCTGGCCGTCTCCGTCACGGATACCCTGGCCGAGGCGGGTCTCGGGCAGGATGCCGCGGTCGTCTCCGCCGTGGGACTCATCGAGGACGCACTGCAGGCGGAGACGGTGCTGGCCACCGGACAGGCCCACGCGGTCTCCATCGGTCGTGCGGCGCTGGTCAACCCGCACTGGGCTGCGCAGGCCGCCGCTGATCTGCGTGTTCCGCGGTCTGAGCTGCCACATGCCCCGCAGTTCTTCCGCGCGAGGTTCTGACAGCGACTCCGGGCCGGGGGTAGAGAAGGGGAGTGAACGATAGGTAAAACAGGGAGACCTCCAGGAAAGGGGTCCCTCATGTTCACCAGAGCGTTCGGCCGGAGTACGGTCCTCGCCGGCGCGGTCCTGTTCGCGGCGGCACTGTCCGCATGCTCGGACGACGGCTCGGACGCCGACGCCTCGACGAGTGCGACCACGTCCGGTACCGCTGCGTCAACGACGTCAGCTACGTCCTCTGTACCGTCCGATGCGGACCAGGGGAGCACCGGTGGCTCCGACGGCATTGCTGTGGGGGAACCGACGCCCGGTGGTGGCTCCGGAGATGACGGCGGTGACGGGGGCGACGGAAGTGACGGGGGTGGTGGCCCGGTGGACGACCGGTGTTCCGTCGAGGCGCTCCAGCAGGCCTACGGGGGAGAGGTGACGCAGGTCGGCAGTGTCGGCTACTGCGACGGAGACTGGGCGGTCTCCGGAAACGCGCCGAACTACCTCAACCAGCCGTTCATGCACCGGGAACACGGCTGGGTCGTCTTCGTCGCCGACAGCTCGAACCCCGGCGTCGGTCACGAGTGTTACACCGCCGACTACCTCGACCAGCTCGGGGTGCCGGATGAAGCGCGGTCACTGCTGACAGCCTGCTACGCCCCGGAACCGTCCGGGACGATCACCGCCACGCCGCAGGAATGACACCGGGGGTGATGCACGGGAGGGCGTGCTGACGATGGTCAGGACGAGAGCAGCTGAAGGAGGCTGTCATGTCCACCACATCCGGCACAAACCCAGCTCCGGCGACGACGGGCAGCACCACAGGAGCAGGAACCGGGGGCGGTGGCGGCAACGGAGGCGGCGGGGACCCCGTCGATGACCGCTGCAGCCTCGAGGCACTGTCCCAGGCCTACGGCGACGGTCCCGGAGACATCGTCGGGGTCGCGCACTGTGACGGGGACTGGGCCGTCTCCCAGGGCAGTGATGATTCCCTCAACCGCGTCTTCATGCACCGTGACCACGGCTGGATCGGCTTCGCCGCAGACAGTATGAACCCCACTACCGGCACCGCGTGCTACTCCACAGACCGGCTGCAGCAGGTCGGTGTCCGGGCACTGCTGCCCTGGTGCGACCGGGGTCAGCCGTCCGAGCCCTGTTCCATCGACGCCCTGCACCGCACCGGGGGCACCGGGGACCTCGACACCCTCATCTGGTGCGACGGGTTGTGGATGCGCGCCGGGCAGGGGCAGACGGACAACGTCCGCAACTTCAACCTCGGCGGCCACCTGTGGCGGGACTTCCCCGCAGACGGCGCCTCGGAGGCCACCGGCTACCCCTGCTACACGCAGGGGCGGCTCGACCGTGAGGATGTTCCCGCTGGACCGCGCGCCTACCTCATGGTCTGCGAGGACGCCCGGTGAGCAGGCTCAGTGATGGTGCGAGCCGGCGCCGGGCTCCGCCTCGGCGGGCTCCGGCGGAAGGTCAGCGGAGTCCCGGGTGGCGTCCCGTGAGGTGTCCCGGGAGACACGGCGTCCCCGTAGGTGGCCGATGATGCGGCACACCAGGTAGATCGCGAAACTGATCGAGGTGACGAAGGGGCTCACCGGCAGTCCCGGCCCCAGTGACAGCACCAGTCCACCGGCGGCGGAGACCACCGCGAAGCACGCCGAGAGCACCACGGCCAGGGCCGGATTCGCGGTCACCTTCACCGCGGCGGCACCCGGGGTGATGAGCAGTGCGAGCAGCAACAGCGCACCGACGATCTGCACACCCTGCGAGGCGACCACGCCGATGATCACGGCGAAGACCGCGGCGAGGAGCTTCACCTTCACACCGGACGCCGCGGCGAGCACCGGGTCGACCGTGGAGAACAGCAGTGGCCGCCACAGCACCCCGACGACCACGACGACGACCGCGGTGACCACGGCCAGCGTCCCCAATGATGCCCCGGACACCCCGACGATCTGTCCGGTGAGCAGGGCGTAGGCCTCGGAAGTGCGCCCCGGGTAGAGGTAGATGAACAACACGGACAGGCCCATGCCGAAGGCGAGGACGACGCCGGTGGTGGAATCCTGCTCGCGCATGCCGAGCAGGGCCAGGACCAGGGACGCCAGGACCGCGCCCGCCACCGCACCGACCGTCACGCTGACACCGAGCAGCAGTGCGGCGGCCGCACCCATCAGCGCCAGCTCGCCGGTGGCGTGGGCCGCGAAACTCATCTTGCGCATGACGATGAGCGGGGCGACGGCACCGGAGACGATCCCGAGCAGCAGTGACGCCCACAGGGCGTTCTGCACGAAATCGACCTGGAGAAGATCCCAGGTACTCACACGACCACCAGCTTCCCGTTGACCTCGGCGACCTCCACCCGGGTACCGTACAGCGCCGACAGGACGTCGCTGCGCATGACCTCCCCGACAGTGCCGGTGATGTGGTCGTTCGGGCCCAGGTAGAGGATCCGGTCAGTGACGTCGAGGACCGGGTTGACGGAGTGGGTGACGAAGACGACGGCCGTGTCGTGCTCGCGGCGCCGACGGTCGAGCAGGTCGACGGCGGCACGCTGGGTGCGCAGGTCGAGGCTGAGCAGCGGCTCGTCACAGAGCAGGAGCTCCGGATCACCGGCCAGCGCCTGGGCCTGGCGCACCAGCTGCTGCTGACCACCGGACAGCGTGCCGACCCGGCGGTCGGCCAGCCCCGCGGCGCCGACCTGGTCCAGCGCCTCGTTGACCACGAAACGGGAGGGGCGCCGGTTCCGCCACGTCCCGTGGCCGATGGACAGTCCGACGAGGTCACGGACACGGACCGGCAGATCCGGGTCGACCATGCGCTGCTGGGGGATGTAGCCGATGCGCTCCGGGCCGTCGACCCGGCCCGCGGTGAGTCTCCGGGTGCCGAGGACGGTCCCGAGCAGCGTCGACTTGCCGACGCCGTTGGGTCCCAGCACGGTGAGGAACTCGCCGGGTTCCACGGCGAGGTCGAGGTGACTCCACAGTGGATCGACCGCGGCGTCGGTGAAGGTCAGGACGCTCACGCGGCGTCCTCTGCCTCATCGTCGGCGCCGGCGGTCTTCTCAGTGGCCTTCTCCAGGTCGGAGACGACCTTGTCGAGGTAGTCCATGTAGCTCTGGTTGTTGTCCGGGGACTCGTTGACGTTGATCACGGCATCGATCTTCGTGAGACCGGCGTCCTCCGCGGCATTGACGAGCTGGGTGGACCCGGCGGTCTGCGACTGGGAGTTGGTGACGAGGACATCCACCCCACCGTCGGCGACGAGGTCGCGGGCGGCGGCGAGGTCGGCGGCGGAGGGCTCGGACTCGGTGAGTACGGCGTCCGCGAAACCCTCGGGGGTGACGTCGGTCAGCGCGGTGCCGGCGATGAGGTCGAGGGCGACAGGCTCGGTGAACAGCAGCTTCGCGGCAGGCAGCTTGTCGAGGCGTGCGGACACCTCGTCGAGGTCCTCGGTCACACCGGTGGCGGAGTCAGGGAAGGACTCGTCGACGCTGTGCAGGTAGGACGCCAGGTTGTCGGCGAACTCGCGGACGGTGTCCAGGTTGAACCAGACGTGAGGGTTGGTGTCGCCGTGATCGTGATCGTGGTCGGCGTCCTCGTCGGTACCGTGGTCGTGGTCGTGGTCGTGCGCCTCGCCGGGCTCGGCGGCGGTGATGACCTCGGCGTCGGAGGCGGCGTTGTCGGTGAGCCAGTTGTCGTAGCCGGCTCCGTTGCCGAGGACGACGTCGGCGTCCCGGATGTCGGCGATGTCACGGGCCGTGGCCTCGTACTCGTGCGGATCGCCGTCGGTGCCGGAGAGGATGGTCGAGACCGAGACATCGAGAGTGGATCCGGCATCGGTGGCGTCGTCCACGACCTGTTCAGCGATCGAGCCCCACACGGCGGTGGAGGCGACGATCTTCAGGTCGGCATTGTCCGCGTCGGCGTCGGTGGAGCCGCCGGAACAGGAGGTGATACCGAGAGCCAGGGTGACGGCGGCGGCGCCGGCGAGAGTGGCGCGCAGAGTGCGCTGGGTGCGCTGGGTGTGCTGGGTGCGGCGCGGAGCGAGGCGGGGGCTTCTCATGGTGAGCCAACCTAGTTGTTGTTGGGAATGATTGTCAATTGGGACAGAGTCGGGGACTGTGGCCTGCTAAGATCGCCTGGCAAGGGCCCGGATGGTTGGTTTGACAACCTCTGACCGACCGTTCGGGTCGGACCTGGAACGGATCAGTGGATGACCAGAGGATGTGGAGGCGCAGAATGTTCCGCAGCATCCTCGACATGGGCCGGGAGGGGGCGGATCCGGAGAACATCGGTCCACCCGACCGGCGCCGGGAGGCATCACTGGGAGCATGGACCCTCGTGGTCCTGGTGCTCCTCTCAACCGGTGTGGTGGCGGTCTGCCCGGGGGCCCGGAAGCTGACCATGTGGCTCTTCGCCGACGCAGCGGGACTGCCGCCGAACTGACCTACCCCGGTACAGTGGTCATCTGTGAACCGAACAAGTGGGCAGAACGGCGCGTCCCGGCAGGGCCGTCAGGGCAGACGCGGCACTCTCGCATCCATCGCCGCCGAGCTCGGCGTGTCCCGGACCACCGTGTCCAATGCCTATAACCGCCCCGAGCAGCTGTCCGCTGACCTGCGTGAGAAGATCCTGCGCACCGCCGAGGCCATGGGCTACGCCGGACCTGACCCGATGGCACGGTCGCTGCGGACCCGTCACGCCGGCGCGATCGGCGTCCTGCTCACCGACGACATGACCTACGCCTTCGAGGACCAGGCGTCCCTGGAGTTCATGTCCGGCATCTCCGAGGCGTGCGTAGGCATGGACACCTCCATGCTGCTGATCCCCGCCGGTGCGGAGACCAGTGAGGAGGACCGGCCCGCGAGCCTGGTCAACCAGGCCGTCGTCGACGGATTCATCGTCTACTCCGTCGCCTCCGACGATCCCTTCCTCACCTCCGTCACGGCACGCAGCATCCCCACGGTCATCTGTGACCAGCCCGCCGACGACCACGGGGTGAACTTCGTCGGCATCGACGACGCCCGTGCGATCCGTCCGGCCGCCCAGGCGCTGGTGGACGCCGGCCACACCCGCATCGGCATCCTCTGCATCCGACTGGACCGCGTCCCCAACAACGGCCCCGTCTCCGCGGAACGTCTCGCGGGTGCACACCTGCATGTCCAGCGCGACCGCGTGACCGGCGCCCTCGGCGTCCTGGAGGACGCCGGGATCGACCGGTCCACCGTGCCGGTCATCGAACGACACCTCAACACCCCGGAGACCAGCGCCTCGGCCGCCGCCGAACTCCTGGAGAACCACCCCGACCTCACCGCCGTGATCTGTACGACGGACTCGATGGCCCTCGGCGTGCTGGACTACGCCGAGCGGATGGGCATCAGCATCCCGGACGACGTCTCCGTCACCGGCTTCGACGGTATCCCCCGCGCTCTCGACCGGGGACTGTCGACCGTCGTGCAGCCCAACCGGGAGAAGGGCTTCACCAGCGGCAACGTCCTCGCCGCCCTGATCCGGCGCCGCGAGGCCGCGCTGCGCCCCAGTCACCGGCGGACCGAGGCGGACACCTCCTGGTCTGAGCCGGACGGGCGCATTGTGCTGGCGACCCACTGGCACGAGGGAGTCACTGTCGCGCCGCCGCGATCCTGAGCAGCACCTCGGCGACTTCCCGCGTGTCCGCCACCCGGCGGGACGCCGCGGTCTCACCCTCGCCGACCTTCACTCCGAGATCCTGGGGCCGCAGGATCTTCAGTGCGGTCTCGTCGGTGGTGTCGTCGCCCATGAACAGCACCATGTCCGGCACAGTCGCGCCGATGAACCACTCCAGGTAGCGGCCCTTGGTCATGTCGGTCACCGCGATCTCGAGGATGTCCTTGCCGTCGGTGAGGTGCACCCCCTCGAACTGCCCGACAGCCTCCCGCAGCTCCGCCATCGCCGCCTCGGCGACCGGACGGTTGAGCGTTCCCCGGCAGTGCAGACTGCGGGAGAAGGGCTTGTACTCCACCCAGAGCCTGTCCTCCCGGGTGGCGTAGTCCTCGGCGAGTGCGGTAACGCGGTCCAGCAGGTCCTTCTGCTCCGAGGTGAGGACATCGGCGGCACCGTCGGAATCCGCGTCCGCCTCGGCCGGCTCTGCGCCGTGGGATCCGACCAGGCGCACATCATCCGGTCCCGGGGTGGCGACCGGCCCGTACGGCGTGATGATCTGCAGCTGCTTCAGGTCACGTCCGGACAGCAGCATCACGGTCGTGTCCGGGAGCGTCCGCAACGTCTCGACCGCTGTCGCCGACTCCGGCACCAGCCGGACGGACAGCGGGTCCGTGGAGAATCCGGCGAGGGTGCCGTCGACGTCGAGGGCGAGCAGGAGGGAACCGGCGGATGCCAGGGCGTCGATGTCGGCGTCGGAGACAGGAGAAGTCATGGGCACCAGCATAGCGTCACCCGGAGAAGGTGATGCCGTTCTCCGGGGCGTCCGCGACCCACAGCCGGAAATCGCGCAGGGCGTTGCTGTCGTCGAAACGCCAGCGCAGTTCAGGTGTCTCCAGAAGTCCGGTGAGTTGCCCGGCCAGGTACTCGTCGCCGGGGCGGCAGTCGTCGTCGGTGCGGGTGTCGGTGTCGGAGAAGGTCACCGTCGCGTCGTCTCCCGATCCGTTCCAGTCCACCGAGCCGGTGATCTGTTCGCAGCCGACGGTGGCGGTGAAGGTGTCCGCTCCGGCGGCGAAAGAGGTGCGGGCCTGGGTCGCGACGTCCGTCCCGGCGTCCCCTACGGCAGTGATCTGCCAGCGGACATTGACGACGTCGTCGGGTGCGTCATCGGAGCCGCAGGCGGCCAGCGCGAGCAGCCCCGCCACCGCGGTCGTACCGGCGAGCGTCCGGCGGACGGCCGTTCTCACTTCACGTCCGCCAGGGTCTTGAGGAAGCGGCGGGCCCAGGTGTGGACGTCGTGGGCGCGCACCTCGTCCCACATCGAGGTCATCCGCTCACGGCGGTCGTCCTCCGGCGACTCGATCGCCTTCATGATGGCGTTCGCCGTCGACTCCACATCATAGGGGTTGCACAGGTATCCCTCGGTGAGCTGCGTGGCGGCACCGGTGAACTCGGAGAGCACCAGCGCGCCCGAGCCGTCGGAGTGGGAGGCGACGTACTCCTTCGCCACCAGGTTCATGCCGTCCTTCAGTGCGGTGACCAGCATGACGTCAGCCGCCGCGTACAGTGCCACGACCTCGTCGAAGGGCAGGCTGGCGTGCGTGTAGTGCACCACCGTGTGGCCCAGACTGCCGTGGCGTCCGTTGATCCGCGAGACCGCCAGCTCCACGTCGTTGCGGGTCCGCTGGTACGAGTCGATCCGCTCCCGCGAGGGGGTGGCGACCTGGATCAGGCAGACATTGTCCGCATCCAACTGGCCGCGGTCGAGCAACTGCTCCAGGGCCTTGAGCCGCTGCAGGATGCCCTTCGTGTAGTCCAGCCGGTCCACGCCGGCCAGCAGGATCCCGGGCGAGCCGACCCGGCGTCGCAGGGCGGACGCCGCGGCGATGGTCTCCGGGGTGGACGCCTTCTCCGCCACGCCCGCGGAGTCGATGGAGATCGGGAAGACCCCCACCTGCACATCGCGGACGGAACCGTCCGGGTCCTGGACATGGACCGTGCCGGCCACGGCGTCCCGGCGGGGCAGTCGCGCGCCACGGATGTAGGAGACACCCTCCTCGTCGGTGCCTTCGGCGCCGGTGTCGGCGCCGCAGGCGTCGCCCGTGCCGACCTTCGCGAAGGAGACGTCCGCGCCGAGCGCGCGCAGGGTGTACAGGAAGTTCCACGCCGAGTCCGGGGTGTGGAAACCGATGAGATCGGAGCCCAGCGTCCCGAGCAGGACGTCCCAGCGCCACGGGAGCTGACGGAACAGTTCCGGGGTGGGGAAAGGGATGTGCAGGAAGAACCCGATCCTCAGATCAGGACGCAGCTCCCGCAGCATGCCGGGCACCAGGTGGAGCTGGTAGTCCTGTACCCACACAGTCGCGCCCTCGGCGGCGGCCTCGGAGGCAGCCTCGGCGAAGCGCCGGTTGACCGTCACATAGGAACGCCACCAGGACCGGTGGAACTCCGGGTGGACGATGACGTCGTGGTACAGCGGCCAGAGGGTGTCATTGGAGAATCCCTCGTAGTAGGTCGTGAACTCCTCCGCCGACATGTTCACCGGCAGGAGGCTGATGGCCCCCTCCGGCATGTCCGAGACGTGGATCTCCTCGTCGGGGGTGTCCGCCGTGGTACCGGGCCACCCGACCCAGCAGCCCTGCGAACTCTCGAGCACCGGACGCAGTGCGGTGACGAGGCCACCGGGGCTGGTCGTCCAGACGGTCTCGCCGTTGCGGTCCGTGGTCCGGTCCACCGGGAGGCGGTTGGCGACCACGACCATGTCGCTGGGGGTGACGGCCATGTGGGTATCAGTCCTTGTCGGCGGTCTTCTTGGCGGCGGCCTTCTTGGTCGTCTTCTTCGCCGCGGCCTTCTTCGTGGTCTTCTTGGCGGCGGCCTTCTTCGTCGACTTCTTCCGGCTCTTCTTCTCCGGCTCCGGCTCGGCGAACTCGGCGGCGACCTTGCGGTGGATCAGCCCCTCCGGCTCGACACCCAGCATGCACATCAGGGTGGCGGCGTCGAGATGGTCCTTGGCGTAGGTGGCGACGATCCGCTGGGCTGCGGCGGCGGTGTCCCCCTCCACGGTGTGCAGGGATTCTGCGCTGGTGGTCTGGTTGTCGGTGACCTTCGGCGGCACTGGTGCTCCCTCTAGAGATGATCGTGCGGTTGCAAGGCTCCCATCTTACCTGCGACGTCGGCGGCCCGCACGTTCCACCCGGAGTTTCCAGTGCCGCGGCGCACGGCGTGCACGGGGCCGTCGCAGACCCAGGTCGCGGTGCAGGATCCGGGGTTTACGCAGGCGTCGGGCGATCCACTCGCCGAAGGTCACACCGGCCGCCAGGGCGGTCGCCGTGGCCAGGGCGATACCGAGACTGGACAGGCCCAGGACCAGCTGGTCGGAGAGCAGCGAGTACATGCCGCGGTAGAGCGACAGACCCGGCAGTAGCGGGGTGATGCCCGCGATAGCGGTGATCTGCGGGGGAATGAGGAAGCGGCGGGAGAGCAGACCGCCGGCCAGGCCGATGAGCACGGCGACCGCCCCGACGGCGGTCACCGAATCCATCCCGATGAGCGGCATCGCCAACTGGTGGAAGGTGAAGACGACGAAGGTGGTGAATGTCGCGACGATGAGAGCGCGACGGTCGCAGAACTCGGCGATACAGAAGAACATCGCCGCACCGACGCCACCGAGAATCCGTAGCGCCACCCCGCTCACACCGCCGAGGTCCGAGGTGGAGGTGTCCAACGGAGGCAGCGTCATGCCCAGGCGGCTCATCAACTGGATACCGATCGCCACACCGGCGATGATGCCGCCGGTCATGAGGACGGTCTCGAAGAACCGGGCCGACGCAGTCACCGGCGCACCTGTCACCCCGTCCTGCAGTGCCTGGACCAGCGTCAGGCCGGCGAGCATGGCGACGATACAGGATGCGATGACGATCGACGGCGAGACATGGACGTGCAGGTCCCGGGCGAAACTGTAGGTCAGGGCCGCGGGGATCGTCGCGATGACGCCGCCGATGAGGTTCTGGAAGAACAGCGGCAGTCGCTTCCCGCTGAGCCAGAGGGTCACCGACATGATGATGGTGGTGGTGACCAGTGCGATCAGTGAAATTACGGGTCCGCCGCCGAGGAGCAGTCCGACGGAGCCGGCGAAGCCGCCCCAGGCCGGGGGGATCCAGCGCATCCGGTAGGGCAGCGGACGCCGTTCGAGCTCCGTGACGATGTCTGTGGCCATCTCCACCGGGGTGGCGCCGTTGACGATGGAGCGGATCAGACGGTCAACCTCGGTCAGTCGGGAGAAGTCCGTGTTCAGCGCGTTGACGACCCGGAAGGTGATGACCGGAGGATCGGAGTGGTCCGTGGTGCGGGTGTAGATCGTGATCGTGTTCAGTGTGATGTCCACATGGCAGCCGTAGAGGCCGTAGGACGAGGTCACGGCGAGGATCTGCGCCTTGGTGTCCGAGTTGCCGGTACCGGAGGAGAGCAGGAGGTCACCGATCCGGGCGGCGACGTCGGTGACGCGGTGGATGGCCAGGGGGTCGGTGAGATCCACCGGCGCCAGCGGCGAGGGTGGCGGCGCCATGCGGATCGTGTCGATGGTCGACCGGTTTCCGCCGAAGAGCAGGTCGGATGCCCGGTGCCGCAGATTCGTCATCTGTGTTCGCGTCCGTGTCGCGATGCCACCCATGAGACGTTTCCCTCCGACGTCGGTTCTGTCAGTCGTCACCCTACGACACTGCAGGACAGTGGGCGAAACCGCGGATCGGCGCCGGGCCTGATAGAGTCTCCGGCGGTGTATTTCACGCCCGCTGGAGTGGCGCAATCGGTAGCGCAACGGTCTTGTAAACCGTAGGTTGCGAGTTCAAGTCTCGTCTCCAGCTCTCTGACCAGGTAAAACCCGGTTCAAGTTCCAGACTTGGACCGGGTTCGGTTGTTGCGGCGTTCCCGGGATCCGGAGGACGCCGAACTGCCGGAGCTTCCCGAGGTACCGCTGCGGCCCCTGCCACCCGAGGATCCGGTACCGCTGAGGGGCGGGTCCACCGCCGGTCCGGCCGGGGAGTCCGCGGTGGCGCCAGCAGAGGAGACGGTCATGGTGGCGACCACTGCGCCGACGACCGTGCCGCCCCTGGATGGTGGATAGACTTCGTCTGTGACCGACAACAGCATCAGTGTCCGCGATACCTGCGACACGGACCTCCCCGCCATCACCGAGATCTACAACGACGCGGTCGTCAACACGGTCGCCGTGTGGAACGACGACACCGTCGATGTCGACAACCGTCGCGACTGGCTCCGCGCGCACCGGGTGCCCGGCACGGTCGCGCTCACCGCCGTCGACGCCGGAGATCGTGTCCTCGGCTACGCCACCTACGGGGACTTCCGGAGCTACGACGGGTTCCGCGACACCGTCGAGAACTCGGTCTACGTCTCCTCGGACGCGCGTACCGGTGGCGTCGGTACCGCGCTGATGACCGAACTCCTCATCCGTGCGAGGGCTGAGGGCAAGCACGTCATGGTCGCGGCCATCGAGTCCGGGAACACGGCGTCGCTCAGGCTTCACGAGAAGCTCGGGTTCGCCACGGTGGGCGTCCTGCCGGAGGTGGGGACCAAGTTCGGACGCCGTCTCGGGATGACGCTCATGCAGATCACCCTCGACTGACCCCGGCTGATCCTCGACTGTCCCGTTACCGACCACGTACCCTTTCGGGTGTCCGCCCATCTTGGTATGGTGAGCCTTCTGTTACCTGAGTATCACTCGTAAAAGGAGGAACGCCGTGGGCAAGGGATTCCAGGGTGCTCTGCTGCGTACGCTCGGCGCGAAAGAGCACCGGATCACCGTCGTCGACAAGGAGCAGGTGACGGAGCATTTCCTCCGTATCCGGTTCAGGGAGGACCCGGACAAAGCTGTCCTCGAACCTGACGGCGAATCGCCCGGCGCCTTCCTCCGTGCCTGGTTCCCGGACCCTGACGGCGGTGCGAAACTCCACCAGCGCGGCTACACGATCGCACGTTCAGATCCGGCGTCCGGTGAGTTCGACATGGAGTTCGTCATCCACCAGCCCTACGGCCCGGCGTCCTGGTGGGCGGTGAACTGTGAACCGGGCGACGAACTTGCCGCGATGCGTTACGGCGACGTCTCCTTCGAACCCCTCGACCCCGCGCCTGCGGGATACCTGCTGCTCGGCGATCTCGCCGCCCTGCCGGCGATCCGTGCAGTCGCGGCTACCGTCCCCGAGGACAGTGAGGTGATCATCTACCTCGAGAAGCACTCCGACGCGGACTCCGACGTGCCCCTGCCTGAAGGTCCGAACATCACCGCGGCGTGGATCGACGAGATCCCCGACGGACAGACGCTGGCACAGGCGCTCAGCGGCCGCGACTGGTCCGACTGGTACGCCTGGGTCACCGCGGAGACCACCGCCACCAGACACGCCCGCACTGTCCTGCAGCGTGAACACAATCTGAGTCGTGCGACGCTGCATGCCCAGGCCTACTGGGTCCGGGGCAAGGGGATGGGCAAGTCCGAGGTCCTCGACGAGGCGAACGCCGACGCACCGGACACCACCTCGCCTGCCGCCGGTGCGAGCGACTCCCCGGCGCAGGACGCCACCCCGTCCGAGAGCGTCCTCTCCGGCGCGGCGGTCCCGATGGTCATCGCCGGAGTCGCACAGGCGCTGCTCTCGGTGCTGCAGATCGTGCCGTTCATCCTGTTCGCCGAACTGGCCCGCAGGTTCCTCGCAGGCACCGACCGCGACGAGGTGGTGCGCATCGCCGTCATCGCACTGGTCATCATGGGTGTCTCGGCACTCGGTACCGCACTGCTGGTCTTCGGCACCCACCTTTTCGACTCCTCCTTCGCCGCGGCGCTGCGCAAGCGGCTCACCGGCAAACTCTCCCGCCTGCCGCTGGGCTGGTTCCAGGACCGTTCGGCGACCGAGGTGAAGAAGCTCGTCGCCGACGATGTCTCCGCCCTGCACTACCTGGTCACCCATGCGGTGCCGGACCTGGTCGCCGCGGTGGTCACTCCGGTGGCGACACTGATCTACCTGTTCACCGTCGACTGGCGGCTGGGCCTGGTGCTCTTCATACCCATCATCATCTTCATCAAGGTGATGGTCGGGATCTCCATCGAGGAGAAGGACGGCACCGTCCAGACCATGCGTCGGATGTCGCTGTTGTCCGGGCAGACACAGACCTTCCTCGCCGACCGCGAGGTCTCCCAGGTCTTCGGCGACCGCTCCCTGGTCGATCTGCCCGGGACCCTCGAGGAAGCCGGCGATTTCACCGACGCGGTACAGCGCAAGACCGGTACCCGCAAGATCCTCGCGGTGATGATCAACCGGCCGACCACCACGCTCGGCATCATCGTCGTCGCCGCCTGGCTGCTCATGCTGCCGGGCTGGGTCAGCGTCCACGACCTCGTTCCCTTCCTCATCCTCGGCCCGGCCTTCGGTGGACAGCTCGTCGCGATCTCCGGCGGTGTCGGGGTCCTCATGATGTCCCTGGACGCCCGCAGTGGTCTGGAACTGCTGCTGTCCACCCCGGAACTCGCCGGTCCGGCGAACCGGCCGGGGTCGGAAGGGCACGTCGTCTTCGACGACGTCACCTTCCGCTACACCCCGGAGCGTCCGGTGCTGCAGGACCTCTCCCTGTCGCTGGAGAAGGGCACCGTCACCGCACTGGTCGGTCCCTCGGGCGCCGGAAAGTCCACGGTCGGTGCACTCATCGCCCGGCTGTGGGACCCGCAGGCCGGGTCGGTGAGCGTCAACGGTCGCGACATCCGTGAGATGGACGTCGACGAGCTGTACTCGACCGTCACCATTCTGCTGCAGGACGTGCAGCTGGTACGCGGCACGGTCCGGGAGAACATCGCCCTGACCCGGCCGGACGCCACCGAGGAGCAGATCGTCGCCGCAGCGACCGCGGCCCGGATCCATGACCGGATCGGTGAACTACCCGACGGCTACGACACTGTCGTGGACGCCGCCCACCTCTCCGGCGGTGAACGTCAGCGCATCGGCATCGCCCGCGCGTTGCTCGCCGACACCCCCGTGGTCGTGCTGGATGAGGCCACCGCCTCGGCCGACCCGGACTCCGAGTGGGAGATCCGGCAGGGTCTCGACGAACTGCTGGTGGGACGCACCGTGGTGATGATCGCCCACCGGCTGCACACCATCGCCCGCGCCGACCGGATCCTGGTGATGGATGCCGGACGGATCGTCGAGGACGGTACCCACGCGACACTCATCGACGCCGGCGGGACCTATGCGTCCCTCTGGCACGACGCGAACGACGAGAGCGATCCGACCAACGCCCACGAGACCGAGGTGCACTGATGCTCACCAGACTCCACACCGTCACCTGCGGAGGACGGACCTTCCGGATCTACCTCCTGCTCGTCGTCCTGTCCACGGTCCTGCAGGTCGCGGCGATCATCACACTGTTCCCGCTGTGCCGGGACCTGTTCTCCGACGACCCGGCGTCCGCCGGCTGGTGGGTGCTGCTCATGGTGGTGCTCATCGCCGTGTGCTGGGTCGTCGACATCCTGGCCGCCCACCGGGGACTCGATCTCGGACTGGCGGTCATGCGCCGTATCCAACGTGCCACCCCGGACGCCCTGCTCGCCTGGCCGGAGTCCCGCTTCACCCCGACGATGACCGCGGACCTGCGCCGACTGCTGTCACAGGGGGCGACCGAGGCCAGTTCCTCGGTGGTGCTCGCGTTCACCCCGCTGGCCACCGCGGTCATCTACGTCTTCGCCCTCGGGGTCGGGCTGCTGTTCGTCCACGTCCCCGCCGGGCTGGTGACGCTGTTCGGTGGCGCCCTCGCCATCGGTGCGCTGTGGGCGAGTACCCGCCTGGAGGCCCGTGCCGACCGGCAGTTCGAGGAGGCGACCGGTGAGGTGGACTCCCGGTTGTTCGAGTTCGCCGTCGCCCAGCCGTCACTGCGCACCGGCCGACAGGCAGGCGCCGGTGCCCGACTGGTGGACCGGGCGGTGTCCGGGAACCGCAGCCGGGTCCTCAGACTGCTGCTCTGGCAGATCCCCGGGGAATTCCTGTTCAGCCTGGTGACCCAGGGCGTCCTGCTTGCCTTCGGCGTGGTGATCTGGATGGGCTACGACGGCGGTTCCCTCAGCGCCGTCGAGGCGGCGACCATGGTGATCGTGCTGCTCCGGGTCGTTGAACAGGTCTCCGCGGTGGCGGGCCTGTCCGCCGGAGTGAACAACTTCAACCGCAGCCTGGACCTCGCCGCGCAGGTCGTGAAGACCACACCGGTGCGCCCGGTGGCGATCACGACCGGGGCAGCACCGGCCGTGCAGCTCGACGGGGTAGACGTCACCTTCCCGGACGGCACCACCGGCCTGCAGGACGTGGACCTCACTGCCGCGCCGGGCAGCGTCACCGTCGTCATCGGAGCCTCCGGCTCCGGCAAGACCACCCTACTGCGTACGCTGGCCGGTCTGACCCCGCCGGACGCCGGTGCACTTACTCTCGACGGGACGCCTGCGGGCCCCGCCGAACTGCGCGGCAGCGCGACATTCGCCTTCCAGCACACCGTCCTCAATGCGGGGACGCTGCGGGAGAACCTGCTCACCGTGAACCCGGACCTCACTGACGCGGACCTGGACCGGATCGGAGCGGACGCCCGGCTCACCCCGCTGCTGGAGGCTGCACCCGACGGCTGGGACACCCCGGCCGGTGAACTCGGTGCGCAGCTCTCCGGTGGTGAGCGTCAGCGGGTCGGTATCGCCCGTGCCCTGGCCAAGCCGGCCCGCGTCCTGCTCATCGACGAGGCGACCTCCGCCCTGGACACCACCAGTGAGCGTGCGGTCGTCGAGGCGGTCAGGCGGGTCCGCGACGACTACACGACCGTCATCGTCACCCACCGTCCGGCGATGCTGGACATCGCCGACCGGGTGGTCGTCATGGCCGGCGGACGTGTCGTCGAGGCCGGTGCCCCGGCGGATCTGGAGGCAGCGGGTGGCGAGTATGCCCGACTGCTGGCCGGCTGGCGTGCTGCCGCGGACTGGCAGGTGCGGTAGTTACCGCGCTGTCTTGAGCAGTAGCGCGACACCGACGAGCAGCACCAGACCGATGCCGAGGATGCCGGCGCGGTCATTGCCGGCGATCCCGGTGAACAGGGCGAACATGGCCGGTGCGAGCCAGCTCACCGCGCGTCCGGTGGTGGCGTAGAGGCCGAACATCTCGCCCTCGCGTCCCGGCGGGCAGATCCGGGACAGGTAGGAGCGGGACGCCGACTGCGCCGGGCCGACGAACAGGCACAGGGCCAGTCCGAAGATCCAGAACATCAGCGGTCCGGAGACGATGAAGAGCACCAGGGCAATGGCGACCATGAGCATCAGGGAGACGGCGATGACCGGTACGGGGCCGCGGCTGTCGTCGAGGCGTCCCGCCAGCAGGGCGCCGAGGGCGGCGACGACATTGGCGCCGACACCGAAGATCAGGACGTCGGCGTCCGTCAGCTCGTAGACGGAGACCGCGAGGATCGCGCCGAAGGTGAACACGCCGGCCAGGCCGTCGCGGAAGATGGCAGACGAGATGAGGAACCACACGGTCTTGCGGTCGGTGCGCCACAGCACGGCGATGTCATGGAACAGAGCCCGGTAGGAGTCCTTCCACCCGGTGGGTTCGGAGCCGTTGGGTTCGACCTCGGGGATGCGGCGGAACAGGGGGATCGCCGACAGGCCGAACCACACGGCGGCGAGCAGGGCGACGATGCGGACGTTCCAGCCGTCGTCGGTGGTGATGTTGAACAGGCCGCGGGTGTCTCCGTCGCCGGCGATGAAGCCGACGTAGCAGAACAGCAGCAGGAAGATTCCGCCGAAGTAGCCCATCGCCCAGCCGAAGCCGGAGGCCCGTCCGACGTTCTCCTTCGTGGAGACCTGGTTGAGCATCGCGAAGTAGCCGACCTCGGCGAACTGGAAGGTCACCGAGGCGACCGCCATGATCACCGCGCCCAGCCAGAAGTAGCCCGGGGCGTCGTCGCCGACGAAGACGAGCATGAGCATCAGCGCCACGGTGACCAGCGTCCATGTGCGCACCGCACTGCGGCGCTTCCCCCGGGCATCCGCGCGGCGTCCGACCACTGGGGCCGTCACCGCGATGATGACGCCGGCGACGGCGATGGCTGCGCCGTACCAGGTGGACGCGCTGACGGAGCCGCCGAGGGAGTCACCGACAGAGTCGGTGAGGTAGACGGAGAAGATGAAGGTGACGAGGACGGCGTTGAAGGCGGCGGAGCCGAAGTCCCAGAAGGCCCAGGCGGTGACCGTGCGGCGGTCGGTACGGGCTGTCGTGGTGGGGGCGGCGGTGTCAGGTGCCGGGACGGGGGCGGTCATGCCCTAGAGGATACGGTGCGCGACGAAACCATCCGTGAAGGTGGTGGCGTACACAATCGTCACGGATCGTGCCGCTACAGTGTCCGGACACTGCGAATCTGTCACGATCGTGTACAGACGTCACTGCGCCGCCCGGGCGTGCTTCCGGTTCCTCACCGTCAGATACGCCCCGCCGAGGATGGCCGAGAGCAGCGACGCCGTGAGTACGCCGACCTTCGCGTGGTCGTCGAGCACGGTACCTGCCCCGAAGGTCAGCTCACTGACCAGCAGGGAGACAGTGAAGCCGATGCCGGCGACCATGCCCATGCCGATGATGTCCGGCCACTTCAACGACGGGGCCAGCGCCATGCCGGGAAGCTTCGAGGCCAGCCAGGTCGTCAGCGTGATGCCCAGTGGCTTGCCGACGACCAGGGCGATGATCACACCGTAGGCCACCGGGTCGGTCCAGGAATCCGTCAACCCCGACCAGCCGCCGACGGTCACACCGGCGGCGAAGAAGGCGAACACCGGCAGCACAACCAGCGACGACCACGGGCCGAGCGCCGCCGAGAACTGCCGCGAGGTCTCCTTGCCCGCCCGGGACTTCACCGGGACCATGAAGCCGAGGACCACCGCCGAGATCGTGGCGTGGATCCCGGAATGGTGCACCAGTGCCCAGGTCACCACCGCCAGCGGCGCCAGCACCCACCACTGGTCGACGCCCCGCTGCGTACACACCGCGAACAGGACCAGTGGCACCAGCGCGAGCAGCAGGAACCCCAGGTTGAGATCGTCGGCGAAGAAGAAGGCGATGATGAGGATGCCGATGAGGTCGTCGACGACAGCCAGCGTCAGCAGGAACACACGCAACCGTTGCGGCAGATTCGACCCCACCACGGCGAGGACGGAGACCGCGAAGGCGATGTCGGTGGCCGCCGGGACCGCCCAACCTGAGGTGTCGCCACCGCTCGCCGCGGCATTCACCACGGTGTAGAGGATCGCCGGCACCGCGACACCACCGCAGGCCGCGAGCACCGGCACCAGTGCGTCCTGTACCCGGCGCAGTGCACCGGTGAGGAACTCCTGCTTCAGCTCCAGTCCGGTGACGAAGAAGAAGACCGCCAGCAGACCGTCGGATGCCCACTCACCGACGCTGAGGTGCAGATCCGCCCACTCCGGGCCGGTCTCGGCGTCCCGCAGCCCGGAGTAACCCCCGGAAAACCCGCTGTTCGCCCAGACCAGCGCGATGACCGTCGCGATGAGGAGGAGGATGCCGCCGCCCTTGTCGGTGATGAGGAATCGCACGGCGCGGGTGAACGGGGTGGGGCTGGGACCGGTCATGGTGGGAAACGGTACTCCTGACGGTACGGTTGATCCGTGACATGGCGCAGTACTGAGAGGACCGACGACCGGTACCAGGCGATGGCCGACCGGGTCGCCGCCGACGTCATCGCCCATTACTCGACCTCCTTCACTCTGGCCACGCGCCTGCTGTCCCCGCCGGTGCGTCGCGATGTGTGCAACCTCTACGCCGTCGTCCGGATCGCCGACGAGATCGTCGACGGTGCCGCAGCAGCTGCGGGGGAGGACGCCACGGGCATCCGCGCACTCCTCGACGGGTACGGGGACGCCGTGCTCACCGCCGCAGACTCCTCCGCCCCCGCCTTCCACACCGACCCGGTGCTGCACGCCTTCGCCGGTACCGCCCGCCGCTGCAACCTGGACCCGGCACATCTGCAGGCCTTCTTCGCCTCGATGCGCGCCGATCTGGCCCCCGACGTCCACGATGACGCCAGCCTCGCCGCCTACATCCACGGTTCGGCCGAGGTCATCGGCCTGATGTGTCTCGACATCTTCCGCGCCCACGGAACCGCCACCGGGGATCCGGAGTGGCTGGCCGAGGGGGCGGCGTCGCTCGGATCGGCGTTCCAGAAGGTCAACTTCCTGCGCGACATCGGTGCGGACTCCACTGTCCTGCACCGCCACTACCTTCCCGACGATCTCACCGAGGACGCCAAGCACGCCCTGCTCGACGAGTGTGTCGCGGAACTGGATGCCGGGTGCTCGCGCATCCCGGCCCTGCCCCGGGGAGCCCGTGCCGGGGTCGCCGCCGCAGCCGCGCTGTACCGGGCACTCGTCGACCGGCTGCGGGAGACCCCCGCCACCGACCTCACCGGTGCGGACGCGGTGCGGGTCAGCGTGCCCTCCCGGGTGAAGACGGTGGTCACCCTGCGTGCCGTGGGGAAGGCGGTGCTGTCATGACGCGGGACATGCAGAGCGTGGTCGTCATCGGCGGCGGCGTGGCAGGTCTGGCGACCGCCGGACTGCTCGCCCGCAACGGTCATGCGGTGACTCTGCTGGAGAAGGGGGACTCCGTCGGCGGTCGTGCCGGGTCCCTCACCGTCGATGACGCCCCGGGGTTCCGCTGGGACACCGGCCCGAGCTGGTATCTCATGCCCGAGGCTTTCGACCGGTTCTTCGGACTCATGGGCACCTCGACGGAGGCGGAGCTCGACCTGGTGGACCTGCACCCGGGGTACCGCGTCCTGCCCGAGGGACTGGATCCGGTGGACGTCCCCGTCGGGGAGGACGCGGTGGCGTCCCTGTTCGAGGAGATCGAACCGGGGGCGGGGGAGAAGGTCCGCCGCTACCTCGCCGAGGCCGGCGACACCTACCGCATCGCCGTGGACCGGTTCCTCTACACCCACTTTTCCTCGCCGCGTCCATTCCTGGGACTGCCGGTGCTGCGCCGGGCAGGACGCCTGGTCCGGCTGCTCACCGGCTCGCTGGAGAACCTCGTCAACGCCCGGTTCTCCGACCGACGGCTGCGTCAGATCCTGTCGTACCCCGCGGTGTTCCTGTCCTCGCGCCCGTCGGCGACGCCGGCGCTGTACCAGCTCATGAGCTACACCGACCTGGTCCAGGGCGTGAAGTACCCGCTCGGCGGGTTCACTGCGGTGGTGGACGCACTGCGCTGCCTCGCCGAGGACAACGGCGCCGTCATCCGCACAAATGCGGAGGTCACCCGGATCCGGACCGACCGGGTGTCCGCCAATCCGTTGCGCCGGGTGCCCGGACTGGGGCGGATCTGGCCGCAGCGTGCCCGGGCGACCGGGGTGGAACTCGCCGACGGTACCGTGCTGGACGCCGACCTCGTCGTCAGTGCCGCTGACCTGCACCACACGGAGAATGTTCTGCTTTCGGCCGGTCTGCGTACGTATCCGGAACCGCATTGGACACGGGCGGACGCCGGGGTCGGCGCGGTCGTCGTGATGCTCGGCATCCGCGGCGCACTGCCGGAGCTCGCTCATCACACCCTCATCTTCAGTGAGGACTGGACGCCGGACTTCGCCGCGGTCTTCGACAGTGACGCATCCGGTAGCGGGGCATCCCGTTCCGTCTACGTCTCGAAGCCGTCCGCGACGGATCCCGACGTTGCGCCGGACGGGTACGAGAACCTCTTCGTCCTGGTCCCGGTGACCGCTGATCCCGGCCTCGGTGGCGGGTCGGCCTACAGTGCCGACGGGATCGGTTCGGCGCGGGTCGAGCAGATCGCCGATGCGGTGGTGGACCTCATCACCGAGCGTGCCGGGATCGACGACCTGGCGTCCCGTATCGAAGTCCGCCGCACGTTGGGGCCGGCGGACTTCGCCGCGCGGTACCACTCCTGGCACGGCTGGGCGCTGGGGTTGGCGCACACCCTGCGCCAGTCGGCGTTCTTTCGTGGGACGAACCGCTCGCGAGCCGTGGAGAATCTCTTCTACGCCGGGTCGACGACCACGCCCGGTGTCGGCGTGCCGATGTGCCTGATCAGTGCGGAGAACGTGCTGAGCCGGCTGGTGGGAGGACGGGGTACGGCAGACATGACGGAGCCCCGCACATCCTGAGTCGTGTGCGGGGCCCGTGGTGTCGGCCGGGAAGCAGGGTCTAGTAGATGAAGACCTCGTCGCCCTCGTTGAGGGAGTTGAAGAAGACGTCGTCATCGTCGCCACCGAGATGGATGCATCCGGCGGAGTCCACGTCCGGGTCGCCACCGTGGAAGGCATGACCTGACCAGGTGAAGTACACGGAGTTCGGCATCGGGGCGTCGTTGAACTCGCGGCTGATCTCATCCTTGACCTTGTAGGTCACGTGGAAGGTGCCACGCGGGGTCTCGGTGTCCGCACCCGGGGCGCCGGAGGAGATGTAGACCGGACCGTAGACGGTGTTGCCACCGTCGGTCAGCCAGGCACGGCGACCGTCGAGATCGACGCAGGCCTTCGCGGTGGCGGGGCACGGCGTGTTCGTCGTGTCGTTCCAGGCGTCCTGGCGGGCCTGCTCGGCAGCGGCGGCTTCCGCGGCTGCACGGGCGGCCGCACGCTCGTCGAGCGCGCCCGGGGCGACGGCGTTGGTGAGGTCGGTGACGCCCTGCTCGTAGACGTCACGGAATTCCTCCGGCACCTGGCCGGACTGCTCCAGAGCACCGTCGTGGGCGTCGAGCGCACCATCGGTGACCTGCGCACGGAGGTCATCGAGCGGGTTTGCCATGGCGGGGGCGGCACCGAGGCCGGCAAGGGCCGCCGTGGAAGCGCCGACGAGGGCGATGTTCCGGCGGGTGTGGGTGTGGGAGACCGCGCGGTGGCGTCCATGGTAGGTGTAGTTCGTAGTCACGGGGAGACACTTTAGCTGTTCAGCGGGTGGTTGACCAGAACGTTGACCGGAACTCAGTCGGCTGTGGGGTGTCGGTGTCGGTGAATCCCCGGCAGTTCCACAGGTAAAGTACAGGAGGTATGCACCCGTTTTCCGGGGTGTCTGTCCACACTAGGAAGCATGACCGTGCCGCTCACCCATCAGAATCATCAGACCGTCTCCACTCACGACACCCGGGTACTCGTCGTCGATGATGAAGCCAACATCGCCGACCTCATCAAGGCCCGCCTCGAGTTCCAGGACTTTGACGTGCGCACCGCCAACGACGGCGCGTCCGCCCTGGAGATCGCCAAGGACTTCCAGCCGGACGCCTACATCCTCGACGTCATGATGCCGGGGATGGACGGCTTCACCGTGCTCAACAAGCTCCGCGAGGCAGGCGACGAGGCTCCGGTCCTCTTCCTCACCGCCAAGGACGCCGTCGACGACCGTATCCACGGCCTGACCCTCGGCGCCGACGACTACGTCACCAAGCCCTTCGCCCTGGAGGAGGTCATCACCCGACTGCGGGTGATCCTGCGCCGCGTCCAGCCGGAGGAGAAGGAGGACGAGTCACTGATCACCTACGCCGACCTCACCCTCTCCGACGACATGCACGAGGTGACCAAGGGTGGTCAGGTCGTCGACCTGTCACCCACCGAGTTCAAGCTGCTGCGTTACCTGCTCATCAATGCGGAGGTCGTCGTCTCCAAGGCGAAGATCCTCGACGCTGTATGGGAGTACGACTTCGGCGGCGACGGCAATGTTGTCGAATCCTACGTCTCCTACCTGCGTCGGAAGATCGACACGCAGGAGCCGCACCTGATCCACACCGTCCGTGGTGTCGGGTACGTCCTGCGCATGCCGCGTAACTGACGCCTGACCAGAACACACCCAGCGCGCAACTGACACGGAACTGAGGTACTGACCTGTGGTGAGCATGCGGTCCGGCGGTCGGACGGGGACGAAGGACAGGAGTGCGCGCCGCTATCCGGGTGTCTTCCTGTCCCACTTCCCGCTCCGTGTGTCACTCGTCCTCGTGATGACGACGATGGCTGCGCTCGGTCTCGCCGTCTCCGGCGCGGTCGTCAGCGGGATGATGCAGCAGTTCCTCACCAACCGGGTCGATGAGCAGCTCACCACCGCCACCCACGACTGGGCGAGCCGCCCGGTGGAGGACCTGGAGACCTCGGCCGGTGGTAAAGCGGGGCCGTCGAGTCCGCCGAGTCAGTTCTTCGTGGTCATCTACGACACCGAAGCCGAGGGGTGGAGCACGTCCATCAATCCACTGGAGAACAGGTCCGCCCCGGATGTCTCGACGATCACCGAGGCCACCCCACCGGTGACAGTGCCTGCTTTCGGGGGCTCGGAGAGCTCCACACCCTGGCGCGCCGCCGCGGTGGTCAACGATGACGGGAAAGTCGTCGTCATCGCTCTGCCGATGGCGGGCGAGTACCACATCATGCACCAGCTCCTCGTCGTGCTGGTGACGATCGGCGCCATCGTCCTGGTGCTGCTGGTGGCAGGCAGTCTCTATCTCATCCGGCGTGCTCTGCAGCCGCTGTACCTGGTGGAGCGCACCGCCGGGCGGATCGCCAAGGGGCAGCTCGACGAGCGTGTCCCCGAGTGGTCGCCGAACACCGAGGTCGGTCGTCTCTCCGGCGCGCTCAACCGGATGCTCGCCCAGATCCAGGGTGCGTTCATCGCCACCAACCGCTCGGAGAAACAGGCGCGTGAGGCAGAGGCGTCGATGCGCCGCTTCATCGGGGACGCCTCCCACGAACTCCGCACGCCGTTGACAAGTGTCCGCGGCTACGCAGACCTGTACAAGTCAGGTGCCACCGAGGATGCGGACATGGTCATCGACCGGATCTCCTCGGAAGCCGGCCGAATGAGTCTGCTGGTCGAGGATCTGCTGACCCTGGTGCGCATGGACGAGGGGCGTCCGATGCGTCGTGAACCGGTGGACCTGCTGGACCTGGGGTTCGCCGCTGTGGAGAACGCACGTGCAGGGTTCCCGGGCCGCGCAGTGTCGCTGGTCAACGAGACCCGTTCGATCCCGGTGACCATCGGTGACTCTGACCGGCTGCACCAGGTCATCGGCAACCTCATGACGAATGCGCTGCGCCACGGTGGGGAGGGCGCTTCGGTGATCCTCAAGCTCACCCAGTCCGACCCCGGTGTCCAACCGGCGACCGTGGGTGTCGATGTCATCGACGACGGCGCCGGTATCCCCGCCGAGGATGTACCGCACCTGTTCGAGCGTTTCTACCGCGCCGACGTATCCCGGTCACGCGCGTCCGGCGGGTCCGGCCTGGGCCTGTCGATCGTCAAGAGCCTCGTCGAGGCGCACGGTGGCACGATCAACGTGGAGAGTGAGCTCGGTGAGGGCACGACCTTTCACGTGTCTCTGCCGGCGGCGGCGGAGATGCTCGACGAGAGTGAGATCGAGGAACTGTAGCCGGAGTTCCGGCTGCCCCGGCGGGGCTAGCTGAGCGCTTCGGCGACGAGGCGTCCG
Source organism: Corynebacterium sp. (assembly GCF_022712275.1). Lineage (GTDB taxonomy): Bacteria > Actinomycetota > Actinomycetes > Mycobacteriales > Mycobacteriaceae > Corynebacterium. Next base: position 69,161 of record NZ_JALAGU010000053.1, on the reverse strand, counting down.
ACCCGTCGGCTGTGGGGCAGTTTCTCGTGGGGAATACCGTCGATCTCGATGACCTCGGTGGGGCCACGGTGGGCGGGCGTTCCGGAGGCGGCGTCCTCGTCGGTGAAGGCCCGGGCCCGGTCAGTGGGAACGTAGGGGTCCCGGAGCGTGAGGATCTGGGTGACCGGGACCGTCGAACGGGTCGCGTAGTTCATCAGTCTCGCCATCTCGGAGGAGTCGGCGGGATGCCCGCGCCAGGCGGGGACGATGCGGGTGGCCAGCGGCATGATGCGCCGGAACCCGGTGACGCCACGGAAGTCCGCGCCGATGCCCACCAGGCGTCCGACCTTGCCCTGCAGTTCCGGGGTGCCGGACGCGGCGAGGGCCAGCAGTCCGCCCTGGGAGTGGCCGACGAGGTCGACGGTGCCGGCGTCTGCGACGATGTTCGCGAGTTTCTCGCGGACCTCGGTGAAGCTGTGGCGCAGCGGCATGGTGCCGTGGTGGCCGTAGGAGACGGAGAGGACGGGGTGGCCGGCGTCCTTCAGTGCGGCGGCGACACCGGTGAAGTTGCTGCGGGAGCCGACCGCACCGTGAACCAGGACGACCGGCCGGGTCGCCGGGTCGTCGGTGCGGGGATACGGACGCCGGTGGCGGGATTCGGCCCAGGCGTCATCGGGCAGGAGGTCGAGCAGTCGGCCCAGGAGTGGAATGTTCACTCCAGCTACTGTGCCACGGTCACATCCGGCGGCGGACAGGTGCCCGGTCGTGGGAGGAGACGGCACCGATGACAGCACCGGTGGCCTCGCTCTACGCGTCTTCCCCGTTCCGCGACGACCTGCCGCAGCAGGTGTAACCCGTGGACAGCGCCCGGCAGGGCGACGCGGACGTCGAGTCGGGCGAAGGGGTGGTTCGCGGGTGCGGAGTGAGGGGCTGGTCAGGTGCCGGAAAGGTCTGGCTCAGGTCTGGCTCAGGTCTGGTTCATGTCTGGGGTGCAGAACCATGAACCATTGGTAGGCCGGTGGAGTCAAACCGTGTATGGACGATAGGCAGGGCAATCGATTCTGTAGTGCCGTATTCGGTACCAGTCACTGACATGGGTAAGGGCATCGGGAAGCTCCTGGCACAGATGAGAACACAAGGGGCAGGGTGTGGCTGCGACGTTATGCTGCGGCATTGTGCATTCTCAACAACGTCCACTCCTGGGAAACCTGCAGGTAGACGTGATGTCCGCGTCCTGTAGTCGGTATTACAGAATGCATAATGTCTGACGGTGGGGTGGTGAGGCAAGAGGGGGCGAGGAACAGGGAACGCCCTAACCCTTCGCGTCCTCCAGCCGTTCCAGCGTCTCCTCCAGTGCCTCCACCAGGCGTTCGTGCACGATGCGCTGCACCTTCGGGTCCGAAGGCATCTCATTGTGCAGGACGCGACCGGCCCCGAGGTCCTGGATGAACTCGTTGGTGACCTCGACAGCTACCCGGTCGCCCGCGTCATCCACGGCATCCGGCTCCAGGAAGCCGGACTCCGCCGGCACGACCGTGGTGTCCACCTTCGTCGCGAAGCAGGTGTAGCGCACGCCCGGCCTCGTCTCCGGAGAATAGGACAGGTCACCCAGCAGCGGCGATCCGACGACCTGCTGCATCCCGGCCACACCCATCATCCGCGTCACCGTCGTCTCGGCGACTTTCGCCGCGAGCTCGTTCGTCGAGATCAGTGAGGTCAGCTGTGCGTTCACCGTGGTCCCGTGGTGCGGTGCGGACAGTGTGACGAGGTGGTGGACCTTCGAGTCGAAGTCCATCTGGTTGATGAGGTACCGGGCCAGCAGCCCGCCCTGGGAGTGAGCGACGATGTCGACCTTCTCCGCACCCGTCGCCGAAAGCACCTGGTCGATGTACGCGCCCACGTCCTTGGCGGACTGGCGGATCTCGCCGGTGCCGTGGCGTCCGTAGTCGGGGGCGAAGACCACGAAACCGTCATCGCGCAGATCGGTCACCAGGTTCTGCCACACCGACTTCGAGGAGATCGTGCCGTGGACCAGCACCACCGGGTACGGCCGGTACGCCGGTGGCTTCGCATGCCACAGGTCGTCGACGTAGCCGGCGAAACTCTGCCGGGCGCCCATCGGCACCGGCTCCTCACCCGGCGGCTGCGGGGCGAGCTTGACCAGCCGCGAGGTGAACCCGAAGGTGTTGCGCAGCCCGTCGGAGAACGAGGCCAGCTGCTCCGCCCACGAATGCTGTTCCGGATCGGCGGTCTCCTCGGCCGCCGCAGAGGTCAGCGCGTCGATATACGGGGCGAGGTCGTCATCGGAACGGTGGCTCACGGTCGCCTACTCGCTGACACCGGAGACACCCCGGGACTGCAGTCCGAGACGGATCTTCGCCGCCGCCTCCTCCATCTGCACCGGATCGGTCTCGTCCATGCCGAGGGCGTCGGCGAGGTTGTAGCCGGACATGTCGGCGGCGGGGAAGACGTGGATGTGGGTGTGGGGGACCTCGAACCCGGCGATGAGGTAACCGGCGCGCGGGCACTCGAACTGCTCCACGATCGCGGCCCCGACCTCCTGGGCGACCTCGTTGAGGTGGGCCCACAGTTCGGGTTCCAGGTCGGTCCAGCGGTCGACCTCCTCGACCGGCACCACGAGGGTGTGCCCGTAGGCGACCGGCTCGATGGTCAGGAAGGCGACGACGGTCTCGTCGCGGTACACGAAACGGCCGGGGATCTCGCCGGCGATGATCTTGCTGAAGACAGATGCCATGCTGCCGATCGTAGTCACACCTGAGCCGTTAAGATCGGGAGTCATGCGCACACTCGTCATCGGCAACGGAGCCCGCGAACACGCCCTGGCCTATTCCCTCTCGCTCGACCCCTCGGTGACGGAGGTGCACGTCGCCCCCGGTAACCCGGGCATCGGTGGCGTGGCCACCCTGCACCCCGGCATCAAAGGGGAGGACGCCGCGGCCGTCGTCGCACTCGCCCGGGAGCTGACCCCGGACCTCGTCGTCATCGGCCCGGAGATCCCGCTGGTCGCCGGTGTCGCCGACGCCCTGCGCGCCGAGGGTTTCGCCGTCTTCGGCCCTTCCGGATCCGCCGCCCGCATCGAGGGCTCCAAGGCCTTCGCCAAGGGGATCATGGCGTCCGCCGGTGTGAAGACAGCCCACGCCGAGGCCGTCGGCCCGGGTGCCTTCGACGAGGAGATCGGTGCCGCGATCGACCGCTTCGGCCCGACCTGGGTCGTCAAGGATGACGGGCTCGCCGGAGGCAAGGGCGTGGTGGTCACCCCCGACCGTGCCGCCGCCGTCCAGCATGTCCATGACGTCCACGCCGCCGGCAACCCGGTGCTGCTCGAGAGCTTCCTCGACGGCCCCGAGGTCTCCCTGTTCTGCCTGGTCGACGGTGAGACCGTCGTCCCGCTGCTGCCCGCCCAGGACCACAAGCGCGTCCGCGACAACGACGAGGGCCCGAACACCGGCGGCATGGGCGCCTACACCCCGCTGCCATGGCTTCCGGCTGATGGTGTCCAGCGCATCGTCGACGAGGTCTGCGTCCCCGTCGCGAAGCAGATGGTCGCCGAGGGCTGCCCGTTCTCCGGTCTGCTCTACGCCGGTCTGGCCTGGGGCTCGGCCGGCCCCGCGGTCGTCGAGTTCAACTGCCGCTTCGGGGACCCGGAGACCCAGGCCGTCCTCGACCTGCTGAAGACCCCGATCGGTGGAGTGCTGGCCGCCGTGGCGAACGGCACGCTGGCCGAGCTGCCCCCGCTGGAGTGGGACGACGGTTACGCGGTGACCGTCGTGCTCGCTGCGCAGGGTTACCCGGAGAAGCCGGTCACCGGTGTGGCGGTCTCCGGTGCCGCCGCCGGTGACGAGGCCCGGGGCATCCGCGCCGCCGGTGTCGCCGAGAAGGACGGTGCGCTGGTGTCCGCCGGTGGCCGCGTCCTCAATGTCATCGGCCGCGGGGCGACCCTGGAGGAGGCCCGCGCAAAGGCCTACGCCGAGCTGGAGACCATCGACCTGCCCGGTGGCCACTACCGGTCGGATATCGGCCTCGCCGCCGTCGAAGGCCGGATCGCGATCCCGGAGTAGCGCATGTCCGCCCGCCCGAACAGCCCGTGCACGGACGCGGACATCGATGCCGTGGAGAACCGTCTGGGGCGCCGGATCCCGGCGTCCTACCGGGAACTGCTGCGGGAGACCGGGGGAGGTGTGCTCGACGACGACCACCGGGTGTACCCGGACACCTGCAGGACAACCGCCACGGCATCGGAGGAATCGTCCTCAACTGCGGGATCGCCGATGCTCCGGAGGGCGCGGTGCTGGCGATGACCCCGGCCTTGTCCGGGGCGGTGGACGCCCTGGTGGCGTCCGGTATGCGTGAACCGGAGGTCCCGCCGAGGGCGCCGGCGGAACGCCTCATCGACGCCAGAGGCTACCTCGGCCTTCACGAGGATGCGGACAGCCTGCTCTTCCTCGACATGCTCTTCGCCCTGGTGTCGGTGGAAACGGAGGCGGAGAATCCTGCGGCGTTTCTGGACCGGATCACGGACCCGGTCGGTGACGGTTCCACCGACGGTTCCCCGACGATGTTCCGGCTCACCTACGGGTGCAGCCGGGTCTTCGTCGACCACTGGTGGCCGACCCGCAACGCCGCACGGGGACTGGACTACCTCGAGAGGGTCATCGACGTGCGCTACGACCGGCTGCTGAAGAGCCTGGACCGCGGCATCGAGCTCTATCACCGCTTCCAGGTCACCCCGTGGGAGCAGTGGCTGCGCACGGCCCGCACCGAGATCGCCGCCGGTGACGCGCACGGTCTGACGTACATGCTCAGCGCCTACGGTGGCATGGGAAGCCTCCGGGACCTGTACATCCAGGGTCCGGGGCATCCGGTGACCGATGCGGAGTGGGGGGCCGGCCATGGACCTCCACGAGGAGATCGTCTCCGCGATCCACGCGGACGCCACGGCGCTGATCACTCTGATCGCCCCCGACGGTATGAACGGTATGAACAGCCCAGACAAGAAAGCCAGGTGACACCATGAGACGGACAGCGATGACCAGCGGCCTCGGGGTAGCCACGCTCACGGCCCTCGCCCTCACCGCCTGCGGCAGCGATGAGCCGACCGACACCTCCGACATCGCCCCGATGCTCCTCACCGAGGAGGACGCACCGGAGGGCTACACGTGGAACAGTGTCGCCGAGGTACTCACCGATGCCGGGGACGACCTCGGCCAGCAGTTGGACGCCGCGATGGCGGGCGTGACGACCGAGCCGGAGTCCTGCGCAGCCCTGGTGCCGAGCTCCGACTCGATCATCGCGGAGCTCTACGACCACCAGGATGCCGCCGATGCCGTCGAGTTCCTCCCGGTCGACGAGAATGATCCGGCGGTCATCGACGCCATCGTGTCCACCGCCGATTCCGGGGACACGGCTGACCTGGCGTCCGGCGAGATCGACGCGGAGGACTGCAGCGACTTCACCCGCACCGATTCCTCGGGTACGGAGACGACTTTCCACGCGACCTCGCAGAAGGCGTCGGTCGCAGACACCGACGACACCTTCGTCATCACCGTGCTCAGTGATTCCGCGACACCCGGTGAGGAGCTGGTCACCACGGTCATCGGCACGGTCGACGACGTGCACTTCCGGATCACCGCGGCCGGGGTCACCGACGTCGAGGTGCTCACCGAGCTCGCCGAGAAGCAGGTCGCACAGATCACCGGGACCCAGGAGGGGCAGGACTAGATGTTCGGCAGGAAATCGTCGAAGACCCGGCGACAGTGGAAGGACGCCCCGGATCCCGGCACGGTCGAGGTGCTCCCCGATCCGATACCGGACGCCGACCTGGCGTCTTCCGTGCTGCAGCGCGTCCTGGTCGAGGTCGGTGGCGACAATGTCGCGGGGTTCGACGTGACCGCCGGTGTGGCGACAGGTCCGCTGACGTTCACGGTGGAGGCTCTGTGGCACGGGATCGCGGGGGATGGCGGCGGCGTGGACACCGCCCTCAACCGCTGGAACGCCAGGCATACCGTGCCCCGCGCACACGCTGAACTCGACGAGGACGGCCGGGTGCGGGTCCGGGCGGACAGTACCCTGACCTGTGGTGCCGGGGTGACGGTGCAGCAGCTCGACGAGTGGATGCGCCGCGGCCTGGCCGGGTTCACCGCGCTGGGGGAGTTCCTCGACGCGCGGTGGCCGTCGGTGGAGGTCATCGGGGACGATGACGACGATGACGACGGAGAAGTCGGAGATTCCGGCGATGCGGATGTCGCCTCGGGTGACATCACCGCCCTGGTCACCGACGGCAACCGGTACGGACTGCTCGGCGGTCGCACACCCGCGGTGCTGCTGCCGCGACTCGCGGACGCCGTGACGAACAGGGACGGTGGGGAGAGCACCGAGGTCCGCGAGTCCGGTGCATCCGGGCGGCGCGGCAACGGCTACCTGCGCTTCGGGTCCGGCCCCGATGTGGCGCTGCACGACGGCACCCTGACGGTTACCGACGGTGTCGCCCTGGGTGCAGTGGACGCCGACACCCTCGACTGGCTCCATGCCCTGTGCGGTCGGGTCAACGCACTGCCCGGTGGTGTGGTCGCCGTGGCGGACGGGTCGGCAGGGGAGGGGACCGGAACTGTGCTGACCTGTGCCGTGCACCGGCCGGTGGGCTCAGGACTCTCGGATGCCCAGGTCGCCCATGTCGTCGGATGGGACCGGTCCGCCGTCGCGGGGACGCTGCGGCTGCTGCTGGCCGAGGTCACCGGGGAGGACGAGGGAGAGGACGCCGATGCCTGAGGGGCATGTCATCCACCGTCTCGCCACGGGGCTGACCACGAGTTTCGGCGGTGAGGAGGTGTCGGTGGAGTCTCCGCAGGGACGGTTCACCGCTGAGGCGTCCCTGCTTGACAGGTCGGTGCTCACCGACGCCGAGGCCTGGGGCAAGCACCTCTTCGTGCACTTCACCGCGGGCACGGTCCATATCCACCTCGGCCTGATCGGCACGCTGCAGTTCGAGCCGCTCGCCGCCCCGCGGGGGCAGGTGCGGCTACGCATCGCCGATGACACGGTCGCCGCGGACCTGCGCGGCCCGCAACGGTGTTCCCTGGTCACGCCAGTGGAGGAGGATGCCGCGGTCGCGAAACTCGGTGTCGACCCGTTGCGCGTCGTCGGTGGGGGCACCCCGGCCGGGGAACTCAACGCACGGAAGCTGGAGACGGCACTGGCGAAGACCCGACGGTCGTCGAAGCCCGTCGGGGCGCTGCTCATGGACCAGGCGCTGTATGCCGGCGTGGGCAGCATCTACCGCACCGAGGTGCTGTTCCGGCTGGGCATCGATCCGACCCGTCCGGGCAGGTCCCTGACCACGGTAGAGCTCGACGAGATCTGGTCGGACATGGTCGATCTCATGACCTACGGCGAGGTGGTCGGTCGGATCGACACCGTCCGCGCGGAGCACACCCCGGAGGCGATGGGGCGTCCGCCGCGCAAGGACGATCACGGGGGTGAGGTGTACGTGTACCGGCGCGCCGGGTTGCCCTGCCTGGTGTGCGGGACGCCGGTGGAGACAGGGGAGATGGCCGGGCGGAAGATCTACTGGTGTCCGGTGTGCCAGCGGGGTTGAGTGCACCCCCGGTCATAGATTTGTGAGCGATAGCACACTAGTGTGGTGCCGATAATTCTTGACCGATCCAGTGGCGCACCACGGCCACCTCCGCCTCATGGAGCCTTCATGTACCAACCTGACCTGGCACCGGTCGCGGACAACACCTTCCTGTCCGCGCTCGTCGCTCTCCTGCCCCTCCTCACGGTGTTCCTCACCCTCGGCGTCCTGAAATGGCGTGCCCACTGGGCTGGCCTGGCAGCGCTCGCTGTCTCGCTCGTCATCGCGGTCGCCGTCTACGGCATGCCCGCTGACCTGGCGGGACTGTCCGCCACCCAGGGTGCGGTCTTCGGACTCTTCCCGATCCTGTGGATCGTCATCGCCGCGATCTGGTTCTACGAGATCACCGTCAAGGCAGGAAGGTTCCAGGACCTCCGCGCGGTCATCGACGGCATCTCGGATGACCCCCGCATCCAGGCCATCCTCATCGCCTTCTGCTTCGGCGGCATGCTCGAGGCGCTCGCCGGTTTCGGCGCGCCGCTGGCGATCACCGGTGTGATGCTCCTGGCCGTCGGCTTCCCACGTATGCGCGCGGCCATCGCCGTCCTCGTCGCGAACACCGCCCCGGTCGCCTTCGGCGCCATCGCCACCCCGGTGATCACCGCCGGTAACCTCACCGGCATCGACTACGAGCACATCGGCGCGATCATCGGCCGCCAGACCCCGTTCATCGCCCTCGTGGTTCCGCTGTTCCTGCTGCTGATCGTGGACGGCCGCCGTGGCCTCAAGGACTGCTGGCCCGTCGCCCTGGTCATCGGCACCGCCTTCGCCGCAACCCAGTTCGTGGCGTCCAACTACATCTCGGTCGAGCTCACCGACATCATCTCATCGCTGGCCGGCCTGGCCGTCGCGGTGATCATGCTGCGGTTCTGGTCCCCGAAGGGCACCGCCGACGCCACGGAGCGTCTCGGCATGGAGCGGGGGAAGGAGGATGCCGAGGCGACCGGCGAGAACGCGCAGATCGCGAAGGACGCCATGGGGGAGCGGGACGCCGACCGCGAACTCACCGGCGGTCGGATCGCCATGGCGCTGTTCCCGTACCTGCTGGTCATCGTGGTCTTCAGTCTCGCGAAGCTGTGGGCTCCGCTGAAGGACTTCCTGACGGACACGGACCTCAGCATCGGCTGGCCCGGGCTCGACGGTGAGGTCGCCACCACCTCCGGCGAGATCTCGAATGCCACGGTCTTCAACTTCCAGTGGCTGTCGTCGCCGGGCTCGTTGCTGCTGATCTGCGGCGTGATCGTGGCGCTGGTGTACCGCTACCCGCTGACCGGTGCGGCGAAACTCTACGTCGACAACGTGGTCAAGATGCGCTGGACGATCCTCACGGTGGTCTCGGTGCTGTCGCTGGCCTACGTGATGAACCAGTCGGGGCAGACCATCACCGTGGGTACCTGGATCGCCGGTGCCGGTGCGGCCTTCGCTTTCTTCGCTCCGGTCCTCGGCTGGCTCGGTACCGCGGTGACCGGCTCCGACACGAGTGCCAACGCCCTGTTCGCCACGCTGCAGCAGACTGCCGCCGAGGGTGCGGGCCTGGATCCGGCGCTGATGGTGGCGTCCAACACCTCCGGTGGCGTGGTCGCCAAGCTCATCAGCCCGCAGAACCTGGCGATCGTCGCGACGGCGGTGGGGCTGGTCGGCAAGGAGTCCGTGATCCTGCGCAAGGTCGTGTGGTGGAGCATCGGCATGCTGGTGGCGCTCTGCCTGCTCAACGGTCTGCAGGCGGGAGCTCTGGAAGGTATGCTGCCCTAAGGTCAGACCAGGCGTACCATAGTTTCACATGGTTACACGTCAGTTCCCGCACCCGTCCGAGATCCTCGAACTCATGCAGTTCAAGAAGCCCGAGTTCAACACGAAAAAGCGCCGGTTGGACAAGGCCCTCACCATCTACGACCTGCGTACGATTGCGAAACGCCGTACCCCGGCGTCCGCCTTCGACTACACCGACGGTGCCGCGGAGGGTGAGATCTCCCTCGCCCGTGCACGCCAGGCCTTCGAGGACGTCGAGTTCCACCCGTCGATTCTCAAGGACGCCTCCCACATCGACACCACCACCGAGATCCTCGGCGGCTCCTCCGCACTGCCCTTCGGTATCGCCCCGACCGGTTTCACCCGCCTGATGCAGACCGAGGGGGAGATCGCCGGTGCCGGTGCCGCCGCGGTCGCCGGCATCCCGTTCACGCTGTCCACCCTCGGCACCACCTCGATCGAGGACGTCAAGGCCACCAATCCGGCCGGCCGCAACTGGTTCCAGCTCTACGTCATGAAGGACCGCGAGATCTCCTACGGTCTCGTCGAGCGTGCCGCGAAGGCCGGCTACGACACCCTCTTCTTCACCGTGGACACCCCCGTCGCCGGCAACCGCATGCGCGACACCCGCCACGGTTTCTCCATCCCGCCGCAGCTCACAGCGAAGACCATTCTGGACGCCATCCCGCGGCCCTGGTGGTGGATCGACTTCCTCACCACCCCGCCGCTGGAGTTCGCATCCCTGTCCTCGACGGGCGGTACCGTCGGTGAGCTGCTGGATTCCGCGATGGACCCGACGATCAACTACAAGGATCTCGAGGTCATCCGCGAGATATGGCCGGGCAAGATCGCCGTCAAGGGCGTCCAGAATGTCGAGGACTCGGTGACGCTCGCCGAGCTCGGGGTTGATGCCGTCGTCCTGTCCAACCACGGCGGACGTCAGCTCGACCGCGCTCCTGTGCCGTTCCAGTTGCTCCCCTCGGTGAAGGACGCGGTGGGTGACGACATGGAGATCATCGTGGACACCGGCATCATGAACGGTGCCGACATCGTCGCCGCCATGGCGCTCGGCGCGGACTTCACCCTGATCGGTCGCGCGTACCTGTACGGCCTCATGGCAGGTGGCCGCGAGGGTGTGGACCGCACCATCTCGATCCTGCAGTCCCAGATTGAGCGCACCATGAAGCTGCTGCAGGCCAACACCATCGGTGAGCTGACCCCGGAGCATGTCACCCAGCTCTCCCGCTTCAACCGGGTGGAGAAGCCTGGCCAGCAGGTGCTGTAGCCCCGGTCACCGAGTTCACGCCACGTCGATGGTGCAGGTCTCGGACGTATTCGCATCGTCGTGGGCGGGGACGGTCACTTCGACGTGGTCGATGTCCTCGGGATCGCAGGTACCGTCATCGGATATGCTGCCGAGAACCGGTGGCGTCGAGGTCCGGGCGTCGGCAGGGGGTCTCGGAGGAGGAGTCGTCCGACGAACATGCGGTCAACACGAGGGCGGCGACGGTGAGGGAAACGGCGAGGGATGGGAGGTGCAGCAGACAGCGGAGAGAACGCATGGCCCCTCCCCACGGGAGCAGCACCCCGTCCCAGGGGCGTACACAATCATGACGGATCTGGCCTTGCCGTTGTCTGCGTCCTCCAGAAACGTGATGTTCGGGTACAGATTCGGGTGACCGCAGGCACGGCGGCAGCAGTTGCCGCACCATGTGGGATACTGGAACGCGTGGCTGACAAGAAGAAGATCTCCAATGTCCTGGCTGACCGCTACGCCTCCCCCGAGCTGACCCGCATCTGGAGCCCCGAGGACAAGATCCTCGCCGAGCGTCGGCTGTGGATCGCCGTAATGAAGGCCCAGAAGGAGATGGGGGTGGATATCGCCGAGGGTGCCGTCGAGGACTACGAGAAGGTCATCGACCAGATCGACCTCGCGTCCATCGCCGAGCGGGAGAAGATCACCCGCCATGACGTCAAGGCCCGCATCGAGGAGTTCAACGCGCTGGCCGGTCACGAGGACATCCACAAGGGCATGACCTCCCGTGACCTCACCGAGAACGTGGAGCAGCTGCAGATCCGCCGCTCCCTCGGGATCGCCCGCGACAAGGCCGTCGCCGTGCTCGCCCGCATCGCGACCCGTGCCGGCGAGTACAAGACCCTCGTCATGGCCGGCCGTTCCCACAACGTCGCCGCCCAGGCCACCACCCTCGGCAAGCGCTTCGCGTCCGCCGCCGACGAGCTCATGCTCGGCATCGAGCGCATCGAGGACCTGCTGTCCCGCTACCCGCTGCGCGGCATCAAGGGCCCGATGGGCACCAGCCAGGACATGCTGGATCTCCTCGGCGGCGACGTCGGGAAGCTGGCGTCCTTCGAGAAGAAGATCGCCGAAGAGCTCGGCTTCTCCCGCATCTTCGACTCCGTCGGCCAGGTCTACCCCCGCTCCCTCGACTTCGACGCTCTCTCCGCCCTGGTGGAGACCGGTGCGGCAATGTCGTCCCTGTCGATGACCATCCGCCTCATGGCCGGCAACGAGACCGTCACCGAAGGCTTCAAGGAGGGCCAGGTCGGCTCCTCCGCCATGCCGCACAAGATGAACGCCCGCTCCTGCGAGCGCGTCGGCGGCATGCAGATCATCCTCCGCGGCTACATGACCATGGCCTCCGACCTCGCCGGCTCCCAGTGGAACGAGGGCGACGTCTTCTGCTCGGTCGTCCGCCGCGTCGCCCTGCCGGACGCCTTCTTCGCCTTCGACGGCCAGTGCGAGACCTTCCTCACCGTACTCGACGAGTTCGGTGCCTTCCCTGCGATGATCGACCGTGAACTGGAGCGCTACCTGCCGTTCCTCGCCACGACCCGCATCCTCATGGCCGCGGTCCGTGCCGGGGTTGGCCGCGAGACCGCCCACGAGGTCATCAAGGAGAACGCCGTCGCCGTCGCGCTGAACATGCGTGAGAACGGTGGTGGACAGGACCTCGTCGAGCGTCTCGCCGCCGATGACCGTCTCCCGTTGGACGCCGACGCACTCACCGCAGCCCTGGCCGACCGCCACGCCTTCATCGGCGCCGCCGAGGATCAGACCGACCGCGTCCTCGCCCGTGTCGCCGCCGTCGTCGCGAAGTACCCGGAGGCCGCCGCCTACACCCCCGGCGACATCCTCTAGGACGTTCCAGGACGCTTCAGGACGCTTCAGGACGCTTCAGGACGCTACGGTCGACCTGGCAGGGTCGCCTGTCCATGCTGGTCACGGGGGTGCTGGGTGCCAATGACGGCATCGTGTCGACCTCCGCCCTGCTGCTCGGCGTCATCGCCACCGGGGCGGGGTCCACGGCCGTCTTCGCGGCCGGTCTCGCCGCCGCCGTCGCGGGCGCGGTCTCGATGGCCCTGGGGGAGTATGTTTCCGTCTCCGCACAGCGGGACAGTGAGAAGTCGTTGATCGCCGAGGAGACCGGTGAGCTGACGGAGATGCCCACCGAGGAGACTGAGGAGATGGCGGAGATCCTCCGGGGCTACGGCATCTCATCCGAGACGGCGGAGAAGGCGGCCGAGGAAATCCAGGCGGGGGATCCGCTGCCGGCCCACCTGCAGCTGGAACTGGGCATCGACGAGGAGGACCTCACCAATCCCTGGGCCGCAGCCGGATCCTCTGCGGTGTCGTTCATCCTAGGGGCATTGCTGCCGATGCTGGCGGTCCTGATCGCACCGCACAGTGTGGCCGCAGTCGTCGTGACCGTGGTGACGCTGCTCGCCCTGGCGGTGACCGGTGCAGTCTCCGCGCGGCTCGGCGGTAACCCGCTCGGTAAGTCCGTTGCACGTCTGGTCATCGGTGGTGCGCTGGGACTGGCGATCACCTATGCGCTGGGGTCGGTCTTCGATGTTTAGCCGGTGATCACGTCGAGCAGCAGCCAGGTTCCGAAGACGGTGAGGAAGATGCCGGACGCCATACTGACCGCAATGCTCAGCCGGGGCCGGGAGCGCAGCAGGGAGCGGGCGGCCACCGCCACGCCGGAGTAGACGACGAGGATCTCGAGGATGAAGATCCCGCCGAGCAGAAGAATCTGCACGCCGGAGGCCCATCCTCCCTCGGTGAGGAACCGGGGGAGCAGGGCGAGCAGCAGCATGAGGCCCTTGGGGTTGATCCCGCTGACGCCCATGCCGTGCAGGTACTGCCGCAGACTGTCGCCGCGGTAGGCGGACTCTGTGTCCGTCACCGCGACGAGTGTCCTGTCGCTCGACTTCACCCCGAGTAACGTGCTCACACCGAGCCAGAGAATATAGGACGCTCCTACCGCGGTCAGCACCGTGAGAACCCCGGGAGAGGACGCCACGACAGCACCCACGCCCACGGCAATCACCGACACGACGATGACATATCCGCTGGCCAGTCCGAGGATCGGCGGAACGATCGACCGGGATCGGAGGCCTGCGGTGATGGCATAGGCCCAGTCGGCACCGGGCATGAGTGAGAAGAGGCCGGCGGTGAGCGCGAACTGGAGGACGAGTGTAGTTTCCACAGGTCACAAGTTTATTGCGGGTTCGTGGGAAGATGTTCCTGACTTTTCGACAGGTTGGGAAATCACGTGCAATAATATTGCGTATGGACGCAGTTGACCGGGAAATAATGTCGCAGCTGCAGCGGGACGGGCGGATGAGTGTCACCGACCTCGCCCGGAGAGTCCGGCTCAGCATCTCCGCCTGCCACCGTAGGGTGAAGGATCTCGAGAGCTCCGGGGCGATCCGTGGCTACCACGCGGAGATCGCCCCCGAGGCGCTGGGACTGAGCTTCGAGGCCCTCGTCATGGTGACGATGGGTAGGACCGATCAGGCGACCGTGGCGGCTTTCGAGAATGCGGTCGCCGCTGAGCCGGCCGTCATCTCCGCGGAGCGGCTTTTCGGCGAAACCGACTTCATCCTGCGGACGCTAAGCCGGGACATCGCCGGCTACCAGGAGCTCTACGACACGGTGCTCGGTACCCTGCCCGGGGTGGAACGGCTGACCTCCACCATGGTGATGAAGCGCATGGACACCGGTGCCCCCGGGCCACGGTTGTAGAGGAGGAGACAGGAAACCCCACCACTCCGGACGAGTGACGGGGCTATGCTGCCGGGCACAGGGCCCGGTGGAGGGGGAGTACTACTCCACGACGACGAGAAGGTCGCCGCCCTCCACCTTCGTCGGCTTGGTCATGACTACGCGGGCGATCTTGCCGGCGACCGGGGCCGTGATCGACGCCTCCATCTTCATGGCCTCGATGACGGCCACGGCGTCACCCGCCCCGACCTCGTCGCCGACCTTCGCGGTGACTGTGACAGCACCGGCGAACGGTGCTGCGACATGGCCGGCCACAGCAGGATCGGCCTTCTCGGCGGCGGCGGTGACGGACTCCACGGACCGGTCACGCACCCGCATCGGGCGGATCTGGCCGTTGACGTTCATGACGACCTGACGCATGCCCTTCTCGTCGGGCTCTCCGACGGCGTCGAGACGGACCACCATCGGCGGGTTGCCCTTGATCCGCACCGCTGTCTCCTCGCCCTCCTGGAGACCGTAGAAGAACTGACGGTCGGTGAGCGTGGAGACGTCACCGAACTGGCGCTCGTGCTCGTCGAAACCGGCGCTCTCCTTCGGAAACAGCAGGCGGCTCAGTGCGTTCCGCCTCTCCCGGGAGGAATCGCCTCCCAGGTGTGCCTCCTCCTCGGCCGGAACCTCGGTGACACGCGATGCGGTGGAACCGCGCCCCTCCAGGGCTTTCGTGCGCAGCGGCTCGGGCCAGCCACCGGGCGGGGTACCCAGCTCACCGCGCAGGAAGGCGATGACGGACGCCGGGATGTCGTATTTCTGCGGGTCCGCGGCGAACTCGTCGACGGTAACACCGGCACCGACGAGGTGCAGCGCGAGGTCACCGACGACCTTGGAGGACGGGGTCACCTTGGTCGGCCGGCCGAGCAGCCTGTTGACGCCGGCGTAGGCGTCCTCGATGAGTTCGAAACGGTCGCCGAGTCCGAGGGCGACAGCCTGGGTACGCAGGTTGGACAGCTGTCCACCGGGGATCTCGTGGGTGTACACCCGACCCGTCGGACCGGGCAGACCGGACTCGAAGGGACCGTAGAGGGAACGCACGGACTCCCAGTACGGCTCCAGCGAGTTCACCGCGTCCAGCGAGATGCCGGTGTCCCGGTCGGTGTGCGCGAAGGCCGCGACGATCGCGGACAGGGAGGGCTGGGACGTGGTCCCGGCCATCGCAGCGGACGCCCCGTCCACCGCGTCCGCCCCGGCGTTCGCCGCGGCGAGGTAGGTGGCCAGCTGACCGCCGGCGGTGTCGTGGGTGTGCACGTGCACCGGCAGGTCGAAGTTCTTGCGCAGGGCGGTGACCAGGGTGGACGCCGCCTGCGGACGAAGCAGTCCGGCCATGTCCTTGATCGCCAGGACGTGGGCACCGGACTTGACGATCTGCTCGGCGAGTTTCAGGTAGTAGTCGAGGGTGTAGAGGTCCTCGGCCGGGTTCGAGAGGTCACCGGCGTAGGCCATGGCGACCTCGGCGACAGCCGTCCCGGTCTCCAGGACAGCGTCGATGGCGGTGCGCATCTGGTCGATGTCGTTGAGCGCGTCGAAAATGCGGAAGATGTCCACACCACTCTTCGCGGCCTCGGCGACGAAGGAGCGGCAGACCACGTCGGGGTACGGGGTGTAGCCGACGGTGTTGCGGCCACGCAGCAGCATCTGGATGTTGGTGTTCGGCATCGCGACGCGCAGCCGGTCGAGACGCTCCCACGGGTCCTCGTGGAGGAACTGCAGCGCCACGTCGTAGGTCGCGCCACCCCAGGCCTCGACGGAGAGGAGCTCCGGGGTCAGCCGGGCGACCGCCTCCGCGGCGTCCACCAGGGCGGTGGTGCGCACGCGGGTGGCGAGCAGGGACTGGTGGGCGTCGCGGAAGGTCGTGTCCGTGACGGCCAGGGCCTCCTGGGCACGCAGCTTCTTCGCGAACTCGGCCGGGCCGACCTCGAGCAGCAGGTCGCGTGAACCGCGGGGCAGACCTTCGGCGACATTGGCGTCCTCACCGTGGCGGGCGTCCTTGACCTGCACGACATCCGGCAGCTTGTGGCGCGGAATGACGTCCGTCGGACGCTCGCCGTTGGGCCGGTTGACGGTTACGTCGGCCAGGTAGTCGAGCAGACGGCCCGGCTCATCGTCGGCCGGCGGGGCCTGCAGCAACCACGGGTGGTCGGCGATGAAGGACGTGGAGATGCGGTGGTGCTGGAAGTCGTCCTCGCGCAGCAGGGCGCGCAGGAAGCCGATGTTGGTGGCGACACCGGAGACGGTGAACTCGTTGAGCGCGCGCTGGGCGCGGGTGACCGCCTGGGCGAAGTCCGCGCCACGGCAGGTCATCTTCACCAGCATCGAGTCGAAGTGTGCGGTGATCTCGCCGCCGAGGGACGCCGCACCGTCGAGACGAACGCCCGCTCCGCCCGGGGAGCGGTACGCGGTGATGACGCCGGTGTCCGGACGGAAACCGTTGTTCGGGTCCTCGGTGGTGATACGGGTCTGCAGGGCGGCACCGCGCAGCTGGATGCTGTCCTGGCTCAGGCCCAGATCCTCGAGGGACGCCCCGGCGAGGATGTTCATCTGCGACTTCACCAGGTCGACGGAGGTGACCTCCTCGGTCACCGTGTGCTCCACCTGGATACGTGGGTTCATCTCGATGAAGACGTGGTTCTCGTTCTCGTCGACGAGGAACTCCACCGTGCCGGCACCGTAGTAGTTGATCGACTCGCAGAACTTCACCGCGTCCGCGCAGATCCGGTCGCGTAGTTCCTCGGAGATGTGCTGCGCCGGGGCGATCTCCACGACCTTCTGGTGACGACGCTGCAGGGAGCAGTCACGCTCGAAGAGGTGGATGATGTTGCCCTGGGTGTCACCGAGGATCTGCACTTCGATGTGCTGCGGGTTGACCACCGCACGCTCGATGTAGACCCGGCCGTCACCGAAGGCGGCGGCAGCCTCACGGGACGCCTCGGCGGCCTTCTCCGCCAGTTCGTCGGGGGAACCGACGAAGCGCATGCCGCGTCCACCACCACCGGCGACAGCCTTGACGAACAGCGGGTAGGTGCGTCCCTC
Organism: Corynebacterium sp.; assembly: GCF_022712275.1. GTDB lineage: Bacteria > Actinomycetota > Actinomycetes > Mycobacteriales > Mycobacteriaceae > Corynebacterium. The sequence goes on along the minus strand of NZ_JALAGU010000053.1, from coordinate 51,669 downwards.
CGCGAAGGAGACGAGCTCGTCGATGTCCTCGCTGGGGGCCGAGTCGTCGAGGATCGGCAGTCCTGCCTTGCGGGCGGCCTCGACCGCGGCGGACTTGTCACCGGTGAGGTCCAGGGTCTCCGGGGACGGGCCGATGAAGGTGATGCCGTTGGCGGCGCACTGCCGGGCGAGTTCGGCGTTCTCCGAGAGGAAGCCGTATCCGGGGTAGACGGCGTCCGCCCCGGTCTGCTTCGCGGCCCGGATGATCTCGTCGATGTCGAGGTAGGCCTTGACGGGCGACCCCTCGGTACCGATGCGCACGGCTTCGTCGGCGAAGGAACGGTGGAAGGAGTTGCGGTCCTCGCGGGGGTACACCGCGACGGTCTGCGCGCCGGTCTCGTAGGCGGCGCGGAAGGCGCGGACGGCGATCTCACCGCGGTTGGCGACGACGATCTTCCCGAAAGAGGGCAGTGAAGGGTAGGCCATGTGAGGCGCGTCCTTTCTGGTGGCGTGGAGTGGTACGCGAACCGCCCGCACTGGACCGGGGTGCCGGTGCAGGGGCGGGCGGTGTGCGGTCCGTTTCCCAGGCTACTCAGCCCTGGGAGCCGGACGGTGGAGCAGCGGAGGCGGTCAGGCCTGGACGGACCGCTGGGCCTCGCCGTTGTAGGCGGACAGCGGGCGGATGAGAGCGTTGTTCTCGTTCTGCTCCGCGATGTGGGCGGTCCAGCCGACCACGCGGGCGATCACGAAGATCGGGGTGAAGAAAGGGATGTCGATGCCGAGCATGTAGTAGGTCGGGCCGGCCGGGAAGTCCAGGTTCGGCTGGATGCCGGTGCGCTTGTCCATCGCGGCCTGCATGTTCTCGTACATGTCGACCCATTTCTGGCCGTCGTGGTTGGCGGCGGTGCGGCGCATCGCGGCCTCCATCGACGGGACACGGGAGTCGCCGCGCTTGTACACGCGGTGACCGAAGCCCATGATCTTCTCCTTGTTGTCGGCCTTGTTCAGCACCCACTCCTCGGCCTTGGCCGGGTCGTCGACCTCGAGGAAGTTGTGCATGACGGCCTCGTTGGCGCCACCGTGCAGCGGGCCTTTCAGCGCACCGATCGCACCGGTGACCGCGGAGTAGGTGTCCGCGGTGGTGGACGCGATGACGCGGCCGGTGAAAGTGGACGCGTTGAAGGAGTGCTCGGCGTAGAGGGTGAGGGACTGGTCGAAGGCCTCGACGTCCGCCGGGTGGGTGGCGGGAGAGCCCTCCTCGTCGCCGAAGGCCATGTAGAGGTAGTTCTCCGCGATGGACCGCTCCGGGTCCGGCGCGATGAACTTCTGGCCGCGACGGCGGCGCATGTCCCAGGCGATGACGGTCGGCATCTTCGCCAGCAGGCTCAGGCCGATGCGGCGGACACCGTCGCCGGAGCGGTCGTCGGCCTCGGGGTCCTGGGTGCCGAGCCAGGACGCCGCGGTGCGGCAGACGTCCATCGGGTGACAGTCGGCCGGCAGGTCGGCGATGATGTCGAGCAGGGCCTGCGGGACCTCACGCTGGGAGCGCTCGGTCTTCTCGAAGGCGGCCGTCTGCTCCGCGGTCGGCAGTTCGCCGTTCCACAGCAGGTAGGCGACGTCCTCGAAGGTGCAGTTCGCGACCAGTTCCTGGACCGGGTAGCCACGGTACGTCAGGGAATTGGTCTCCGGGACGACCTTGGACACGGCGGTGTAGTCGACGACGACGCCGGCGAGGCCCTTCTTGATGTCGATGCTCTCTTCGCTCACGGTAGTGGCTCCTCTCATGGAGTGGGGTGGTCCCCCGTTGGGTGTGGTTGTGGTGCCGTGTGCCGGTCAGGCAGCGCTGGTAACTGCCGGCTCCTGCCGGCAGCTGTTACTTGCTGGGGTCGTAGCTCTCGCGGGAGTAGGTGAAGACGCCCTGGTCGAACTCGTTGTACTCGTCGTAACGGAGCAGTTCGTAGAGACGGGAACGGTGCTGCATGCGCTCCAGCCATTCCTTCTGCGTGCCGGTCTCGGCGATGTCGCCGAGCGCTTCCTCGACCTGGCCCATGGCGATACGCAGGGTGGTCACCGGGTAGATCACGGCGTTCATGCCGAGATCCTCCAGCTCCCGGGCGGACAACAGCTCGGACTTGCCGAACTCGGTCATGTTCGCCAGCAGCGGGATGTCCACTGCGGCGCGGAACTTCGCGAACTCCTCCGGGGTGTGCAGGGCCTCGGTGAAGATGAGGTCCGCACCGGCGTCGGCGTAGGCCTTGGCACGCTCGATGGCGGAGTCGATGCCCTCGACTCCGGCGGCGTCGGTCCGGGCGCAGATGACGAACTGGTCGTCGCGGCGCTCTTTCACGGCGGCACCGATGCGGCGGAGCATGACGTCGGTCGGGACGACCTCCTTGCCGTCGAGGTGACCGCAGCGCTTCGGGTTGACCTGGTCTTCGAGGTGGCAGCCGGCGACACCGGCGTCCTCGAACTCCGAGATCGTGCGGGCGGCGGACATCGGCTCACCGAAGCCCGTGTCGGCGTCCACCAGGACCGGCAGGTCAGTGGCGCGGGCGATCTGGCGTGCCCGGCCGGCGACCTCGGTCAGGGTGGTCAGCCCGATGTCCGGCAGGGCCAGATCAGCGGCCACGACGGCACCGGAGACGTAGACGCCCTCGAAGCCTTTCTCCTGGATCGCGCGGGCGACCAGCGGGGAGAACGCACCCGGCAGGCGGGTGATCTCCGAGCCGTTCAGCGACGCGCGGAAAGCCCTGCGACGGTCGGTCGGGGTGACGTTGCTGGAGTACAGGCCCGTCATCAGAGGATGCCCTCGGGGATGGTCGGGGCCTTCGCCAGGACCTCGGGATCGAAGGTGACGGTGAGCTGGTCGAGCTCATCGGCGCCGAGGGACGCGGCGTTGCGGGCGGCCTCCAGGAAGCGCTCCTGCTCCTTCTCGGCGACAAGACCGTCGGCCAGCTTGCGGAACTTGCCCTCGTACTGGGAGCGGTCGAAGGGGTGCTCGCCCAGCGGGTGGGCGTTGGCGACGGCCAGCTCGTCCTCGATGACGGTGCCGTCCTTGAGGGTGACGACAGCCTTGGCGCCGAAGGCCTTCACCTGCGGGTCGTTGGAGTGGTAGCGACGGGTCCACTCCGGGTCCTCGACGGTGGAGATCTTGTTCCACAGCTCGATGGTGGACGCGGTGTGGGCGCGGTCCGGGGAGTAGGAGGTGTTGTAGTCCCACACGCCGTCCTCGAGGGCCACGGCGAAGATGTACATCACCGAGTGGTCGAGGGTCTCGCGGGAGGCGTCCGGATCGAACTTCTGCGGGTCGTTCGCACCGGTACCGATGACGTAGTGGGTGTGGTGGCTGGTGTGCAGCACGATCGACTCGATGTCGTCGAGACTGCTGATCTGGCTGCGCAGGCGGAAGGCCAGGTCGATCGGGGCCTGGGACTGGTACTCCGCGGAGTGCTCCTTGGTGTAGGTGTCCAGGATGCCGCGCTTGCCCTCACCGGCGGCGGGCAGCGGCACGGTGTATTCGGCGTCCTTGCCGTCGAGCATCCAGGCGATGAAGCCGTCCTCACCCTCCCAGATCGGGGCCGGGGCACCCTCGCCGCGCAGTGCGCGGTCGACGGACTCGATGGCCATCTTGCCGGCGAAGGCCGGGGCGAAGGCCTTCCAGGAGCTGATCAGGCCCTTGCGGGACTGACGGGTGGCGGTGGTGGTGTGGAGAGCCTGGCCGATGGCCTGGTAGATGGTCTCCGGGTCCAGCTTGAGCATCGCGCCGATACCGGCGGCGACCGACGGGCCGAGGTGGGCGACGTGGTCGATCTTGTGCTCGTGGAGGCAGATGCCCTTGACCAGGTCGACCTGGATCTCGTAGCCGGTGACGATACCGCGGATGAGGTCCTCACCGGTGAGGCCCTTGGCGGCGGCCTGACGCTGGGCGACGGCCAGGATCGGCGGGATGTTGTCGCCGGGGTGGGAGTACTCGGCGGCGAGGAAGGTGTCGTGGTAGTCCAGCTCACGGACAGCAACGCCGTTGGCCAGCGCGGCCCACTCGGGGGCGAAGGTGCCGGGGACACCGAAGACGGTGGAACCGGGGGTCTGCGGGCGGGACAGGGCCTGGGAGCGGGCGGTGCTCGGCGGGCGACGCAGCACGGAGGCGACAGCGACGGAGGCGTTGTCGATGATGCGGTTCACGGCCATATCCGCCGACTCGGTCGGCACGGCCACCGGGTCAGCGGCGACCTGTGCGATCTTCCACGCGAGGTGTTCGCTCTTGGGGAAGTCTTCGGCGGACGGACGGACGCGGACGATGTGGTTCTCCACGGAGGGAATCTCCTTTGTGACAGTGGACACAGGATGTGATGTGGGTCCCACTATTCCATCTGACCCGGAGAAAATGTTCACGAAAGTAATTGCGGGGGTGACGCGTTCGTCACACTTTGTGGTGTGACGCGGTTGCTCACACACTTTCGTGGGTGAATGGTGATGTGGAGTGGAATCTGCAACTGTGCAGGTGAGGAGGGTCCTGTGGGGCGTCCTGGGGTGACCGTGGCGAGGATTCCGGGTCGATCTGGCGGTTTTCTGCCGTTGGGGGTGGTGGAGTCACGGTGAGTTGTGTATGTGGTGTGACTGGCGTCCGGGGGTGCACGCCGGTGGCCCGGTGAGAGTCCCCGCGCTGCCGGTGCGACCCGACCGGTTGGTCAGGGTGGCTGATTCCACCCTCCCGAGTCGCACCTGGCGCGGCACTACCCCTGGTACAGCGGCAACGTGCCACCCGGGATCGACTCGATGAGTCGACGGGTGTACTCCTGCTCCGGGTTGTCGAACAGGGCGTCCGTCTCCCCGCGCTCGACGATCCGACCGGACTTCATGACCAGCGTCTCGTCGGCGATCTGCTTGACCACCGCGAGATCATGGGTGATGAAGAGGTAGGTCAGCCCCATCTCGTCCTGCAGGTCGTTGAGCAGCGAGAGCACCTGTGACTGCACCAGCACGTCGAGCGCACTGACCGCCTCGTCGAGGATCAGCGCCTCCGGGCCCAGCGCCAGCGCACGGGCGATCGCGACACGCTGACGCTGACCGCCGGAAAGCTCCCCGGGGTAGCGGGACAGCATCGACGACGGCATGGCCACCAGGTCCAGCAGTTCGCGGACACGGGCCTCCTGCTCCTTCTTCGAGCCGACCTTGTGGATCTTCAGCGGCTCGGCGATGGTGTTGAACACCGAGTACATCGGATCGACCGACCCGTAGGGGTTCTGGAACACCGGCTGGACGCGGCGTCGGAACGCCAGCTCACCGGCCCTGTCCAGGTGGGTGACGTCGGTGCCGTCGAAGGAAACCGTTCCACTGGTCGGCTCCAACAGGCCGAGCACCATCTGCGCGACCGTGGACTTGCCCGAGCCGGACTCGCCGACGAGCGCGAGAGTGCGGCCCTCGCGCAGGAAGAAGTTCACGTCCTCGGCGGCGGTGAAGTCCTTCTTCCGCCACGGCCTGTCACCGGGGACCTGGTAGATCTTCGTCAGACCGGAGACCTCGATGAGGTTGGGGGACGCCTCTTCAGCGTCCTCCCCGGAATCCCGGAGGGGTTCCTCGATGTCAAGGTCGATACGACGCGCGGCGACCGACGGGGCGGACGCCACAAGCTTCTGCGTGTACGGGTGCTGCGGATTCTGCAGGATCTCCAGCGACGGGCCGGCCTCCACGATCCGGCCCTGGCTCATGACGATGATGCGCTGGGCGCGTTCGGCGGCCAGGCCGAGGTCGTGGGTGATCAGCAGCACCGCGGTGCCGAGCTCCTCGGTCAGCCCCTGGAGGTGGTCGAGGATCTGCTGCTGGACCGTCACGTCGAGAGCGGAGGTCGGCTCGTCGGCGATGAGCAGTTTCGGACGCGCCGCCAGGCCGCAGCCGATGAGCGCACGCTGACGCTGACCGCCGGAGAACTGGTGCGGGAACTGGTTGATCCGGCGGTCGGCTTCGGTGAGCCCGGCCTCCTCCATGAGCTCGACGGCCCGGTCGTGGGCTGCGGAGCCGGAGGCGACGTTGTTGGCCTTCAGCGCCTCCTTGATGTGGTGGCCGACGCTCCACACCGGGTTGAGGTTGCTCATCGGGTCCTGGGGGACCAGACCGACCTCGGAACCACGGATTCCGGTGAACTCACGCTCGGAGAGATGGGTGATGTCCCGGCCGTCGAAGGTGATGGTGCCGTCGGTGACGTGGCCGCCACCGGGCAGCAGTCCCATGATGCTCATCGCGGTGGTGGACTTGCCCGAGCCGGACTCACCCACCACGGCGACGGTCTCGCCGGGCCAGATGTCGAAGTTGACGTCGAAGACCGTCGGCAGCGGGTTCTTCCGCGTACCGAAGGCGATGTCGACGTTACGCAGGGAGAGCAGAGGAGAGGTTGCGTCACTCATCGGGTGCGCTCCTTCGGGTCGAGGGCGTCCTTGAGGGTGTCGCCGAGCAGGATGAATCCCAGCACGGTGATTGCCAGCGCGCCCGCCGGGTAGAACAGGATCTCCGGGGCGACACGCAGCGTGGATTGCGCGGTGGAGATGTCGTTGCCCCAGGAGACGGTCTCCGGGGGAAGACCGATGCCCAGGTAGGAAAGTGTCGCCTCGGCGACGATGTAGATGCCCAGGTTGGTCGTCGTCATCACGATGATCGGTGCCAGGCAGTTCGGCAGGATGTGACGTACGAGGATGCCGATCTTCGACAGGCCCAGGGCACGGGACGCCTGGACGTAGTCGTTGTTCTTCGTCTGCATCACCGCGCCACGGACCATGCGGGCCATCTGCGGCCAGCCGAACAGCGACAGCACCAGGACCACGGTCCAGGTGGTGCGCACGTCGAAGGCCTGCATCAGCACGATGCCGGCGAGCAGCAGCGGGATGGCGAAGAAGATGTCGGTGAGGCGGGAGAGGACGGCGTCCACCCAGCCCCCGAAGTAGCCGGCGGTCGCGCCGACGACGATGCCCAGGACGGTCACGGCCAGCGTCGTGAGGACGCCGGTCGCGATGGACGCACGGGCGCCGTAGATGGTGCGGGCGTAGACGTCGTACCCCTGCTGGGTGAAGCCGAAGGGATGGCCGGAGCGGGCACCCTCGAGGGAGTCCTCGAGGTCGGCGGCCCGCGGGTCGGTCCCGGAGAACAGGCCCGGAAACAGGGCTACCAGGAGAACCAGGGCGATGATGACGACGGAGACCCAGAACATGGGTCGGCGTCGCAGATTCACCCAGGCAGATCCCCAGATGCCGCGGGGTGCTGCATCGGGCAGCAGCTGGTCACGGGTCAGGACGTCATCGGTCTCGACCTCGGCGACCCAACGACCGTCGCGGTCGAGGGGAGTGGGGCGTGTGTTCTTGTGCGTGGACTCAGGCATAGCGGATCCTCGGGTCGAGCAGGGCGTAGAGAAGGTCGATGATGAGGTTGGAGAGTACGAAGATGATCACCAGGACGGTGACCACGGAGACCACCGTCGGGGACTCCCCGAGCTTCACCGCCTCGAAGAGCAGTCCGCCGACGCCGTGGATATTGAAGATGCCCTCGGTGACGATCGCGCCGCCGAGCAGGGCGGCGAAGTCGGCGCCGATGAATGTGACGACCGGGATGAGCGAGTTGCGCAGCACGTGGGCCGCGATGACCTTCGGTCGGGACAGGCCACGGGCCGAGGCGGTGCGGACGTAGTCGGCACGTAGGTTCTGCGCGACCTCGGAGCGGGTCAGCCTCAACACATAGGCGAAGGAGACGAGCCCCAGTACGAAGGCGGGCAACAGCAGTCTCGTGAAGGAGCCGTGGGAGCCGACGGTCGGTGGGACGATGCCCCACTGGATACCGAAGAGGAATTGGCCGACGAAGCCGAGCACGAAGACCGGGATGGCGATGATGATCAGGGAGACGACCAGGAGGGTCGAATCGAACCAGCCGCCCTTCTTCAGGCCGGCGACGACACCGAAGCCGACACCGAAGACGGTCTCGATGACCAGTGCCATCAGCGCCAGCCGGATGGTGATCGGGAAGGCCTCGGCGAGCACCGTGGTGACCTCGCGTCCGGAGAAGGTGAGGCCCAGATCGCCCTGGAAGATGCCGCCGAGGTACATGAAGTACTGGACGATGAAGGGCTTGTCGAGGTGGTACTGCTCGCGGATGGAGTCCAGCACCGCGGGGTCGGCGGCCTTGTCGCCTGCCAGGGCCAGTACGGGGTCACCGGGGGTGAGGAAGACCATCGCGTAGATGAGGAAAGTGGCCCCGAGGAAGACGGGGATGAGCTGGAGGAGTCGTTTACCGAGATACCACCACATGTCAGTTCACATCCTTGGTGATCTCGGTGTACACGGGCATGCCGAGCCAGCCGGACTCGACGTTCTGGAGATCCGGGTTCCAGGCGGTGGACGCGGCGTAGTACCACAGCGGAATCTGGGGCAGGTCCTGCATGAGGATCTCCTGCGCGCTGTTGTAGATCGGCTGCGCCTCTTCGGGACTGGACTGTGCCGCAGCCTCGGCGAGGAGCTCGTCGAAATCCTTGTTGGAGTAGCCGCCGTCATTGGCGGAATCCCCGGTGCGGTAGTTCGAGACGAGGAAGGACGCGATTGACGGGTAATCGGCGTTCCAGCCGGACCGGAAGGCCGCGCCGACGGTGCCGTTGACCACGTCGTCACGCATGGCCTTGAACGTGGGGTAGGCCTTGCCGGTGGCGTCGATGCCCAGGTTCTGGCGGATGCTGTTGGTCACCGCCTCGACCCACTGCTGGTGGCCGCCGTCGGAGTTGTAGGCGATCTGGAACTTCTGACCACCCCACGGGTTGATCTTGTTCGCCTCCTCCCACAGCTCCTTGGCCTTCTCCGGCTGGTAGGTCAGGACCTCCTTGCCCTCGATGTCCGGCAGACCGCCGGCCAGGGTCGGGGCGCCGAAGTCTTCGGCGATCTGGCGGGCGCCGAAGTACACCTTGTCGATGATCAGCTGCCGGTCGATGGACATGGAGATCGCCGCGCGACGCAGGCGTCCCTCCTCGTCCGTGGCGAAGCCGGGAAGGTTCTCCGGGATCGTGAAGTTCTGGATCGCGGCGTAGGGCCTGTCGTCGTGCGAGTCCGGGAAGTCCTCGGTGTAGGTGGGGTACGCCTCGGGGGAGACCGCCTCACGCATGTGGTCGAGGTCGCCGGACTGCAGGTCGGCGTAGGCGGTGTTCAGTGAGGAGTACATGAGGAAGGCGATGCCCGGGTTCTTCGGGGCGTCCTCCCCGGGGTAGTCCGGGTTGGCCTTCAGCGATATGGCGATGTTGTGCTGCCAGGCGTCCTGCCCGCCCATCATGTACGGGCCGTTGCCGATGGGGTGCTCGCCGAAGCCCTTGGGGTCGTCGAAGAAGACCGAGGGAAGCGGGACGAAGGCGGAGTAGCCGAGCAGCAGGGGGAAGGTCGAGTCAGGCGCGGAGAGCGTGACGGTGAACTCCGTGTCGCTGATCTTCGTCAGACCGGACATGGTGTCCGCGGTCGCGCCGACGGTGTTGCCGTCCTCGTCGGTGGTGCCGGCCACCTCGTCGTAACCCTTGATCGGCGCGAAGAAGGCGGACTGCAGCTGGGCGTTGGCCGGGTCAACGGCCCAGTTCCAGGCGTCGATGAAGGAGTCCGAGGTGATCTTCTCGCCGTTGGTGAAGCTCCAGTCCCGCAGCTTGATGCGGAAAGAGGTGGAGTTACTGTTCGGGGTGATCGATTCAGCGACCGCGTTCCGTGCTTCGCCCTCCGGGGTGTAGCGGGCGAGGCCGGTGAAGAGGTTCTCGATCACCTGGCCACCGTTGACTTCCTGGGTGTTGGTCGGGATCAGCGGGTTCTGCGGCTCACCGCCGAAGAAGGTGATGTAGTCGTCCGGCACTTTGGAGGTGTCGTTCATGCAGGCGGTGAGGCCGAAGACCACGGCAACGCTGGTGAGCAGTGCCGTGATGAGGCGGGGTATGTGACCGGGGAGCCTGGTGCGGCCCATGTCGGTGCCTTTCGTCAGAAGGGGTAGGGGACCCGGGCCGATGGAGACGGTCAGGGACAACTGGTTGCTGGATCACGGTGACCGGGGTCATGAGATCCGGACCACAGATACTTTAGAGTTACCAGGGATACACCGGGTATTCATCCGGAAGAACCCCCGGCGTCGGCGGTGTGGGGTCTGTCGCCCGGCTGTGGGGTGGTCGCGTGGAGATCGGCTGCGCGGCGGGCTAGACTTTGCCCCCATGCGACCTGACTTGTCCGAGTACACGCACTTTTCCGCAGGTAAGGTGCGCGAGATCTACGAGATCGACGACGCCACCCTCCTCATGGTGGCCACCGACCGGATCTCCGCCTACGATTTCGTCCTGGACACGGACATCCCTGACAAGGGACGCGTCCTCACCGCGATGAGCGATTTCTTCTTCGCGGCCCTGGACTTCCCGAACCACCTCGCGGGTTCCGCCGATGACGAGCGGATCCCGGAGAAGGTCCTCGGCCGGGCGATGGTCTGCCGCAAGCTGGAGATGCTCCCCTTCGAGTGCGTCGTCCGCGGCTACCTGACCGGTTCCGGGCTCAAGGAGTACCGGGAGAACGGCACCGTCTGCGGTGTCGAGCTGCCCGAGGGGCTCACCGAGGCCTCCAGGCTGCCGGAGCCGATCTTCACCCCGGCGACGAAGGCCGAGATCGGTGACCATGACGAGAACGTCTCCTTTGACCGGGTCGTCGCCGACCTGGGTCAGGAGCGCGCCGAGGAACTGCGCGCGGCGTCCATCAGGATCTACAGCCAGGCTGCGGCCGTCGCCGCCGAGCACGGCATCATCCTCGCCGACACGAAGTTCGAGTTCGGTCTGGACGCCGAGGGCAACCTGGTCCTCGGCGACGAGGTCCTCACCCCGGACTCCTCCCGCTACTGGCCCGCGGACACCTACGAGGAGGGCAAGGTCCAGCCCAGCTTCGACAAGCAGTATGTGCGCAACTGGCTGACCGGGCCGAAGTCCGGCTGGGACATCAAGTCCCAGACCCCGCCGCCGGAGCTGCCCGGCTCGGTCGTCGAAGCCACCCGCGAGCGCTACATCGAGGCCTACGAGCGGATCTCGGGGAACCGCTTCGCCGACTGGATCGGCACCTGCGCGGGGTACTGAGCCCGCCGCGGCCCGCACCACACGTCGCGGCTACGATCGGGCGTCATGGATTCAGACACTCCTATGCCCGCGACCGTGGCGGCTCTTCCTCCGGTCGCCGCGAAGATCCCGCACATCCGCACCTTCCACGGCCGTGAGTTCCGGGATGACTACGAATGGCTCCGGGAGAAGGACAACCCGGCGGTCCGGGAGTACCTGGAGGCGGAGAACGCCTTCACCGACTCCCGCACTTCGCACCTCAAACCGCTGGAGGACGCCATCTTCGGCGAGGTGAAGGAGCGTGTCCGCGAGACCGACATGTCCCTGCCGGTCCGCGCCGGACGCTACTGGTACTTCTCGCGCACCGAGGAGGGCAAGAGCTACGGCATCTCCAGCCGCATCCCCGTCAATGACGCCGCCCCGTGGACCCCACCGGAGATCGTGCCGGGGGAACCGGCACCGAACGAGGAGGTCATCCTCGACAGCAATGAGCTCGCCGAGGGTCATGAGTTCTTCAGCCTGGGCGCGGCGAGCGTGACAGTCGACGGCCGCTACCTCGCGTACTCCGTGGACCTGGCCGGTGATGAGCGCTTCGATCTGCGGATCAAGGATCTCAGCACGGGGGAACTGCTGGCCGACGAGATCCCCGGCGTCGCCTACGGTGCGACCTGGGTCGGCGACGACTATCTCTTCTACCAGCGGGTGGATGAGGCCTGGCGTCCTCACGAGGTGTGGCGCCACCATGTCGGTAGCCCGGTCAGTGAGGACGTCTGCATCTTCCGTGAGGAGGACGAGCACTACTGGGTGGGGGTCGGGGTGACCCGTTCCGAGCGGTTCCTGCTGGTCTCTGCGGCCTCGAAGACCACCAGTGAATCCTGGTACCTGGACCTCGGTACCGACGGGGAGAATGCCGACGGTGAGCTGTCCTGCATCCGACCGCGGGAACAGGGCGTGCAGTACGACGTCGACCATGCGGTCGTCGGCGGCGAGGACCACTGGCTGGTGCTCCATGACTCCCTCGACAAGCGTCCCAACGGCGAGCTGGGACGCTGCCCGGTCGGCCCGATCGATGACCTGGACGCGTTGACGGTCATGGTGGAGCACCGCGACGACCGTCGGGTCGAGGGTGTCGACGTTTTCGCCGACCACATCGTGCTCTCCACCCGCGACAACGCCATCGAGAAGCTCTCGCTGATGATGCTCGGCGGTAGCGACGACGAGGACGCCACGGGTTGGGGCACCTTTGAGCCCGTCGCCTTCGACGAGGAGCTGTACTCCGCCGGCAGCACCGGGAACGCGGAGTGGGAGTCCCCGGTGCTGCGGGTCAGCTACACCAGCTACGTCACCCCGGGGCAGGTGTGGGAGATCGACCTGGCGTCCGGTGGGCGGACGCTGCGCAAGCAGCAGGAGGTCCTCGGTGACGTGGACCTGTCGCAGTACACGGCGTCCCGCCGGTGGGTGAGGGCGACCGACGGTGCGGACATCCCGGTCTCGCTGATCCACCGCACCGATGTGCCGCTGGACCGGGTCAACCCGGTGCTGCTCTACGGCTACGGCTCCTATGAGGCGTGCATGGACCCGTACTTCTCGGTGTTCCGGCTGTCGATGCTGGACCGCGGTGTGGTCTACGCCGTCGCGCACGTCCGTGGTGGCGGCGAGATGGGTCGCATCTGGTACGAGCAGGGCAAGGAGTTGCAGAAGAAGACGACCTTCACCGACTTCATCGACGTCGCCGACAACCTCATCGCCGCCGGGATGACTACTCCGGAGCGGATGGTGGCCGAAGGCGGGTCCGCCGGCGGCCTGCTCATGGGTGCGGTGGCGAACATGGCCCCGGACCGGTTCGTCGGTATCGAGGCTGTGGTGCCTTTCGTGGATCCGCTGACCTCAATGCTCATGCCGGAGCTGCCGCTGACTGTCACCGAGTGGGAGGAGTGGGGCGATCCGTTCCACGATGCCGGGGTCTACGACTACATGGCGACCTATGCGCCCTACGAGAACGTGACGACTCAGAAGTACCCGTCGATCCTCGCGGTGAGCGGCTTCAACGACACCCGCGTGCTCTACGTGGAGCCGAGCAAGTGGGTGGCGAAGCTGCGGGAGACCGCCGCGCCGGAGTCCGGGGAGATCCTGCTGAAGACGGACATGTCCTCCGGGCACGGGGGAGTGTCCGGACGCTACGCCAAGTGGCACCAGACCTCTTTCGAGATCGCCTGGGAACTGGACCTGATGGGTGCCACCGAACGTCTCTGAGGAGCTGCCTGAATCACCCCCGGTGCCTGTCTGGCGGACACCGGGTCCCACGGTCTGACCACTTTGTAACCGTATACTGGGACAACAGTGTGAGTGAATAAAGTTCACGTGAACTGGTGTGATCGTCCCCATACATGAACGGCGGGGGGAGCGGTACGGAATCGCTGAAAAACCTTTTGGAGCGGGGGTCGGTCGGGGGTAGATTCTTGCGACTATGAGCAGTCAAGAGTCTTCGGCGGCAGTGAAGCCGAAGAAGAAGATCAACAAGAGCCAGTGGCTCTACATCACCGTCATCATCGCGATTGTCGCGGGCGTCATCCTGGGCCTCGTCGCCCCGGGCGTGGCATCGAACGTCAAGTTCCTCGGAACGATGTTCGTGAACCTGATCAAGATGATGATCGCGCCGATCATCTTCTGCACCATCGTCGTCGGCGTCGGCCACGTCCGTGAAGCGGCGACAGTGGGTAAGGCCGGCGGCATGGCCCTGGTCTATTTCATCATCATGTCGACCTTCGCCCTGGCCATCGGCCTGGTCGTGGGCAATCTCCTTGACCCGGGCAACGGTCTGAGCATCAACCCGGGAGGCTCCGACAAGTACCCCGCGGGCGAGCAGAAGAGTGACGGTGTCCAGGGGATCATCGAGGAGATCATCCCGGACACCATGGTCTCCTCCCTGACCTCCGGTGAGATCCTGCAGGCCCTGTTCGTCGCTCTGCTCGTCGGTTTCGCGGTCCAGGCCATGCCGAACAAGGTCGCCGGTCCGGTGCTCTACGCCGTCGAGCTCGGTCAGCAGGTCGTCTTCAAGGTGATGGCCATGGTGCTGTGGGTCGCTCCGGTCGGTGCCTTCGGTGCGATGGCCGGTGTCGTCGGCGAGACCGGTATGGACGCCGTCTGGAGCCTGATGAAACTCATGCTCGCGTTCTGGATCACCTGCATCCTCTTCATCACGATTGTGCTGGGCACGATGCTCAAGACCGTGACCGGCCTCAGCATCTTCAAGCTGCTGCGCTACCTCGGCAGCGAGTACCTGCTCATCTTCGGTACTTCGTCCTCGGAGTCCGCGCTGCCGCAGCTCATCGACAAGATGGGATTCGCCGGGGTGGACAAGTCCACCGTCGGTATCGTCGTGCCGACCGGCTACTCCTTCAACCTTGACGGCACCGCGATCTACCTGACCATGTCCTCGATCTTCATCGCCGAGGCGATGGACATGCCCATGAGTATCGGCGAGCAGGTCAGCCTCATGGTCATCATGATCATCGCCTCCAAGGGTGCTGCAGGTGTCTCCGGTGCAGGTATCGCGACCCTGGCCGCGGGTCTGCAGGCACACGAGCCGCAGATGCTCTCCGGCGTGGACACGATCCTCGGCATCGACAAGTTCATGTCCGAGGCCCGTTCGCTGACCAACTTCACCGGTAACGCTGTCGCCACCTTCCTCGTCGGCAAGTGGACGAAGTCCATCGACATCCAGCGTGCCCACGATGTCCTCGACCGCAAGGTGGAGTACACCTCGGGTGAGGTCGCGGAGCAGACGCCGGTCGAGGCCTTCGTCGGCGCCAACCCACAGCCGGCGGTCCAGGAGCCCCAGACCGAGATCTGGAAGCCCTGACCTGACCCGCAGGATGACCTGCAGGATGACCCGCTGAGCCGGGGCCGCCCCCGCCGTCCCGTGACCCCGCGGGAGCAGGGGACGGTCCCGGTTCGCTCTGTCCGGGTCAACCGGTAAGGTTGTGCCTGTTCAGCAACCCCGACCAGCAACCGCTGACTTTATGGAGAGAATCACCGTGGCCCGAGTCGTTGTCAATGTCATGCCGAAGGCGGAGATCCTGGACCCCCAGGGCCAGGCCGTCGTCCGAGCCCTGGGACGCATCGGCGTCAGCGGTGTCGCTGACGTCCGCCAGGGCAAGCGCTTCGAGCTCGAGGTCGACGGCACCGTGACCGCCGGGGACCTCGACCGGATCGCCGCCACGCTGCTGGCGAACACCGTCATCGAGGACTACGAGGTCGTCACCGCCGAGCTCGCCGGGGAGAACAAGTAATGGCAGCCCGTATCGGTGTCATCACCTTCCCCGGCACCCTGGACGACGTCGACGCAGCCCGCGCCGTGACCATCGCCGGTGCCGAGGCCGTGAGCCTCTGGCATGCGGACGCCGACCTCAAGGACGTCGACGCGGTCGTCGTCCCCGGCGGCTTCTCCTACGGTGACTACCTGCGTTCCGGCGCCATCGCCGCCCAGGCGCCCGTCATGCGCTCCGTCATCGAGCGTGCGAACGCCGGCATGCCCGTTCTGGGCATCTGCAACGGCTTCCAGATCCTCACCGAGGCCGGCCTGCTCCCCGGTGCCCTGACCCGCAACCAGGGTCTGCACTTCCACTGCACGGACGCCTGGCTCGAGGTCGCCAACAACTCCACCGCCTGGACCACCGGTTTCGACGAGGGCCAGAAGATCCTCATCCCGTCGAAGCACGGTGAGGGACGCTTCCAGGCGTCCGCCGAGACCGTCACCGAGCTGGAGGCCGAGGGCCGCGTGGTCTTCCGCTACACCGACAACGTCAACGGTTCGGTCAACGGTATCGCCGGTGTCGGCTCCGCCGACGGTCGCGTCGTCGGCCTCATGCCGCACCCCGAGCACGCCGTGGAGACTCTCACCGGCCCGTCGCTCGACGGCCTGCAGCTGTTCCTGTCCGCCGTCGGCTCCGTCGCCGCCTGATCCGCCGCGTCTTCGCAAGGGAGAACAATGACCGTCCACAACGACACCGTCGCCAACGCCGTAGCCACCCCGGATCTTGAGCAGCCCTGGGCTGAACTCGGCCTCAAGGAGGACGAGTACGGCCGCATCCGGCATATCCTCGGACGCCGCCCCACCGCCGCGGAGCTCGCCATGTACTCCGTGATGTGGTCTGAGCACTGCTCCTACAAGTCCTCCAAGACCCACCTGCGCTACTTCGGTGAGACCACCACCGAGGAGATGCAGTCCAAGATGCTCGCCGGCATCGGCGAGAACGCCGGCGTCATCGACATCGGGGACGGCAACGCCGTCACCTTCAAGGTGGAGTCCCACAACCACCCGTCCTACGTCGAGCCCTACCAGGGTGCGGCCACCGGTGTCGGCGGCATCGTCCGCGACATCATGGCCATGGGTGCCCGCCCGGTCGCCGTCATGGACCAGCTGCGCTTCGGTGCTGCGGACGCCCCGGACACCCAGCGCGTCCTGCCGGGTGTCGTCGCCGGTGTCGGTGGCTACGGCAACTGCCTCGGCCTGCCGAACCTCGGCGGTGAGACCGTCTTTGACCCCTCCTACGCCGGTAACCCGCTGGTCAACGCCCTGTGCGTCGGTACTCTCAAGAGCGATGACCTGAAGCTCGCCTTCGCCTCCGGCGTCGGCAACCGTGTCATCCTCTTCGGCTCCCGCACCGGCCTCGACGGTATCGGCGGCGTGTCCGTGCTCGCCTCCGACACCTTCGAGGAAGGCGCCGAGCGCAAGCTCCCCGCTGTCCAGGTCGGCGACCCCTTCGCCGAGAAGGTGCTCATCGAGTGCTGCCTCGACCTGTACAACGCCGGCGTCGTCGTCGGTATCCAGGACCTCGGCGGTGCCGGTCTGTCCTGCGCCACCTCCGAGCTTGCCGCCGCCGGTGACGGCGGCATGCACATCAACCTCGACAACGTGCACCTGCGTGCCGAGAACATGTCGGCCGCGGACATCCTCTCCTCGGAGTCCCAGGAGCGCATGATGGCTGTCGTCGCGCCCGAGCACGTCGACGCCTTCATGGAGATCTGTGCGAAGTGGGAGGTCATCGCCTCCGACCTCGGCGAGGTCACCGACGGCGACCATCTCGTGATCGAGCACCAGGGCGAGATCGTCGTCGACGCAGACGCGTCCTCCATGGCGGATGAGGGTCCGGTCTACGAGCGTCCCTACGCGAAGCCGGATACCCAGGATGCCCTGAACGAGACCCCTGACCTTGCCCGCCCGGCCTCCGCCGACGAGCTGCGTCAGACCGTGCTCGATCTCGCAGCGTCCCCCGCACTCTGTTCCCGCGCGTACATCACCGAGCAGTACGACCGCTACGTCCGTGGTAATACTGTCCTGGCGAAGGATGCCGACGGTGGCGTCCTGCGTATTGACGAAAAGACCGGACGAGGCATCGCCGTGGCCACCGACGCCTCCGGCCGGTACACGAAGCTGGATCCGAACACCGGCGCCCGCCTGGCGCTGGCCGAGGCGTTCCGCAACGTCTCCGTCACCGGTGCGACCCCGGTCGCCCTGTCCAACTGCCTGAACTTCGGCTCCCCGGAGGACGCCGGCGTGATGTGGCAGTTCCGCGAGGCCGTCCACGGTCTGGCTGACGGTGCCGCTGAGCTCGGCATCCCGGTCACCGGCGGCAACGTCTCCTTCTACAACCAGACCGGTTCCGAACCGATCCTGCCGACCCCGGTCATCGCCGTGCTCGGCACCATCGATGACGTCGCCACCCGCATCCCGGCCCAGGCACCGGCAGGGGAGTACACCCTGCTGCTGGCCGGCAAGGCCACCGCCGACGAGCTCGGTGGGTCGATCTGGCAGCAGGTCGTCCATGCAACGCTGGCCGGTGTGCCGCCGCAGGTCGACCTCGCTGACGAACAGAAGCTGGGCGCGGCACTGTCCGCACTGCGCGGTACCGTCGCCTCCGCCCACGACCTCTCCGAGGGTGGCCTGTCCCAGGCACTTGTCGAGTTCGCTGTCCAGGCCGGCGCCGCCGTGTCCGTCGACCCGACGGCTGCGCTCGCTGCCGCCACCGGTGATGCCGTGGCGGACACCTTCACCGCACTGTTCTCCGAGACCGCGTCCCGCGTCCTCGTCGCCGTCGCCGCCGACAAGGCGGGGGAGGCGGAGTCAGTCTTCGCCGCCAACGGTGTGCCCGTGGTCACCCTCGGTAAGGCCGTTGTCTCCGGCGACGCCGCTGACGTCGAGGGCCAGGTCATCGAGGTGACCTCTGAGGGTGCGTCCTTCACCCTGCCGGTCGCCGAGGTGAAGGCCGCGTGGGAGGGCACCCTGCCGGGCCTGTTCAGCCACGCCGTCGGAGCGAACTCCGTGATCGACTAGACCCGCTGACGGGGATACTTCCCCGCGGCACTGCTCCGTGTCCGCCGCGTCGGCTATCGTCGCGGGGGACACGGTGTTCTCCTGTCGAAAACACCACGGATTCAAAGGAGCGCGCGCCATGGGCCACTACGACCTCTACTCCTCACTCGGTCTGGACCGGTGGGCCCCACCGGACGCCCTCGCCGCCGAACTGGACCGGCGCATCGCCTGGGCACAGACCGGGAACCCCTCGGCTCTCGACGAACTGCACTGTGCCCGGGCGATCCTCGGGGACCCCGGTCGCCGCACCACCTACGACCGGATGCTCGACAACCCCGCCGGCCCACCGGTCACCACCGACACCCTGCGACAGCTCGCGGCGTCCGCCCCCGGTGGCGGGTCCTCGGGTTCCCCGGGTTCCTCGGGAGGAAGCGGCGCCCTGCGGATCCTCGTGCCGGTCGTCGCCCTGCTGGTCGGTCTCGGGCTCGGTGCCGGGGCAGTGGCCCTGTTCGCGGGCGACGACGGGGACTCCGGACAGGCCATCTCCACCGGCGACCGCGAAGAGGCCGAGTCGCTGACGCAGGAGTTCATCGTGCTGGACAGCAGGGACGCGGCGCTCGACTGGGCGGAGGACCACTTCGACCGACGGGTCCGCAACGAGCTCATCGAGGAACTCGGCGCCAGCGGCAGCCTGCGGGACTTCACGGGAATGGAGGACCTCTTCGGGGGTACGGGTCTGGCCACCGGCCCCGCCACCGAGTTCAGTTCGGTCGTCGCCTACGAGGCCATAGCCTCGGGGATTTCCATGCAGGACGCCCTCGACTCCCTGTCCAGTGAGCAGAACTTCGGGACCGGGGAGATGGGCTCCTCTCTGATGGTCCCCGTCCTTGACCGCAGCGACCGGGCTCTCGGGTTCGTGGTCTTCATCGACGACGGGGGCGACTACCGGGTCGCAGGGTTCGTGGCCACGGGAGCGGTGACGGACTCCGGCTACGGGTGGGACGCCTGATCCCCCGCACCACCTCCGATGACCGGATCAGGGTGAGAACTTTGTTAGTTTATGGGGAGTGAAAGTCAGCGTGGAATGAGGAGACACCCGTGCCAGAGAACCCGTGGGCCAGAGCGGACAGCGGCGAGACCCGGCAATGGGTGCCCGCCACCCCGCAGGGTTCCACCGGTCCGCAGCGATCCGGGGGAGGGAACGGCGGCCTGGTCATCGCGATCATCGCCGCCGTCCTCGCTGTCGCCCTGCTCATCGGCGTGCTCATCTGGCTCTTCACCAGTGGCGGCGATGACAACGACGACAACGCCTCCCCCACGACTCCGCAGTTCAGCGGGGCACCGACGGTCACCGAGACGGTGACCGCGGCCCCTGCCCCCGAACCTGCGCAGCCGGAGCCGACAGCCGCCGCACCGGACAGCGGAAGCGACGGCAGCAGCAACGGCAACGGTGGCAGCAGCTCCGGCAGTTCGGGCAGCGGTTCCCTGCCCTCGGGGCTCACCGACAGTGGGTGGACCGGCTACTCCAACGCCACCTGCAACGGCAGCGACACCTGGGTCTACGCCGGCGGCAACGACTCCACCAAGGTCGTCATCTGCCGGGCGACGGCCCGGGACGGTTCCTCGCTCGGTCTCTACTACCGCGGTCACGCCGGTGGACAGGGCCTGGAGCGGGACGTGGACATGAGTTCCGCCGACATCGCCGCCGGCCACTTCGAGATCCCCGCGAACCCGGCGAAGTTCGTCATCGACGGTGACGAGATGGAGGTCTACGAGAACAACAGTCTCAGGAAGACCCACACCTTCAGCGTGGCCCGCGTCAGGACCTCCGCCTAGAACACCAGCCTAGTTCACCGGGTACTGCGGCTCCTCGCGCAGCGGGCGGAACAGTGGCTCCGGGGAGTACTGGCTGCGGAGCTCGCGGAGAGTGACGGCATGCTGCTCGAGGCGCCGGTCCTCCGGGGACTCCGGGGTGAACTTCCGGGCGTTCAGCGGGTTTCCGTCGATGTCCACGCCGACATAGGTCATCGAGGCGTGGATCGCCACCGGCAGGTTTCCGGTGCCCTCACGGGGATCACCGGCTCGCAGGTGCACCGTGACGGCCATGGAGCGGGTGTCGGTACGGATCAGCCGTGCCTCGACCTCCACCAGGTCGCCGATGTGGACCGGGCGGTAGAAACGGATGCCGCCGGCGTAGACCGCCACGGTCTGCTCCCCGGACCAGGCCATCGTGCAGGCCGTCGCCGCCTCGTCGATCCACTCCATCGCGGTTCCACCGTGGACGTTGCCGCCCCAGTTCACGTCCGTGGGCTTCGCCATGAACCGGTGCACCATACTCGGCCCGGTGCCCGATGCGGTGTAGCTCTGCTTGAGCATCTCCTCCTCGATGGCTTTGCGCAGCCGGACGCGGGACAGCGCGGCGTCCGCCACCCGACGTTCCTCGTCGTTGCGCGGCTCGAAGTGGGGCACCGGGGTCGACTTCCGGTTCTCGTCCATCGCCACGAAGATGACGAGGCAGTCACAGGCGCGGGTGAAGACCAGTTCACGCGGATCCGCCGACAGCACCTCGTTGACGACGTGCATCGACGACCGGCCCGTGTAGGCGATCCGTGACCGGACCTCGACGACGTGCCCCGAGGGGATCGGCCGGGTGAAGTGGATGTGGCCGACGTAGGCGGTCACGCAGTAGGCCCCGGACCAGCCCACGGCGCAGGCGTAGGCTCCCTTGTCGATCCATTCGAGGACGCGACCACCGTGGACGCCGTTCGCACCCTGCATGAGCACGTCCGTCGGCGCTGCCATGAACCGCAGCGTCACGTCGGGGGAAGGGGACCGTTCTACACCGTTCACAGTTTCCGTCACCGGTTCATGCCTTCCATGCTCTCCATACGTCCATCACGCGTCTTCATTCCTGCCATACTATGTGTCTCCGGGTGTCACGTGTAGTGACGGGGCACACTCGACGTGGTGTTCAACAGGCGAACCACATGCACCGACAAACACAGAACAGGGGACACGGGTGGAGAAGACAGAGCCGGCTGAGGTCAGAGCGGCACTGCTTGCGGTGCGGGACTGGGTCGACGGGGACGGGGAGCGTCCCTCCCGGACCGCCGTCGCCCGGGCCTGCCGGCTCAGCACCGCACTGCTCGGGGAGGACGCCCCGGGGCACAGCGTGGAGGTGCGCGTTCCTCCGTTCGCGGCGGTGCAGTGCGTCGCCGGTTCCGTGCACCGACGGGGGACGCCGCCGAACGTCGTGCAGTGCAGTCCGCGGACCTGGCTGCGTCTGGCGACCGGGGTCGACACTCTCGACGACGCGGTGTCCGCCGGGGCCGAGGTGTCGGGGGCGCACGCCGCAGATGTCGCACACTGGCTCCCGGTGGTGGATCTGCGCCGGTGAACAGATAGGATGGGGCCGTGACTGAGACGAACGATTCATCCCTCCCCGACAACACCGACGCCACGGGCGCGAGCTACGCCGCCGCCGGTGTGGACATCGAGGCCGGTGACCGCGCGGTAGAGCTCTTCGCTCCGCTCGCGAAGAAGGCCACCCGACCCGAGGTCCGGGGCGGTCTCGGCGGCTTCGCCGGGCTCTTCGCCCTCGGGGAGTACGACAAGCCCCTGCTCGCCGCGGGTTCCGACGGCGTGGGTACCAAGGTCGCCGTCGCGCAGGCCATGGACAAGCACGACACCATCGGCCGCGACCTTGTCGCCATGGTCGTCGACGACCTCGTCGTCTGCGGGGCGGAGCCGCTCTTCCTCCAGGACTACATCGCCATCGGCAAGGTCGTTCCGGAGCACGTCGCCTCGATCGTCTCGGGCATCGCCGCGGGCTGCATCGACGCCGGCTGCGCCCTTCTCGGTGGCGAGACCGCCGAGCACCCGGGCCTCATGCAGGTCGGCGAGTACGACATCTCCGCCACCGCCGTCGGCGTGGTCGAGGAGGATGAGCTGCTCGGCCCGGACCGCGTCCGCAGCGGTGACGTCGTCATTGCGATGGCCAGCTCCGGTCTGCACTCCAACGGCTACAGTCTCGCCCGCCACGTCCTGCTGGAGCAGGCGGGTCTGCCGCTCGACGGCTACGTCGCCGACTTCGGCCGTACCCTCGGTGAGGAGCTGCTGGAGCCGACCCGCATCTACGCCAAGGACTGCCTGGCACTGGCCGCCGAGTGCGATGTGCACACCTATTCCCACGTGACCGGTGGCGGCCTGGCGGCCAACCTGGCCCGCGTGATCCCGGAGGGCTTCACCGCCGAGCTGGACCGTGGCACCTGGACCCCGGACCCGGTCTTCCACACCATCGCCCGCCTCGGCAAGGTCTCCCAGGAGGAGATGGACAAGACATTCAACATGGGTGTCGGCATGGTCGCCGTCGTCTCCGAGGAGGACGCCGAGCGCGCCCTCGCGATGCTGACCGCCCGCCACATCGAGTGCTGGAACATCGGTCGCGTCCGCGTCGCCAGGGACGATGAGCCGGAGCGCGCCGTGCTCACCGGCGAGCACCGCCGCTAGCTCCGCGTTCGACAGCAGCGCCGGGAGGATGTTACCGGGTTTCCGGAACGACCTCCCGGTGCTACTTCTGTACCGGGGCGGGCAGCGGCCGGGACCCGCGTGAGAAGTCGGTCAGGATCGGTCGATCCGGGTGTGTCGGGGACGCATAACCGGCCCGGCTTTTCACCGGGTTCTACGGTGGGGCGCGTGGGGACAGGGCGGGCCCGGGGCGGTCCCGGCGGAAAAGGGGTCCGAATATGCCGCGACCCCGCAGGCCGGTCGAGGCGGCGTGCGGGGTCGTACGGTGATATCAGAGGCTGAGTGGCCCCGGGGATGACGTCAGGGCGTCACCGGCCGGAATCGTCCGGGCCCCACTCCTCCCACTCGGCGTAGTCCTCTTCGGACGCCGCCTCATGCGGGTGTTCATTCGAGAGTTCACGCTGGAGACTGTCCAGGTCCATCTCGGGAGAGTTGTACTTGAGCTGACGGGCGACTTTCGTCTGCTTCGCCTTGGCGCGGCCGCGACCCATGGCCTACCCCCTCGGGTGTACTCGCGCAGCGGCCAGGGATTCAACCGCCTACGCATGTGTCTTGTATCTGTTCCTGGCACCACAATAGCGGGTGTCGGCGGAAATTTCAGAACCGACCCCCTGGACACACGGTCACCTGCAGTGGAACACCGAGCGCAGTCACCGACCCTTCAACTTGTTGACCGCCGCCCGCCCGGGCCGGACCGATCTGTCGACATGCAGGTCATCCCGGTCGATCGCCGCGTCCACCCCGTCGACCTGCAGTGGTGGGGCAGTTCCCTCGGCCGCAGCCTCGACGACGGCCCGCTTCACCAGGGCCAGGGCGACGGGGCCGTAGTCCGCGTCCTGGACGGGGGTGCCCATCCTGCCCACGGTGCGACCGCCGGCGGTCACGTCGGCGCCGATGTCCGGCAGACGACCGGCGGAACCGTCGAGCTGGAGCAGGACAAGCAGGCGGGGTGGTCGGCCCAGATTGTGGACCCGCGAGACCGTCTCCTGGCCGCGGTAGCAGCCCTTGTTGAGGTGCACCGCGGAGGCGGTGGGACCCTCGGCGGCGTCGGCCAGGCGGGTCGCCCCGTCGATCCCCGCACCGATCCAGGCGGGGACCTCATGGGGGATGAGCCGTTCATCGGTGTCCACACCCAGCACCGGGAGACGGTCGCGTAACCGCCAGGCATCGACGGCTGCACTACCGGTCGGGCGCGCGCCGGCCTCGACCAGGGCATCCCAGACCGCCGGCAGATCCGACAGCGGCACCCAGAGGTCAGTGACCGGCACCCCGGAGGTCACCCGGGTGCGCCAGAAATCGGCCGCCGGGGCCAGTGGGGTCGTGGTCCCGGCATGGCCGGGTCCGGGGAAGTCGGGGTCGGCCTCCCGGCCCAGCAGGGACAGTCGTGCCAGCCCGGGACGGCTGATCTCCACCTGCGCCCAGAAGACCATCCTGCGCAGGAAGTCCTCCAGTGCATCGGCATGGTCGGCGGCGACATCCAGAAGCACGGCGGGGGAGCCGTCGAGATCCACGATGCTGATCCCGAACTCCTGCTCCACCCGTCCCTGCGCGTCCAGCAGCAGTCCGTCAGTGGCGGTACCGGGCTCTGCGGCGTCCACCTTCTGGGAGATGAAACCGTTGAGCCAGCTGCGTGCCTCATCCCCGGTGACCAGCAGTGCGACCCGGTCCCAGCCGTCGGTGAGACCGGCGGAGCCTTCGTCGACCCGGGTCTGTTCGATCAGCGGGGCGCCGTAGTGGCGGGCGGTGACGGACTCCACCCCTGAGCCGTCCTGTGTGCTTGCCGCCGCGACATGGGCGACGATCGGCGAAACTTGCGAGGCACTCACGTCATCCACTGTAGACCCTTGCAGGTGTGCCCGCCGCAAGTCCGGCCGACGGCACAGTCCTAGGATGGCCCCATGGATGTCCCCACGACCACCTCCGCCCCCCTCGGTTCCCGCGCCGCCGTCGCCGTCCACCCGGCCGGTGACGCCGCCCCGGAGCTGCTCGACCCGACCCTGCCGGCCCTCTACATCGACGACCTCGCCGCCGTACGCGGTGACGGCGTCTTCGAGACACTCATGGTCCGTGACGGTGCGGTGCGCAACCTCGACCGGCACACCGCACGATTCATCAACAGTGCCGCGATGCTCGACCTGCCCACCCCGGACACCGGACGCTGGCACGCCGCCACCGATCTCGCCCTGGAGCACTGGGTGGCCTCGGGCGGCGGCGACGGATCGCTGCGGTGGATGTACTCCCGTGGCCGCGAGACGACCGGTGAGCCGACCGGCTGGGTGACCGTCGCCCCCGAGTCGCCGGCCGTCGCCAGGGACCGGGAACAGGGAGTGCGGGTGATGACCGCCCAGCGCGGGTACAGCCTCGACATCACGAAGGACGCCGCCCCCTGGGCCCTCGTCGGCGCGAAGACCCTCTCCTATGCGGCGAACATGGCGGCGCTGCGTTACGCGAAGAGCCACGACCTCGACGATGTCATCTTCATCGGTGACGGGGAACGGGTGCTCGAAGGCCCGACCTCCACCGTCATCGTGGCCCGGGACCGCGACGGTGTCCGGAAGATCCTCACCCCGCTGCACGAAGTCGGCGTCCTCCCGGGAACCACCCAGGCCGCGATGTTCCGCCTTGCGGGAGAGGCCGGCTGGGCCTGCTCCGAGGCGCCGCTGACCGTCGATGACCTGCGGGACGCCGACGGCGTCTGGCTGCTGTCCTCGGTGCGCCGTTACGCCCGGGTCACGGCCCTGGACGGTACCCCCCTGGGCCGTCCGGTCTGCGCCGACGAGATCGAGGACCTCGCCACACGCGCCGCCGAAGGACGCTAGCCCATCACGCGGCTGAGCTCGGCGGACATCCACGGGGTCAGGCCACCCTCAGCGTCGGAGCCGTCCTCGGCGCGGGCGATGCGCTCGTCGACCCAGCCGAGGTTGTTGTTCGGCATCAGGCCGTAGAGCCGCTTGCCCGGGCCCAGGGTGGACGGTCCGGTCTCGGTGACCATGGTGGACGCACTCTCGAGCTGCCAGGCGCGTTCGGTGAGCGGCTTGCCGTACATGATCTCCACCGCACCGTCGCTGTGCGCGGTGACGAACTCGATGTTGTCCTCGAGGTCGATGCGCAGGAAACCGGTCTCGCGGCGGTCCGGGCCGACGGCATTGCCCTCCTCGTCGAGCCGCCAGATGCGGGAGGAGTAGCTGATGTAGTTCTCGCCGTCGTGCGCGAAGACCAGCTGCTGGCCGAAGGCGTAGGGGTCGGAGCCGTCGGTGGGGGCGGCATTGCCCTCACCCCGCCAGACTCCGATGAGGGGGAGCAGGGCCAGCAGACCGTCGTGCAGGCTCGGGCCCTGACGCAGGTTAGCCGTGTCCTCGGCGACGGGGAGGTCGCCGAGGGAGGGGATGTTGCGGTCCGCGGTGTTCTTCGCCTGTTCGGTGGCGCGGGCGACAGCCTCGTTGCCGTCGATGGAGGGGGTCTCGGGGGAGTCACTCATGGCGTCCAGCATACGGAACGGTCTCAGCGACCCGGGAAGTCCCCGGAGCAGCCGGAGACAGACCCTGGAGCAGTTCCCGGAACAGTCCCTAGAGCCCGGCCTGTTCGTCTGTGGCCAGCGGGGCCGAGCGCGGTGCCAGATCGGAGATCCCGACCCGGGTGTAGTTCTGCTCCGACTCGATGTACAGGGCGCCGCCGTTGACGTACACCCGGCCCGGCTTCGTCCCCAGCGGCAGACTGTCGCCGGGGAGTTCCAGGGTGAAGGCCTCCATCACACGCTCGCGGGTGGCGTCGTCGAGGGCGTTCTTCTTCCCGTCGCCGCGGGAGGAGTCTCCGTCGACCGAACGGATCTCGGTCGGCAGCAGACGGACATCACCCTCCCAGACACGCAGCCGCATCCCGACATCCACCGGGCCGTCGATGCCGGGCACATTGTCCGGCGTGGCGGTGAAATAGGCCTCGGTCTCCCAGCCGCCGGAGGGTGAGATGTCCTCCACGCCCTGGACGTTGAGGTCGGAGAAGCCGTCCTCACCGTTGTCACCGCCGGTCATCAGACCGCCGAGCGCCACCGGGTCGAGCTGGAGGCGGGTGAAGACCTTGCGGGCCGGGGCGTCCTCGAAATCGCCGGAGAGGATCTCGTCGCGGGTCAGCGTCACCTTCTCGGCCGAGGAGGTCACCGACACCCGGGCGAAGCCGGGGACCTCGACATCACGGGCCTCCACCGACACCGAGGTGAGCTCGTGGGACCAGAGGGACGCACTGACCGGCATGCCGCCGATCTGCACGGCCGGGGGAGAGGCGAGCTTTGAGTCATGGAGGATGCGCTGCGAGATCTCGCGCTCCACCTTCGCGGCGAAGAGACTGTCGCCGACCACGGCCACCCCGGCCAGGGCCAGGACCACCACGACGACGGTCACCAGGACACGCACCGGGCGGTGGGGGCGGCGCGTGCTGTCCGTGCTTCCCTTGCCGCCCTCGCTGTCCCGGCTGCGGCGGGGCTCGGCCTGCTCTGGCTCAACGGTCTCGGTCACCGGTCCAGCATAGAGGAGTGGCGGGTGTGGACGGGTGTGCCGGTGGACCGGGTGGCGCGAGTGCAGTGTTACGGGGACGTTTCCGGAGTTTTTCGCCTCGCCTCTCGATGGGAGAGCCACTTTCCACCCGTGTAATCTCGTGGTGGTCACAGAGAAATCGACGTGAAGTGGGAAGGACGCCGGCCGTGAAACTGACCGTGCTCTCGGAGAAGGACGACATCGCGCAGGTCCTGCCTTCACTGGCTCTGCTGTCCCATGAGACCGTGCTGTTGGATTCGTCCGCGGCCTCCGTCCGCGAGGTGGGGGACGCGGAGATCGTCCTCATCGACGTCACCGGCCGGAACCTGCTGGGTATCCGCGACCTCTGCCGCTCCGTCGCCGCCGCGTACCCCACCCTCCCGGTGGCCGTCGCGATCGAGGAGACCAGCGTCATCGCCCTCGACGGGTCCTGGGCGGTGGACGATTTCATCCTCCCCAGCGCCACCCCCACCGAGGTGGATGCCCGGCTGCGGATGCTCATGACGCGTCGCCCCGTCCCCGTCGAAGAAGCCGAGGACAGTCAGGTCGCCTCCATCGGCGGGCTCATCGTCGACGAGGTCACCTACGTCGCCCGCGTGGAGGGACGCCCCCTCGACCTCACCTACAAGGAGTTCGAGCTCCTCTACTTCCTCGTCAAGCATGCCGGCCGCGTCTTCAGCCGTGAACAGCTGCTCCAGGACGTCTGGGGCTACGACTACTTCGGCGGCACCCGTACCGTCGACGTGCATGTCCGCCGGCTGCGTGCCAAGCTCGGTCACGACTACGAGAAGGTCATCGCCACCGTGCGTAATGTGGGGTACAAGGCCGTGGACATCAGCGCAGACGGGAGATAGCGGTGGACAGTTACCGGTGGCTCGAGGACGGGCCCGCAGGACAGCAGAGGACCTGGCGTGAGGAGCTCGCCGAGCTGCTCGACGCGGTCTCCGCGGCAGACGGCGTGCCTGCGCTCTCCGAGGAGTTCGTCCGGGCGCTCGAGGAGGGGACCGGACACCGACATCTCCTCGCCGTCGACAGCGGCAGTGGCGCGGAGCGCGTCATCGGGGTCCTGGCCGTGGACGTCCCCGACGTGACCGATGCCGGTGGTACCGCCGAGATCGCCGTGCACCCGGATTTCCGCCGACGCGGCACGGCCGCCGGCCTGCTGCGTGAGGCGGGAAGGGGCCTGGACCCAGAGTCGCAGTTCAGCATCTGGGCCCACGGCAACCTCGACCCTGCCCGGGGGCTCGCCGCCGACCGGGGCGCTCGCACCGTACGCGAACTGCTGAAGATGACCGTGTACTGCGGTGTCGACGATCCGGCCCGCACACCGCTGGTGGAAGGGGCCGCCGCCGCGCCGACCGCCGTGACGGACGCGGGACTGGAACTCCTCGACTACCCGGCGGCCTGTGAGGAGTTCGGGGCCGACCTGGTCGACGCCGAGTGGCTCCGCGTCAACAACGAGGCTTTCGCCTGGCACCCGGAACAGGGCGGTTGGGATGTCGACCGGCTGCGGCGGGCGCGGGAAACCGACTGGTTCGATCCCCACGGTGTCCTCATGCTGTGGAGCCGCGACGACAACCAGGGACCGCAGTGTGCCGGGGTGCACTGGACGAAACTTCCGGCAGACGACACCCACGGCGAGGTCTACGTGATCTGTCTCGCCGACGCCGTCCGCGGTCAGGGCCTCGGTGGCCCGTTCACCCTGCTGGGCATCGGGTACCTCATCGACGCAGGCGCACAGGCCGTCGACCTCTACGTCGAGGGCGACAACACCCCGGCCGTCGCGACCTACCGGCGGCTGGGTTTCGAGATCGTCCACCGGGACGTCGTCTACCGCGGCATGGTGTAGCGGGGTCTCCCCACAGCAGTTCACGGAGAGTTCATCCGGGTGGTGGTTGGCGTCCACCTCGGGCAGTTAGGGTCAACGGTGACCATCACGACGACCAGTCACGACGACGAGTCGAGAACCGTTGAAAGAGGAACCATTCCGTGAAGACCGTGAAGTACACCGCTGCCCTGGCCGCAGTGGCCGCCGGCTCGCTCCTGCTCACCTCCTGCTCCAACTCCGGCAACGGGGATTCCAGTGCGGACGCCACCTCCACCTTCGATCTCACGGGCACCACCGGTGAACTCCAGGGTGAAGGCGCCAGCTCCCAGCAGAAGGCCATGGAGCAGTTCGGTGTGGCCTACCAGTCCGCCGTCCCGGGGGCGTCGCTGTCCTACAACGCCACCGGGTCCGGTGCCGGTCAGAAGCAGTTCATCGCCGGCCAGGTCGACTTCGGCGGCTCCGACTCCCCGCTGAAGGACGACCAGGTCGCCGATGCGGCGAAGCGTTGCGGCGGGAACGACGCCTGGCACCTTCCGCTCGTCGTTGGCCCGGTCGCCGTCGCCTTCCACATCGACGGCATCGACGAGCTCAACCTCTCTGTCGACACCGTCGCCAAGATCTTCAAGGGTGAGATCAGCAACTGGAACGACCCGGCTATCGCCGCAGAGAACGAGGGCGTCGACCTGCCCGACCTTCCGGTCAGCGTCCTGTACCGGGCGGAGGAGTCCGGCACCTCCGACAACTTCCAGGACTTCCTCAAAACCGCCACCGACGGCTACTGGGACACCGAGGGCAAGACCTTCCCGACCAAGGTCGGTTCCGGTGCCCAGGGCTCCTCCGGTGTCGCGGACCAGGTGAAGGCCACCAACGGCGCCGTCACCTACGTGGAGTCCGGCTACGCCGACGCCGCGGGCCTGGGCATCGCGGCCCTCGACTTCGGCGCCGGCCCGGTCGAGCTGAACACGGAGAGCGTCAACAAGGCCCTGGCCGATGTCTCCTTCACCGGTGAGGGCAACGACCTGATCGTCGACTCCGAGGCACTGTTCGCCTCCAAGGAGGCCGGTGCCTACCCGCTGGCCCTGACCACCTACGAGATCGTCTGCTCCGACGGCTACGACGACGAGACCACGTCCCGGGTGAAGGACTTCCTCCACACCATCCTCGACAACCAGAACGATGCTCTCGAGGAGGCCGGCTACGTGCCGCTGTCCGGCACCTTCCGCGACAAGCTGGTCACCGCCGTCGACGCGATCGGCGGGTCCGACTCCGACTCCGCCGGCACCACCGAGTAACCGACAGGACTGCAACCTCCATGTCCAGCACTGAACGTGACGGCCGTGACGGCCGTGACGCCGAGGACGTCGTAGTCGACGGAACCGTCGCCACCGACGCCACCGGTACCGACGACGGGCCCCCGACCGGGGACGCCGCCGAGGCCGCGCCCGAGTCGTCCGACCGGCCCGGCACCGCCGGACTCGCCACGAGGCGATCACGACGGGCCGGTGACCGGATCTTCGAGAGCCTCACGACGGGCTCCGCGGTCCTGATCACCGTCTTCATCGCCGCCATCGCGATCTTCCTCATCGTCCAGGCGGTCCCCGCCCTGGCGAAGGAACGCGACGGTATCGGCGCTTTCTTCACCTATTCCGGCGCCTGGAACCTCAACTACACGTCCAACGACGGCGGGTGGATGGAGTTCGGCATCCCGAACCTCTTCTTCACCACTGTCCTGGTGTCCGCCCTCGCCCTGGCGATCGCCATGCCGGTGGCCCTGGGTATCGCGATCTTCCTGTCGAACTACTGCCCGAAGCGGCTGGTCCGTCCCCTCGGTTTCATGGTCGACCTGCTCGCCGCTGTGCCGTCCATCGTCTTCGGCATCTGGGGCATGCAGGTGCTCGGCCCGTCACTCGGCGGCATCTTCGAGTGGATCCACGGCTGGGCCGGGGGTTTCTTCCTCTTCCAGTGGGACCAGCAGACCTCCCCGGCCTTCTCCACCAGCCGGAATGTCTTCACCGGTGGCGTGGTCCTGGCGATCATGATCCTGCCGATCATCGCTGCGACCACACGTGAGGTCTTCATTCAGACACCCCGCGGGCACATCGAGGCGGCACTCGCCCTCGGCGCGACTCGGTGGGAGGTCGTCCGACTGACGGTTTTGCCCTTCGGACGCTCCGGTTACGTCTCCGGTGCGATGCTCGGCCTCGGCCGGGCCCTGGGCGAGACGATGGCACTCTACATGGTCATCGCGTCCGCCCCGGGATTCCGATGGTCGTTGTTCGACGGAGGCACGACCTTCGCCACCGCCATCGCCAACGCCGCGCCGGAATTCAACGACGACACCAAGGCCGGCGCCTACATCGCCGCAGGCCTGGTCCTCTTCGCCCTGACCTTCATCGTCAACGCGGCGGCCCGCACGGTCGTCAACAACAGGAAGTAGGACGCCATGTCCCTCGGAACGGCATCCCGCAACTCGCCGCACGCCGACCTGGCGCCCAGCGGCTTCACCGACATCGCGGCGTCCCGCAAGCGCAAGGACCGCGCCGCCACCGTCATCGTCTACTCGATGATGGGCGTGGCCCTCATCCCGTTGGTCTGGGTGCTCGTCGTCCTCGTCGCCAAGGGGCTGCCGGCCGTCCTCGACGTCGGCTGGTGGTCTTTCGACATGGCCGGACAGCTGTCCAACCAGGCCGGTGGCGGCATCAGCCACGCCATCATCGGCACCCTGACCCAGGCCCTGGTCACCACCGTCATCTCCGTGCCGGTGGGTGTGCTCACCGCCGTGTACCTCGTGGAGTACTCCCGCGGTGGGTGGCTGGGCAGGGTCACGACCTTCATGGTCGACATCCTCACCGGTGTGCCCTCCATCGTCGCCGCACTGTTCGTCTACGCGCTGTGGATCGCCCTGTTCGGGTTCTCCCGCTCCGGATTCGCCGTGTCCCTGGCTCTGGTGCTGCTGATGGTCCCGGTGATCGTCCGCAACACCGAGGAGATGCTGCGCATCGTGCCCATGGACCTGCGCGAGGCCGCGTACGCCCTGGGTGTGCCGAAATGGAAGACGATCGTGAGGATCGTGCTGCCCACCGCCCTGTCCGGCATCATCACCGGCATCATGCTCGCCGTGGCCCGCATCATGGGCGAATCCGCTCCGGTCCTGATCCTCGTGGGCGCGACGCCGGTGATCAACTGGAACGTCATGGAGGGCAACCAGAACTCCCTGCCGCTGTTCATGTTGGAGATGTACAAACTGCAGGCCAATGATCAGGTGCTCGCCCGCCTCTGGGGCGCGGCACTGACCCTGGTGCTCATCATCGCCGGACTGAACCTCGCCGCCCGGTTCATCTCCCACCGCTTCTCCGTCAAGACCGACTGACCTCCACCGACTAAGGAACACACCATGGCCAAGCGACTCGATCTCAGAGACGTCAACATCCACTACGGCGACTTCCACGCGGTGCAGAACGTGGACCTGCAGGTCCCGCCCCGGTCCGTGACCGCCTTCATCGGCCCCTCCGGTTGCGGCAAGTCGACCGTGCTCCGCTCGCTCAACCGGATGCACGAGGTCATCCCGGGCGCGTACGTCGAAGGGGAGATCCTGCTCGACGGGGAGAACATCTACGACCGGCGGATCGATCCCGTCGCCGTGCGCAACACCATCGGCATGGTCTTTCAGAAGGCGAACCCGTTCCCCACGATGTCCATCGAGGAGAATGTCGTCGCCGGCCTGAAGCTGTCGGGGGTGAAGAACCGGAAGAAGCTCGCCGAGGTCGCCGAGAAGTCCCTGCGCGGGGCCAACCTGTGGGAGGAGGTCAAGGACCGCCTCGACAAGCCCGGTGGCGGACTCTCCGGCGGTCAGCAGCAGCGACTGTGCATCGCCCGGGCCATCGCCGTCGAGCCCGAGGTGCTGCTCATGGACGAGCCGTGCTCCGCCCTGGACCCGATCTCGACCCTGGCGGTGGAGGACCTCATCCACGAGCTGAAGGAGGACTTCACCATCGTCATCGTCACCCACAACATGCAGCAGGCCGCACGCGTCTCCGACCAGACCGCGTTCTTCTCGCTGGAGGCGGCAGGACGCCCCGGGCAGCTCGTCGAGGTCGGCCCGACCAAGAAGATCTTCGAGTCCCCGGAGCGTCAGGAGACCGAGGACTACATCTCCGGCCGCTTCGGCTGATCCGGCGGTGCCGGCAGGGGACCACCCCCGTCCGCTTTTCGTGCCACACTTGAGGCGTCGAAAGGAGTATGTGATGGAACCGGTACACATCGTTCTCATGGGGGTCAGCGGCAGCGGCAAGGCGGCGCTGGCCGAGGAGCTGCAGCGGCGCACGGGGTACACCGGCGCAACCGCCGAGGAACTGCAGCCCGAGGAGGTCCGCCGGAAGATGGCGGAGGGAGGCTTCGTCTCCCCGGACGACCGCCTGCCCTGGGCGTACGCCATCCGTGACTGGCTCACCGGGCAGGCGCAGCAGGGGAACTCGACGGTGGTGGTGAGCCTGGGGCTGGGACGCCGGGCCCGCGACATCTTCCGCGAGGCGGAGGGGTTCGTCTTCTTCGTCCACGTTGAGGGGACCCAGGACGTCATCCGTGAACGCATCCGCCGGAATACCGGGAAACTCCCGGATGCGGCCGAGGACGAGGTGCTGCGGCGTCAGTATGTCGAGCTGGAGCGGCTGCGGGCGGACGAGCCCGGCGTCCGGGTGGATGCCACCCGCGAACCCGAGGTGCTGGCGGACGCTGCACTGGTCGCACTCTCGGTGGCACGCAAGGCCGGCGCCGACACCTAGAAGGCGTCGGAACCGTAGCGGCGGCGGATCTCGTCGAACTGCTCCCGCATGGTCTCCTGCTGTTCCTCGGTCCGCAGGGCGGTCTCGTACTCCTCCGGCTGCTTGCCGGTTGCCAGGTAGACCACCCGGGTACCGATGTTCACGGCGTGGTCCGAGTACCTCTCGAAGAACCGGGAAAGCAGGGTGACGTCCACCGCGACTGACACGGGGAAGGGCCATTCGCGCTTCGTGGTGAGCTGGAACATATGCTCGTGGAGGTCATCGACCGCGTCATCGTCGAGTGCGAGTTCCATCGCCTTCTCCGGGTCATAGGTGACCAGGACGTCGTGGAGCTTCGCGCCGATCTCGTCGGTCAGCCGGGCCATCTCCCGGAAGTAGGGTTCGATCTGCTCCGGCAGGGTGTGGTCGGGGTGGTGACGCCGCGCGGTCCGCGCGACATGCACCGCCAGCGCCGCCATCCGGGCGAGATCCTCGACGATGTAGGTTCCCGAGACGACCTGGCGAAGGTCACGCGCGACCGGGCCCTCCAGGGCCAGTAGCTCGAAAGAGGTCTGCTCCGCCTTCTTCCGCAGCTCCTCGACCCCGTCGATGGAGCTGAGGACCGTCTCGGCCTTCTCGATGTCGGCCTCGAAGAGGGCCAGGCAGGCCTCCGACATCATTGTGCGGACCCGGTCCGACATCACGGAGAGGTCGTGGGCGAAGGCCCGCATCTGTTCCTGGTACACGGTGCGCATGGCGGACAGTCTACGTGGATCGGACGCGCTCGGCCCGCACGACGCGGAAACTTCACGCTCCGTTCATGTAGGAGACGCCGATGGTGGGAATGGCCCACATATGTCGGCGTTCGCCCACTACCCGCCGTTGTTGGCGGCATCCTCCACGTCTTCGGTGACGCCGGCGCAGTCCTCCCACGGATCCTGGAGCCAGTCATGCGGCAGGGAGACCTTACCGGGTGATCCCTGTCGGCCGCGGGCGCTGTCCGCTTCCGCGGCCAGCGCGTCGGACTCCCAGATCGGGTCGAGCACCTCGCGCAGGTCAGCGAGGCTGTTGATGCTCCCCAGCTGACGCCGCATCTCGCCACCGGCCGGGAAACCGCGCAGGTACCAGGCGATGTGCTTGCGGATGTCTCGGCTGGCGTACTTCTCGCCGTCATGGTCGGCGAGCAGCTCGGCGTGACGGAGGATGATGTGCGCGACCTCGCCGAGAGTCGGCTCCGCGGGAATCTCCTCGCCGCGCAGGTGGGCGGAGAGTTCGGCGAACAGCCAGGGCCGGCCCAGGCAGCCGCGTCCCACGACGACGCCGTCGCATCCGGTCTGCTCCATCATCGCTGCGGCGTCCGTGGCCTTGAAGACGTCACCGTTGCCAAGCACCGGGATGCCGGTGCCGTCCATGTGCTCCACGAGGCGGGCGATCTCACCCCAGTCCGCGGTGCCGGAGTAGCGCTGCGCGGCGGTACGTCCGTGCAGGGTGACGGCGGCCGCGCCCTGGTCGGCGGCGATGCGGCCGGCGTCCAGGTGGGTGTGGTGCTCGTCGTCGATGCCGACGCGGAACTTGACTGTGACGGGGATGGCGTCCGGGCCGGAGGCGCGTCCGGCGTCCGCCACGCCCTTGACCGCTGCACCGACGACCGCGGCGAAGAGCTTCCGTTTGTAGGGCAGGGCCGAACCGCCGCCACGGCGGGTGACCTTGGGGACCGGGCAGCCGAAGTTCATGTCGATGTGGTCGGCCCGGTCCTCCTCGGCGAGCATCCGGGCCGCCTTGTAGGTGTACTCCGGATCGGTCGTGTACAGCTGCAGACTGCGCGGGGACTCGTCGGGTCCGAAGGTCGTCATGTGCAGTGTCTTGGGGTTGCGCTCGACGAGGGCGCGGGCCGTGATCATCTCGCAGACGTAGAGGCCGGACGCGGACCCGGTGCGCTGTTCCTCCTGCTCGCGGCACAGGGTGCGGAAGGCGACATTGGTGACTCCGGCCATGGGTGCCAGGACCACCGGGGACGCCAGTTCGAGAGGTTCGATGGTCAGGGCGGGGGTGGACGTTGTCGCCGTGGTTGCTGCAGTCACCGTCCGATTCTCACACCGTGGGCGTTGCCGGGGCAATTCCCCGGCGCTACGTCTGACCTGAATGCTTGTTCAGGGTTATGGACAACGCGGGTGTAGTACCGGGGGTGGGTAAGGGGAACCTCGTTTTCCAGTGATCTCGCACGCCTAACTAGGGTGGGGGTGGAGCGTGTCACAGTCGGCGTTTTGTCGGCGGAAAACCCTGCCGAATCGCCGACGATGCGGTATCGCGTCCCATCTGCCATACTTGGGCGGCTGAGTACGCGTTTGATCAGAAAACAACGATCACGCAGAGATAAATACAAGGAGAGTCAGTGTCAGAGCGCATCAGGAACCAGTCCCTGAAGTCCAAGGTCATGTCCGCCGACGAGGCGGTGCAGTTCATCGACAACGGTGACATGATCGGGACCTCCGGTTTCACCGGTGCCGGCTACCCCAAGGGCATGCCCGCGGCCATCGCCGCCAAGGCGAACGAGGCGCACGCCCGCGGCGACGAGTGGGCCGTGAAGATCCTCACCGGCGCCTCCACTGCCCCGGAGAACGACGGCGTGCTGGCTGAGGCGGACGCCGTGAGCTTCCGCTCCCCGTTCAACACCGACCCGAAGATGCGGGCCAAGATCAACGAGGGCAAGGTCAAGTACACCGACATCCACCTCTCGGAGCTCGGCATGTACGTCCAGGAGGGCTTCTTCGGTCACATGGACGTCGCCATCATCGAGGCCGTCGCCATCCGTGAGGACGGCTCCATCGTCCCGTCCTCCGCCGTGGGCAACAACGTCGAGTACATGGATGCCGCCGACCGGATCATCATCGAGATCAACGAGTGGCAGGACCTCGAGCTCGAGGGCATGCACGACATCTACCGTATGCCGATGCCGGGTTCCCGCGTCCCGCTGCCGATCTGCAACCCCGGTGACCGCATCGGTGGTACCTCCATCGACGTCGACCCGGAGAAAATCGTCGCGATCGTCCACACCGACGGCCCGGACCGCAACGCCCCCTTCCGTCCCGTCGACGAGACCTCCGAGGCCATCGCCGGTCACCTCCTCGACTTCCTCGACGGTGAGGTCCAGGCCGGTCGTCTGGCCTACGACCGCCTGATCCTGCAGAACGGTGTCGGCAACGTGCCGAACGCCGTCCTCGCCGGCCTGGAGGACTCGAAGTTCGAGAACATCACCGCCTACACAGAGGTGATCCAGGACGGCATGCTGGACCTCATCGACTCCGGCAAGATGTCTTTCGCCTCCGCGACCTCCTTCTGCCTGTCGCCGGACGCCGCCCACCGGATGAACCAGGAGGCCGACCGCTACCGCAACCACATCGTGCTGCGTCCCCAGCAGGTCTCCAACCATCCGGAGGTCATCCGCCGACTCGCCCCGATCGGCATCAACGGCATGATCGAAGCCGACATCTACGGCAACGTGAACTCCACCAACGTCGCCGGCTCGAAGATGATGAACGGCATCGGCGGCTCGGGTGACTTCACCCGCAACGCCTACATCTCCTCCTTCGTCACCCCGTCCGTGGCCAAGGGTGGCGACATCTCCGCCATCGTGCCTTTCGCGTCCCACATCGACCACGCCGAGCATGACGTCAAGCTCGTCGTCACCGAGCAGGGCTACGCCGACCTGCGTGGCCTGTGCCCGCGTGACCGCGTGAAGAAGATGATCGACATCGCCGCACCGGAGTACCGGCCGCTGCTGGAGGAGTACGTGGAGTTCGCCTCCAGGTCCAAGGCCCAGCACACCCCGCACGACCTCACCCGTGCCTTCGAGTTCCACACCCGCTTCCTGGAGACCGGTTCCATGAAGAAGTAGCCCCTCCCGCCGCCTCCTGGCGGTACCGGGCCACGGACCCGCCGACGCCCCCGCGTCCGGCGGGTTTCTGCATGTCCGGGGCCAGCGACAGGGTGACTGCCTCTCCGCCACCCCCGAATGGAGCCGATTCGGAAAGTATGTTTCATGATCCATATAATGGACGTCACGTTGATGGACATATCGTGAGTCCCATCACTATGTACGGTGACCACCGAAAACACCAAGGAGAGAGCACACAATGTCAGACAGGATCGCCCACCCCGGACTGCGCGCAAAAGTCATGACCTCTGATGAGGCGGCCACCTTCGTCAACGACGGAGACCTCGTCGGAATGTCAGGCTTCACCGGTGCCGGCTACCCCAAGGTGCTGCCGACCGCGATCGCCAGGCGGGCCAGGGAGTTCCACGACCGCGGCGACAGTTTCTCCATCTCCCTGCTCACCGGTGCGTCCACCTCCGCCGAGCTCGACGGTGAGCTGGCTGAGGCGGACGCGGTGAAGTTCCGCGCCCCGTACCAGTCCGACCCGATCATGCGTGACAAGATCAACTCCGGTCAGATGAAGTACGCGGACATCCACCTGTCCCACCTGGGCATGATGGTCCAGGAGGGCTTCTTCGGGAAGATGGACGTCGCCATCGTCGAGGTCACCAAGATCCTCGAGGACGGCCGCATCGTCCCCTCCTCCTCGGTGGGCAACAACGTCGAGTACCTCGACGCCGCAGATAAGATCATCCTCGGTGTGAACTCCTGGCAGTCCGAGGATCTCGAGGGGATGCACGACATCTACCGCATCCCGCTGCCAGGGCACCGGCAGCCCATCCCGATCACCGAGGTCGGTGACCGGATCGGCAGCCCGTACATCGACATCGACGTCAACAAGGTCGTCGCCGTCGTCGAGACTGATTCCCCGGACCGCAACGCCCCCTTCAAGCCCGCCGACGAGACCTCCAAGAAGATCGCCGGTCACTTCCTCGACTTCCTCGAGGGTGAGGTCCGGGCAGGTCGCCTATCCTACGACCGCTACATCATGCAGTCCGGTGTCGGTAACGTCCCGAACGCCGTGATGGCGGGCCTACTGGACTCGAAGTTCGAGAACATCACCGCCTACACCGAGGTCATCCAGGACGGCATGCTCGATCTCATCGATGCCGGCAAGATGACGGTGGCCTCGGCGACGTCGTTCTCCCTGTCGCCCGAGTACGCGGAGAAAATGAACCGGGAGGCGAAGCGCTACCGGGAGAACATCATCCTGCGTCCGCAGCAGGTCTCCAACCACCCGGAGGTCATCCGCCGACTAGGCCTCATCGCCACCAACGGCATGATCGAGGCGGACATCTACGGCAACATCAACTCCACCAACGTCATCGGCTCCCGCGTGATGAACGGTA
This sequence comes from Corynebacterium sp., assembly GCF_022712275.1. GTDB lineage: Bacteria > Actinomycetota > Actinomycetes > Mycobacteriales > Mycobacteriaceae > Corynebacterium. Next base: position 12,374 of record NZ_JALAGU010000053.1, on the reverse strand, counting down.
TCGGTGGTTCGGGTGACTTCACCCGTAACGCCTACATCTCCTCCTTCATCAGCCCGTCGGTCGCCAAGGGGGGCGCGCTCTCGGCGATCGTGCCCTACGTGACCCACACGGACCACACCGAGCACGATGTCATGGTCGTCATCACCGAGCACGGCTACGCCGATCTGCGTGGTCTGGCACCGCGTGACCGTGCGGAGAAGATGATCGCCATCTCCGCGCCGGAGTACCGGCCGCTGCTGGAGGAGTACGTCGACCGTGCGGGTCAGGGCGAGTTCCTGCAGACCCCGCACGAGCTGGCACACGTCTTCGACTTCCAGAAGCGGTTCGTGGAGACCGGCTCGATGTTGAAGTAGGCTCTTCGGCTCCCCCCCGGGGCGAGCTTCCCGGACAGCCACGGTGCGGCTGCCGTGGCGTCCGTGATGAGGGTGGGACATGTCCACTGTGGCTGGTGGCATGTCCCGGTTTCGTGTTCTACCCGGTGTCCTGCACCGTGTCTGCACTGCGTCGGGGGCAGGCGCACACCTGTGGTGGGGTGTGCGCTACACTCTCTTTCGACAGTGGTACGGGCCTTTAGCTCAGTTGGTAGAGCTACGGACTTTTAATCCGCAGGTCGTGGGTTCGAGCCCCACAGGGCCCACAGTCAGTGAATGCAGATCAGAGGGTCTGTCGGGAAGTCCCGGCAGGCCCTCTCCTGTGTGCTCTGGGCCTCGGCGCCTGAGTGTCATGAGGAAATCGCGGGCGGATTCAGAGGGCGGATTCAGAGGGCGGATTCAGAGGGTCATGGAAACAGTTCCCGTCAGAAAGGACTGCCATCCATGTCTGTTTCGAAACTCATGACGGGAATCCTCAGCATGTGGCGGGCGAGGGGTGGGAGAGCGGGACCCGCAGCGGCTCGCGTGCGTCGGGCGACCCCCGTCCGGGGTTGAGATCCCACAGTGGCCACAGAAAACAGACAGATACCGCTGCTACCCTCGGGGGCACTTTCAGCCTCGACGGAATGCTGACGGGGCGCCGATGGAACGACCCACGACCAGAGCCCGACCTCAGTGAGGACGCACATGGTGGAAACGACAGGACGCTCTGTCTACTTCGTCTCCGACAGCACCGGCATCACTGCGGACACTCTGGGAAATGCACTGCTCGCACAGTTCCCGGACCTCGACTGGCGGCGTCACCACCTGCCCTTCATCGAGTCCGTCGAGACCGCCCGTCGTGCCGTGGACCAGATCACCACGGAGAGCGCCGAAGGTCCCGGCCACGCCCCGCTGATCTTCGTCACCGTCCGCGACACCGCCGTGGCCGCGGAACTGAGCAAGGCCCCCGGTGAGGTCATCGACCTGCTCGGCACCCACCTTGCCCGCATGGAGGACATCCTCGGCACCGAACGCTCCGGCAGGGCCACCGCCTACCACCGTGTCGGCAACATGGAGCGCTACCACGACCGCATCGACGCGGTGGAGTTCTCCATCGCCCACGACGACGCCGCCGACCTGCGACACCTGGAGACGGCGGATCTCATCCTCCTGGCCCCGTCACGGTGCGGCAAGACCCCCACCGCCATGTATCTCGCGCTGCAGCACGGCCTGCGCGTCGCCAACTACCCGCTCACCGAGGAGGACCGGCCCGGCGAACTCCCGCCGGCGTTGACAGACCACAAAGACAGGCTCTTCGGCCTGACCACCACCGCCCAACGACTCAGCGAGGTCCGGGGCGAACGAAGACCCGGCAGCGGCTATGCCAGTCCCGCCCGTTGCCGGGCCGAACTCCGCCAGGCAGAACAGCTCTACCGGACCCACCGCATCCCCTACATTGACTCCCACGCCATGAGTGTGGAGGAGATGGCCAGCATCATTCTCACCACCATGGACCTGCGCCGCACCTGAGCAGGAATGAAAGGACCACACCATGTCCGGAAACAGCACTGACAAGACCCGGAACGTCATCCCCTTCGACCACCTCGGCATGGACGACGTCCCCGAGGTCGGCGGAAAGAACGCCTCTCTCGGTGAGATGGTCGTCAACCTCGCCGACGCCGGCGTCCACGTCCCCGGTGGTTTCGCCACCACCGCCGACGCCTACCGTGATTTCCTCGCCCTCGACGGTCTCGACAGGAAGATCAGTGAGGCTCTCGCCGACCTCGACATCGACAACGTCAACGAGCTGACGAAGCGCGGCGAGCAGATCCGTCAGTGGATCCTCGACCAGCCCTTCCCCGAGGCGCTCGAGCAGGATATCCGGGACAACTACGCCGACCTCGTCGACAATGACCCCCACCCCGAGGAGGTCACCTGGGCGGTGCGGTCCTCCGCCACCGCCGAGGACCTGCCCGACGCGTCCTTCGCCGGCCAGCAGGAGACCTACCTCAACATCGGCGGGATCGACAACATCCTCGAGGCCGTGAAGTGGGTCTTCGCGTCCCTCTACAACGACCGCGCGATCGCCTACCGCGTCCACCACGGTTTCCACCACGACGATGTCGCGCTCTCCGCCGGTGTTCAACGCATGGTCCGCACCGACATCGGTGCCTCGGGTGTCATGTTCACCGTCGACACTGAGTCCGGTTTCGACCGCGCGGTCTTCGTCACCGCGTCCTACGGGCTCGGCGAAGCTGTGGTCCAGGGGGCGGTGAACCCGGACGAGTTCTACGTCTCCAAGCCCGCCGTGCGTGACGGGAAGACCGGGAAGGACGCCGTCCTCTCCCGCACCGTCGGCGGCAAGGCCGTCGCGATGCGCTATGCCGAGGGGACCGGCATCGAGACCGCCACCCGCTGGGAGGATGTCGCCGAGGACGACCGGAACCGCTTCTGCATCACCGATGAGCAGGTCACCGAACTTGCCCGTCACGCCGTCGCCATCGAGGACCACTACGGCCGACCGATGGACATCGAGTGGGGGCTCGACGGCCAGGACGGACAGCTCTACATTCTGCAGGCCCGCCCGGAGACGGTCGTGTCGCGCCGGGAGGGGCAGTCCCTGTCCCGCTTCGAGTTCGCGGCGGACGCCACCACCGGTGCGGAGGTCCTCGTCGAGGGACGCTCCATCGGCCAGCGGATCGGCGCCGGTCCCGTGCGGGTGCTGCGTTCCCTCAAGGACATGGACAAGATGCAGGTCGGTGACGTCCTCGTCGCCGAGATCACCGACCCCGACTGGGAGCCGGTGATGAAGCGTGCCTCGGCCATCATCACCGAACGCGGTGGCCGCACCTGCCACGCGGCGATCATCGCCCGCGAGCTCGGGGTCCCCGCCATCGTCGGTACCGGGGACGCCACCTCGGCGCTCGCCGACGGCACCGAGGTCACCGTCTCCTGTGCCGAGGGTGACACCGGACGCGCCTACCGGGGCGTCCTGGACTTCGAGGAGAAGACCACGGACCTCGGGGAGATGCCGGAGATCCCGGTGAAGCTCATGATGAACGTCGCCACCCCTGACCAGGCGTTCGCCTTCTCCGCCCTGCCGAACAGCGGTGTGGGTCTGGCGCGCATGGAGTTCATCATCAACCGGCAGATCGGGGTGCACCCGAAGGCGCTGCTGGAGCGCGACAGCCTACCTGTGGACCTGCAGGCGCAGGTCGACGAGATCACCGCGGCCTACCCGGACCCGGAGGAGTTCTTCATCCGGCGCGTCGTCGAGGGTGTCTCCACCATCGCCGCGGCCTTCGCCCCGAAGCCTGTGATCGTGCGCCTGTCGGACTTCAAGACCAACGAGTACGCCAACCTCGTCGCCGGTGAACGCTACGAGCCGGACGAGGAGAACCCGATGCTCGGCTACCGCGGTGCGGCCCGGTACGTCTCCGAGGAGTTCCGTGACTGCTTCGCCATGGAGTGTGAGGCGCTGCGCCGCGTCCGCGAGGACATGGGTCTGGACAACGTGAAGATCATGGTGCCGTTCGTCCGCACCACCGACGAGCTCGACGAGGTGCTGGAGGTCATGGCGTCCCACGGGCTGAATCGTGGTGAAGGTGCCGGTGAGGACGGCCTGCAGGTCGTCATGATGTGCGAGATCCCGGCGAACTACCTGCTCGCCGACGAATTCCTCGACCGGGTCGACGGTTTCTCCATCGGCTCGAATGACATGACGCAGCTGGTCCTCGGTGTCGACCGTGATTCCGGCCTCGTCGCACACGACTTCGACGAGCGCAATCCCGCGGTGCTCAAGGTGCTGGCGTCCGCTATCTCTTCGTGTACCGCGCGCGGCAAGTACGTCGGCATCTGCGGCCAGGGCCCGTCGGACCACCCTGACCTCGCCGCATGGCTGGTGGAGCAGGGCATCGAGTCGATGTCGCTGACCCCGGACACCGTGGTGAGGACCTGGCTGTCCCTGGCGGGGGAGTAGCCGTTCAGTCTGTCGTCGCGAGTCGTCCGATCTCCGCGACGACGAGGTCGGCGGCCATCCGGGACAGAGTGCGCCCGCCTCGAGGACGACGGTCACGTCGGGCGTGCCGGCGTCCGTGTACCGCCGGCGAAACACTGGCCCGGTGTCCCGCTCAGGGCAGGCGTCCGGGCCCGCGCTGTCGGCGCGCCCGTCCTGTGGCCCGGTGTGCCGCCGCACTTGTCCAGTCGACCGAGATACTCCGCCGACGCCCGGGGTGGTCCGGGTCGAAGTGGACCGTCACGGCGTCCCCCTCTTCCACGAGGCGGACGTTCCTCGGTGCGAGACGCCTGACCCACCGTCGCGTCCCCGAGGTGTCGGTGAATCGGATCGTCGCGCGGTGTCGTAGCCGGCGCTCGTCCTCGACGAAGCTCCACACACCCGTGACCTGACCCGGGGACCCGGCACCGTGGAACCGGATCTCGTCCCGGTGACGCTGTAACGCGGCGCGGTAGGCGGTGATCAGCCACGGCGCGGCAAAGAACAGGACGCCGACGACCGTCACAGGCAGTGCCCAGCTCAGGGTGGCGTGATGGTGTTCACCGGACAGGGTCGACAGACCACCGACCCCGATGCTGAGGGCCACCGTCCCCAGGTAACGGAAGACGTCGTAGCCGACGGACCACACGCCCTCCCGGTTCCGCACGAGGAAGACCATGAGCAGCAGGAGGATCAGTCCCGATGTCCAGGATGCACTGAGCCAGACCCCTGGTTCGTCCTGCAGGGAACCGGTACCGGAACTGCTCCACGCCGTAGGCTGTCCCATCACGCGTCCGGTCCGGACACCGACCACAGCGACCGGGACCCACAGCAGGACCGCCACGGCCACCGCACCCCGCGGCATCCGCCAGAATCTGTTACCTGGATCACGTGTGGTCATGGTGTCGACTCTATCGGGAGAGCGCAGGGGGCGGCGGCGGTAATCTCAGCGGCATGATCAGGACGCTGCTCGTCGACAACCACGACTCCTTCACCTTCAACCTCGTCCACGACCTCATCCGGGTCAACGGTGAAGAGCCCGTCGTCGTGCCGAACGACTGGGACCGGTGGGACATCGACGGTGCCGCTCTGCTCGACCGTATCGACAACATCGTCATCTCCCCGGGGCCCGGCACACCGCTGAACCCGGACGACGTCGGCATCTGCCCGGCCGTCATCACCGCCGCCGTCGAACGAGGCATCCCGGTCCTCGGCATCTGCCTCGGTCACCAGCTCATCGCCCACCTCTACGGCGGTACCGTCGGGCCCGCGGATGAACCGGTCCACGGCAGGTCCTCGCAGGTCACCCATGGCGGCCGCGACATCTTCCGTGGCGTCCCCTCGCCGTTCGAGGTGGTGCGCTACCACTCCCTGGCCGTCACCGGTCTCCCCGGTGCCGTCACCGTGGACGCCCGTAGCGACGACGGCACGGTCATGGGGCTCAGCGTCCCCGGCAAGCTGCTGTGGGGAGTGCAGTTCCACCCGGAGTCGGTGAAGACCGGGCACGGGCCGGAACTGCTCGCCAACTTCGCCGACCTCACCCGCGCCCACGGCCGTATCCGTACCGTCCGCGACAAGGTCGTCCCACTCACCGGGTTGGACGCGGCGGGTACCCGCAGGCTCTCCCAGGACCTTTTCCGCACCCTGTACGGGGACGTCACCGGCCCCGCCGTCTGGCTCGACGGCAACGCGGACTCCGATCCACGGGCGAGGTTCTCGGTCATGGGGGCGGCCACCGGCGACCATGCCGGCCCCTCGGCCCGGACCGTCACCGCGGACGTGGACGCCGGAACGGTCACTGTCTCCCGCGGCGACAGCGGAGCGGAGGAGATCCGCACCGAGCAGGCGGACATCCTCGACTGGCTGCGGTCCGACCTGGAACGGTGGAACATCCGTGGTGGTGGACTCGACGATGACCTCGCCGGTGAGCCGCCGTTCGCCTTCCGCCTCGGCTGGGTCGGCGTCCTCGGCTACGGGGTGAAGGCTCAGTGCTGTTCCGGCGAGGGTGGACCGAACCGGCATCCGGCTGCGGAGGTCGGCCAGCCGGACGCGGCGTTCGTCTTCCTCGACCGGGCGGTCGTCATCGACCATGAACAGGCCGAGGCACACCTGCTGTGCCTTGACCGTCCGTTGGCGAAGGACGCCGGCCCCTGGGCCACCGCCGCCGAGACCGCCTGGGTCGAGCAGACCGCGGCGGTGGTGCGGAACCTGGTCAACGGAGCAGAGGGTGCGCAGAGGGGTGCGCAGAGGGATGAGCAGGGGGATGCGCGGGACGGGACCGCTCCGGTCGCGGCGTCCGTCACCATGCACGGGCGGGCCGACTACCGGGCAAGCGTCCGGAAGATCCAGGACCTCATCCGCGCCGGGGAAACCTACGAGGCCTGCCTCACCACCACTCTCGACGTGGCGTCGGCGGCCGACGACCTCGACATCTACACCGCGTTGCGGCGCGACAATCCCGCGCCCTTCGCGTCCTTCCTGCGACTTCCCGGTGTGACGGTGATGTCCACCTCCCCGGAACGGTTCCTGCGGGTCTCCGTCGACGGACTCGTCACCTCCTCTCCGATCAAGGGGACCCGACCGGTCGGCGACACCGAGGAGGCGGACCTGCGCATCCGGGCGGACCTGCAGCACAGTGAGAAGGACCGGGCGGAGAACCTCATGATTGTCGACCTGGTGCGCCACGATCTCGGCCGCGTCGCCGCGCCGGGCACCGTCCAGGTCCCCGAACTGTTCAGCATCGAGAGCTACGCCACGGTCCATCAGCTGGTCAGTACCGTCACCGCGCGTCTGGGGGAGGGACGCACCGGAGTGGACGCCGTCCGGGCGTCCTTCCCGCCGGGATCGATGACCGGCGCCCCGAAGGAACGCACGATGCGCATCCTCGAGGAGCTGGAGGACGCCCCGCGCGGTGTGTACAGCGGTGCGGTCGGTTACTTCTCTCTCGACGGTGCGGTCGATCTGTCGGTGGTCATCCGCACCCTCGTCGCCGCCCGGAACGGTCAGGAGCGTCGGCTGAGCTACGGCGTCGGAGGGGCGGTGGTGACCCAGTCCGATCCGGACGCCGAGTACGACGAGACGGTGATCAAGGCCCGGCCGGTGCGGCGACTAGGCTGAACAGTGTGACTGAGACTGATCTTTCCCCTGAGTCCCGCACCGGGACGTCCGCAGATTTCCGTGCCCGGTGGGACGCGGTGCGCGCCCGCGTCGATGAGGCGGCCCGCGCCGCCGGCCGTGACCCTGCCGAGATCCGCCTGCTGCCGGTGAGCAAGACCGTGCCGGTGGAGCGGCTGCGTCTGGCGGTGGACGCGGGGATGACCGAACTCGCGGAGAACAAGCCGCAGGAGATCGGACGGAAGGCCGTCGAGATGGCTGACCTGCCGGTCCGGTGGGTCGCGATCGGACACCTGCAGACCAACAAGGCGAAGATCATCGCCGAGCATGCCGCGGAGTTCCAGGCGCTCGACTCGGTGCGACTGGCCGAGGCGCTGCAGCGTCGTCTGGAGGCGCTCGATGAGTCGGCGGACGGGTCTGCGGGAGGTCCGCCGGACGGCCCTGCGCGGACACTGGATGTCCTGGTGCAGGTGAACACCTCGGGGGAGGAAGCGAAGACCGGGGCGTCCCCCGAGGAGGTCGATGAGATCCTCGATGCGGCGTCCCGGTGTGACCGGCTGCGGGTCCGTGGATTCATGACGGTGGCCGTGCACAGTGAGGACGAGTCCGAGGTGCGGGCCTGTTTCGTGCAGCTGCGGGGGATCCTGGAGCGGGCGCGTGAGCGGGCCGTCGTGGATCCGGCGCTGCTCACCGAACTGTCGATGGGGATGTCCGGGGACTTCCCACTGGCCATCGCGGAAGGCGCGACCTGTGTTCGGGTCGGCACGGCGCTGTTCGGTGCGCGCGACTACCCGTAGGCGGAGTTGAACCGCCTGGTCAGGGCATATTTTTGTGTATGATCGGGCGGTGGTCTATTCTAAACGAGCTGCCGACCTGAGCGGCCCGGTCAACGGGTTGTCTTCGGTAGAGGTAGAGCTCCCATCGTCTAGTGGCCTAGGACTCCGCCCTTTCACGGCGGCAACACGGGTTCGAATCCCGTTGGGAGTACTGTGGACACACAGTTTCCACTTCTTGTCTGGCCCTGTGGCGCAGTTGGTTAGCGCGCCGCCCTGTCACGGCGGAGGTCGCGAGTTCAAGTCTCGTCAGGGTCGCAACATGGACGGCGGGTCCCCACTTCGGTGGGGCCCGCCGTTTGTCGTGTGCGTGGATGTCGGGGTGGTGCAGACCCTCTGGCCCTGTCTGGCCCTGTCTGGCCCTGTCGCGCGTACACGATCATCACGTCTTCGGACCTGGCGTTGTACCGACTGCCCCGATCCGTGATGATCGTGTACGGACGGTAGTGCGCCTCGGACCCGGCGGGTATGTGCCGGGTAGGTGCCGGGGCGTATCTGGGATGCGTCTCGGATGGAGCCTGTTAAGGGGCGTCCTACATGCTGGTTTGCCGGTTCTACGGGGCCTGTGTAGAGTATCGCCTCGTGCAAGGGACACGCCGCGAGGCGATCCGCAGCACGGCCCTGTGGCGCAGTTGGTTAGCGCGCCGCCCTGTCACGGCGGAGGTCGCGAGTTCAAGTCTCGTCAGGGTCGCTGAAGAGGGGTACGCCCCTTTTCTGCCCAGATAGCTCAGTTGGTAGAGCGTACGCCTGAAAAGTGTAAGGTCCCTGGTTCGATCCCTGGTCTGGGCACACTGAACAATCCCCCGCGGAACACTCCGCGGGGGATTTCGTGCGTCCGGAGCCCGGTCGTGTCCCCGGTGTGAACCGGGGACGCGGCGCCCTCAGATGTTGTTCTGGAGGTCGTCCACGTAGGACGCCGGCTCGACCAGGGGGGTGTGCTCGTCTGCCTTGCGGGGGCGGATCTTCGCCGGGATACCGACGAGGATCGAGTTCTCCGGGGCGTCCTTGGTCACCACGGCGTTGCCGCCGATCGCGGAGCCGGCCCCGATGGTGATAGGGCCCAGGACCTTCGCGCCCGCACCGACCATCACGCCGTCGCCGATGGTGGGGTGACGCTTGCGCTGGACGAGCTCTGAGCCGCCGAGAGTGACGCCGTGGTACAGCATGACGTCATCGCCGATCTCGGCCGTCTCACCGATCACCACGCCCATTCCGTGGTCGATGAAGAAGCGGCGTCCGATGGTGGCGCCGGGGTGGATCTCCACGCCGGTGAGGAAGCGGGTGAACTGGCTGAGGATGCGGGCCGGTCCCTTGGCACCGCGGACCCACAGTCTGTGCGCCAGACGGTGGCTCCAGATGGCGTGGAGGCCTGAGTAGACCAGGGCGTTCTCCAGGTCACCGCGCGCTGCGGGATCGTGGGTCCTGGCGTTCGCCAGGTCCTCCTTGAGGGTGCTGAGCAGACTCACCGTCGAGTCGCCTCCTTGTGTTGTCCTTGTGTTGTCCTGTGTTGTCACTGCAGTTGTCCTGCGGCTGTGGTTTCCTCTGTCACACGGTACCGTCCCTGTCACGACCGACGGCCCCGTACCGCCACTCCGTGCGGGAGAGGCGGTGCGGGGCCGTTGTGCGGCATGTGTCCCGGGGGACGGTCCTGTCGACTAGTCGCGCAGGTCGTCGAACAGGAGGGTGGAGACGTAGCGCTCGCCGAAGTCGGCGACGACGGCGACGATCAGCTTGCCCTCGTTCTCCGGCTTCTTGGCCTCCTCGACGGCGGCCCAGATGTTGGCACCGGTGGAGATACCGACCAGGATGCCCTCCTTGGCGGCGATCTCGCGGGCGTACTTCACGGAATCCTCGATGGTGGCGTCGTACACCTCGTCGATGATGTCCTTGTCCAGGTTGTCCGGGAAGAAGTTGGTGCCGATGCCCTGGATCTTGTGCGGGCCGAACTTGCCCTCGGTCAGCAGCGGGGAGTCCTTGGGCTCGACGCCGACGATCTTGACGTCCGAGCTCTGCTCCTTGAGGTACTTGCCGGCGCCGGAGACGGTGCCGCCGGTGCCGATGCCGGCGATGAAGACGTCGACCTTGCCGTCGGTGTCGGCCCAGATCTCCGGACCGGTGGTCTCGTAGTGGGCCTTCGGGTTTGCCGGGTTGGCGAACTGGCGGGCCAGGACGGCGTTCTCGGTGTTCTCGACGATCTCGTTGGCCTTGTCGACGGCACCCTGCATGCCGGCGGGCGGCGGGGTGAGGACGAGCTCGGCACCGAGGGCGCGCAGCATGATGCGACGCTCGAGGGACATGGACTCCGGCATGGTCAGGATGACCTTGTAGCCGCGGGCGGCGCCGACGGTGGCCAGGGCGATACCGGTGTTACCGGAGGTGGCCTCGACGATGGTGCCGCCGGGCTTCAGGGTGCCGTCCTCGACAGCGGCGTCGATGATGGCCGCACCGATGCGGTCCTTGACGGAGTTGCCGGGGTTGGCGGACTCGAGCTTGACGGCGACGGTGCCGGGAAGACCCTCGGTGAGCTTGTTCAGCTTCACCAGAGGGGTGTTGCCGATGAGGTCGGTGATGTTCTCGTAGATCTTTGCCATGGCTGCTGCAGGCCGTCCTTCCGGGGGAATCGAGTGGCTAGACCGATCGGTCTGTCCGTTTCGTGGCAAGTGTACATCAGTCCGACCCGGGGTGTCGACGGCCGTGACACAATGGCCACCATGACTGACTCAGAAACCACGTACGAGATGATCCTCACCTCCGTCGCCGACGGCGTCGCCACCGTCACACTGAACCGGCCCAAGGCACTCAACGCCCTCAACCAGACCGTCATGGAGGAGGTCGTCGGCGCGTTGGAGCTCTTCGACGCCGACCAGACCGTCGGGGCGATCGTCATCACCGGCAGCGAGAAGGCCTTCGCCGCCGGCGCCGACATCACCCAGATGAAGGACCAGACCTGGCCCGACATCAAGCTCAAGCGCTTCTACGCCCAGTGGGAGCGGGTCGCGAACATCCAGACCCCGGTCATCACTGCGGTCCAGGGCTTCGCCCTCGGCGGCGGCTGTGAGCTCGCCATGATGGGCGACATCATCCTCGCCAGCGAGAAGGCGAAGTTCGGCCAGCCCGAGATCACCCTCGGCGTCATCCCCGGTATGGGCGGTACCCAGCGCCTCACCCGTGCCGTCGGTAAGTACAAGGCGATGGACCTCATCCTCACCGGCCGCATGATGGGCGCCGAGGAAGCCGAGCGGGCCGGTCTGGTCTCCCGGATCCTGCCGGTCGAGGGCTTCACGGATGCGGTAGCCGACGTCGCACGCAAGGTGGCGTCCTTCTCCCGCGTGGCGTTGGCCGCCGCGACCGAGACGGTGGACGCCGCCCTCAACACCCCCCTGACCGAAGGGATGCGCCAGGAGCGCGAGGCGTTCTGGGGCCTGTTCGCCACCGAGGACCAGAAAGAGGGGATGGCGGCCTTCGTCGAGAAGCGCGATCCCGAGTGGAGGCACCGCTAGATCATGGCTACCAGGGCAACCACCGTCGTCCGCGAGATCGCCGTACCGATCGAGCGCGTCCGCGAGGTCACGGTCTCCGAGGAATTCCTGCTCACCCTGGACACGGATGACGCGGCGATGCGCATCCGCGACGGCCACCGGGAGGTCCATGAGGACGGTTCGGTGGACGCCACCGTCACCGCCGTCGTGGGGGAGGGGGACAAGGAACTGGAGATGGTCCAGAAGACCGAGGTCTCCGAGGTGCGCGAGGACGGCTCCTTCAGCATCTTCACCTCGGTGCCGCTGCCCAAGGACATCGGCACCATGGCCACCAACCAGGTCTACCGGCCCGAGGGGGACGCTACGCTGCTGGAGTCCACGGTCGCCGTCGAGGTGCACATCGCGCTGGTCGGGGCGAAGATCGCCTCGAAGGTCCTCGAGGGTGCACCGTCCTCCACGGAGAAGGGTGTGGCCCGCATTCTCAGGCTGGCGGAGCAGTAGAAGGCGCCACAGGGAGCTGACGGGGGCGGGGACGCAGAGTGCAGAGCCTGCGTCCGCCCTCCGGTCGGGGGTGGAACGGGCCCCGGAGGAAAGACACGGG
>NZ_JALAGU010000052.1 GCF_022712275.1 Corynebacterium sp. | reverse complement strand
GCGGCGAGTTCGGCAGCGTGTGCGTATCGGTAGGCTTCTGCCCGCGTCCTGCCGCGTAGCGCGAGGACGGTGGACAGGCGCAGGTCTTCGTCGATGGTCAACAGCCAGGTCACGAGATCGAACTCGGCGTGGTTGACCGCCTGGACGAGGTCGCGGGCAGGGTGTTCGGCATCCAGTGGCAGCAGTGCGGTGGTCATGTTCCCTCCCTCGCAGCGTCCGGATCATCATCGACCGACAGTTTGATCACTACCCGAAAGTATATCCGAGCCATCGGACAGTGTCAACCACACGTTCGAATCTCAGTCATTCGTGGACACCGGAGAACGTGGAGAAGACGCAGAAGTGCCGGGCCGGTCACCGACCGACCCGGCACTTCCGGGAACAGAAAGAGCTACCTCACGTGCAGGGAGACAGCGTCCGCCGCCATCTTGGCGGTCTGACGCGCCAGATCGGCGCTCTCGGCGGTCGTGAAGGCCACGCCCATGCGACGACGCTCATGGGAGACCGGCTTACCGAAGATGCGGACATCAGCCTCCGGCACATCCAGCGCCTGGGCCAGACCGGAGTAGGACGGGGCGTCGCCCTCCGTACCGCCGTAGATCACCGCGGAGGCACCCGGCGAGACCAGGGTGGTGTCGATCGGGAGGCCGAGGATCGCCCGGGCGTGCAGGTCGAACTCGCTGAAACGCTGGGAACCCATGGTCACCATGCCGGTATCGTGCGGGCGGGGGCTGACCTCGGAGAAGTACACGTCATTTCCCTTGATGAACAGCTCGACACCGAAGACACCTCGACCGCCCAGCGCGCCGGTGATGCGGGCGGCGACAGAGCGCGCCGCGCCCAGCGCCTCCTCGCTCATCTGCGCCGGCTGCCAGGACTCGACGTAGTCACCGTGCTGCTGACGGTGGCCGATCGGCTCGCAGAACCAGGTGGCGTCCTCGCCGGTGGCGGGATCGACGGACCGGATGGTGAGCAGGGTGATCTCATAGTCGAAGGGCACGAACTGCTCGATGATGACGCGCTCGGACTGGACCCGACCGCCACTCATCGCGTACTCCCACGCCGGGGCGATGTCCTCGGCGTCACGGACGTAGGACTGGCCCTTGCCCGAGGAGCTCATGACCGGCTTGACCACGCAGGGGATACCGATCTGGCGGACGCCGTCCTCGAACTCCTCGTAAGTCGAGGCGAAGACGTGGCGCGAGTTCGGCAGGCCGAGCTCCTTGTCCGCCAGGGTGCGGATGCCCTCCCGGTTCATGGTGAGCCGGGTGGCCCGGGCGGTGGGGATGACAGTGGCCAGCCCCGCATCCTCCACCTCGGCCAGCGCGTCGGTGGCCAGCGCCTCGATCTCCGGGACCACGAAGTCCGGGCGAACCTGCTCGACGAGGGCACGGACCGCCTGCGGGTCGGTCATGTCGATCGTGTACTGGTGGTCGGCGATCCGCTGAGCAGGGGCTCCGGTGTACCGGTCGACGGCGTGCACCTCCACGCCGAGTCGCTGCAGGGCGATGGTCACCTCGCGGCCGAGTTCACCGGAACCCAGGAGGAGGACTTTCGTGGCGTTGGCGGCGCCCGGGGTGCCGATGGCGTCGGGAGTGTACACCGTGTTCCTTTCAGGAGGGTGGCAGTTGTCGTCACCCCGAACGGTACCCCCAGGGTCTGGTCAACCACGAAACAAACAGACGTTCCGGGCACCGCGGGGGATGGTCTGTCCACCCGTTCCCGACCGGTCGGGAATAGATCCGGGGAGACCAGAGTTGAGTGTGGTGCAATCAACTTCAACCGGAGGTCCCGGGCTCTACCGGGACAGACAGGACAGCATCATGAGCACTTTCCGCCTCGACCCCTTCGCCCCGCTCGACCATGTCGCCCGCGGGTTCCTGGGTACCCCCGCTGAGCGCGCGCCGCGGTTCATGCCGATGGATCTCGCGAAGTCCGAGGAGGGCTTCACGCTCACCGCGGACCTCCCGGGTGTGGACCCGCGGTCCGTCGACATCGACATCGACAACGGACTCCTCACCATCTCCGCGGCGCGGACCACCGGCCCGGCGGACGCAGAGCGGGATGACGGCACCACCTGGCTCGCCGCTGAGCGGTTCTCCGGCACCTACCGCCGCCAGGTCGCCGTCGGGGACACCGTGGACACCGGCAGGATCTCCGCCGACTACGCCGACGGCGTCCTCACCGTGACGCTGCCGGTCGCCGAGCGGGCGAAATCCCGCCGCATCGAGGTGTCCCACCGCGGCGACGCTGCCGTGGTCGAGGCCCCTGCCGATGCCTCCGGAGAGAATTCTGACGGGGAGTAGGTAACGCCCTCTGACGAGGTGCCGATAGTCCGGGTGAGACACACGACATCTCAGTGAATGACCCGGCCGCCCCACAACTGCGGCCGGGTCTTTTTGCTGTTCAGAGTGGTTTCAGACTCACCGACGCATCGCTGACCGCCGCGGCGAACCCCGCGTTGTGGCAGGTCCACAGCACTGCCGGACGCTTCTCCCCCACCCCCAGGACACGGTGGTATTCCCCCGCCGCGTAGCCCCGCAGGACGCGGGCGAGCCAGGCATGCCCCGACGCGTCCAGTCCGACGGTCGGCTCATCGACGAGCAGCAGCTCCGGCCCACGGACCAGGGCAGCGGCGACCGCCACCATGCGTCGGGCGGCACTGGGCACGTCCAGGGGGTGGACGTCCGCCCACTGTTCCAGGCCCACCCATTCCAGGGCGGCCCGCGCATGGGCCCGGTCCGTACCCACCATGAGTTCGCGGAACACCGACCGCTTCGAGAACGCGGCGTCCATCCCGGTCGGCGCCCACCCCGGGGTCGGCGACGAGGGCGCGACCAGTCGTCCGGTGTGCGGGAGCAGCCCGAGCACGGCGAGCATGAGCGTGGTCTTACCCGACCCGTTCGGTCCGGCGAGGTGGGTGACCTGCCCGGCGCGGGCGACCAGGGACACGTCCAGGGTGAAGGACCCGTTCGTCGCGGTGAACCCGGCGTCCAACACCGGCTCCCCCGCAGTCGCCGGCGTCATCTCCGGCAGCTCCGGACCCGGTGCCGGAGCAGGTGTCAGCGCACCGTCGACCAGATGGAAATGCTGCCCGGCGAGTGACGCCAGTGGTGTGGCGACGCGGTCGTAGACGGTCACGTCGCCGACCTCGGCGCTGAAGCGGGACAGCGTCTCCACGAGGGTGTCCACCGCTGCGGCGTCCAGCCCGTCGGTCGGGCAGTCGAGAACCAGCGCACCGGGGTCGCGCAGCAGTGCCGCCGCGACGGCGACCCGGCGCGTCTGCCCGGTGGACAGCCGGGACGGGTCACGGTCGATGATCTCCCTCAGCCCCCAGAGGTCCACGGCGTCGTCGATACGGGACGCCATGACCTCCCGGGGGATCCCCTGCTGCTCCATGCCGAAAGCGAGTTCCTCACGGACAGTCGGACGCAGCAGGGTTATGTGCGCTGCGGCGTCATTCCCGACCCACGCGGCCCCGGACGCCTCGGCCGCAGCCCAGGCGTGCTCGGACAGGCCGGAGCCCGAGGCCCCCCAGATGTATCGCACGGTCATGGCCGTGACCGTACGCTGAAGGTGTGAAGATCGCCGCATTCGACATCGACGGGACGCTCCTGTTCGACGACGGCATCGCCTAAGACACCCTCGCCGCCGACTACCCGGTGCTCTACACCGGAGCGGTGGTCACGGGCCGTGAGTAGGATGTCCTGCACCGGGACTTGCTGGGCACCGACAATGTCCGGCAGATTGTCGACCGGCTATCCCGGGGCGACGGGATCGCCGTGTACGGCACGATGCCCGGGGACCGGGATATCCGGTTCAGTTCGACGATCCCCCACGAGACAGCCTCCCCGGTGCTCAAGGATTTCCGGGACATGGATCCCTTCTCCATCCCCGGGCACGAGTTCATCGGCGTCCCGGTGCGGGTGCCGGACAATGAGCGGCTGAAGCTCGGCATCCGGGACTGGATCTCCGAGACCCTCGACGTCGGTCGCGTGGTGAACCAGAACTTCGTGGACATCGTCCCCGCCGGAGCGTCGAAGGGGGCCGGACTGCGGTGGAGCTGTTCACCTTCGGGGATTCCTGGAATGACCTGCCGATGCATGCGGTCGCCGACCGGTCATTCCCCTTCCCCTGGTCGCCCGCCGAGGTGCAGGAGCAGACCACGGCGGTCATCGACTCGGTTGCCGGGGAAACTCCCCCGACTGCTGTAGCCGACCCGGAGTGGCCTACCCGAAGCGGATCTCCTTGGGCACGGCCTTCAGTGCATTGGAGACCGGGCAGGTCTCCTTGGCCCAGCGGGCCTTCTCACGGAGCGCGTCGTTGTCGAGACCGGGGACTTCACCGCTGACGGTGAGCACGATGCCGGTGATGCCGCCCTTGTCCGGGTCGAAGGTCACGGCGGCATGGGCGTCGAGGGTGTCCGCAGGGTGACCGTCCTCGGCGAGGCCGTTGGACAGCTGCATGAGGTAGCAGGACGCCAGAGCGGCGCCGAGCAGTTCCTCGGGGTTGGTGGTGCCGCCGGCGGCCTCGGTGCGGGCCTTCCAGCTGGTCTCGAAGGTTGCGGTCTTCGACGTGTCCAGGCTGGCGCGGCCGGAGCCGTTGAAAAGGTCGCCTTCCCAGTGTGCGCTGGCCTTGCTGACAGTTGCCATGATCTGTCTCCCTCTGTGGTGGTAGGTACTCTGACCAGGGTACCCGTCACATCACAGCGAGGACGGCGGCCAGCACGGACGCCACGATGAGCAGCCACCGGCCGACACGCTGGACCGGCGGGTCGGCGACCGGCACGAGCACGGTCCGTGTCCCCGTCGCGCCGATCCCGGTGCGCTGCAGTGGTCGGGCGCGGTTGCCGGCGTCCACCACCAGTCCGACGACCAGCGGGAGGACGCAGGACGTGCGGGCACGCCAGGTGTCCGGGACACCACGGCTGAGCTGGACCTGACGGATCGTCCGCCAACGCTGCTGCGCCATGGGCAGCAGGCGAACCACGGAACCGACCATGTAGACCAGCGGGGCAGGGATGCGCAGCTGCAGGTCACGCATGAGGTCGTCGGCATTGACGAAGGAGAGCAGCACCAGGCCGGAGACCGTCATCGCGGCAAAGCGCAGCGAGAGGTCGCCGGTGGTGGCCCAACCGTCATCGGCGAAGGGGACGTAGATCAGGGCGTAGGAGACCGTCGCAGGCACCGAGATCACCAGGGCGGCGAGCAGGGCGCGGCGGTGGCGGCGTCCTGCGAGGAGGGCGATCATCGCGGACGCGGCCAGAAAGGCACCGCTGACCACGGTTTCGTGGGCCACCATGACCACCGCGACCGCGCAGATCGCGGCGGTCAGTGGAGTGAGCGGGTTCATGCTTCCGCCGGATCGAAGGTGCGGCGGGTGCGCAACGGCAGGGCCCGGTAGACCGCGAAGACCAGCAGGAAGATGATGACCTTGTCGATCGGGTCAGAGGTCCAGGACTGCAGGAACACGGCGGTGGTGTTGGAGAACCCGAGGGACTCGTAACCGGAGACCAGCAGGCCGGTGCCGGTGCCGGCGGTGCCGCCGAAGATGAAGTTCGCGACCGGGGCGGAGACCAGGCCGGAGAGGAAACCGAGGACCAGGCCGGCGAGGACGACCTTCCACCAGGAGGACTTCCACAGCTGACGGACCAGGCCGACGGCGAAGCCCATCATCGCGTAGCCGGCGGCGAAGCAGATGATCGTCGGGTTGAACGCGCCCCACACGATCGAGGACAGACCGCCGGTGGCCAGGCCCGCTGCGGGCCCGGCGAGGACAGCGACCAGTACCGTGCCGAAGGAGTCGAGGTAGAGCGGCAGCGGCAGGCCCATGGTGCCGACGACCTGGCCGACGACGATATTGAGCACCAGGGCGACGGGGATGATGCTCAGGGTGCGCACCGGCAGGGTGGGGATCACCGCGACCAGGGAGAGAAGCGTGGGGACCAGGAAGCCGACGAGGGCGATGGCGGTGGAACGGGAGTCCGCGACGGAGGCGAAGTCGGAGTCGTCCGGCTGACTGAGGACGAGCCAGAGCCAGGTGATGACGAACAGGGCGACGCTGACGCTGATCAGCGTGATGCGGACGGGGCGTGACAGAGGGCGCACGGGTGGGCTTCCTGGGTTTTCACGGCGCAGGGCGCCGGTGCGACGCTCCCCTATGTCACCTCGGGGACGCCGCGCTCGGTGTTGACGTGCTCATTCTGCCGAGTGCAGGCCACCAGGGCAAGGCGGCGCCCCTGGTAGCTCCGGTCCCATGCCGATGCAGAAGACCTCATGGGACGGTGTCTCCGACGCCTACCGACGGTCTTTCGGGACGGTGTGCGCCGGATCCGTCAACCGGCTGGTGTCGGACGCCGACGGGCAGGACCACCTGGACGTGGAGGATTTCCCCGGAGGACCTGTGAGCGGGAGTGACCGGCGGCGTCCCCACACCGGGACGCACGTACCTGGCGCAGTCACCGCAGATCCGGCACCGGGCGGAGCAGGAGTTCTTCGCGCGGGCGGCGTCCTGCGTCAGTGACGGTGAACTGTGCTTTCCCACTGTCGCGTCCTGCGTCCCGGCGACACGCTGATCCTCACGATCGCGACCCCACTGGACCGGTCAAGTCAATTCACCGTAATCGCCGCTGACCTGTACCTTCCCGGAAGTTTTCAGGAACGGGCGGCAGGCGAACTTGACAGACCAAGCGGTCTACTGGTTCTCTTGGGCACCAAGCAGTCGACGAGAGTCGAGTTCCCCTCCTGGAGCCCCGGACGAGGTGGAACCTGCGGACAGGCCCGCCATGGATCCTGTTACCGCAGCGTGCGGCCTGTTTCACCAGACCATTCCCGGGGCTTTTCCATGCCCGGGGGTGGGCATCCACGGACACGGCACGCACGTGACTCACGTATCGACGGCGAGACCCGTACATCCACATCGTGAAGGATCACACGTGACCGCACAGATCAACGCCACCGTCGCCGGGGTTCCGCGCATCGGCCCGAAGCGCGAGCTCAAGAAGGCCCTGGAGACCTACTGGAAGGACGCCTCCACCGGGCGCAACCTCGCCACCGTCGCCACCCAGCTGGTCAACCAGCAGGCTGACCAGCTCACCACCGCCGGCCTGGACTCCGTCCCGACCATCGGCCGCAGCTTCTACGACGCCATGCTCGACACCTCCGCCCTGCTGGGCGCACTGCCGACCCGCGTCGCCGACATCGACGACCACGACAACGACGGCCTGCCCGCCTTCGTCGACCGGCTCTTCGCCGCCGCCCGCGGTACCGCCGAGCTCCCGGCGTCCGCCATGACCAAGTGGTTCGACACCAACTACCACTACATCGTCCCCGAGCTGGCCGCGGACACCGAGTTCCGTCTCGATGACGCCGCCCTGCTCGCCGACCTCGCCGACCAGGTCACCCGCGGCACCGCCGCCCGCCCGGTCCTCATCGGCCCGCTGACCTACCTGGCCCTGGCCCGCACCACCGACGGCTCTGACGCGCTGACCCACCTCGAAGAGGTCTTCGACGCCTACGCCCGCCTGCTCCCCCGCATCGCCGAGCGCGGTGCCGCCTGGGTCCAGTTCGACGAGCCCTACCTGGTCACCGATGTCGACACCGACGAGAACCGCAAGGCTGACCTGCTGGCCCGCACCCGCGTCGGCTACGAGAGGCTCGCCGCCGCGTCCGACCTGGACATCCTGCTGCAGACCTACTTCGGTGACGGCGACCTCGCCATCAAGACCCTCACCGGCACCGGCATCGCCGCCTTCGGTGTGGACCTGGTCACCGGCCGCACCGATGAGCGTCAGGCCGACGAGACCAACATCGCCGACGCCGACCTGCTCCCGTCCTGGACCGGTGCCGAGCAGTTGCTCGCCGGTGTCGTCGACGGCCGCAACATCTGGCGTACCGACCTGGCCCGCGCCCTGGAGACCCTCAAGGCCCTCGCCGCCCGCGGCCCGGTCGGTGTCTCCACCAGCGCATCCCTGCTGCACGTCCCCTACTCCCTCGCCCAGGAGACCAGCCTCGACGACGATTCCGAGCTGCGCAGCTGGCTCGCCTTCGGTGCCGAGAAGATCGCCGAGGTCGCCCTGCTGTCCCGCGCCCTGCGTGGCGAGGAATCCGAGGGTGACGACGCCGCTGTCGCCGAGGCCCACAAGGCCGTCGAGTCCCGCAAGAACTCGGAGCGCACCCGCAACGCCGCGCTGCGTCAGCGCACCGCCGCCATCACCGAGGCCGACCGCCACCGCAACCCCTTCGACCAGCGTCGAGAGGTCCAGGAGCGCGAGCTGAACCTCCCGCCGCTGCCGACCACCACCATCGGTTCCTTCCCGCAGACCGCGGAGATCCGCGGTGCCCGCGCCAAGCTGCGCTCCGGTGAGTACTCCGCCGAGCAGTACCACGACGCGATGGTCGCCGAGATCAGGGACGTCATCGATCGTCAGGAGGCCCTGGGCCTCGACGTGCTCGTCCACGGTGAGCCCGAGCGCAACGACATGGTGCAGTACTTCTCCGAACAGCTAGAGGGCTACCACTCCACCGACCTGGCGTGGGTACAGTCCTACGGCTCCCGTTGCGTCCGCCCGCCGATCCTGTTCGGTGACGTCACCCGCCCGAAGGCCATGACCGTCGAGTGGTTCAAGATCGCACAGTCCTTCACCGACAAGATCGTCAAGGGCATGCTGACCGGTCCGGTCACCATGTTGGCGTGGGCCTTCGTCCGCGACGACCAGCCGCTCGGCGAGACCGCCGACCAGGTCGCCCTGGCCCTGCGCGACGAGATCGACGACCTGGTGGACGCCGGCGCGAAGATCGTCCAGGTCGACGAGGCCGCACTGCGTGAGCTGCTGCCGCTGCGCCGCGCACAGCAGCCGTACTACCTGGAGTGGTCCGTCGGATCCTTCCGCCTGGCCACCTCCGGCGTCGAGGACGTCACCCAGATCCACACCCACATGTGCTACTCCGAATTCAACGAGCTCATCGGCACCATCGCGGACCTGGACGGCGACGTCACCTCCATCGAGGCCTCCCGTAACGGCATGCAGGTGCTGCACGCCCTCAAGGACTCCGGCTTCGAGCTGGCCGTCGGCCCGGGCGTCTGGGACATCCACTCCCCGCGCGTCCCGGAGCAGGCCGAGGTCGACAAGCAGCTCGCCGACGCCCTCGAGGCCGTCCCGGCCCGTCAGCTGTGGGTCAACCCGGACTGCGGTCTGAAGACCCGCGGCTGGGAAGAGACCACCGCCGCGCTGAAGGTGCTCGTCGCCGCCGCGCAGAAGGCCCGCGCGTCCGTCAACGCGTAACGGCCGTTCGACAGAACCCCACCGCTTCAGGTGGGGTTCTTCGTCGTTCCGGGGCAGGTCAGCGCGTAGCGTGGAGTGTGACGGAACCCACTGCTGACTGCCCTGACCGGCGCCGGAAGACCCCAGGAGGACGCCATGTCCGACACGACACCCACCGACTCTCTCGCCGAGCGCATCATCACCGGCTCCACGCTGGACGCGGTGATCTACGCCGACCACACCGGGACCATCCGCCTGTGGAACGACGCCGCGGTCGACATGTTCGGCTGGCCTGCAGAGGACGCGGTCGGGCAGTCGCTGGAACTCATCATCCCGGAGAAGTTGCGGGGTGCGCACTGGACCGGCTGGGGCCGGGTCATGGAGACCGGTGTGACCAGGTACGGCCGGGAACCGTTGACCGCCCCTGGCGTCCGGAAGGACGGGACCCGCGTCTCCCTGGAGTTCTCCATCGTCATGCTGAAGGACGCCGAGGGGCGCGTCGAGGGTGTGGCCGCCGTACTCCGTGACGTCACGGCACGGTGGGAGAAGGAGCGGGAGCTCAAACGCCGGGTCCGGGAGCTTGAGGTGCAGGTCAGCGAGATGCCAGGGCAGTGAGGTTCTCGCCGACGAGGCGCTGCGTCGTCCATTCGTCCTGCGGAGTGGCACCGATCGACCGGTAGAAGGCGATGGACGGTTCATTCCAGTCGAGAACCGTCCACTCCAGACGGGTGTAGCCACGGTCGACGCAGATTCCGGCGAGTGCGGAGAGCAGCGCGGTGCCGTAGCCGTGTCCACGGTATTCCTGGTGGACATAGAGGTCCTCCAACCAGATGCCGTGGCGTCCGGTCCAGGTGGAGTAGGAGAGGAACCACAGGGCGATGCCGCGGACCTCGTCTGTGCCGTCTGTGCCGTCGGCTCCGTTTCCGGACGCCACGACGTGCGCGAACGCCTTCGGATCGTCACCGAAGAGGGTGTCGGTGAGCATCGCCCCGGTGTTCTCGACGGCGTCCGGCTCCTTCTCGTAGACCGCGAGGGCGTGGACGCAGTCGAGGATGCCGGGGATGTCGCCGGGGCGTGCGGGGCGCACCACGGCACCGTCGGGGAGGACGCGGGGCGTCGGGGAAACCTGCTCAGTCATGCCGACGATGCTACGTATCAGATGAACGCACCAGAGTCGCGGCATGGTCCCGGAGGTACTCGCGAAGTCCTGGAAGCGTGAACTCGACCTGACCTGTGCCGACTGCCCAACAGTCCCTTGCCGGGCCGGGAGGACGCCTTCACCCCACTGCTCTGCGTCGACACGGGCACCTTGTCGGCCCCCGGGACCAGTATCGGTGCCGGCTGGTTCATCCAGGATGACGGCCTGGTGTGGCACAACGGTGCCGCCGATGAGCACGACCAGACCGGGTACGACGTAGACGAGAGTGTTGACCGCGACGAAAGTCGGTGACATCCACCGATACACGCCAGCATGATCAGCGACAGCCACAGGATCGTCGACTTCGATCCCCGGTCGTCCGCCTCCCCGCCGGTGCCGAAGTGGACGGGCACCGTGTCCGGCATCGACGGATACCGGACCAGCACCCACACGGTGACGGCCGCAGTGGCGACCGAGGTCGAGCGGCGGAGCCATACGGTGACGGGTCTGGTCGTGTACGTCCGCGCCGGACGCTCCGGTTGCGACCAGTTCTTCGACTATCCTTCCACTCCGCTGGAAATTTCCTCAGGCTAGCAGGGGGTGGCCAACGGGATGATCAGTCGCTCACCGGCACGTCCCGCAGGTCCTTGCGGAGGATCTTGCCGGTACCGGACTTCGGGATGACGTCGGTGAACTCGACCATCCGGATCTTCTTGTACGGGGCGACCCGCTCGGCCACCCACACCATCAGCTCCTCTTTGCCGATCTCCAGCACAGTGCCGTCCAGCCCGACCTGCGGCACCACGAACGCCCGCGGCACCTCCTCACCGTCAGACTCCCTGCGGTAGCCGACCACTGCGGCGTCCGCGATGGCTTCGTGGGACATCAGCAGCGCCTCGAGTTCCGCCGGCGCGACCTGGTAGCCCTTGTACTTGATGAGTTCCTTCGACCGGTCGACGACGTACACGTTGCCCTCGTGGTCGTACCGGACGATGTCGCCGGTGCGCAGCCATCCGTCGCGCATGAGCGTGACCTCGGTGGCCTCCTCGTTGTTGAGGTAGCCCAGCATGACCTGCGGACCACGGATCCACATCTCGCCGGCCTCGGACCGCTCACCCTCGTTGCCCGGCGGCAGGATCTCGGCGAAGTCCGCGTCGGTGAGGTCAACGACCTTGCACTCGGTGTTCGCGACCGGCAGGCCGATGGACGCCAGCGGAGTCTCACCACGGGTGGAGACGTGCGTCACCGGGGACGCCTCGGTCATCCCGAAACCCTGGAGCACAGCGACCCCGAGCCGCTTCTGGACCGCATCGGCGAGCTTCTCGTCGAGCGCCGCCGCACCGGAGAGCACGGTGGTCAGCGAGGAGATGTCGTACCGGTCGACCAGCGGGTGCTTGGCCAGCACCACGGCGATCGGCGGAGCGACGAAGGTGAAGTCGATGTCGTGGACCTGGTGCAGTTCCAGGAACCGCGGCAGGTCGAAGGACGGCATGGTGACGATGTGCAGCCGGTTGTACATCGAGGTGTTGAGCAGCACATTCATCCCGTAGATGTGGAAGAACGGCAGCACGCACATGATCGTGGAGTCCGGCGTCTGGCCGTTGGCCATGAGCAGCGGACCGCACTGGACTATATTCGCGACCAGGTTCCGGTGGCTGAGCTCCACGCCCTTGGGGACGCCCGTCGTGCCGGAGGAGAACGGCAGTACCGCGATGTGGGTGGCCGGGTCGAACTCCACCTCCGGCGCGGCATGCCCCTCCGCCAGCAGGGACGCCAGTCCGTTCGCCTCATCGACGAGGTCGATGACGGCGTCCTCGTCGAGGCCCGCCTCCTCCGCTCCCTCAGCGCCGGCGGTCCCGAGCGCACCGACGGTGAGCATGAGGGACGCCCCGGACGCGGTGACCTGCTTGGCGATGTCCTGGGCGGTGCCGAGGGCACCGACGGTGGTGACTGTCGCCCCGGCACGCATGATCCCATGGAAGGCCACGACGAAGGCCAGGGAGTTCGGGGCATGGAGGGCCACGACATCGCCGACGCCGAGTCCGCGGTGGGCCAGAGCCCCGGCGAAGGCGTCCACCCGGTCACGGAGTTCGCCGTAGGTGGTCACCGAACCGGTGGACGAGTCCGTGACGGCGACTCTGCCCTCTTCCTCGGGAGTCAGCCCGGCGAACAGCAGGTCAAATACGCTGACCTCGGGGATCTCGATGGTGTGGTGGGGACTGGGGACAGGCACAGGGGACTCCTCGGGACGATCCGGACGGCGGGTGAATTTCACATCTGAAACGAGACTAGACTGCCCCCGCGTCAACTGCGGAACTTCCGTTCATTTCATCAGCCGAAGGTCCGCAGCGGATGCCGCCCTTCCTCGTCCAGGTCATCCAGATGTGCGTGCTCGTTGAGCGACCGCAGCGAGAGGCGGGGCGCCCCGTCGACCCCGGTGCCCACCCCGAGCACCGTCACCGACGCATTGAGCACGGTGGAGATCAGGTCGCTCCAGGACACCCCGGGCAGCGTCTCGGCGACGCACGCCGCGATAGGACCGCCTGAGCTCACGACCACCGCCGAGCCCGTCTCCGACGCCACATCGGCGGCGGCGAAGAGTCCTGCCCGGACAGTCTGCCGGAAGTCCCCGTACCCGGACCCGGTCGTCCACTCGTCGATCGCGCCCATGAGTGCACGGTTGACCTCGTCGACCTGGGCGCGGGGCAGTTTGCCGGCCTTCGCCCGCTTCAGCGCCTCGGTGTGACCCGGATTCTCCCGGAACCAGGGGGTGAGGATGTCGCCGAAGCGGATCTCCTTCCAGGCGTCGTCGACAGTGGGCGTGGCGGAGTTCAGGGCGGCGGCCACAGCAGCGGCGGTGTCACGCTGCCTGACCAGAGGGCCGTGGATGACCGGGGTGCGTGCCGGGACCCGTTGCGCCAGAGCACGTCCGACGGTGCCTGCCTGGCGCCTTCCGAGATCACTCAGCCGGTCGTAGGCGGCCTCAAAGCCGCCGTCGGAGGCGTTGTCCAGAGCATCCTGCCCTGCTTGACCATGCCTGACCAGGTAAATAGCGGACATGAATCTCCTTTCGATGCGGCCAGCGTATACGATCTTCCCCATGAGTGACTCAGGTAACACCACAGCCTCCGACCGCGAAGCCCGGGCCGAACGCCGCCGCCAGGGGATCCTCGCCGCCGCGCGGACGGTGTTCCTCCGTGACGGCTACCACGACGCGAAACTCACCGGGGTGGCCACCGAGGCCGGCTGCTCGGTGGGGACGCTCTACACCTACTTCGCCGACCGGGACGCCCTGCTCGCCGCGGTCCTCGCCGACGTGGAGGACGAGATGCGCTCGGCGGGGCACCAGGACCAGAGCACCGGCCCCGGGGACGCCAGGCCCACCCCCGCCGAGCAGATCAGCGCGACCAACCGCGCCTACCTGGCGTCCTACCGGAGGAACCGGTCGATCATGGCACTCATGGAGCAGGTGGCCCAGGCCGACGAGAACTTCAGCCGGCAGCGCCTGCTGCGCGCCGACGGGTTCATCGACCGCAATGCCCGTGCCCTGGAGCGACTGACCTCCGCAGGCGCGATCACGGTCGAGGATCCGGAGATGACCGCGATGGCCCTGTCCGCCGCCGTGTCCCGGATGGCGTATGTGGTCTGGGTCGACGGCAGGTACCCCGACACCGACGAGATCTTCGAGCGGCTGTGCGCCACGGCGGACCGCATCTGGCTGGGAACGCTCGGACTTCCGGTGAAATGAATCACAGTTCATGTTAGGTTGGTCGCATGACCACCTACGACTTCACCGACCGCACCGCCGTCGTCACCGGCGGGTCCCGCGGTATCGGCTACGCCACCGCACACCTCCTCGCCGCGTCCGGCGCGAATGTCTTCCTGACCTCGCGTAAGGCGGACGCCGCCGAGGAGGCCGCCGCACAGATCACCGCAGATCTCGCCGACACCACCGGAGCCGGCACCGTCACCGGCCTCGCCGGCCACGTCGCCCACCCGGAGGCTGCCGCCGCGGTCTGCGCCGCCGCCGTCGAGGCCACCGGCCGCCTGGACGTCCTCGTCAACAACGCCGGCACCAACCCCGCCTACGGCCCCGTCGCCGACCAGGACCCCGCGCTGGTCGCCAAGGTCTTCGAGATCAACTCCACCGCTCCCCTGGTCTGGACCCGTGCCGCGCTCGACGCGGGCCTCGGCGCCGAATCCACCGGCTCGATCGTCAACATCGCCTCCATCGGTGCACTGACGATGGAGGACGGCATCGGCGTCTACAACTCCTCGAAGGCCGCCCTGCTCCACCTCACCAGGCAGCTCGCCCGCGAACTCGGCCCCCGTGCCCGGGTGAACTCGGTGGCCCCGGGCGTGGTCCGGACCCGCCTGTCCGAGGCCCTGTGGAAGGACCATGAGGCCGAGGCCGCCGCCATCTCCCCGCTCGGTCGGATCGGTGAGCCCGCCGACATCGCCGACGCCGTGGCCTTCCTCGCCGCCCCCAGCTCCTCCTGGATCACCGGCGCCAACCTCGTCGTCGACGGCGGGCAGCTCGTCGGCACCTCCAGCATCTCCGGAAAGTAGACACCACCATGGACTTCAGCAACACCGAGCGCAGTATCGACTACCAGAACCGGCTCACGGCCTTCATGGACGAGTGCGTCTACCCCGCCGAGGCGACCTACCACGAGCAGATCGAGGCCTCCGGCAACCCGCACCACTTCCCCGCCGTCCTCGGCGAACTCAAGGAGGCGGCGAAGAAGCGCGGCCTGTGGAACCTCTTCCACCCGCACGAGGGCGACGGCGTCCCCGCACTCACCAACGCCGAGTACGCACCGCTGGCGGAGATCATGGGACGCAGCATCGAGCTCGCCCCCGAGGCATGCAACTGCAATGCCCCGGACACCGGAAACATGGAGGTCCTCGAGCTCTACGGCACCGACGAACACCGGAAGAAGTACCTTGAGCCGCTGCTGCGCGGCGAGATCCGCTCCGCCTTCTGCATGACCGAGCCGGAGGTCGCGTCCTCCGATGCCACGAACATCTCCATGGGCTTCACCCGTGTCGACGGCGGCTACCTGCTCAACGGCCGCAAGTGGTTCAGCTCCAATGCCATGCACCCCAACCTCGGCGTCCTCATCGTCATGGGCAAGACCAGCCCGGACGCGGAGCGGCACCTGCAGCAGTCCATGCTCGCCGTCCCCGCGGACGCCGAGGGGGTGACCATCGTGCGCAACCTCCCTGTCTTCGGCTACCACGACCGCGAGGGCCACGCCGAGATCCTCTTCGAGGACGTCTTCGTCCCCGACAAGGACATCCTCGGCGGCGAGGGCATGGGATTCCGTATCTCCCAGGACCGCCTCGGACCGGGCCGTATCCACCACTGCATGCGCTCGATCGGCATCGCCGAGCGTGCCCTGGAACTGCTGTGCCGCCGTGCCGAGTCCCGCACCACCTTCGGCAAGAAGCTCTCCGAGCGCGACAACATCCGCGACTGGATCGCCGAGGCCCGGATCAGCATCGAGTCCGCCCGACTGCTGACGATGAAGGCCGCGTGGATGATGGACACCGTCGGCAACAAGGCCGCCCGCCAGGAGATCGCCGCGATCAAGGTGCTCGCCCCACGGATCGCCCTCGAGATCGTCGACAAGGCGATCCAGGTCCACGGTGGCGAGGGCGTCACCAACGACACCCCGCTGGCCGGCATGTACGCCGGGCTGCGCACCCTGCGCTTCGCCGACGGCCCCGATGAGGTGCACCTCATGACCATCGCGCGGGCGGAACTGCGCAAGTACCGGTAGGAAGGACGCCATGACCGCGAAGAGCACCGCCTCCCCCTTCGACACCGCCGCCCTCACCGACTGGCTGACCTCCCTGCCCGACAGCGGGATCACCGGCCCGGTGGAACTCACCAGGATCGGTGCCGGCCAGTCGAATCTCACCTACCTCGCCACCGATGACATCGGGAACTCCGTCGTCGTGCGGCGTCCCCCGCTGGGACACCTCGCCGTCTCGGCCCACGACGTCCTGCGGGAGGGCAGGATCATGGCCTCGCTCGCGGACACGGATGTCCCGGCGCCGACCATCTACGGGGCGACCACGACCGCCGAGGAGGTTCCGGTCATCGCCATGTCCGTGGTGGACGGCACCTCGCTGAACTCCCCGGAGTCGGCGTCGCTGCTGACCCCGGACGCCCGCCGCGCCGCTGCTGTCGGCCTGGTGGACGCCATGTCCGCGGTACACCGGGTCGACCTGGAGACGACCGGACTGACATCACTGGCGTCCCACAAACCCTATGCACCACGCCAGATACGCCGGTGGGCCGGCCAGTGGGACCAGACGAAGACCCGGGAGGCCCCGGCCCTGGAGGCACTCACCGAACGGCTGCGTGCCACGGTGCCGGAGCAGTCCGAGACCGTGCTGGTCCACGGTGACCTGCACCTGGGCAACATCATCGTCGACGAGTCCACCGGCACGGTCAATGCTGTCGTCGACTGGGAGCTCACGACCCTGGGCGATCCGATGTCGGACATCGGTTCCCTGCTGGCCTACTGGCCGACGGCGGACGGCCCGAACCTCCCCGGGTTCGACGCCGCACTCGCCGAGGGCTTCCCCACCGCGGACGAGCTGGCCGACCGGTACCTGGAGAAGACCGGACGCTCCCGGGACGCCCTGAACTACTGGCATGTCCTGGGGCTCTGGAAGGTCGCGATCATCATCGAGGGCGTCCTCCGTCGCGTCCAGGACATCCCGGAGAACGAGGCGACCTCGGGCGCTCCGACCGCGGCGGTGGCGGACTTCCTCATCGAGCGGGCGACCCGTATCGCCGACGCTACCGGCATCTGAACGGCACGGTGTCGGTTCATCGAAGGTTCACCCAGAGTCTGTGAGCCGGGTTACACTGGCGGGAAACCTCAGACGTCTCAGGAGTCCACGATGACCGACCCGAACCAGAACGATCCCCGGCAGAACCCCGGGAACTGGAACCCGAACTCGGGTGACTGGAACCAGAATCCCTACGGTTCGCAGCCACCGCTGTACGGCCAGCCGGGTCAGCCGGGGCAGGCGCCGATGTACGGCGCACCGGGACAGCCGGGCCAGCCGGGCCAGCCGGGTGGCGGCAACGGAAGCGGCGGCGGCAGCGGCAGCGGGAAGATCATCGCGATCATCGTCGGTGCCCTGGTCGTGGTGATCGCCATCGTCGTGGTCGCCATCTTCGCACTGCGGGGCGACGATGACGACGATGACGACAGCACCGCCTCCGACACCACCAGCTCCGCCCCGCTCGATGATTCCTTCGGGGACTCCGGCGGGTCAGACAGCACGGACGGGTCGGACGATTCCTACAGCACCGGCGGTGACGGAAGCCTGCCGTTCCGCTGGAGCGGTATCGTGCCGGCATCGGTCGAGGAGTATCTCTCCGAGTGCTACGACACCAGCTTCAACATGAACGATGTCGAGTCCTCAGAGCAGAGTGAGGTCGACGGCACCAGCTGCTACCTCGACGGGCCCTCCCCTCTCTCAGGCCAGCAGGTGGACATTCTCGCCGAGGACGCCCGCATCATCTACCTCGAGGACGCCCTCAACGGTGACGTCCCCGGTGCCTCCGGCTCCGTCTTCACCCAGAACGGCTCGGTGACCGTCGGTATCTCCGACGTCGAGTCCAGCGGCCCCACCCTCTTCTACCTGGACTCCGATACCTCGGTCTCCGTCGAGATCATCGAGTTCGACACCGAGGACGAGGCCCGGGACGCTGCCCGGGAACTGGGTCTTCTCTAGAGTCGCCGCTAGGCGGTGACCTGCAGCGGGACCTCCTTGAGGTCCTTGCGCAGGATCTTGCCGGTGTTGGACTTCGGGATCGTCTCCACGACGTACACGTTGCCGTCGCGGTCGAGATCCACGATATCGCCGGTGCGCAGCCATTCCTCGGGGGTGACGGTCCGCGCGGTGGCCTCCTCGTTGTCGAGGTAGCCGACCATGACCTGCGGCCCACGGATCCACAGTTCACCGGATGCGGACCGGGCGTCCGGATCGTCACTGTCCGAGGCGGTGATCTCGGGCAGCGACTCGTCGGAGACGTCGACGACCTTCGCCTCGGTGTTGGACACCGGGTGCCCGATTGACGCTGCCGGGGCCTCACCGAGAACCGCACAGTGGGTCACCGGCGAGGTCTCGGTCATGCCGTAGCCCTCACGACGGTGGAGTCGATGCGGTGGGACACGGCGTCGGCGAGCTCCCCGTCGAATGCCGCGGCACCGGAGACCATGTGCTTCATGCCGGTGAGGCCGTACTCGGCTACCACCGGGTGCTTCGCCAGGGCGACGGCGATCGGCGGGACGATGCAGGTCAGGTCCACCCGGTACCGCCCGATGACCTCCGGGAGCTTCACGAGATCGAGGGCCGGCATGGTGACGAGGTGCATCCGGTGGAGCAGCGAAGCGTTGAGCAGTGAGTTCATCCCGTAGATGTGCAAGAACGGGAGCACGGCAATGTCCGTCGCCTGATCGAGGTCGACCTCGGGAGCCGGGCGACCTTCGGCGATGACGGACTCCCCAGGAAGACCTGCGGACGCGGCACCGGTGATCCCGGCGTCCCCCAGGGTCTTCATGGTGAGCAGGTGGGAGGCCTCCTGACCGGTGGCACTGTCGGTGATCGCCGGCCGGGCGCGTCGGACACGGAGGCTCCCGTTCTGACATGAGCTGAATCACTTTTCATTCCATGCCAATACAGGCCCGTTTGTTTCCTGTTGCAATGGTTTCCACCGCCTACTCCGGGCGTCCACCACCACCGCCCATCGACGACTGTTCCGCGTCCTCAGCGGTTGACGTCGCAGCCGTCGACGCCAGCTTCCCGGAGATGGTCTCACCGAGTGCCTCTGCACCGGTGTCCCCGGCCTCCGTCGCCCGGGCGACGATCTCGTCGAGGGTCTCCTGCGCGTAACCACTGGAGATGAGCTGCTCGTAGAGGTCAGAGTAGGCCTGCTCGTAGAGGGCGGCGAAGTCCTCGTTCGCGAGGAAGCGTTCCTTGAGGATTCCGCTGCCGCGGCCTGCGCCGCCACTGCCCTCAGGGCCGCCACCACCGGGCCCGCCCTCGGCGCCATCGGGTGCACCCTCAGGCATCTCCATGCCCTCAGGCATCGCGGGCATCTGGCCGGCATCTTCACCGGTGGCGTCAGCTTGCGCCGCAGTGTCCTTACCGCTGTCCATGCCACCACGCACTCCGCCACCCATGCCGCCACCCATGCCGCCACCCATGCCGGACAGGGACATGTTGAGGTCCCAGGACAGCACCGAGAACTTCTCCGTGTCCGTGTCGTACCAGAGGTAGTAGTTGTTGCCGGGGCCGTCCATGGCATCACCGTTGGACAGCAGTGACTGCATCGCCAGGTACTCCGCGAAGGAGTCCACGTCGACGTAGTCGTCGAGGTTCTCGGCGAAGTCCTCGTCACTCGAGTTGTTGACGAAGTCCAGCAGCCGCATCACCGGCTCCATGTCATAGGTTCCGACCGCGTTGATCTGGGTGAAGGCCTCCTCGTAGTCGGTGGGATCCTCGCCGAGGTAGTCCATGCCGCCGTCGGCGCTGGCCTTGTACAGCACACCGTTCCCGAGGTCATTGGCCCACTGACCGTCAGGCAGGTCCACGACGATCCGGGAGGTCGATTCGCCGCCGTTCACGGAGACGGACGCCACCGTGTAGTCCTGCGTGGTCTGACCCGACTCCGCCGTCATGGCCAGCGCCAGCGCCTCGTTCACCGCGGTGGACGAGCCACTCGTCGCAGGACGCAGCGACATCCGGGTGTCGCCCCCGTAGGCGCGTCCCTCCTCGTACTCGTCGAAACTGATCAGCCACGGCAGAGACTGCGGGTCATCGAAGGAGAGCTCGGTCTGGCCCATACCGCCGCCGGGCATACCTCCACCACCGGGGCCTCCTTCCCCACCGTCGGTGGACTTCAGTGACATCAGGGTGGAGTTGCCCTTGAGCCGCAGGCCCACGTTCTCGATGAGGGTGCCGTCGATGGTGACGTCCGCACGGATGAAATTCTTCTCGCCGCTCGACTGGAACTCGGCGATCATGTCCCGGTATTCGGTCTCGTCGTAGCTGATCTCGACGGAATGCTCGCCGGAGTCGAAGAACTCGGTGTCTCCGTCGATGTCCTCGACCAGCTCCTCCTGCGTCGACAGTGCGGAGGTGATGGTCGGGCGGACCATCGCCCCGCCGAAGCCGAGCGCGAGGACAGCCACGGACGCGATGCTCGCCGCCACCAGCTTCCAGTGCTGGCGCAGTTTCACCGGGAGCCGGCGTTTGAGTGCGGTCAGTGGGCGGGGTGAGTCAGCCATGTCACATATCCGTCTGGTCGTAGCCGGTCAGCACCGTCGCCTTCTGGCCGACATTCACGGCACGCAGTTCGGAGATGAGCTGCCCCGGCGCGACGCCGTTCTTCAGTCGGGCGGTGTAGGCGTACTCGAACAGGGCACCGTTGCGCACCGTCTCAGTGCTGATCAGCTCGAACTCCTCGGTACGACGGATCAGGATGTCCTCGATGGCCGGAGCGTAATCGCCGTCATCGGCGGGAACCTGGACCTTGACGACCTGACGCTGGACATTGAGCGCGAACATGTTGAACTTGCTCATGATGAGGATGACCGCGCAGATGACGACGGTGGCCAGGACCGCCAGGGTGTAGAAGCGGGTACCGCAGGCCATGCCGATGGCCATCACCAGGAAGATGAAGCCGACGTCACGGGTCTCCTTGACCGCGTTGCGGAAGCGGACCACCGACAGGGCGCCGACGAGAGCGAAGGCGCGGGCGATGTTGGAGCCGACGATGAGCATGATGACGGAGACGAGCATGCCCAGCATGATGAGGGTCTGCACGAAGCTCTGCGAGTAGCTGACGTTCCGGTGTGTGCCGCGGTAGGTGTACGCGACCACACCGGAACAGACGACGGCAAGGACGAGGGTGAGCAGGACATCGGCGACGCTGAAAGTGCCGGAGAGGTCGTTCACGCTGAAATCGAGGTTCATGGGAGGGTGTTTTCCTTGGTAGAGGTGTCAGGGACGGTAGGGGCTTGCGGGGTCGTGTCGGGGGTCTGTTCCTCGGCGACGTGGAAGCGGGACCGGGGCGCCAGGCCGTGGGCCTCGACACTCTGGCAGTACTTCGAGATCCGCTGGATCTGCAGGCCGTGCCGGGCGGTGAGGTCGGTGATCCAGTACGGGGCACGCTCGTTGACCTTGATCTCCAGCACCGAGTAGGTCGGCGGGATGATGTACCGGTTGTCCGCCGGCAGACGCAGGTCGAAGTCCCGGTCACGACCGCGGACGCGGTGGTCGAAGGTGACCCGCAGACCGAGGTCGGAGTCCGTGCCGACGAAAGGTTCACGCTGGTACCCGGTGATCGCCGTGGCGTGGAGATCCAGGCGGGTGATGAGGTCGAGGACCTCGTTGACGAACAACTGGTCGGCGTCCCCTTCCTCCGAACCCGGCACCGTGACATGCTGCCGCCGGTCACACAGGTCCAGTGCGCAGCTGTACGGCAGCATCACCCGACGCTTCTGGGTGACGCGGTTGACGCGTTGCTTGATCTCCACGGAGACCGGGGCATCGTCGGCGGTGTTGCCGTCGATCTCGCCGTAGCGGCGGATCCGCAGCTTGCGGCGGAACTTCAGCCCCTCGATCTTCTCCCAGTAGAACCGCAGGTCGGAGGTGTCGTAGTAGACACTCCACAGTGGGTAGCCCCGCTCACCGGCGTGCGGGTCACGCACCATACGCGCTGCGATCTCCTCACGCAGTTCGGGGACCCGGGTGGTCGGCACGAGATACTTGAGCTCGTAGCGGTTGAAGGCGTGCAGGGCACCCGGGGCACGCAGCCGGTCACCGGCAGGTTCCACCGGCACCACCGGATCCGGTTCGTCCGGCGAGTCTGGGGGTGTGTCTGGTCTACGCCCCCGGGAGGGGAAGAAAAGCATGGAGTCACTCCGGATTCAGGTTGGGGTTTTCCGACACCCTCAGTTCACCCGGCGTTCATTCGGGCAGCGTTGACCCGACCTTGGATCTGTCCGGCAGTATCTGTCAGTTAGCCTGTGACCGCTGTGCCCCCACCGCATCCCTGAAGCAGGCGAACACCGCCGCCGGGTCGAGTCCGGTGAGGACCTTCGCATTCGCCGGGCGGGACCAGTACGGGCCGACCGCGGCCGGACCGTCCGATCCGGCCGGTCCGGCCGCGCCGGTGCGCCCCTCCCCCTGCGCCGTCCCGCCGGTCCAGTCCGCCACCGTGGTGCCGCGCAGCAGGTCAGACTCCGCCTCCACCCGCACCGTGGCGTCCTGCAGCTCCGCGTCGACCGGACCGCACAGCACGGTCGCCGCCGCCAGGTCGTGGATCTGCGCGACGTAGCCGACCCCCACCGACTCGTGGAACTCCATGTAGAACCGGAGCACCTCGTCGAGCAGGACCCCGACCTCCGGAGACGCGATGGAGACCCATTCCCGCAGTTCCGACGGGGTCAGCAGCACCCGCTCGGTGACGTTGAGCGGACAGATCACGGGTGTCGGGGCGGCCGCAGGCCAGTTGTCCAGGCAGTACGCCAGAGCGTGCGGGTCCGACCACGCATTCCACTCCGCGGTCGGGGTGGTGTTGCCCGGGTAGAGGAACGCCCCGCACATCAGCGTCACCTGCGTGTCCCGCAGCAGATGCGGGGCGTGTTCCACGGCCCACGCGAGGTTGGTGGCCGGCCCGATGACGAGGATCTTCTCCGGGGACGCCGCCTCCCACGCCGCCACGGCCTGTGCCGCAGTCCCCTCTACCTCCACCACCGGATCGGTCGGAATGCAGTACCCCAGGCCCTCCGGCCCGTGGGTCTCCGGCGTCGTCGTCAGCGGCAGCACCCGCGGCCGTGACGCCCCAACCGTCACCGGCACGTCCGGGGTACCGGCCACCCGGAGCACCTCGACGGAATTCCGGGCCGCCGCCGCAGCGGTGGTGTTCCCCGCAACGGTCGTGACATGAAGATCGAGGACGCCGCGCCGGTGCAGTGCCGCCAGCCACAGCAGGGCGAGGGCGTCGTCGATGCCGGTGTCGACATCAGCGACGAGCCGGGGCACACCTCTAGTCATTGTCGACGAGGTCCCAGCCGCGGGCGAGGAAGTCCTGTTCGGACTCGTCGATCCACGCGTGGATAAGGGACTCGGCGTCCTCCCGGGAATCGACGATCCGCCGGTAGTACTGTTCCTCGCCGTACCCGTGGCCCCACATCACCGACCAGCGGGTGCCCAGGTGACGGTCGGCGGTGATGTAGTCGCCGAGCACGACCTGGTCGGCGACCTGGAACCAGTCCAGATCCGAGGCGTAGTTCATCGGTACGGCGACATGGACCTCGGCCTCACCGACGTTGAAGACATTGCCCACCGAATCGGAGAGCTGCCAGCGGGTCGTCTCATCCGGCACGGTGCCCTCGGAGATGTCCTCCCACTCCCGGTCGAGCAGGACCGTGGCGTCCCCGCCCATGAAGCCGGTGAGCAGGTCCACGATGTCCTCCACCGTGGTACCCGGATCGACCAGGGAGAGGCGCTCGCCCTCGGCGAGACGGTGGACGATCCAGCGGTGGTCACCGATGCCGATCTGGACCTCCCGCACCCCGTCGACCGGTTCGGGGACGCCGCGTCCGGTGGGTTCCACCGACAGCACGAAGCCTTCGGTACCGGCGATGACCGCGGACTCGAGGGTGGCCCGGAGTGACTCCGGTGTCGCTGAGGCGACCAGTCCGCCGCCGCGGACGCTGAACCGGCACAGCGTCGGGGGCGCGCCGGGGGCCAGTCCACTGGCGTTCACCCACACCCGCCCGGTCTCCTCGAGCATGCACACCCCGGTGGTTGCGGCGCGCAGGATGAGGTCGGCGAAGGTGTCGTCGTGGATCTCCGCGACCAGCGGCACGGTGACCTTGAGGATCGCCCCTCTCGGACGCACCGGGTACGGGTCGAGGTCCATGTAGAGATGGGACGGCGGATTCGCCGGGTCCTCGGCGGCCTGCAGGGCACGCCGGTTCATCCACGCCGCGAGGTCGTCGAGAACCTCCGGGGTGGTGGCGTCCCAGGTCGCGCCGGAGGCGACATCGGCGAACTCCCCCGCAGCGGCGGCGAAGTCCCGGGCGGTGCGGAACTCACCGGGGGCGTCGTCGAAGTCCTCGGCGCGGAAGAAGAGGAAGGTCACCGGCTGGGCCTCCGGTGGTGCAGTGGAAGGGTCTGTGCCGTCGAGCGCATCCACGGTGACGTCGGTCTCCTCCCACTCCAGGTCGAGGAACTCCTCACCGTCACCGTTGATGAACAGGGCCAGGACATCGATGAGGTACTCCACAGACAGGACCGGGTACTCCAGTGCCATGATCCGGTCGCCGGACCGGTGCTCGATGATCCAGCGTCCTCCCCGGGTGCGGGCCGCCTGGACGAACACCACCCCCGGTACCGGGGACAGTGCCCGGTCGACCGGTTCGATGACGATGAACGGGCGGCCGTCCGGCCCCTCGTTCGCAGCGATGTCCGCACCGAGGACATCACTGACGCTCTGACGGCTGACGTGCAGGGTCACGGCGTCCTGCGAGGTGCGCATCCGACAGTCGGTCGGCCCGCCGGTGGCGTTGACCAGGACGTCGCCGACCGTTCCCCCGGCGATGTCGTAGCCGACGAGGCAGAGCCGGTTCGCCACCGCCAGGGAGACCAGCGCCGCCACGGTGTCCGCGGTACCGTCACCGTCTTCGATGAGGACGCCGGCATCTGTCGGGGAAGAGTGGTTGAAGAAGCCGAGGACGCCGGGGATCTGCCGGATCTCGTCGGCCAGGTCGACGAGATCCTCCTGCTCCTGCGCGTCCGGTACACCGACCGCGGCCCGCACGAGCTCCGTCGGGCAGTAGCCGACGCCGACGGCGGACGGGGCGATGAGCAGGAATCCGTTGGCCATGTCGCCAACGCTAACAAAACTCCGGGGTGGTCAGCGGGACCGCCCGGTCGGCAGCGCACGCTGCCGCAGCCGGGTGAGCAGCTCCACCGCGTCCTCGGCCGGCAGGTCCCGGCCGACCATCTTGACCGGCCCCGGCACCAGGTCGAACCGCACCGTCGACAGTCCCAGCATCCGCCGCAGCGGTCCCCGCCGGTGGCTGAGTTCCTGGACGTGTGCCGGATCGATGACGGACACCGACCGACGTAGCCGGCCACGGTGACAGACCAGGGCGGTGTCTGTGGTGCCGCCGTCTGCATCGATATCCCTGCTGACGAGAACCACGCCCTGGCGGGTCCGGTCGAGCGGGGAGACCCACCGGGCGGACGCCGGGCTGCGGAATACCCGCACACCCCCGGTGGAGTCGGCCGTCGTGGGAACCCCGTCCGGACGCATCAGAGTACCGACCTGTCCGTGGTCCAGCGGCCCCAGAAGGGTGACCAGGGCGAGTGCCTGCTCCAGGGACCCCACCGGCAGGACAGCGGTGGTCGCCCCGTCCTTCCCCGGCTCGCCGTACCCGGCGATGTCGACGTCGACCTTCCACCAGCCCAGCATCCGCCACAGCAGCGGCTGGGAGATCTGGACGGCATGGATCCGGTCCAACGGCACCGTCTGCCGACGGCGCTCACTGAAGCCGAAGGTGATGCCCAGCAGGTGACCGTCGGAGGTGGCGGTGAACCGCCAGCTGCGGTTGAGCAGTCCCCAGATCCACGGCCCCAGACCGGCGACCGCGGGAAGGAGCAGCGCCAGCCCGGCCGGGGTGAAGACCGAGACCAGGACGATCATCACGGTCACCGCAGTCGGTCCGGTCAGCGCGGCGGCGACGATCGACCGGGTGACCGGTATCTCCGGGACGACGACGGACCCCTGGAGTACTTCAGGTTGCGTCATCCCGGTGGACGCTACCTCGTTCCGCCTGCGCACCCGGCCCAGCAGGGCGTCCCGCAACTCCTCGGCCTGCACCCGCGGCAGATACTCCACACTCACCGCACTGTCCGCGCCACCGGCGGTCTCGACTTTCACCCCGGCCAGCCGGAACAGCCGCGGCGCGAGCGGTTCCACCAGGTCCACGGCCTGTACCCGGTCGAACCGGGCGGTGCGCAGTTGCGTCGACAGCACACCCCGGCGCACCGAGATCTCCTCCTCCCCGACCCTCCACCGGGTCGCCCGCCACCACGGCCAGGACAGCAGCCAGCCCAGCAGGAAGACCACGACCAGCACGACAAGCGCCGCGGGGATGACGACGACACCCGGCAGCGGGGAGTCCTCGATCCGGTCCCACGCCCAGCGCAGTGACTCGGCCTGCTGGAACACGATCACCGCGGCGACACCGACGAGCGCCGCCCACATCCGCAGCAGCGGGCTCAGCGGGTGGACACGCTGCCATCCCCCGTCGCTCACAGGCCGCTCATCCTCTCCCGGGCAGCGACGGCCAGCCGGTCACGCAGGGCGTCCGCGGTCGCGGCGTCCAACCCCACCACCTCGGAATCACTGGTGGAGGATGCGGTGTGCAGCTTCACCCGCTTCACCCCGAACAGCCGCTCCACCGGACCGGCGGTGACGTCGACATACTGGATCCGTCCGTAGGGCACGACGGTGAACGTGCGCCACAGGCGTCCACGCGTGATGAGCAGTTCATCGGTGGTCTCCGCCCAACGGCGGTTGCGCGCCTGGGCCGGCAGCAGCCACAGCTGCCACACCAGCAGGACGCCGAGAACAGCCGCACCGGCCCAGAATCCCGGATCGACGACAACAGCGAGGATGACGCAGGCGGTCAGCGGAATCAGCGTCCACGGCAGGATGCTGAGCATCTGGGCAGGCAGGTAG
This sequence comes from Corynebacterium sp., assembly GCF_022712275.1. Classification (GTDB taxonomy): domain Bacteria; phylum Actinomycetota; class Actinomycetes; order Mycobacteriales; family Mycobacteriaceae; genus Corynebacterium. Next base: position 67,851 of record NZ_JALAGU010000052.1, on the reverse strand, counting down.
CCCCGGCTCACCGGGGTCATGTCGGTCATACGATGAGCTCGGCGGAGACGTCCTCCCAGCGGTGGTCGAAGAATCCTTCGTCTTCGCCGGCGGAGTACTGGCCGAGGACCCGGGAGATGTAGCCCAGCGCGTTCTCGTCGTCCAGGACCTCCTGGTCGAGCCGGAAGTGCCGGTTCGAGGTGCGGTACTCCACGATCCAGCCGGCACCGGTCAACGCGGCCTGGACATAGCGGACGCCGGGCACCGGGGACGTCGAGTCATCCCCGTGGACCTCGACGACGACGAAAGGGATGCCGTTGTCGGCGCGGCGCCGTCGGTCGACGTCCTCCCCCAGCACCGCCAGGATGCTCGCCCGGTCGACGTGGGTGGTGACCGTGTCCAGCGAATCGCGCATCCGCAGTCCGGAATCGCCGCCGGTGGGATTGACCCACACCTGCTCCATGTCGTCGACCATGCAGATTCCCAGGTCCGCAGCCTTGATCTGGATCTGACGTCCGGTCTCGTCCCCGGTGGAGAACGGCACGCCGACATGGAGGACGCCGCAGGTGGGTGTCACCGGGAACTCGGAGATCGAGAGGAAGCGGAACGCCGGGGGAAGGTTCGGGTCATGTGCACCCAGGTCGGCGTGGTGGTTGATCCAGTCGGCGAGGTCGACGATCGGGGCCGGGGCGTTGGCTGCGGCCGCGTCCCAGCTGTCGTAGCATCCGCTACCGGAGACGGCGGAATCCATGGTGGTCGCGTTGTCTTCGGCCACCAGGCTGTTCATGTGGTCGTTCGCCAGTGTGAGCAGGGCATTGTCCGGCAGGTAACCGTCCGGTGTTCCGGTGTCGGTCGTGGGGACGAAGAAGAGGAAGCCGAAGCTCACTGGTGGCGCTCCTGAGGAAGTTGTAGGGGCGGGCAGACGTAAGACGAAATATGTTGGGGTACCCGACCATCCTAGGGTGTGACAGCACTCACGGGTGGTTCAAACCACCGGGGGTGTCACAGTAGGGGTGATGTGGACTCAGGGTTCCCTCCCTCCTACCACCCACGGCCGCCGCCGGTCCCCCACAAAAGCCGAACCCCCCACGACATGCACCGCTGAACGGGAAGTCTGTATGCGGGGAGAATGGTACCCAGGTCACACATCAGTCGATGTCAACGTGACAGCGGCACGGGACATACCGGAGACAACATGACGTCCGCATCGCTGAAACTCGTGTCAGAGCAGCGCATGAAGCACTTCTTCACCGAAGCCTTCTACGACGAGCTGCAGGCCATCGCACTCTACGATCGGGACCGCCGACTCGCCGCAGCATTCTTCCAGGATATCTCCATCCTGGAGATCGCCCTCCGAAATGCGATCGACCGTGCCCTGTCAGACAGATCCGGTGCAATGTGGTTCGCCAGCAGCCGCATGAACCGGGACGCCCGCACCACCCGGCAACTCTGCGACACCTGGGCGAGATTCCCGGCCGGATTCCGTCAGCCTACGGAACACAGTGGAACCATCAGAGGTCGACTGATCTCCACCTGCATGTTCGGGCTGTGGGTTTCGATCCTCGATTCCGGCGGCGGGACAGGACTCCCCGAACCTCGGGATCTCGCCAGGCACGACGAGATCCGGAACCGCGAACTCCTCTTCGCCGCTTTCCCGGGCGGTCAGCTGGTAGCCACTGCTGAGCACGGCACCGCCGGAAAACTCACCAGGTCATGGGTCCATGAACAGGTGAGGAAGATCCACCCGCTCCGTAGCCGGGTCGCCCACCACGAACCGCTGATCCTCGACTGAGGTAATGCCCGAACCCGTCCGCACGGTGCGCCTATCCGAGGTCTCCGCCACCGACGATGTCGGATATCACACCCCTGATCAATGTACGGATACGATGACCTGCCTTTTGTCGATGGTCCTGCGCGCCGAGGGGCGGTATCCGACACGTCGAAAGCTCAGGGCTCCGCCAGCCGCTCCATCAGCTCCCCGGCGTCGAGGCACTGGGAGGTCGGGATGAGGATGTTCTCCCCGTCCCGGGTGAACGACACCGCCCGACGCGCCAGAGCCGCCGAGCGGGAGTCGGCCCCCTCCCCCATTTCCGGGACGATGAAGCACCGGCGACCGGCACGTCCCCGCGTCCTGCCGACCGGAATGACCGGGCAGGCGGCGTCCCATCCCCACCCGCCCCAAGCCACGACCCGGGCGACAGCGCGGGCACCGTGGGGCATACCGATCGCGCGGGCGATCTCCCCGTAACCGGTGACCTCCCCGTCCCCGATGACAGCGAGGACGGCTCCGACCCGCTCGTCCAACGAAGAATCAGGCGAGCACGTCATGCCGGACGATGGTCTCGTCGCGGCCCGGGCCCACACCGATGTAGGAGATCCGGCAGCCGGACAGCTCTTCGAGGCGCAGGATGTAGTCGCGCGCCTTCTCCGGCAGCTCCTCGAAGGTACGGCAACCGGAGATGTCCTCTTCCCAGGCAGGCATGGTCTCGTAGACCGGAACGGCGTGGTGGAAGTCGGACTGGCTCATCGGCATCTCGTCGAAGCGCCTACCGTCGACCTCGTAGGCCACACAGATCGGGATCTCACCGATGCCGGTGAGCACATCGAGCTTCGTGAGGAAGAGGTCGGTGAAACCGTTGACCCGGGAGGCGTAGCGGGCGATGACCGAGTCATACCAGCCGCAGCGGCGCCTGCGGCCGGTGTTCACGCCGACCTCGCCACCGGTGGTCTGCAGGTACTCACCCCACTTGTCGAAGAGTTCGGTCGGGAACGGGCCGGCACCGACACGGGTCGTGTACGCCTTGATGATGCCCAGGGAGCTGGTGATCTTCGTCGGGCCGATACCCGAGCCCACGCAGGCACCGCCGGCGGTCGGGTTCGAGGAGGTCACGAAGGGGTAGGTGCCGTGGTCCACGTCGAGCATGGTGGCCTGGCCACCCTCCATGAGCACCGACCTGCCCTCGTCGAGAGCCTGGTTGAGCTCCCGCTCGGCGTCGATGAGCATCGGGGTGAGCCGCTCGGCGAAGCCCATGAAGTACTGGACGATCTCCTCGGGGTCGATCGCCTTACGGTTGTACAGCTTCACCAGCATCTGGTTCTTCTGGTTCAGCGCGCCGGTGACCTTCTGCCGCAGGATCGACTCGTCGAGGAGGTCCTGGGCACGGATGCCGATGCGGGAGACCTTGTCGGCGTAGGTCGGGCCGATGCCGCGACCGGTGGTGCCGATGGCCCGCTTGCCGAGGAATCGCTCGGTGACCTTGTCCAGCACCTGGTGGTACGGGGCGACGAGCTGGGCGTTCGCGCTGACCTTCAGGCGGGAGGCGTTCGCTCCGCGGGCCTCAAGTCCGTCGATCTCCTCGAAGAGGGCCTCGAGGTTGACGACGCAGCCGTTGCCGATGACCGGGGTGGCGTTCTCGCTGAGGACGCCGGCGGGAAGCAGTTTCAGCTCGTACTTCTCGCCACCGACGACGACGGTGTGACCGGCGTTGTTGCCGCCGTTGGGCTTGACGACGTAGTCGACCCTGCCGCCGAGGATGTCGGTCGCCTTACCCTTGCCCTCGTCCCCCCACTGGGCACCCACCACGATGATTGCTGTCATTGTTGTTCGTCGCTCCTCGACGGTTCAGCGTATCTGGCCAAAGAAACAGTCTAGCCTGCCGCTAAGGTATATGCCATGGCGACAGTGGTTCTGATGTGCGGCATCCTCCCTCCTTCCCTTCAGGACGCGGTACGTGACGCCGCCCCGGACGCGGTGACGCTCTCCGAGGTCCCCGGCCGGAAGGAACTGAAACTCCTCGACGAACTGGCCGCGACCTATCTGCCGGTGGACGCCACCCCGTCGCTCGACGAGATCGCCGCACGGCCCGATGTGCCGCACCAGGCCTCCCCGGTCACCGCACCCCAGGAACCCGATGAACCGGTACGGGTCGTGGTCATCGGATCGGACGCCGCACTCGCCGCCGTGGTCACCCGGCTGATGCGGATCGACGCCCTGTGGATCTCGGTGGGGTTCGTGCCGACGGATGCGGCGTCCTCCGTCGCGAAGGTGTGGGGGCTGGACGCCGGGCAACTGCCGGGCGACGCGGCACTGGATGCGGCACTGGATGCGGCACTGACCGGTGCGGCCCAGCCCACCGCCCTGATCCGGGACGACACCGGCACCGTCACCCTCGGCTGCGCGGAGATCTTCCACGCCGGCTCGACAATGGTCGGCGAGGTGATCGTCGACTCGGAAACGCTGTTCCTCAACGACTCGGCTACGACGTGGAACGGTCGGCCGGGACCCTACGGTGCCCGGTTCGTCCCGACGACCGGTGCGCCCGGTCTGGCCGCGACCCCGCTGACCACACCCTCGACGCAGGACTCGGTGGCGGCACAGCATCCGCCGAAAAAGCGGCTGTTCGGGCTGCTCGGCGGGACGGCGCAGCCCGGCGGTGTGGACCCGGACACGGTGCTCACCGGTCGTGCCCTGCAGGCCGGTGGAGAGAAGCTCACCGTGGTGCGCGACGGGGTGGCCCATCCGCGGCCGGTGAGTTCAGTGACCTTCTACCGGCACCTGCGCGACGGCCAGTTCGTCCGGCGGTAGCTCAGCCCGGCTCAGTCCGCCGGACGGACCATGGTGATGTGGTCGATGCCGGCCTCGTCGAAGATCTCGCCGACCGGGGCGAAGCCGACGTTGACGTACAGCTGCCGCGCATGGAACTGGGCGTGCAGCATCATCGGTTCATTCCCGTGCCGCTCGATCACCGCTGCCAGCAGGCGGGACGCCAGCCCCCGGCCCCGGTGCTCCGGGTCCGTCACCACGCGGCCGATGACCAGGTGCGCGGTCGGAAGACCGTCGACGATCTCGGCGTCCTCGTTGCGCAGGACGCGCAGGTAGGTGGTGGGGGCGGTAGGGGCCACGTCACCCTCCACCCCGGTCCACCAGTGCTCGGTGGTCGGTTCGAGGTCGCGTCCGTCGAGTTCCTCGTCATCACACTGCTGCTCGCGGAGGAAGACCTCGGTGCGCAGCCGGGCGATCGCGTAGACCTCCTCCGGGGTGAGATCGGTCCAGGGTTTCATGGTTACGGTGTCGGTCGGGCGGTCCATCAGTCTATGATGACCGACGCAACTGAATATCCGACAACCAACCGACACGGGGTGTCCCGGGCAACAAGACCCGGGGCTGAGATCACACCCGCCGAACCTGACCTCATTCACATGAGCGGAGGAATGTCTGTGCCCACGCCACCTGCCGTGGCGGTGACGGTCGACCATGTCGACCTCGCCTACCCGAAGAGCCCTGCCGTCCTCACCGACGTGCACCTCACCGTCCCAACCGGAGAACATCTCGCCGTCATCGGCCGCTCCGGCTGCGGGAAATCCACCCTGCTCTACCTCATCGGTGGTCTCCTCGCCCCGACCGCGGGCGAGATCAGTGTCCTGGGGGACACCGACCCCACCGCCCGCCTCTCCCACTGCGCACTGATGCCCCAGGGCGACAGCATGTTGCCGTGGTTCTCGGTCCGTGACAATGTCGCCGTGCCGCTGCGCAACCGGGGTGTGTCCCGGCGTGTGGCACGGGGTCGCGCCACTGCGATGCTGGAGCGCTGCGGTCTCGGCGACTGGGCCACGTCCCGACCGTCCGAACTGTCCGGCGGTATGCGTCAGCGCGCCGCCCTGGCCCGGGCACTGCTGGCCGACAAACCGGTGCTGCTCGCCGATGAACCGCTCGGTGCCCTGGACGCCATCACCCGCGGCGAGATCCAGGACTGGCTGTCTGAGTTGCTCACCGGCACCGGCGCCACCCTCGTCATGGTCACCCACGATGTCGATGAGGCGCTGCTGCTCGCCGACCGGGTGATACTCCTGGCCGACGGGGCCGTCGCCGGAGACTGGCCAGGCTGGTTCTCCCGGCGCGCCGGGCGTCCCCGGTCGGAGATCCTCGCCGACCCGGACTTCGCCGCCGCACGTGCGGAGATCCTCCGCCGCCTGGGTGGCTACGGGGAGGCCGTGGCATGACGCGTCTCCGTCAGCAGGTCCTCCCGCCCCTGGTCACGGTGGTCCTCATCGCTGCCGCATGGGTGTTCGCCACCACCGGCGGACGCACCGATGACTACATCCTGCCCTCCCCCGGATCCGTGTTCGCCGCACTCGGTGACAACTGGTCCGACCGCCTTGGCCCTGCGACCTGGGTGACCCTGGCCGAGACCCTGGCCGGTATGGCGCTGGGTATCGGTGCGGCACTGCTCATCGGTGTCGCCGCCGGACTACTGCCGGTGGTGGGCAACGCCTTCTCCCCGCTGCTCGTGGCGTCCCAGTCAATCCCGACGATCGTCATCGGCCCGGTGTTCACCATCGCCCTGGGCTACGGCATGGCACCGAAGGTACTGGTCGTCGCCCTGGCCTGCTTCTTCCCGGTGGCGATGAACCTGCTGTCCGGGATCCGCTCGGCCGACCCGGTCCTCATCGACACCATGCGCAGTCTCCACGCCTCCCGCTCCGCCCTGTTCTGGCGGGTCCGTTTCCCCTCCGCCCTGCCGTCGGCCTTCGCCGGGCTGCGGATCACCGCCACCTACGCCCCGGTCGCCGCCGTCTTCTCCGAGTACACCGGCTCCACCGACGGCATCGGATACCTGCTGCTGCAGGCCGTCCCCCGGCTTCAGACGGACTTCGTCTTCGCCCTCGTCATCGTCCTCACGGTCATGTCCGCAGCCCTGCTGCTCACCGTCACCGCCCTCGAACGCCTCTGCTGCCCCTGGAACGCACCACGGCAGCACCGGAAGGAATCATGAAGAACCGTATCCTCGCCTGCGCCGCCGCCACCCTCGTCGCGGCCACCACCGTCTCCCTCGCCTCCTGCTCCTCGGACGCGGACAGCAGCACGGACGCCGACCAGCTCAGCGTCCTGCTGGACTGGAACCCGAACCCCGACCACCTCGCGCTCTACACCGCCGACCACACCGGCGCCTACGAGGATCACGGCGTGGACCCGGAGTTCATCCTGCCGGGCAACACCGCGGACGCCGCCAAGCTCGTCTCCCTCGGCCAGGCGGACGTGGCCGTCAGCTACGAGACGGACACGATCCTCGCCGCCTCCCAGGGGCTGGACGTGGTCAGCGTCGGCGCGCTGATCCCCACCCCGTTGAACTCGATCATCACGAAGTCCGACTCCGGCATCCGCACCGCGAAGGACCTGGCAGGGAAGACTGTCGCCGGGTCCGGCACCCCGTCCCAGCAGGCGTCGATGGACTACATCGCACGGACCGCGGGCATCGATCCGGACAGCATCAAGATGCCGAATGTGCAGCAGAACCTCAACCAGGCACTGCTCAGTGACCAGGTGGACGCCATCGCCGGCGCCTACCCGAACATCGAGGGTGTGGAGCTGGCGGAGAAGACCGACATCACGGTCCTCTCCCCCGAGGAGCTGGGTATGCCGGACAACGCCGAGCTGGTCATCATCGCCAACCCCACCCGCCTGAAGGAGGATGCCGCCTACGCCGACCGCGTCCGTGGCTTCCTCGCCGGTACCGCCGAGGGGCAGGACGCCGCTCTGGCCGACCCGGATACTGCGGTAGACGCGATGACTCCGGAAACGAAGGGCGCCTATGACCCGGACACCCTGACGAAGATGGTGGACGCCACGGTCGCGGTACTGCGGAAGGACGGAACTGCGCCGGTCTTCGGCGTCCAGGACCCCGCCGACTGGGCGGAGTATGCCGACTGGATGCGGGACAACGGGCTGCTCGACGGGGGAATCGACGGCGCGACGGCCACGACGAACGACTACCTGCCGGCGTAGGTCAGTCGTTCTCCGGGTCCTGCGGCTCATCATCTGCACCCCACACCTCCGGGGTCTGCCAGGGATGGTCGACCGTCGGCTTCAGCGCCGCCATCGCCGACTCGCGCGACATGCCGCAGATCTGCAGCGCATCCACGATGATCGACCGGCACTGCCCCAGCACCATCATCCCGGACAGACCCGAGCCGTCGGCGATCGACAGGTCGGTGCGTCCCGCGATGATCTGGAAGCGTCGGGTCAGCTCCGGGATCTTCAGCAACTCCTGCCGGGTCTCCTTCGACCCACCCTCCTCGTACACCGCGCCGAGGTGTCCGAGGGTGTCCGCGATCTCCCTGATCGTCTTCGCCATCTCCGGGTCCGGGACGATGTGGTCGTCGACCATGATCTCGGCACGTCGGGCCAGCACCCGGGTATTGCGCATGACATTGTCCACCGGCACCAGCGCGCGGTTCAGCGATGTCGAATAGCGCTTCGCCGACCAGTAGATCGGGGACAGGGCGATGGTCTCGTCGCCACTGGTCATCGCCGCCTGCATCGCGTTGACCGCGGCCTGCGTCCCCCGGGCGGTCTCCAGTGCCTCACCGATCACCGTGGCGTCCCGGTCTTCGATACCCTCGGCGACATCGTCGAGTACCAGGGCCGCCTTCGAGATCAACCCGGCCATTTCCCGGCGTACCGCCCGCAACGGGTTACGGGGGATCACCGCGAGGATGATCAGGCCGATGATCCCGCCGACCAGGGCGTCCACCACCCGGTCCAGAGCCCCCTGATCGCCCGGCGGAAGCAGTGTCGCCACAAGCACCGCAGAGCTCGCGGCCTGGGACGGGACGAGAATTCCCCGGTCGACGAAGGTGGCGAGCATGATCGCGACGAAGACGACGATGGTGATCTGCCACGGGCCACCACCGATCTGGGTGATGACGAGATCACCGATCGCGATGCCGATCGCCGCCCCGATGACGATCTCCATACCGCGACGCATGTGCTTTCCGCTGTTGATGCCGATACTGATCACACCGGCGATCGGGGCGAAGAACGCCTGCTCGTGACCGATGACGTCGGTAGCGAACCAGAACGCCAACCCGGCGGTCAGCGCGGCCTGGAGGGCGAAGATTCCCATCGCCCGCATACGTTGGATGCCTCGGCGCGGAGCGATACGCCGCAGCGATTCAGTGGCGGCGCGCACACCGGCGCTTGCCCGCCTGCGGTGCCGGAACCAGCCCTTCTGATCAGCCATGTCACCTATTCTGTCAGGTCTGCTCCCGACACCCCGCCGGTCACACCCGCAGATCCGCCCAGATGCCCGCGTGGTCGCTGCCCTGTACACCGACCACGCCGGAATCCTGACACGTCATCCCGCGGACGAGGATGTGGTCCAGCCGCAGCACCGGCACCGGGGACGGTGTCCCGGCCCGCGGCCAGGTGGGGGCGGCGAACAGCCCACCGCCGCAGTCGGCCATCTCCGACGAGCCGTCGGCACCCCTGACCAACCGGCGCAGTTCCGGGTGCGCGGTGGTGGAGTTGAAGTCCCCCGCCATGACCAGCGGTCCGTCCACGCCGGAGGCCCAGTCCCGCAGGTCGGCCATCTCGGTGACCCACCCGTCGACCAGGTGACTGTGTGCCGGGGCGTTGGTGTGCACGCCCATCATCGTCAGGTCCTCCAGCTCGACGACCGGGTTCTGGTGGCGGGTCAGGTGCAGGTCCGCCACGGACTCCGCGGCGGCCTCCGTCATCCAGGTCTCCCGGACCAGCAGCGCGGTCCCGCCACCGCGCGTCCTCGCGGAGACCGGCTGCAGCAGTTCGAGATCCGTCGCGTCCGCCACCGCAGACGCCTGGACGTCGGAACTCTCCGAGAGGACGACGATGTCGGCGTCCATGTCCTGTGCCATCTGCGCGAGGAACTCGTCCGAGGCCTGGTGGTACCAGGTGTTCACCGAGAGGATCCGGACCGTGTCGGCGTCCTTCTCCTCCGGCATCTTCTCCGCGACCCGGCTGAGTGCCCCGGGCACCAGCACCGTCGCGGTACACACCACCACCGCCGCCACCGTCGCGCCGACGGCTGCCCGGCGGGACAGCGTCAACCACACCAGTGCCGTCAGAGCGACGACCAGCAGTGCGAACCCCGCCGGCCACGCCGACTGGAGGAAGGGCACGATCCACGACCCGGTCTCCGGCACCCGGTCGGTGAACACACCCCACACCGGGGCGGTCATCCACCCCACGCCGAGGGCCAGCAGGAACACGACACAGCAGAGCCCCGCACGCTTCCAGGGGAAGGTGCGGGGCGGTGCTGCCGGGGTGGCGTCCGGTACAGACAAGAAGCTACTTCAGCATCTCGTCGGCGGCATCCGGGTCGCAGTCGTTGACGAGGTTGAGGCAGCGGATGTACTCGTCCTCCTCGCCGATCGCCCGGGCGACGACCGAGAGCATCATGATCGCGCGCAGCACGCCACGGTTCGGCTCATGGGACCACGGCACCGGGCCGGTACCCCGCCAGCCGTTGGAACGCAGGGCGTCCAGACCGCGGTGGTAGCCGGTACGGGCGCAGGCGTAGGCGGTGATCTTCTCGGAGGGAAGATCGCCCTGCTGCAGGTGGTACGCGGCCAGCGCGGCCCACACACCCGAGTCCTTCGGGTTCGCCACGGCCAGCGCCTCCAGCTCGCCCAGTGATTCGCCACCGGTGACGGCGGACGCCAGGGACGCCGGGAGTTTCACCTCCGGGTGCTCGGCACCGAAGAGGTCGCGTCCTTTACGGATCTGTTCAGCCATGCCGCTTACTTTGCCAGAGTGGTGCCGACGGAGTGGAGGTCGGTGCAGGCTTCGACGACGCGCACGCTCATGGCCTCCTCGGCCTTCTTGAGGTAGGAGCGGGGGTCGTAGACCTTCTTGTTGCCGACCTCGCCGTCGATCTTGAGGACGCCGTCGTAGTTGGCGAGCATGTGGCCGGCGATCGGGCGGGTGAAGGCGTACTGGGTGTCCGTGTCGACGTTCATCTTGATGACGCCGTAGCGCAGCGCCTCCTCGATCTTCTCCTTCTCGGAGCCGGAGCCGCCGTGGAAGACGAAGTCGAAGGGCTGGGAGCCCTCGGCAAGACCCAGCTTGGCCGAGGCGGCCTTCTGACCCATGTCCAGGACCTCCGGGCGCAGCTTCACGTTGCCCGGCTTGTACACGCCGTGGACATTGCCGAAGGTCGCGGCGAGGATGTAGCGGCCGTTCTCGCCGGTACCCAGGGCGTCCACGGTCTTCTCGAAGTCCTCGGCGGTGGTGTAGAGGTTGTCGCCGGCCTTGGCCTCGACGCCGTCTTCCTCGCCACCGACGACACCGATCTCGACCTCGAGGATGATGTTCGCGGCGGCGCAGGTCGGAAGCAGGTCCTTGGCGATCTCGAGGTTCTCGTCGATCGGGATGGCCGAACCGTCCCACATGTGGGACTGGAACAGCGGGTTCTCGCCGGCCTCGACCCGCTTGCGGGAGATCTCGACGAGGGGCCGGACGTAGGTGTCCAGCTTCTCCTTCTGGCAGTGGTCGGTGTGCAGGGCGACGTTGACGCCGTAATGCTTCGCGGCGTGGTGGGCGAAGTGGGCCAGGGCTTCGGCTCCGGCGACCATGTTCTTCACCGCAAGACCGGAGCCGAACTCGGCACCACCGGTGGAGAACTGGATGATGCCGTCGGACTCGGCGTCCGCGAAACCCTTGAGGGCGGCGTTGACGGTCTCTGACGAGGTGCAGTTGATGGCCGGGAAGGCGAAACCGCTTTCCTTGGCCTTGTCGAGCATGTCCCGGTAGACGGCGGGGGTGGCGATAGGCATGGAGGTCCTCCCTAGGTGTCCTCTATTTGACGCATGGCTGCACCCCAGTATGCCCGTTTCGGCGTCAGCGGGTGGTGTCGGGTGTGTCTCCGCTGACCTTCGCGGCCGCCTCCATGAGCATCCAGCCTGACAGCTGCACCGACAGGTCCCGCTCCGGCACCCCCAGATCGGCCCCGGCACCGGTGGCGATGGTGGAGCCGATCCGGTTGCCCGACTGCGGCAGGGCGGCGTCGTCCATCCAGGAGGATCCGAACAGCGGCAGGCCGTCGACCTCCAGACGGTGGTGCCACACTGAGTCGGCGGACTGCATCACCAGCCGCTTCGCCAGCTGACGGGTCGCCCGGCTAAGCCGGTCGTCACTGGGCAGGTCGGTGACGACCAGGGCGAGGTATCGGGCGAGGATGCCCTTGAACAGGCCTCCGTCTCCACCACCGTTGCCGTTGCCGCCCCGGCCCGTCCCCAGGCCGATGACGCCGTCCGGCGACGCCAGGTGTGAGGCCACGGCCTGCACCAACTGGTGGACGCGGGTGATGTGCTCGGTGCCGACCTCACTCACCGCGTGCTGTGGAATCCCCGCCTCGCGGCGCTGCGTCCGGGCGAGTTCGACAAGTGCCCCGAGAACGACGCCCTGGTTGTAGGTGTGGACCTGGGTGACAGGGTCCTCACCGTGCACACGCAGCCGCACCCCGTCCATGACCAGACCGTCGGTGTTGATCAGGCGAGGGTAGATCCACTCCACCAGCTGTGCGGCAAGGTCGGTCCGCCCGGTACGGGCGGCGAGGATCGCGACGGGTCCGTTGGTCGGGACATTGAAGAAGTTCTCGTCAACCTTCCACGGCAGGGCGCCCGTCAGCGGGTCGACGCCCTCGATGATCGACGCCTCGAGCCCCGGCAGGTACCGCACGGTCCCGTACTTCGGCAGGTCCTGGGCCCGGTGCATGGCCAGGGCGAGCCAGGTGCGGTCATCGTAGAACTCGTTGTAGGGCAGCGGCCGACGGTTGCGGATCCGCATTCCCCGGATGGTGCGGCGGATGGCTCGCAGGCGGAGCCCGGTGTCGCGGCGGGTCGCGGCGTCCACCTGGCAGTCGATGAAGTGGGCCTGCCACCAGTAGTGCCAGTGGTAGAAGAACTTGTCGCGGGTCGACGGCGGCCACGCGATGACGCCGAGGGTGGTCTTCGGGATCCCCCAGAGCCGGGACCCGTGCCGCTCGAAGACGGCCTGCTCGGCCAGATCTGCGCGGTGGTCCCAGAGTTCGTCCATGAGTCCGTTTCTACCAGGCATTTTCCAGGCTCGCGTGCTGCCTGATCCAGGCGTGCATCGCGATGCCCGCGGCCACGCCCGCGTTGATCGACCGGGTCGAGCCGAACTGGGCGATGCTCACCGTCATCGAGGCCCCTGCCTGCGCTTCGGCCGTGACACCCGGACCTTCCTGCCCGAACAGCAGCAGGCAACGCTCCGGGAGCTCCGCGGTCTCCAGGGGCACCGATCCGGGGGTGTTGTCCACGGCCACGACAACGAGGTCGTGCGCGGCCGCGTAATCCATGACCGAGTCCGTGTCCGGATGGTGCTCGAGGTGCTGGTAGCGGTCGGTGACCATCGCTCCTCGCCGGTTCCACCGCTTCCGGCCGACGATGTGGACGGTGTCCACGGCGAAGGCGTTGGCGGTGCGCACGACAGTGCCGATGTTCGAGTCGTTCTCGAAGTTCTCGATGGCGATGTGCAGGGCATGCCGACGCGCGTCGATGTCGGCGATGATCGCCTCGGTGCGCCACCAGCGGTAGGCGTCCACGACATTGCGGCGGTCACCGTCATCGAGCAGGTCCGGGTCGTACTCCTCACCGGTGGGGCGTGGGACGCCCGGATTCTCGGCCTCCCAGGGGCCCACCCCGACCGGGTGCGGGAACCACTCGGTGGGGCCGTTGCCCTCAGTCACGGGTGAGACCCTCGACGATCAGCAGCTGTGCGGCGACATAGGTCGCCATGACCAGACTGTCGACCAGCCCGTCGAGCACGCGGACCAGAGGCTTCTCCCCGGTGAGGAAAGCCTGTCGGGCGAGGATCAGTCCGTCGGAGAGGACGAAGAGGTTGCCGCCGAGCCCCAGTGGGGTGGTCTCTCCCTCATCCGCGGCGAGCACCGAAGTTCCCGCGAGCAGGGAACCGTAGCCGACGGCGGCGGGCAGGGCGGCCGGGGCGCCGGTCGCCGCAGTGACGACGCCGGACGCCAGCACCGGTGCACGCAGGGCGACCGTGTTCTTCCTCGGCCGGTGTCCGGCGTGCCACAGCTCGGCGATGTAGGACACCTGGTTGAGCGCGAAGGCCGCCGAGCCGCGGTTGAGGTTGCGGGCGCGGACCCGGGAATCGTCGCTGCGACCGTCCGCACCCATGAGGATGATGTCGCCGACCCAGCCCCCGGTCAGGCCTGCGACCACGGTCGTGGTCGCCTTCCGCTGACCTCGCGCCAGCACGGTGCCGGCGAGCAACGGCATCAGGGTGGGCTTGACGATGCGGGTGAGCCGGTCACCACGGCGTCCTGCCGCAGCGGCGACGACGGACACTGCCCCGGCGGCGAGATACGCGGTGCGCAGAGCACGGGCGGTGGACATAGGTGGTCTCCTCGGCAGACTCAGGCCAGGCCGAGATCGGACAGGCCGAGCAGGCTGCGGTACTCCACACCCTCGGCCTCGATGACGTCCCTGGCGCCGGTGGCCCGGTCGACGACAGTGGCCACACCGACGACGGTCGCGCCGGCCGCCCGCACCGCGGCGACGGCGGTGAGCGGCGAGTTGCCGGTGGTGGTCGTGTCCTCGACGACGAGGACGCGGCGGCCCTCGATGTCCGGCCCCTCGATACGGCGTTGCATGCCGTGCTTCTTGGCCTCCTTGCGCACCACGAAGGCGTCCACCCCGTCACCGGAGTGCATGACCGAGGTGGCCACCGGGTCCGCACCCAGGGTCAGGCCACCGACGGCGACGTAGTCCCAGTCGGCGGTGAGCTCGCGGAGCAGTTCGCCGATGAGCTTCGCGGACTCGCGGTGCAGCGTCGCGCGACGCAGGTCCACGTAGTAGTCGGCCTCCTTGCCGGAGGAGAGAGTGACCTTCCCGCGGACGACGGAGAGTTCGGTGACCAGCTCAGCGAGCCGCTTCAGCTTCTCGGGGTTGACGGTGGGTGCGCTCATGGCAGGCTCCTTACGGTGACGTGTTCGACCACCGATAGTACGGGCCCCGACGGGCGCTCAGTTGTCGGGGTCCGTGACGTCCGGATCAACGACTTCAGGGTCGACGACGTCGTAATCGTCGGTGGAGTCGGCGGAATCACGGTCGGCACCGGCATGCCGCGCGTCCGGGCCGCGGTGGCGTCCCCGGGAGACAGTGCCGGTGGGACCGGTGGAGCTGGTGGAGGTGGAGCTGGTGGAGTCGGAGAAGATCGTCGCGGACGTCCCGGCCCGCACGATCCGGGGCCCGTCGTCGTCGGAGACATCGGCCGTGGGCTCCTCGCCCAGTGCCGGGATACTGGTCAGACCGTCTTCGGTGACGTCCTCAGGCCATGATCCGTCGAGGTCTGCCTCGCCGTAGACCTGCCCGCGGGACCGGGTCGGGAACTCCACCGGATCGGAGGGACGCTCTACCTTCGGGTGCGCGGGCTCTCCGGTCTCCTCCGGCTCAACGGCGTCCCCGGTCCCCGCCTCGGGTTCAGGCTCCGGAACAGCGGGGGCGTCGGGCACGGCACGCAGGTGCCCGGGGCGCGCGGTGGCGGTGTCTCCGTCAGCGTCGTCCGCGGCATCTGCGGCGGACGGATCGACCGGGATGAGTACCCCGGACGCCGGACGGGGACGCGTCGGATCGGCGACGGAGATATCGAGGGTGGCGGTGGTCACCAGGGGCGGGAGTACCCGGGCAGCGGAGCCCAGCGCCGCCAGGTGCGGCAGAAGTGCGTCCCAGCGGTCCGCGTCGGTACGACGGGCACACCGGGCCACCACCCACGCCCCGGAGAAGGCGACGTCGGAGACCACTCCGGACAGCGCGGCGAGTGCCTCGTCGACACGGCTGTCGAGCATCCGTCCGACTGCCCGCGTGTCCGAGGCGTAGACGGTGAAGGGCATCCGGTCGAGGTCGGCGTCATGCCGCATCCCGGCCGGCATCGCGGCAGCGGTGGTGACGTGGACATCGACCGGGGAGTACGCACCCCGGCGCAACGCCAGGAGGGTTGACCCGGCAACATCGGCGATGTGTACCTGGTGACCGTCGAGGAACCCGGAAACCAGGTCCCGGGCCGCAGGCCCCTGGTCGGTCGCGGAGATCTCGCGGATCAGGCTGACCGGCCATTCCGCGGTGAGGAAGGCATCCTCCCGGGTGTACTCGAAGCCGTGGGCGGTGGCCCAGTGCCGCCGCCCCCGACGACCGGTGAAGCCGGACGACCCCGGGGCAGGAACCGCTTCCGGCTCAGGTGTCCCGCCCGTGGCTGCGTCCTCCCCGGACTGTTCTTCCTGGTCGGACGCCGGTTCCCGGTCACTCCCCTGCTTCGACCCGGAGGCAGTGGCATTGACAGGGGCAGCGGCCGACGGCCAGGCGGACGGGCGTGCCCGGTCAGCTGACGGCGTCCCGGCCTCGTGACGGCCCTGTTCCCGATGTTCCCCCGGTGCCGCCGGTCGCGAGGCACGCAGGAACAGGCCCGCGGCCACGAGAAGCAGCACGAGCCCGAGAACGAGGGCGACAACAGCGAAAGACATCAGGGCACAGTGTATGAGACCTAGACGTTGTCTGCGGCGTAGGCCTCATGGTCGAGGAGGTCGTCGGCTGCGGGAACCACAGTGACGGTGACCTCGTAGAGCCAGCCGGCACCGTAGGGGTCCTCGTTGATGATGCCGGCGTTGTCGGCGATCTCCTCGTTGACGGCGGTGATCTCGCCGGAGACCGGGGCGTAGATGTCGGAGACCGACTTGGTGGACTCGACCTCGCCGAAGGGCTCGCCGGCCTCGATCTCGGTGCCGACCTCGGGCAGCTCGGCGAAGACGATCTCACCCAGGGCGTCGGCCGCGATGTGGGTGATGCCGACGCGCACGGTGTCACCGGCGTTGATGTCGGTCGAGTTCACCCACTCGTGCTCCTCGGAGTACAGGCGGTCGGTGGGAAGTGCAGTCATGGTTCTCTCCTCAGTGTGGTTGGGTGCAGTTTACTTTTCGCGGCTGTAGAACGGCAGCGCGACGACGGTGTACGGGAAGTCCTTGCCGCGGATGTCGACGATGACGGTCGACCCTTCGGCCGCTGATCCGCCCTCGGCTGCGGCTTCGGTGGTGACGTAGCCCATCGCGACCGGGTGGCCGAGCGTCGGCGAGAGCGCACCGGAGGTCACCTCACCGATCCGGTTGCCCTCGGCATCCCGGATCTCGTAACCGCCACGCGCGGCACGCTTACCCTCACCGGCCAGGCCGATGCGGATCTGCTTCGTGCCCTGCTCCTTGGCGGCGATGATGGCCTCACGCCCGACGAACTCGTCCTTGGACTTCGTCGCGGCGAGGATACCGAGACCGGCATCCACCGGGGTCAGGTCCAGGGACAGCTCGTTGCCGTAGAGCGGCATGCCGGCCTCCAGGCGCAGCGTGTCGCGGGCGGCGAGACCGCACGGCAGGACACCGTACCGCTCACCGGCGGCGAGGGCGGCACCCCAGATCTTCGCGGGTGCTTCACCGGGGACGCCGGTGGCGTCGTTGTCGACGAAGATCTCGAAGCCGTCCTCGCCGGTGTAGCCGGTGCGGGCGATGATCGCGGGGACGCCGGCGACGGTGCCCTGGAAAGCGGCGTAGTAGCCGAGACCGGCGACCGCGGCGGCCACGGAGTTGTCCTCGGACGATGCACCGGATGCCTCGGGAGCGTCGGTGACCTCCTCGACGATCTGCAGCATGACATCGGCGGCCTTCGGGCCCTGCACGGCGATGAGCGAGATGTCGGTGGTCTGGTCGACGAGGGTGACATTGAAGTCCCCGACCCGCTCGGTGAGTGCGGCGAAGACCGCCGGGGCGTTGCCGGCGTTGGGGATGACCAGGTACTCCTCGGGAGCGAGGACATAGGTGATGAGGTCGTCGATGATACCGCCGTCGTCGGTGCAGATCATCGAGTACTTCGCCTTGCCGACCTTCACCGCGGAGATGCGGGAGACCAGGGCGTGGTCCAGGAATGCGGCGGCGTCCGGACCGGTGACCCGGACCTCGCCCATGTGGGAGAGGTCGAAGAGGCCGACGGCCTCGCG
Source organism: Corynebacterium sp. (assembly GCF_022712275.1). Lineage (GTDB taxonomy): Bacteria > Actinomycetota > Actinomycetes > Mycobacteriales > Mycobacteriaceae > Corynebacterium. Next base: position 50,036 of record NZ_JALAGU010000052.1, on the reverse strand, counting down.
CACGGCGCGGTGCTCCTCGAGCTCCTTGCCGTACTTCAGGGGCATGTCCCAGCCACCGAAGTCGGTGAACTTCGCACCGAGTTCGGCGTGGACGGGGTGGAGTGCGGTCTCGTTACTCATTGTTCTCGCTCTCTGAATCGGAGTCGGTGTCGGACTCGGTGTCGGACTCGGTGTCGGACTCGATGTCGAAGGCGTCCAGCGGCGGGCAGGAGCAGACCAGGTTGCGGTCGCCGTAGGCGTCGTCGATGCGGCGGGTCGCCGGGAAGTACTTGTCCCGGCGCAGCGTAGCGACCGGGAAGGCGGCCTTGGTACGGGAGAAGTGACCACCGGAGACGGCGTCCTCGAAATCGTCGCGGACGACGGACTCCACGGTGAACGGCGCGTGGCGCAGGACCGAGTCCTCCACGGCGACGTCACCGGCGATGATCTCGTCGATTTCGGCGCGGATGGTCTTCATCGCGGTGATGAAGCGGTCCAGTTCGCCCTTGTCCTCGGACTCGGTCGGCTCGACCATGAGCGTCCCGGTGACCGGGAAGGCCAGGGTCGGGGCGTGGAAGCCGAAGTCCATGAGGCGCTTGGAGACGTCCGCGGCGGTCACGCCCGACTGCTTGGTCAGCTCCCGCAGGTCGAGGATGCACTCGTGGCCGACAAGACCGTTCTCACCGGTGTAGAGCGTGGGGACGGTGTCCGCGAGCTGCGCGGAGATGTAGTTCGCATTGACCAGCGCCATGCGGGACGCCTCAGTCAGCCCCTCGTCACCCATCATCGCGATGTAGGTCCAGGAGATCGGCAGGACGCCGGCGGAACCGTAGGTCGCCGCGGAGACCGGGCGTCCCTCCTGGACGCCGGGGGCGACCGTCGGGTCGTTCCACGGGTCGGTCGGCAGGAACGGGATGAGGTGCTCGGCGACACACACCGGGCCGACACCCGGGCCACCGCCACCGTGGGGGATGGTGAAGGTCTTGTGCAGGTTGAGGTGGCTGACGTCGCCGCCGAAGACACCCGGCTGTGCGAGACCGACCAGGGCGTTGAGGTTCGCACCGTCGATGTAGACCTGGCCGCCGGTGGCGTGGACCTTCTCGCAGACCTGGCCGACGTGCTCCTCGAAGACACCGTGGGTGGACGGGTAGGTGATCATGATGCCGGCGATCCGGTCGCTGTACTTCGCGATCTTCGCGTCGAGGTCGTCCAGGTCGATGGACCCGTCCCCGGCGTTCTTCACGGCGACCACACCCAGACCGGCGAGTGCGGCGGAGGCGGCGTTGGTGCCGTGGGCGGACGCCGGGATGAGCACCAGGGTGCGCTGGTCGTCGCCGTTGGCGAGGTGGTAGCGGCGGATCGCCAGCAGACCGGCGAACTCACCCTGCGAACCGGCGTTCGGCTGGACGGAGACCGCGGCGTAGCCGGTGATCTTCGCGAGCCGCTCCTCCAGGTCCTCGATGAGCTCGAGCCAGCCGGTGGCCTGCTCGGCGGGGACCAGCGGGTGGATGCCGGCGAACTCCGGCCAGGTGATCGGCTCCATGGAGATCGCGGCGTTGAGCTTCATGGTGCAGGAGCCCAGCGGGATCATCGTGCGGTCCAGAGCCAGGTCACGGTCGGCCAGGCGACGCATGTAGCGCATCATCTGGGTCTCGGAGGAGACCGAGTGGAAGACCGGGTGGGTGAGGATCTCATCGGTGCGCAGGATGCTGTCCTCACCACCGAGCGGTCCGTTCTCCGGCTCGAAAGCGGAGGTGTCGACCGTGGTATGGGCACCGGCGATGACGCGGACCAGGGCGGCGACGTCCTCGTCGGTGGTGGACTCACCCACGGAGACACCGACGTGGGTCTCGTCGACGAGGCGCAGGTTGAAGCCCTCGTCGCAGGCGGCGGCGACGACCGAGGCGGCATCGGTGACCTCGACGGTGACGGTGTCGAAGAAGAGGTCGGAGGCCAGGGTCAGGCCCTCACCGGTGAGACCGACGGCCAGGGCGACGGCGCGGCCGTGGAGCTCGGAAGCGATGGCGCGCAGGCCGGCCGGACCGTGCCAGACGGCGTAGAAGCTGGCGACGACGGCGAGCAGTGCCTGGGCGGTGCAGATGTTCGAGGTCGCCTTGTCACGGCGGATGTGCTGCTCACGGGTCTGCAGGGCGAGACGGTATGCCGGGGTGCCGTCGGCGTCGACGGAGACACCGACGATGCGGCCGGGCATCTTGCGCTGGTACTCGGCGCGGCAGGCCAGGAAGGCGGCGTGCGGGCCACCGAAGAACAGCGGGACGCCGAAGCGCTGGGCGGAGCCCACGGCGATGTCGGCACCGGCCTCGCCCGGAGACTGGACGAGGACCTGGGCCAGCAGGTCGGCGGCGACGGTGACGAGTCCGCCACGGTCGTGGACTGCGGCGATAACCTCGGGGAGGTCGGCGCGGAGTTCACCGGTGGTGGCCGGGTTGGAGATCACGGCGCCGACGATCACGGTGCCCTCTGCGTCCAGAGCCGCCACGGAGGCGGCGTCCACGGTGGTGATGACCACGGGGATGTCGGCGGCGGCGGCGCGGGCGAGGGTGATGTTGAGGCTGGAATCGTGCAGGGCCTCGTCCAGCAGGACGACGCCGCCCTTCTTCGCGGCCTTCGCGTTCTGGCGGGCCATCATCTGGGTGGCCTCGGCGACGGCGGTGGCCTCGTCGAGCAGGGATGCACCGGCGATCGGCAGGCCGGTGAGGTCCTCGACCATGGTCTGGAAGTTCAGCAGGGCCTCGAGACGGCCCTGGGAGATCTCCGGCTGGTACGGGGTGTAGGCGGTGTACCAGGCGGGGTTCTCGACGATGTTGCGGCGGATGACCGCCGGGGTGACCGTGTCGTAGTAGCCGGCGCCGATGAGCTGCTTCTTCAGCGTGTTCTTGCCGGCGAAGCCCTTGAGGGTCGCCAGGGCGTCCTGCTCGTCGAGGGCGGGGGCGAGGCCGATCGGGGCGGTCTGGGCGATGGACGCCGGGACCGCGGCGGCGGCGAGCGCTTCAGTGCTCTCGTAGCCGAGGGTGTCGAGGATGGCCTGGGTGTCGGTGGCGTTCGGGCCGATGTGCCGACGGAAATGGGGGGCTGCCATGTCTTCTTCTTCCTGCGCAGGGCTGAGCCCCGACGCACGGAGGGTGCTGTGGATGGTAGTCCTCCCCACTCTGTCGATGGTGCCTGAGAGCTTCAGCATGACCACGCTGGTGTGCTTTCGAGGGTGCCTTTCTCCTTCGGCGGCGGGTCACGGACGACGGTGACCTGCTCTTTCCAGAGTTGCCTCACCATGGCGGTACGGGTGCCTGAGAGTGTCTGACGGGGAGGTGTTTGCTCCTACGGCGGCCGGTTGGTGCCAGGTTTCCCTGACGCCAGAGCCGATCTCTCCCACCACGGTTACGAGCGGCGCATTCAGTTGTGGATCGCGCTTGAGTTCGTGCGGAGGTCAGTATAACCGGTGCGGTGACGTGGAACACGTCGAACGGCGGGACCTCCCCCCCGACCGGCTCCCTTTCTGACTCCCGTCCGCCCCTGTCCCGGAAAAGTGTTACCAGGAGACAGCACCTCATTTCGGCATTTCCCCAGGTCGCCAAAAGCAGGTCGCCAAAAGTACTACCGATGAAAACCGGTAACACTTTCTGACGCTCCACCGCAGTGACCGTCTGTCAGCCTCCGACCGCCACCACCGTCGCAACCACGGCTTCACCCCACCGGAGCCCGCGTGCAGGTAACAATGTAAGTATGACGAAACGACGCCTCCGCAACCCCTTCTCCCGCTTCAGCACTCCGGAGCTGCCCACCGTCGGCCCCGGAGACACCGCCCTTGTCACCGGAGCCACCTCCGGCATCGGCCGGGCCACGGCGACAGCTCTGGTGAAAGCCGGTTTCCGCGTCATCGGCACCTCGCGCAATCCGGGGTCCCTCCACTCGGTGGCGAACACCCCGGAGGAGGTCACCCTCGTCCCCCTCGACCTCTCCGACCCGGCGAGCATCGACCGGCTCCCGGGTGAGCTTGAGAAGATCAGGGCAGGCACAGTCTCTGTACTGGTCAACAATGCCGGCGAGTCCCAGAACGGCCCACTGGAGGAACTGCCGCATGACGCGATGACGCGTCTGTTCCAGATCAACGTCATCGGCCAGGTCGAGGTCACCCAGAAGCTCCTGCCCGCCATGCGTGACCAGGGCAGCGGCCGGATCGTCTTCGTCGGCTCGATGCTCGGCAGCTTCCCCCTGGCCCACCGCGGTTCCTACGGGGCCTCGAAGGCCGCGGTGAAGGCCTTCGGATTCTCCGCCCGACGGGAACTCCGCCCCTTCGGCATCGGAGTCTCCGTCATGGAACCCGGTGCGATCGACACCGGCATTTCCCAGCGCCGCACCGTCTACATCGACAAACAGGGCCCCTACTCCGACGAATTCGGCACCATGCTGAAGAACCTCAACGCCAACGAGGCCAAGGGCATCTCCGCCGACGAGGTCGCCGACGAGATCATGGAGGCGGTCACCGACCCCCGGCCGAAGCCGCTGTACGCCGCCGGTTCAAGCGCCGGTATCGCTTTTCCGGCGTCCCGCCTGCTCCCGCGGGACGCCATGCACGGGATCATCGCGAAGCGGCACGGCATCTGATTCCGTGTCGGCATCCGGACGGTCCCCGTTGAAGCGCCGGGAGTACAGCAGGTCGCGCCACGGAGAGCCGGACACGGCCAGCACCGCCGCCGCCATACCACCGGTGAACATGGATGCCCCGCTGATGACTGCGATCCACAACGGATTTCCCCCACCCGGCCCCTGTACCACCATGGTGACCAGCGCGCCGATGACACCGACCCAGCTGAAGGCGATGAACATCCGGTTGACGGGATGGCGCCGCGGACCGAAGTAGCCACGCTCGGTGCCCACCACACCGACCATGAACAGGAGCAGCTCGATGACGAAGAAGCCGTAGAACACGGCCGAGACATAGTCGGCGTCGAGTCGCTCGGCGACCCTGGTCATGGCGATGAGCATGAGGAAGGCCGCTGCAGTGGAGGTGAATCGGCGCAGCATGTCCCCAGTGTGCCACGTCTACAACTCGAAAAGAACGTCCCCCGGTTCGCAGGGCTCACCCGGCAGAAGACCGGTAGCCACGACGTTCTGCTGCATGGCGACGACCGGCACCAGCGGGTCGAAGCCGAGGCGCCCGAGCTGACGGGGCGCGTAGGTCGTGATCCGCTCCCCCACGGTCACCTGCTGCCCCTCGGTGGCGTGCGGGGAGAAGCCGGTGCCGTCGAGCATGTCGGTGTCGATGCCGAGCTGGGTGTACACCGCGGTGCCAGCCTCGGTGACGATGAGGAAGAAGTGCGGCATGAGGCGCCGCAGCTCCCCACTCACCGGGGCGACCACGGTGACATGTTCCACGTCGTAGTCCGGGATCACGGCCACGCCCGCCCCGAACGCACCGGAGGCGAACCGGGGGTCCGGGACCGACTCCAGTGGTGCCACGGTCCCGGACATCGGGGTGACGACCTGGAGTACGGGGCCGTCGGGGACGACTGCGGGGGTGTCTGCAGCGTCGTCTGCAACGGAGGTGGCGAAGGGTTCCATGGGGGACAGCATATGGTCTCCCCGATCAGTTCACCTGACAAACGGTCGGATTAACGGGTTTCACACACCGAGTGCCACCGGCAGATGCCGGTTGCCGGCCCACTGAGACCAGCCGCCGACGAAGTGGCGCGCCCCGGGCAGCCCGGCGTGCTCCATGAGAGCCAGGAACAGCGCCGAATCCACACCGGACCCCGAGTAGACGGCGACCTTCGACGGATCGACACCGTCCGGTCCACCGATCCCCCGGCGTGCCAGTCGCTCCGCCACGACCTCCGGATCAGCGACACCACCGGTCTCCAGGAGCAGCTCGACGGGGAAGTTCACCGCACCCGGGACGTGCCCGGCGCGACGGTCGTGGGGTTCGCGGCGTCCGATGAAACGTCCCTCGCCGCGGACGTCGACAAGCAGGTTGCCGGACGTGACCCAGTCGTCGAGTTCCTCGAGCTCGATGGTCGGCATTCCGCCGGTGGAGATCTCGAAGGTGCCGCGTCCGCGCAGGCATCCGATTCCGCCGGCGACGTCACCGCCGGCCGCCTCCCACGCGGGTGTTCCACCGGCGATGATCTTCACGTCGTCGACCCCCGCCCAGCGCAGCACCCACCAGGCACGTGCGGCCCAGAACATCCGGCCGGAATCGTAGATCCGCACCGGCACACCAGCTGAAATCCCCCAGTCGGTGACGAAGTGCTGGAGCATCGTCGGGTTGGGCAGAGGGTTGCGTCCGGTCTCCGGGGACGGAGTGCCGGCGAGCATGCGCAGGGGGTCACACCAGAAGGCACCGGGGATATGCTGCGAGACGTAGGCGTCCCAGGAAGCGTTGTCCTGCGGCGCCCAGTGTGAGTCGAGGATGATCATCCGGTCGCCGCGGGTGGTGGCGGCGAGAAGGTCGTCCGCCGAAAAGAAGGGGCTCATGCCCGCCATCTTAGGAGGACGGGGAAAGTTCTGCCGTCCGGGGACCGCAGGGGACTACTGAGGATGCCGAAACTCTCCGATACTCTGACGCCATGGACTTCGTCGATCCGTCAGTGAGGACGGTCTACTCGGTACTGGACCTGACCGGTGTGGTGCTTTACGGGATGATCGGCGCGACGATCGCACGCTCCCGCAACTTCGACTTCGTCGGCATCATCTTCCTGGCGATCATCACCGCCCTGGGCGGCGGTATGATCCGCGACCTGCTCATCGACAACGGACCACCGGCTGCAATGCAGGACATGAGGTATTTCGGCCTCGCACTCGTCGGCGCGGTGCTGGCGACGGCGATCCACATGAACTCGCGGGGATGGGAGATCTTCCGCGTCCACGGGGACGCCGTGGTCCTGGGCGTCTGGGCGGCGACCGGATCCTCGAAGGCGCTGGCCAACGGACTCCCGTGGTCCTCGGCACTGTTCCTCGGGGTGCTCACCGTCGTCGGCGGCGGCATGATCCGGGATGTGATGACCGGGTCGGTGCCGGAGATCTTCGGCGGGGCGACGCTCTACGCCACCCCGGCGGCACTGACCGCCACACTGATGGTGGGGATCTGGTCGGTCAACGAGTCCGGGGTGTCCGGGGAAGTCCCTGTGCTGTTCATCGGTATGATCGTCGCCCCGGCACTCGGCGCCGGGATGATGATCCTGTCCTACTGGCGGGGCTGGAAACTCCCCGGCACGCAGGACCTGTCCTGGGCCGCACAGCGCAAACTGCAGCGTCCGATGACGCTCGCCCGGGACATGGCGCGACGCCGCGGCCGGATGCGCCGGAAGAAGTAGTCCGGGGTCAGCCTCAGAGCCAGTCGCGCTCGCGGGCGATCCGCCACGCCTCAAAGCGGGTGGACGCCCCGGTCTTCCCCATCGCCGCGGAGAGGTAGTTCCGCGTCGTTCCGGACGCCAGGTGCACCTCCGCGGCGATCCGTTCGACCGATCCGCCGCGTCCCGCAGCTTCGAGGACCTCGGCCTCCCGCTCGGTCAGCGGGGATTCCCCGGCACCGATCGCCGCGGCCGCGAGGTCCGGGTCGAGGTAGCGGCGTCCGGCGTGGACGGTACGCACCCCGGCCGCGAACTCTGCGGCGGTGGAGGTCTTGCGGACGAACCCGGGCACTCCGGCGGCGAGCGCCTGCTTGAGCTGACGGGGACGGCCGTGACTGGTGACGATGAGCACGGCGGCACCTGCAGTACCGGCGGGCTTCTCCCCCAACCGCCGTGCGGTCTCCACCCCGTCGATCCCGCCGAGCTGCAGGTCCATGACCACCACATCGGCGGTGTGGCCCGCATCCCACCAGTCCAGCAGCTCCTCGCCGGATCCGAGCGTGGCGAGGACCTCCAGATCCTCCTCCAGCCCGAGGAGGGTGGACAGGGAACTGGCGACGAGCGCCTCGTCATCTACGACGACAACCGTGATGGTGTTCATTGGTCCGCTCCTCTCAGCGTGACAGTGAAGAGGCTACCGTCACGTTCAGCGACCAGTGACGCCCCCGACGGCTCCGCCCGGCGTCGGATCCCGGCCAGTCCTGAGAGCCGGTCGATGTCCACCGCTACCCCGTCGTTGGTGACCGTCACCGTGTCCGGGGCAAGGGTCAGCCGCACCCACGTGGCGTCCGAGTGCTTGACCACGTTAGTCGTCGCCTCGCGCACCAGCCAGGCGGCGATCTCACGCAGCGGGCCAGGAAGCGCTGTCGGATCCCCCTCGACCGTCAGGGTGATGCCCGCGGACTCCAGCAGTTCCCGGGAACCGGTGATCTCGGTGGAGAGGTTCACGGTGCGGTAGCCCTCGACCACGTCATGCATCTCGGTGACCGACGCACTCGCCAGCGACTGCAGTTCGGCGAGCTCGGCGTCCAACCGGTCATCCCCGCGGACGGCGAGTGCCCGGGCGAGTTCGGTCTTCACGGAGATCGCGGCGAGGCGCTGGCCGAGGGTGTCGTGGAGTTCCTGGGCGAAGCGGAGGCGTTCCTCGCTGACCTGCAGTGCACTCTCGGTGATCCGGGCACGGTCGAGCTGCTTGGCGATGTTCACTGTCCACACGGAGAGCAGTGTCGTCATGAGGAAGAACGGGATGAACAGGGCCATCCACCAGAGCTCGCCGAGAACGACCGCAGTCACCACAGTGGCGGCCACGGTGACGGGCCAGTGGTACGGCAGCCACGGCATCACCGCGAGCGGCATGATCAGCAGCGACACGACGATGAGCGGCAGACCACCGTCGGAGGTCCCGTCGGACCCCAGCAGCGTCAGCAGAAGCCCCGCCGACCAGCAGGACGCCCCGAGCACCGTCGCGGAGGGCAGCAGCCAGGGCACGTCGCGGCGAGGGGCGGTGGTGAACTCGGTGCGGAGTTCGAGGACGGCGACACCCGCGGTGATGAGCAGCAGGGACGCGACGCTGTCGACGGTGGTGAGCCAGGCAGGCGGGGTGACGTCACCGACGTCACTGTTGACCTCGCCGGGCACGAAGGCGACGACGACCACCATGTACAGGCCGAAGAACACGACCATCGCCTCGAGCGACAGCCGTGTGTAGACGGCGAGTTTCGCGCCGCCGTCGAGGTCACGCCACATCCGGAAGGGATTCACGGCACCCATTGTGTCAGTTCCTGTCAGCTCCGGACGTCCCACTTCACCCACTTCGCGCCTGCCCACAGGCAGATGACCGCCCAGGCGGCCAGCAGGATCATCATCGGCCAGGTCTCACCGAGGACGCCGGTGAAGTCCAGCGGGGCAGCACCGTCATCGGCGATGCGCTGGGTCATGGTGTTGCCGGCCCAGCCGTACTGGGAAAGGTCGAAGACCAGGGCGAACGGGGTGCGTTCGATGACGCTGTTGACGCTGTCGGGGAACATCTGGCGGATGCTGCCCATCGAGGCGAACATGAGGATCATCACGGGCAATGAGGTGATCTGCGCGGCCTCCGCGTTCTTCGTCATACCACTGGTGACCAGTGCCAGGCCGGTGCAGACGGCGAGTCCGAGCAGGACGGCGACGATGACCGGGAGCACATTCACCGGCCCCGGTGCACCGAGGAGGACGAGGGCCACGGCCATGACGACGGTGAACACGACCGTGAGGACAGCACCGGGGAAGGAGAAGGCTCCGAGGATCTCGGCGTCCCGGGCCTCTCCGGTACGCAGCCGTTTCATCACACCCTCATCGCGACGGGTCGTGGCCATCGACAGCACCGTGTAGAACTGCACGAACATCAGGGCGAAAACCAGGAAGTACTCCAGGGCGATGGCTGCGGCGTCCGCGATACCGGCATCATCGGTCGCCCTGGTGACGAAGAACATCACGAGACCGAAGCCGAGAGGGAAGACAGCGGCGTTGATGAGCAGGGTGCGGTTGCGCGCGAACTGGAGGGTCTCGGCGCGGGCGAGAGCCGTGGTCCGGGTTGCGGTGGTCATGATTGATTCCTTTTCGTGTGTCTGTCTACGCAGCCTGTGCATCCGCACCGGCGATACGGCGGAAGACGCGTTCGAGGCTGGCGGGGCGGGCGGTGAAGTGGTCGAAGGCGATGCCCTGGCCGGCGGCCCAGGCGAGGAGCCGGTGGGTGTCCTCCTGCAACCGGGTGGTCTGGATCTGCAGCCGGTTGCCGTCGCGGGTGACGAGCGCGCCGGGGAAGTCGGGGAGACTCTTCACCCCGTTGCCTGGCAGCGTGGCGGTGATCTCCGCACCTTCGGCGGCGACGAGTTCGTCCAGGCTGCCTTCGACGGCGATGCGTCCGGCGTGCATGATCGCGATGCGGTCGGCGAGCCGTTCGGCTTCCTCGAGGTAGTGGGTGGTGAGGACCATGGTGACACCGCGGGCCTTGAGTCCGGCGAGCAGATCCCAGGTCCGGGCGCGGGACTCGGGGTCCAGGCCGGTGGTGGGCTCGTCGAGGAAGATGACGCGGGGGTCGTTGAGCAGTGCGCAGGCCAGGTCGAGGCGGCGCTGCTCGCCGCCGGAGAGGGAGCCGACGCGGGTGGTGAGGCGGTGGTTCAGGTCAACCTCGGCGAGGACTTCGTCGGTCGGACGGGGGGTCGAGCAGGTGCCGGCCCACATGCGCATGGTCTCTGCGACGGTGAGTTCCTTGGGGAGTCCACCGTTCTGCAGCATGATGCCGAGGTCGGGACGGACGAGGTCACGGTCGTCCTGCGGATCGTGGCCGAAGATGGCGACGGTGCCGTCGGTCGCGGCCGCCAGCCCCTCGATGACTTCGAGCGAGGACGTCTTACCGGCGCCGTTGGTGCCGAGGAGACCGTAGACCTCACCACGGTGGACATCGAAGCTGATGCCGTCGACGGCGGTGTAGGCGTCCTTCTTCTTTCCGGCGGGGCGGTAGGTACGGGTCAGGTCGCGCACCCGGATGACGGGGGCGGTGGTGGTTGCTGTGCTCATGCCTCCGATCGTGCCGGGGACGCGTCGTCGCTGGTAGAGGCGTTTGTCACGGGTTGTCGCGCATCTGTCACCGGGTTCGTGTGACAGGTGTCATGTCGTTCCGGCGCCGGACGGGCGTGAGGCACAGCCTCCGAAACCGGACCGCCCATACGTCACGGCAGGACCTTGACCACCCCGGCGTCCTCCCAGGCGTCGCAGAGGGTGCCGATGTCCCCGGAGTCCACGTCCGGGCCGACGCCGACCGCGAGGACGTGGTTGCCGATCCGCTCGACCACGCAGCCGGAGACGATGAGCTGCCCGGCCAGACGCTCCCGCAGGCCCGGTTCCTCCCCCGGATGCTCGTCGTCGACCAGCAGGCGGATCGTGGTGCTGCCGCCGTGCAGGACCAGCTCGTCGACGATCAATCCGCCGCGGGATTCCGAGCAGGAGACGATGTCCCCGTGGGTGAGGTGCGTGGCGACGACCGGGACGGAGCGGATGACATAGTTCCCGCCGCCGATGTCCCAGGTCACCAGGCTTTCACTGGTGACGCCCGCGGGACGCCCGGGGGCGGCGTCCAGACAGGCGGTGACGGTACGGACAGAGTTGGTGTTGTGTGGTGGGAGTGGTGTCGACCGGAGGTGGTGCTTCGGCTGAGTCATGACGCACCAGCATAGGCTCCCCTTACCTGCGCCGACAGGGTCACCACCGGATCGTGACGTATCTCACTACCGGAGGCCCCTCCACAGACGGAAGTCCTCACCACCAGGGGAACGCCCGGAGAGCCCGGAGCGCACCTCAGGAGGTGAGGACTTCAGGACGAGGAGTGTCACTCCTCGTGGGCGACGGCCTCGATGACCAGGGAATCCACCCCGTCGGCGATGTGCGGGTCAACGTCGACCTGCACCGTGTCGCCGTCGCGGACCTCACCGGCGAGCAGCTTCTTCGCCAGTGCGTCCCCGATCGCCTTCTGGATCAGACGACGCAGCGGACGGGCACCGTAGGCCGGCTCGTAACCACGCTCGGCGAGCCATCCCTTCGCAGCCTCCGTGACCTGCAGGTCCAGACGACGGGCGGCCAGCCGCTCCGCGAGCTGCCGGACCTGGATCTCCACGATGGACTTCAGCTGTTCGGCAGACAGGGACTCGAAGATCACCACGTCGTCGAGACGGTTGATGAACTCCGGCTTGAAGGCGTGCTTCACCGCGTCCATCACCTGTTCGTCCGTGCCACCGGCACCCAGGTTCGAGGTCAGGATCAGGATCGTGTTGCGGAAATCCACGGTCCGGCCCTGGCCGTCGGTCAGGCGTCCTTCATCGAGAACCTGCAGCAGCACGTCGAAGACATCCGGGTGCGCCTTCTCGACCTCGTCGAACAGCACCACGGTGTACGGGCGACGCCGTACGGCCTCGGTGAGCTGTCCACCGGCGTCGTAGCCGACGTATCCGGGGGGAGCACCGACAAGTCGGGCCACGGAGTGCTTCTCGCCGTACTCGGACATGTCGATCCGGACCATGGCATGGTCGTCGTCGAAGAGGAACTCCGCCAGCGACTTCGCCAGCTCGGTCTTACCGACACCGGTCGGACCGAGGAAGAGGAAGGAACCGGTCGGACGGTCCGGGTCGGCGACACCCGCCCGGGAACGACGCACCGCGTCAGAGACAGCGGTGACGGCGTCCGTCTGACCGACGACACGACCACCGAGCACCTGCTCCATGGCGAGCAGCTTCTCGGTCTCACCCTGCAGCATCTTGCCGGCAGGGATGCCGGTCCAGGCGGCGACGACCTCGGCGATGGTGTCCGGGGTGACCTCCTCGGTGAGCATGCGCTCCTCCTCGGCCTTGGCGGCGGACGCCTCAGCCTCGGCGAGCTCCTTCTCCAGCTCCGGGATACGGCCGTAGCGCAGTTCGGCGACCCGGGCGTAGTCCCCGTCGCGCTCGGCGATCTCGGACTCGGTCTTCAGCGAGTCCAGTTCCTCCTTGAGGGAGCGGACCGCGTCGATGGAACCCTTCTCGTTCTCCCAGCGTGCGGTGAGTCCGGACAGCTTCTCACGCTCGTCCTCGAGTTCGGCGCGCAGCTTGACCAGACGGTCCTTGGACGCGTCATCGGTCTCCTGGCTCAGCGCCATCTCCTCGATCTCGAGGCGACGGACGATGCGCTCGGCGTCGTCGATCTCCTCGGGACGCGAGTCGATCTCCATGCGCAGCCGGGACCCGGCCTCGTCGACGAGGTCGATGGCCTTGTCCGGCAGGAAACGGCTGGTGATGTACCGGTCAGACAGCGATGCTGCAGCGACCAACGCGGAATCCTGGATCCGGACGCCGTGGTGGACCTCGTAGCGCTCCTTGAGGCCACGGAGGATGCCGACGGTGTCCTCCACCGTCGGCTCACCGACGTAGACCTGCTGGAAACGACGCTCCAGGGCGGCGTCCTTCTCGATGTACTTCCGGTACTCGTCGAGCGTGGTCGCACCGACCAGACGCAGCTCACCACGGGCGAGCAGCGGCTTGATCATGTTGCCGGCGTCCATCGCGGAATCACCGGTCGCACCGGCACCGACGATGGTGTGCAGCTCGTCGATGAAGGTGATGACCTCGCCCTCAGCCTCCTTGATCTCGTCGAGGACAGCCTTGAGGCGTTCCTCGAACTCGCCGCGGTACTTCGCACCGGCGACCATGGAGCCGAGGTCGAGGGAAATGAGCTTCTTGCCACGCAGCGACTCGGGCACGTCACCGGCGACGATGCGGCGGGCGAGGCCTTCGACGATGGCGGTCTTGCCGACGCCGGGCTCACCGATGAGGACCGGATTGTTCTTCGTGCGGCGGCTCAGCACCTGGACGACACGACGGATCTCCTGGTCACGACCGATGACCGGGTCGATCTTGCCCTCGCGCGCACGGGCGGTGAGGTCGGTGGAGTACTTCTCCAGGGCCTGGAACTGGCCTTCGGGCTCCTCGGTGGTGACCTTGCGGTTGCCGCGGACGGACTCGAAGGCGCCACGGACGGCCTCGAAGGTGGCGCCACGGTTCTGCAGTGCCTCGGCGGCGTCACCGGCGCCCTTGGCGATGCCGGCGAGCAGGACCTCGGTGGAGACATAGGTGTCACCGAGTTCAGCGGCGAGCTCCTGGGCCGCGGTCAAGGCGTTGAGTGCGTCCCGGTTGAAGTTCGGGTTGGCCAGGCCGTCACCGGCGGCGGTGGCGTAACCGGCGACGAGGTCGCGGGCGTCCTCGAGGACTCCGTCAGCGTCCACACCCGCGGCCTGGAGGACCGGGCGGGCGATGGAATCCTCCTGCTCGAGGATCGCGACCAGCAGGTGGGCCGGACGGATGTCCGGATTGCCCTTCGCCGAGGCAGACTGCAGTGCGGCCTGCATGGCCTCCTGGGTACGGGTGGTGGGGGTGAAACCGCTCATGTGACTCCCTCTCTGTCTCGACTGGACTCTGCTGCGCTAGTTTAGCGCCGCGCTGTCAACTCTGCGTTTCTGACTGTTCCAACGCGTCTTAGGTTGAGCCTGTTCCACTCAAGTGAGGGATATTGTGTGAAGTGTGTCACTTGTCCAGGTCGGGGAACGTCAGCGCCAGTGACGATGATCCACCGCCACCACCCCGCCATGTCGAATACCGCACCTCCCCCTTCACCGCCTGCCGGAAAGTGACCAGGTGATTTTCCTGAACCGGATGGACGGGGTGCGGTATCCCACATCCACCTCCCACATCCACCTCCCACATCCTCCAGACCCCGACTGACCGTCGGCGTCGGACTGCTGGTCATGGCGAAGCAGGACTGAGCTTCTGCGGCCGCTCCGCGAGAGCGTCCACCACCGCCTCGGCGACCCGCCGGTTCGCCGGGAAGACCCGGGTCCGCTGTCCGGGACGTCCGAATCCCTCCCGCACCGGGTCGGAGGTCGACGGCCCCACCAGGAACAACCTGCCCCGCACCACACCGTCCGCCCCGACTGCACGGTTGTCCCTGTCAACGACGAACACCGAATCCGCTGCACCGGACGCCCCGGTCCCGGCGACGAGTTCCCCGTCCGCCAACAGGCCACGCAGCACCGGATCCGTCACCGACGACACCGTGACCTGTGCCAACCGGGCATCCACCAGATGGTCGGTGGTGACCGGGGCGCCGCCGACCACGGGACTGTCGGCATGGAAACGCCCGTCGACACGCCGGAACCGGGTGTCCGGACCGAGGAACCGGACCAGCCCGGCGCGGTGCAACGCCAGCAGGTTGCCGAGCCGCTCCGGCGGCGGCCCGGAGCACACGTAGGAGAACGATCCCTCGACCTGCGCGACGAGTGACCGGTCCCCGTCTCCGAGCAGTCCCCCGGCGAGCAGCGAGTGCAGGACGACGTAGGACGCCACCAGCGTGCTGTACAGCACACCGTCCTGCGGATGCCGCCGGTCGGTCGCCCGACCGAGGTTCGTCGACACGACGTTCTCCACTTCGCGCTCCACGGCCTGGCGGCCAGGGAAGGCGAGGCCGTCGAGCGGGCGGTCGATGCGGTGAAGGTCCAGCGGCTCGTCGGTGACGGCCGCCCACTGGCTGCGCAGTTCGGCGTCCAGCAGTCGCTGCAGGTGACCGGGCACCAGTTGTCCGTCGGCTGTCCGCGGTACCCGGTCGAGGGTCTCCGGGACCAGGTGACGCAGTTCCACGGCCGGAGGTCCGTCGACGGGCTTCGACCGGTAGGGCACCCCGCGCCGCGACCCGACCCACAGCACCGGTTCCCGCCCGGAGGGGACGTAGGTCGGGACGGGTTCGCCGGCACGGCGGTCGAACCGGCCGCCGCGTCCTTCGGTGAGGATCTCCATGAGGTCGATGAAGGCGAGACCGAACCCGCGCACGAGCACGTCCTCCCCCGCCGGGATCGCGGAGAAGTCCTGGTCGACGGTGTAGCCGGGTGGGATGTGCCCCTCCCCGACCGTGCCTGCATCGCCAGGGTCGACGTCGAGGTGCCCCTGGGCCAGCAGCACCACGTCTGCCCGGAGTTCCGTGCCGTCCGCCAGGCGCACCTGCCGGATACCACCGTCCGACGGAGTGACGTACTCCGCCCGGGTGCGGTGTCCGGTGACAGTGACGCCGGGGTGTGCCGCAGGGTCGGTGAGTGCTGCGACAGCGCGGTCGAAGGCGTCACTCAGGTAGCCCGCGGCGTCCCTGCGGGGGACGAAGCGCCGTCCACCCGCCCACTCCGCGAGCCCGGGACCACCCACCGCCGCCGGGACACCGGGATCGCCGTCGGCGTAGACGGTGATCTCGTCGGAGGTGTTGTTCATCCACACCTCGGCCGGCTGGTCGGCGCGCCAGATGCGGCCGGGACCGGCCGGGTACGGGTCGATGACGTGGATGTCGGTCGGCGGAACGGTCGGGAGAGCAGCCGTCGCCAGAAGAATGCCTGTGGTACGCGGCCCGGCACCGACGATCACCAGTGTCCGGCTCATGCACTGACCTGGGCCGCGAGAGCGAGGAGACCGATGACGTCCGTGATGTGGCGGACCTCCCCTGCCACCCCGTCCGAGGTGTGGAAGCGGTCGCCGACGACGGTGACCGTCGGCAGTTCCCCCTGCGGGGGACGCGGCACGATGGACGGACCCTTGACCGACCACGGCTGCCCGACCGAGTCGGTGCCGGTGGCGTCAACGTAGTGGACCTTGTCCCGGTCGATGAAACGGTGGGTGACCTCGTCGCGGATCTCGGCGTCGGGTTCCCAGGAGGTCCACAGGGCACGGACGGCGGCGACGACATCGGGGACCTCACCCCACGCTGCGTCGACGGGGGCTGCGGGTCTGCGTCCGATGGCGTCGGCGGCGGCGTCCGAGGTCTGGGCGACGGGCGACCATCCGGCGCGCCCGGTGGCAGCGTAATCGAGGGTGGCGGTGGAGGTGGCGACGTGGAACGGTTCCGTGTGCGTCACCGGTACCTCGGGCACGATGCGCAGCCGGGTGGTCTGCGGGGCGAGCCAGGCGGCGAGGGTGACGGCGTTCTGTCCGGAGGTGTAGTCGTCGCCGAGAACGAGAAGGTAATCGTCGGCACCCCTGCCGGACGCCAGGTCAAGCGCGCGGGCGGTGGCGGACAGCGCGTCAAGGTCGAGCGCTGCAGTCGGGGAGACGTGGATGGCGGTGGTCATGCGGAAACCTCCTGGCTGGTGGGAACGGCGGTCGGGAAAGCACCCGGGACGTACGCGGGCAGATCGAGGTTGTCGCGCAATGTGGTGCGTCCGTGGCTGCCGGGATAGCCGGTCCGGTACACACCACGGTCCTGCAGTTCGGGGACGACCCGGTCGACGATCTCGTCGAGACCGCCGGGGGTGATGTGCGGGACGACGATGAAGCCGTCGGCGGCACGCTGCTGCGTCAGCTCGTCGAACCGAGCGGCGACCTGGGCCGGTGTGCCGATGAGGGTGCCGCCGCGGCCGGAGACCTCGGTGACGAGTTCACGGATGGAGAGGTTCTTCTCCTCCGCCAGCGCCCGCCAGCGCCGGGCGACCGCACCGTAGTCCTTCTCGTGGCGGACGCGGCCGCGGGTGATGTCGGCGTTGTCGAGGTCGGGACCGACCTCCGGCAGCGGGCCGTCGGGATCGTAGTCGGAGAGGTCCCGGCCCCACACCTGTTCGAGGAAGGCGATCGCGCCAGGCCCGTGGACCTGGGCGTGCCGGACCTCCCGGTACCGTTCCTGTGCCTCGGCCTCGGTGTCCCCCAGGACGACGGAGATGCCGGGGTAGATCCTCAGGGAATCGGGATGCCGCCCCACGGCCGCGAGTCGCCGGTCGATGTCGGTGCGGAAGGCCTTCCCGTCCTCCGCCTCGGAGTGGGCGGAGAAGATGACCTCGGCGTGACGGGCCGCGAAGTCGCGACCCTCCTCGGAGTCCCCGGCCTGGAAGATGACCGGCGAAATCTGCGGAGACTCCGGCACAGGGAAGATGCCGTGGACGTCGACAAAGTCGCTGTGCCAGTCGAAGGAACCGTCGCCGGTATGCCCTTCACTGCCGCTGTGGGACTCCCACAAGGTGCGGGCGAGGGAGACGACGTCGGCGGCGCGCCGGTAGCGGTCGGCACCGTCGAGGTAGCCACCGCGCCGGAAGTTCGCCCCGGTGAAGGCGTTGTGACTGGTGACGACATTCCACGCGGCACGGCCGGCGGAGACGCGGTCGAGCGTGGCGAGGGTGCGGGCGAGATCGTAGGGCTCGTTGAAGGTCGAGTTGAAGGTACCGGTCAGTCCGATGTGGGTGGTGACGGCGGCGAGGGCGGAGAGGACGGTGGCGGTCTCGGGGCGTCCGACGACGTCCTGGTCGAAGATCTGTCCCTTGTGTTCGCGCAGCCGCAGGCCCTCGGCGAGGAAGAGGAAGTCGAACAGCCCGCGTTCGGCGGTCCGGGCGAAGTGCTCGAAACCGGCGAACTCGATATGGGAGCCGGAGTCGGGGTCGGCCCACACGGTGGTGTTGTTGACGCCCGGGAAGTGGGCGGCGAGGTGGACCTGTCGTTTGTCGTTACTCATGGTGTGCTCCGATCAGGGAAGAGACGGTAGGGAGGGTGGGGACGGCGGCGAGGAGGCCGGTGGTGACATCGCTGCCGGGCCGGATGAACAGTTCCTCGGCAGGCCCGTGGTCGACGACCTGTCCGGACGCCATGACCGCGACCTCATCGGCGATGTCGCGCACCACGGCGAGGTCATGGCTGATGAAGAGGTAGGTCAGGCCGAGCTCGTCCTGCAGGTCGGTCAGCAGGTCGAGGATCCGGGCCTGCACCGAGACATCGAGGGCGGAGACGGGTTCGTCGAGGACGAGCAGCTCCGGTTCGACGGCCAGTGCCCGGGCGATGGCGACGCGCTGGCGTTGCCCGCCGGACAGTTCGGCGGGGCGGCGGTCGGCGGCATCCGACGGCAGGGCGACCTGGTCGAGGAGGTCGGCGACGCGTGCTGCACGGGAGGAGCGGTCGCCGATACCGAAGCCGACGAGGGGTTCGGCGACCGTCTCGGCGACGGTGAACCGGGGGTCGAGGGAGCCGGTGGGGTCCTGGTGGATCAGTCGGGCACGACGGGACAGGGCGACGGCGTCCCCGCCCCGTCGGCCACGGATACCCCGACCGTCGAGTCGACGGCCGAGGACCGTGGCCTCGCCGGCGTCGAAGGGTTCAATGCCCAGCAGGATGCGGGCGGTGGTGGACTTGCCGGAGCCGGACTCGCCGACGATGCCGAGGGTGCGGCCGGGGGCGAGGGTGAGGTCGACGCGATCGACGGCGGGCGCGGTGCCCCGCCGGAAGACCCGGGTCAGTCCACGGGCGGCGATGACCGGCTCCGCGCCCTCCACCGCCCGGATCGCCCGCTGCGCCGCCCGGCCGGGGACGGCGGCGACGAGGTCGCGGGTGTAGCCCTCCTGCGGATCGGTGAGCACGGCCTGCGCCGTGCCCTGTTCCACGATCCGACCGTCCTTGAGCACCACGATGCGGTCGGCACGGGCGTAGGCAACGCCGAGGTCGTGGGTGATCAGCAACAGTGCTGCCCCGGTCTCCCTGACGCGCTGTTCAAGCAGGTCGAGCACCTGTTTCTGCACGGTGACGTCGAGGGACGAGGTCGGTTCGTCGGCGATGACGAGCTCCGGTTCTCCGATGAGAGCCAGGGCGATGAGGACGCGCTGGCGTTGGCCGCCGGAGAGTTCACGGGGATGCCGACCGGCATGGAGGGCGGCGTCCAGTCCGACGGCGGTGAGTGCGTCGGCGACGCCGCGGTGTACCGCGGCACGACCGGTGGCACCGTTCTGCCGCACGGCCTCGGCGAGCTGACTGCCGATGGTGCGCACCGGGTTGAGGCCATCGCCGGTGTCCTGCGGGATGTAGCCGACACCGCCGCGGTACAGGCGGCGCCAGGTCGCGGGACCGGCTGCTGTCGTGTCCGTCCCGAGAATCCGGTGCTCCCCGGCGGTGACGGTGGGGCCTGCGCCGCAGAGTCCGACGGCCGCGCGGGCAGTGGTGGACTTGCCGGAGCCGGATTCGCCCACCAGGGCGACGATCTCCCCGGCCGCCAGGGAGAGGCCGAGGCCGTGGACGACGGTCCGGTCGCCGTAGGCGACAGTCAGGCCGACGAGATCGAGGACGCTGCCGCCGTGCGCCGGGTAGGGCGGGCGCGGACTGGCCGCGTCCGCACGGGTCGTGGTTGCTGTGGTGGTCATGATGTGCTCCTGGTGGTTGTGGTGGTGAGGGTGCGGGAGAGGTGGTTGACGGAGATGACGGTCGCGGCGATGACGAGGCCCGGGAGGGTGGTCAGCCACCAGGCGCTGGCGAGGTAGCTGCGCCCGTCGGCGACGAGCAGACCCCATTCGGGTGTCGGCGGGGGTGCGCCGAGGCCGAGGAAGCTCAGGGCGGAGACCGACAGGAGAGCGGTGCCGAACTCCAGTACCGCCAGTCCGGCGAGCGGGCTCACGGCGTGCGGCAGGATATGGCGGGCGAGGATGCGTCCGGTGCCGACACCTGAGAGCCGGGCAGCCTCGACGAAGGCGCTGGTGCGCCAGCGCAGCACCTCGGTGCGCGCCACCCGGACGAAGGTCGGCACGGAGGCGACACCGACGGCGACGGCGACCTTGCCGGGGCCGAAACCGAGTCCGGCGACGACGGCGATGGACAGCAGCAGACTGGGCACGGACTGCAGGACGTCGGTGAGGCGGGAGAGGAACGGGTCGAGGGCGCCACCGACATAGCCGGCGACGGTGCCGATGAGGCTGCCGGCGACGACGGCGACCGCGACGGCCAGCGCGGCGGTGACGACGGATTCACGGGTACCGTGGATGACCCGGGTCCACACGTCCCGACCCAGGTGGTCGGTGCCGAAGAGGTGGCTGAAACCCGGAGACTGCAACCGGTCCAGTGGCTTTCCGACGAGGGGGTCCGCGGAGGTGAACAGGCCGGGCGCCACGGCCCAGGCCAGGACGACGACGAGGACGAGTACGGCGAGGACAGTGCCGGGTCCGATGCGGCTGGGGCGGGTGCGGGTGGCGGGTGCGGGCCGGGTTCCGGCGGTCGCGGTGATGACAGTCATGCGGACACCGTCTCCTTCGTTTCGTCGGGGGCCCCGGGCTCAGCGGCGGCAGGGCGGGTGGTCCGGGTGCGGTCGTCCACCACCGGCAGCAGCAGGTCGGTGATGATGTTGACGACCACGAAGATCACCGCGGAAACGGTCACCACGCCCAGCACCACCGGGATGTCCTGCGAGGTCACGGACGTGACGAGGAGGCGGCCCAGTCCGTTGCGGGTGAAGACGGTCTCCACGACGACCGCGCCGCCGAGGAGTTGGCCGGTGAGGACACCGCCCACCGCGAGCAGCGGACCCAGGGACGCCCGTAGTGCGTGTGTGGTGAGCAGGCGTGGGGTTGTGTAACCGGCGGCGCGGAAAGTGGTGGTGAACTGCTGCCGCCAGCTGGAGGCGAGACTGCGCTGGAGGACCTGGCCGACGGTCGCGGCGACCGGAACGGCGAGTGTCACGGTGGGCAGAACGAGTCCGGCGGGCCCGGTGCCGCCCAGCGCCGGTACCCAGCCGAGGCGGAAGGAGAAGATCTGCAGCAGGAGCAGCCCGACCCAGAAAGTGGGGAGGGAGACGCCCAGCACCGGGAGCCCGGAGAGCGCGTCACCGACCCGGCGCAACCACGGTGACCGTGCGGTGGTCGCGGCGACGGCGACGAGGGCGGTCACCGTGCCGACGACCCCACCGAGGACGAGTGCGGCGACCGCCAGTCCGAGGGTGGTGGACAGGGTTTCCGCGAGAGAGGTGGCGACGGCGTCCCCGGTGAGGTACGAGGAGCCGAGGTCACCGGTGAGCAGGCCACCGAGGGCGGCGAGGTACTGGCCGGGCAGGGACCGGTCGAGGCCGTACTGTCGGCGCAGCTCATCGATCTGTTCCGGGGTGGCGTCCGACTGTCCGGAGCCGGAGAGCATGGTGGCGACCGGGTCACCGGGCAGGGCGTAGAGGATGAGGAAGGTGAGGGTCCAGGCGGCCCACACTATGATCACCCCGTAGAGGACGCGTTGCAGGATGTACATCTATGCTCCTTCGCTCAGCCAGGTGTCGACCAGCTGGAGGCGGCTGGAGGCCTCGTAGCGGTATCCGTGCACGTCGGGGGCGGTCGCGGAGATTCCGGAGAGTTCGACGAGGGGGATGACGTTGCCGTCGGTGACGAGTCGGGTGGTGATGTCGGAGACGGTGGCTGCCCGGGCAGCGGTGTCGGTGGTGGCGAGACTGTCGCGCAACAGGTCATCGACGGGGCCGGCGGGGCGGTTGTTGACGTTGCGTCCGTCCGCGTCGAAGACGGTGCGCAGCACGTCGGGGTCGGAACGGGTGAGATTGTAGAACTCCACGTCGTTGGTGCGGGCCTGCTGGGCAGCGGAGGTCTCGGCCATGGTCTGCTTCTTCAGTTGCAGGTCCACGCCGACGGCACGGAGCTGCTGCTGGACGAGTTCGAGGAACGGGGCGGTCTGCCAGTAGCCGACCGGGATCACCAGACGTGTCCCGTCCTTCGTGCGGAAGCCGTCATCGTCACGGCCGGTCCACCCGGCCTCGTCAAGCAGCCGGTTCGCCGTGTCCGGGTCGTACCGGAGAAGATCAGACTGGTCGGCGTAGCCGGGAGTGGTGGATCCGAGAACGGAGGTCGCAGCCTTCTGCCGTGTGGAGAGGACCGCGGTGAGTTCCTCCCGGTTGATCGCGGCATTCACCGCCTGCCGGACGCGGGTGTGGGCGAACGGGCCCTTCTTCCAGTTGGGGAACAGGGAGTAGTTCACGCCGGGGTTGGGCCGGTCGATGACCGGGAAGCCGGACTGGTCGAGGAGTTCCTCGTCCTGGGGTTGGACGGCGGTGTCCACGTCGATCTGGCCGGAGGCGAGGCTGCCGTTGCGGACGCCGGACTCGGGGACCACGGTGAAGTCGATGCCGTCGAGGTAGGCGGGGCCCTCGTGCTCTGCGAGGGAGGACGCCCACCGGTAGTTCTCATTGCGGACCAGCGAGGCACCGCCGGAGGAACTGAAGTCGGTGAGCCGGAACGGGCCGGTGCCGACGAGGTCACCGGTGCAGCGTTGTTCCGGGGTCTCCGCCAGCGTCGACGGGGCGTAGAAGCCGAGGGTCATCGTGGAGCTGGCCTGGAGGAACTGCGCGTTGGGATCTGTGAACCGGACGGTGACGGTACGGGGGTCAGGGGTGTCGATGCCCGCCAGCCCGGCGAGGTAGGTGGAGCCGAGCGAGGATTTCGCACCGAGGTCGACGATGCCCTCGAAGTTGTCCTTGACCGACTGTGCGGTGAACGGGGTGCCGTCGGTGAAGGTGACGCCGTCACGCAGGTGGAAGGTGAAGGTGGTCGAGTCGTCGCTGATATCCCAGCTCTCGGCGAGCCAGGGGACGATCTCCCCGGTCTCCGGGTCCTGGTCGGTCAGTGAGTCGGTGATCTGCCGGGAGACGTTGAGGGCGGTGTTGTTGCCGACCTGTTGGCCGTCGGCGCAGGTGATGTCCGCGTCGAAGGCGACGCGCAGCGTCCCTCCGGTCACCGGCGGGCCGGTGTAGTCGTCGTCACCCTGACCGACGGCGGTGCCGCAGGAGGTGAGGACGCCGAGGCCGAGTGAGACCGTGAGGCCGGCCGCCGCCGTCACTGCAATAGACCGAGCTGTCTGCATGGAGGGCAACGCTAGTCCGGGCCTGCCCCGGCCCACACCCTTATGATCACCACGAACAGAAAACGTGCTGTGACAGAATGAACCCATGAGTCACGAGCCGTCCCACCCCGGGTCCCGACATTTCCGTGCCGTCAGCGCACCGGACCTGTCCACCCTCTCCGGCGCCGTGAACGCGACCTATGACCGGCTCGACGACCTCGTCGCCACCGCGCACGGGCACTACCGGCGCCTCGCGCCTCCGCTCGGCGATGTGCCGCAGCCGACCACCGTCGACGGCACCTCCCTCCCACCCCATGTCCCGGACGTGGCCTGGGTCCGCCGCGCCGCGCTCACCGCCGCCGACGGCCTGACCGCCACCGCCTCCGGATTCGCGAACTTCGACGACAACAGCACCGCGTTCCTCGCCGACCTCGGGCGCGACCTGCGCAAGAACGGCATCACCATCGAGCATGTCGCCGCCGCCGCAGAATCCCTCGGCCGCGCCCTGTGCGGCCTCTACAACTTCCCCTACCCCGGCACCGACCTCACCTACCAGGCCGCCGAAGAAGCGGGCATCCCCGTCGGCCTCACCGAACTACTGCAGACCGTGGATCTCGGCGTCCGCATCGCCGCTCTCGGCGCGGTCGAAGACGAGGACGCCGGCATCCCCGCCGCCTCCGACGCCGAGGTCCTCGAGATCCAGCAGCGTTCCCCGCGCATCACGGTGGTCCGACTGACCGCCACCCCGCCGCAGACCGGCTGGGCCGGACAGTTCCTCGAGGCCCGCTCCCCGGGCGACCCCGACCGGTGGCAGGTGGTGGCGTCCTCCATCCCGCCGAACCACGGTGGCCTGCTGGAGTTCCCGTTCTTCCACCCGGCCGACACTCCCCCGGAGGTCAGCGTCGGCGAGCACTGGGTGGTCGCCAACCCGACCGGCGGACTGGAACTGTCCGCGGACACCCCGACGCTGATGATCGCCCTCGGCGCCGGCCTCGCCCCGCTGCGTGCCCTCATCCTGGACGCCTCGACCCGCGACACGGTCCCGCCGGTGCACCTCTACTGGCAGGTCGACAACCCCGATGACCTGCACGAGTACACCGGCATGCTGGGGTTGGCAGGGGTTTCCGGCTGGCTGACCTTCACCCCGGTCGTCACCGACGCCACTGCCACCGGGGACGCCGCCTGGTTCGACACCCCGGAGCGCGAACGCTTCACCATCTACTCCCGCCCCGGCCCCGAGCAGCTGGTCAACGGCGAGGAACTGCGCCACGGCACCGCTGCCGATGTTGCGGTCGCCGACAATGCCGGCAACACCTGGGCAGGACGCCGCGTCCTTGTCGCCGGTGGACCGGAGGACGCCACGGCAGTCAACGAGGCGGTCAGCGTCCTCACCGCTGCCGGCGTCGACCCCGCGATGATCACCGCGGAGTCGATGTGACCGACCTGGCCCTCGAACCGGCGGAGATCACCGCCCCCTTCGTCATCCTCTCCGAGGGACAGTGGCCGGACGTGCCGACCGACTGGCCGTGGCACAGCCACTCCGTCCACGAGCTGGTGTGGGTCCGCCACGGCACCATGACCTCCCGGGTCCGCACCGACGACGGGGAGCAGCTGTTCACCGTCCAGGAGGGACGCGCCGTCTGGTTGCCCGCGGGTACCCCACACTCCGGGCAGGTCACGGCGAATGTCATCCTGTGCGACGCCTTCTTCTCCCCCGAGCGCACCCCGGTCGCCTTCCTCCGTCCGACCGTCGTGGAGATGACGCCTGTCCTGGAATCACTGCTCACCCACCTGGCCCGCCCCGATCTGGCGGACGCCGCCCGAGCCCGTGCCGAGGCGGTGGTCTTCGATGTCCTGGAGCCGGCAGCGGACCAGTTCTCCCTGCCGGTCCCCGACGACCCGCGGATCACCCGGATCGTCGACACCCTGCTTGCCGATCCCGCCTGTCCGCGGGCCCTCGACGGGTGGGCCCGGGACCTCGGTATCAGTGAGCGGACCGTGACGCGTGCCTTCCGCGAGTCCACCGGCCTGACCTACGGTCAGTGGCGGCAGTCGCTACGGATCCGTCATGCGGTGACGCTGCTGTCAGCGGGCCACCGCGTCCACGAGGTCTCCGACCAGCTCGGATACACCCAGCCCAGCACCTTCATCGCCGCCTTCCACAAGGTGACAGGGCAGACCCCCGGTGCCGTCGCCTAGTCGGGGCGTGTCCGGATTTCCATGTCCGGTGTCCGAAACTCATGATTGCGGACATCATTCACCCGTCCATATACTTTCCGGGTTAGGTAACGCGTACCTGACAGGAAGGAAGAGGACATGACCGGTGGCGGAGAGCCCCTGCAGGGCACCGACCTGATGCTCGGCTACGGCAGCGGCAACGCCACCAGCACCGTCATCGACGGCGTGTCCGTCTCCTTCTCCCCCGGTACCGTCACCGCCCTCGTCGGCCCCAACGGTTCCGGCAAGTCCACCCTGCTGCGGTCCCTGGCCCGACTGCACCCGGTCACCGCCGGCGCCGTCACCCTCGACGGTCACGACACGACCCTGCTCTCACCGAAGGCCTTCGCCCGCCGCGTCACCCTGTTCGCCCAGTCCCGGCCGACCCCCGACGGGCTCACTGTCACCGAGGTCGTCGCCTTCGGACGTCACCCGCACCGGAAGCGGTTCGCCGGTCTCACCGACGCCGACCAGGCCGCGATCGACCACGCCCTGGAGATCACCGGGTTGACCGGCAGGCGGGAACGCCCGGCGTCCGCCCTGTCCGGCGGTGAGATGCAACGGGTCTGGCTGGCCGCCTGCCTGGCGCAGGACACCGGCGTCCTCCTCCTCGACGAGCCCACCAACCACCTGGACCTGCGGTTCCAGACCGAGATCCTCGACCTGCTGCGCGACCTCGCCGAGGACCGGCAGACCACCGTCGGCGTGGTCCTCCACGACCTCGATCACGCGGTGCGCGTCGCCGATGAGGTGCTGCTGCTCCACGAGGGCCGCGTCCACGCCGCCGGCACCCCGGTCGAGGTCTTCACCGCGGAGAACATCAGTCTCGCCTACGGCGTCCCCGTCGATGTCGGCGTGGATCCCCGCACCGGGCGTCTGCGCATCGACCCTGTCGGACGCCGTCCCTACCCTTCCCTGGAACTGAAAGAGAACTCATGAAGCTCACCCGAGTCCTCGCCGCCACCGGCGTCATGACCCTTGCCCTGACTGCCGCGTCCTGCGGCACCACCGATTCCGACGACGAGGCGTCCTCCTCCGACGTCCCCACCTCGAATGCCGAGGGCTGCGACGGCGACATCGCCACCTCCACCGACCCGGTCTCCCTGACCGACGGTCTCGGCCGCACGGTCGAGCTCGACCAGCCGGCGAAGCGCGTCGCCGTGCTGGAGTGGCAGGAGATGGAGGACGCCATCAGCCTGTGCGTCGACCCGGTGGCCGTCGCCTCCCCGGACTCCTACTCCCGGTACGTCTCCGCCGAGAAACTGCCGGAGGACGCGGTCAACGCCGGCGAGCGCGGCGAGCCGGACTTCGACGCCCTCTACGGTGCCGACCCGGACCTCATCATCCTCGAGACCTTCGACCCGGACGACGAGACCCTCAAGAAGCTCGAGGAGCGTGACGTGCCCGTGCTCGTCACCACGGGCGCGGACACCGACGACCAGATCGGCAACGTCAAGGACGTCATGTCCATGATCGGTGAGGCCACCGGCCGCTCCGAGCGTGCCGATGAGCTCAACCAGGAGTTCGACGACGCCATCGCCGCGACGAAGGAGAAGGTCGCCGACACCGTCGCCGCCCTGCCGACGAACAAGTTCCTGTACATGGACGGCTGGGTGGAGTCCGGCAACCTCACCATCCGTCCGTATACCTCCGGCGCGCTGATGACCCAGATGGGCGAGCAGCTCGGCCTGACCTCCGCCTGGACCGACGAGGTCAACGAGTCCTACGGTTCCGGCGGTGTCGACGAGCAGTACGGTCTCGCGCAGACCGACATCGAGGGCCTCACCGCCGTCGGGGACGCCAACCTCTTCTTCTCCGGCGCGACGCAGGCCGCCGATGACCCGGAGAACTACGTCACCGCCATGGAGAAGAACCCGATCTGGAACAACCTGCCCGCCGTGAAGGACGGCCGGACCGCCCAGTTCTCCTCCAGCCTGTGGACCGCCGGTGGCCCGCGCTCCTGCATCGCCCTGCTCGACGCCTACGTCGAGGCCCTGGACCAGATCAGCAAGTGATCCGTCCCCGTACCGCCCTGAGTGCCGCCGGCCTGATCAGCGGTCTCGCCGCCGCGCTCGTCCTCGTCGGCGCGTGGCACATCACCCAGGGCACCTCGGGGCTCAGCCTGACCGACCTGCTCAGCGGGGACCACGGTGACATCATCACCGGCTCCCGACTGCCACGACTGTTCGCCGGTGTCGCCGTGGGTGCGGCCCTCGGTGTCGCCGGCATGCTGCTGCAGTCGGTGACCCGCAACCCGATGGCCTCCCCCGATACCCTCGCGGTGACCGCCGGGTCCTATGTGGCCCTGTGCGCGGTCGCCGCTTTCGGCCTCTCGGTGCCGCTGTGGGCGTCCTCGCTCGTCGCCTTCGCCGGTGGGCTCGTCGCCGCCGCCGTGGTCCTCGGCCTGGCCGGGGCCTGGGGCGGTAACTCGTCGACGGCCACGACCCGGCTGATCCTCGCCGGCTCGGCCATCGCCATGGCGCTCGACGCCGTCTCCGGCATGCTGCTCATCCTGTTCAAGGAGGGCACCACCGGCCTGTTCGCGTGGGGTTCCGGTTCACTGGCGCAGCTGAGTATCGATGCCTCTCAGCGTGCCGTCCCTGCGATCGTCGCAGTGATCGTGCTCATGCTGCTGATGTCCCGTCGACTGGACGCCCTGGCCCTGTCCGACGATGACACGGCCACCACCCTGGGCGTCCCGGTGCGCTCGACCCGTCTGTTCGCCCTGCTCGGCGCGGTACTGCTGACCTCGACCGCGGTGACGCTGGCCGGGCCGCTCGCCTTCGTCGGACTGGGTGCCCCGGTGCTCACCCGGCTCCTCGCCTCCAAGGTTCCGGCACTGCACAACCACCTGGTCTCCCTGCCGGTCTCCGGACTCATCGGTGCCCTGCTGGTGCTGCTGTCGGACGCCGGCCTGCGGGCACTGCTCGGCGCGGCCGGTGCTACCGCGGTACCGACCGGGATCCCCACCGGGATACTGGGCGGCATCCTCATCGTGGTGCTCGCGCTGCGGCTACGGGACGCCGGGTCGTCACGCGGTGCGACCTCCGGTTCCGGACGCACCGGCGCGCAGGTACGGTCGCGGCGCAGGTACCTCGTCGTCGTGGTGGCCTCGGTGGTGCTGCTGGTCGCAACGGTGATTGTCGGCATGCTCGCCGGCTCCCTGTGGCTGAAGACCGGCGACATCATGCTCTGGCTGCAGGGCGCCGCCCCGCGACTGGTCGACGGTGCCCTCGATGACCGGGTGCCACGGGTGCTGGCCGCCGTGACCGCGGGTGCCGCCCTCGGCCTGTCCGGCTGCGCGGTACAGGGAACGGTCCGTAATCCGCTGGCTGATCCTGGCCTGCTGGGCATCACCGCCGGAGCCGGACTCGGTGCGGTGGCCGTGGTGACACTGGCCCCGGACCAGGGGCGTCCCGCACTGGTCATCGCCGCGGTGGCCACCGGGCTGCTGACTTTCGCGGTCATCGCCGCCCTGTCCGGTCGGGGCGGTCTCTCCCCGGACCGGTTCGTTCTGGTGGGCATCGGTACCGGGTACGCACTGTCGTCGTTGACCACGTATCTTCTGCTGCGCTCGGACCCGTGGAACACCCCGCGGATCTTCACCTGGCTGTCCGGCACGACCTACGGGCGTGGTTTCTCCGACGTACTGCCGGTGGTCGTGGTGCTGGTCGTGGCACTGCCGGTGCTGTGGTCGATGCACCGTGACCTGGATCTCATGTCAGTCGACGACGACACCCCACGCATCCTCGGGCTGCGTCCCGGTCGCACCCGCCTTGTGCTGCTGTCGGTCGCCGCGCTCCTCGCCGCGATGGCGGTCGTGGCGGTGGGCACCGTCGGCTTCGTCGGGCTCGTCGCCCCGCACCTGGCGCGCTCACTGGTCGGGGCCCGGCATGTCCGCGTCATCCCGGTGTCCATGCTGCTCGGTGCGGTGCTGGTCGGAGTCGCCGACATCCTCGGCCGTACCCTCATCGCCCCGTCGCAGATCCCGGTGGGGCTGATGACCGCCCTGATCGGCGCGCCGTACTTCGTGTGGCTGCTGCGGAAGAGTTAGTCCTCCTGCTCGCCGAGGGCCCGCACACCCTTGGCGTGGATGTCGACGCCGCTGACCTTCAGGTCGCGGTCGTGCCCGGCGAGGACCGGCAGGCCCTTACGGACCTTGTCCACCCGGTTCGGGTCGATGTCGACGAGGAGCACCTGGGAGACATACCCGGTCTCGGCGAGCCGCGCCCCGTCCGGTCCGATGACCATCGAGTGGCCGATACCCGTCGGCCCGTCATTGACCCCGTAGCGGTCCGGGGATCCGGGGCGCGACTGGCCGGCGGCGACGAGGTAACTGGTGGTGTCCAGGGCCCGGGCCGAGGTCAGGGTGCGCCACTGGCCGAGCTTGCCCGGCCCGTCAGTCCAGGACGTCGGCACGACCATCACCGTCGCGCCCGCCTTCGCCAGCGCGTAGAAGTGCGCCGGGAAACGGATGTCGTAGCAGGTCGCCAGACCGATGGTGACACCGTCGATCTCGTAGACCACTCTCCGGTCGCCGGGCTTGACCGTGTCGGACTCGCGGTAGCCGAAGGCGTCGAAGGTGTGGATCTTGTTGTAGTGGTCGGTGCCGTGCGGGCCGGTGACCAGCAGCGTGTTGTAGACCCGGCGGAACCGGTTGGTCTCCCCCGCCCCGGCGATCGGCTCGGTGGTGCGTCGTCCGTCCGGATACCGGTAGACGGTGTCGGCCGGGGTGAACATGCCGACCACCACGGTCACGTCGTGCTCGACGGCGGCCTTCGTCACCGCGGTGGCGAAGGGTCCCGACAGCGGCTGCGCGACGATGTCGAGGCGTCCCGCATCGAAGGGGAACATCGCCGCCTCGGGGAAGACCACGAGGTCAGCGCCCAGGCGCGCGGCCTCGGTGATGTAAGTGCGGATGGTCGTCAGGTTCGTCGCCACATCCGGTTCGGAACTCATCTGGATCGCTGCGATGCGCATGGGTCCGAGGGTACGTGAGGACGGCGGGGGTCACAGGCTGCCGACGAGAGAGCCTGCCGGCGAGCCCGGGACGTCAGAGGTGACGACACCCGGTGCATCCTGTCCCGGCTCGACCTTGACGACCGCGCCGGTGGAGTCGACGGTGACCTTCGAGCTCAGCGCGGCGGGAAGGTTGATCCGCGCCCAGCCGTCGGAGGAGGCGTCCAGCGGATAGCCGGAGTCGATCTCTGTGGCGGCGAGCACCTCGCGTCGCTGTTCATCGGTGAGATCGGGGAAGGCGGTGACCAGCAGCTTCTCGGCGTTCTCGGGGACGCGGGGCGCCCGGCCACCGTCGCTGGTCCGCTCGAAACCGTAGGTCATCCGTGCTTCGTAGGCGGTCAGGGCGGACGCACGGTCGGTCACCGGCGAGGTGGAGACCGGATCGGTGAAGGCGTTGACGTAGCCGCCGGCGTCGTTGGCGTCCGTGTCCTCGATGCAGTCGGTCAGGGGCGCGCCGTGGCCGTCGGCGTCGCAGCGCTGCTCCAGGTAGGCGACGAGTTCCTCGCGGGCGGGTGTGAGAGTGGAGTCGATGTAGTCACCGTCGGCGAGCTGGGTGGCCGTGTTGACGTGACCCTCGATGCGTCCACCGATGATGTCCAGCGGGTAGTGGACGCCGAGGACGATACGGTTGTTGCCCGCCTCGGAACCACGGGTGATGATCTCGGGGGCGAGTTCGGGCAGCAGCTCGGCGAGCTGCAGGCTGATGCCGTAGGCGTAGGTCGTGTGGCCGGAGGGGAAGGCCTGGTTGAGACCGCTCACGCCGTCCTCACCGACACCGGCGAAGCCGTCGTAGCCGGCAGAGTGCGGCTCCCCGTTGTCCGGACGGGTGCCCTGGTCCGGGATACGCTCGATGTCGAGCTGCGGATCGAGACCCTTGAGGTCGTTCTCCCCGTTGCGGGACCGGTCCCCGAACCCGCCCCGGTCCTTGTCCGCGGTCTGCAGGAACGGGCGAGGGAAGTTGACGTCCGTCTTGGCGGTGCCGGTGGTGGCGTTGTCCTCTCCGGACTCGATGACTGAGGTGGTGAGCGGGAGGTCGCCCTGTTCCACGCCGTCGAGAAGGTACCCGGAGAGCACGGGGCCGAGGGAGTCTCCGAGGGTCTCGGTCCAGACCTCGTCGGCGTCCTCCAGGGCACGCAGTGCCTGGTCGGGGTCGACGGCGCCGGCGTGGTTGATCGCCTGCACCCCCTCGTCGTTGCGGGCGAGAACAGCGGCGCCGGCCTCGGTGACATCGCCGGTGAAGGCGGTGGCGAGCATGGTGGCCTCATCGGTGTCGTCGTAGGCACCGGGAGTCCACCAGTCGTAGAACTCGCTGACGAGACCGGTGCGGTCCGGGCCGGGCGGGGTGTCATCAGCGACAGCGGGAGCGGCGGCGAGCACGATGGCACTCACGGTGACGGAGGCGAGCAGGGAGAGAGTGAGGGGGCGGGTGCGCATGCACCGCATGGTGCACCCCAGGGGTGAACACCCGGTGACCGCCGCAGCGGCGAAGAACCGAACTGACCGTGAACAGTGGGTGGCGCAAAGCGACGACGCAGTCCCCCACGTCCGCACGGGATACCATCACGCTGTGCCCGAACCGTCAGATCCGCAAGCCCAGCCGAAGCCCGCGACCGTCCTCGCCGCACTCAAGAGCCCGAAACTGCTCACCGTGGAGATCCTCGGCGGGCTGGTCACCGCGTTCGCCCTGATCCCCGAGTCCCTCAGCTTCGCCATCGTCGCCGGCCTCGACCCGAAGATGGGCCTCTACGCCGCCTTCACCATGGCATGCGTCACCGCTCTCCTGGGTGGACGCCCCGGCATGGTCTCCGGCGCCGCCGGCTCGATCGCCCTGGTCATCTTCCCTGTGGCCCGCGACCACGGGGTGGAGTACCTCGTCGCCACCGTCATCCTCGGCGGCGTCCTCCAGGTCATCATGGGCGGACTGGGCGTGGCGAAACTGATGCGTTTCATCCCACGGTCGGTGATGACCGGCTTCGTGGACGCCCTGGCGATCCTCATCTTCACCGCCCAGCTCGACAACCTCATCGACGTCCCCCGGGCCGTCTACCCGCTGGTCGTCGCCGGACTGCTGGTCATGGTGGTCTTCCCGAAGGTCACCACCCGCATCCCCGCACCACTGGCGTCCATCCTGCTGATCACCCTCGCCGTCGTCACCCTGTCGATCGACGTCCCGACCGTCGGCGACCAGGGTGAACTGCCCGACTCCTTCCCCGGTCCCGGGATCCCCGACATCCCCTGGAACCTCGACACCCTCGGCATCATCGCCCCCTACGCCGTGGCACTGGCACTCGTCGGCCTGATGGAGTCCCTGCTCACCGCGAAGCTCGTCGACGACCTCACCGACACCCACTCCGACAAGACGCGTGAGACCTTCGGCCAGGGCATCGCCAACATCGTCACCGGCTTCTTCGGCGGCATGGGCGGCTGCGCGATGATCGGCCAGACGATGATCAATGTCAAACAGGCCGGAGCGCGCACCCGGATCAGTTCCTTCCTCGCCGGGGCGTTCCTCATCATCCTGTCGGTGACCCTCTCGGACATCGTCGGGAAGATCCCGATGGCCGCCCTGGTCGCGGTGATGATCGTGGTCGCCTTCACCACCTTCGACTGGAACTCGGTGCGCACGCTGCGGGTCATGCCACTGTCGGAGACCTGTGTCCTGCTGGTCACCGTCATCGCCACGGTCGTCACCGACAACCTGGCGGTGGGTGTCATCCTCGGCGTCCTCACCGCGATGGTCGGCTTCGCCCGGCGCGTCGCCCATCTCACCCACGTCCAGCGCACCGGTGAGGGCACCTACCGGGTGGAAGGACAGCTGTTCTTCGCGTCCTCGAATGACCTGGTGTACCAGTTCGACTACGCCGGCGACCCGGATGAGGTCACCGTCGACTTCTCGGCGACCACCGTGTGGGACTCCTCCACCGTCGCCGCACTGCAGGGAGTGCGCGAACAGTACGCCCGACGCGGCAAACAGGTCACGTTCATCGGGCTGGACGCCACGAGCCAGGGCTACATCGACCGGCTGGAGGGACGCCTGGGGTAGCCACAGGGGTGGTGCAGACGCGCAGGGTCAGGTGCCACGGACACCATGTCCGTCCTGTCCGGAGTCACCGTCGGCTGGACCTCGTGCCTCATCACCGGCCTCCTGACCGGTGTGGACAACTGCCCCTCCGGACCGCGTTGTCCACAGAGGGTGGCACGAACCGGAGGAGAATTGTCCACAGGTTCGGTGGCGAACATTGACGCTTTTCCGGGGACGCCGATACTGTCCTGACCCACCGGAGCCGCCGACGGGGCGGACCGGACGGACAACCGGACACCGGGAGGGGTCATGACGCACGGGGCAGGGCAGGCAGGATCAGGGGTCTTCGGCATCGAGCCGCAGGCTGTGGAGCAGGCGGCAGGAGAACTGGCGGCACTCGGGGAACGGCTGAACGAAACTGCACGGCGCCTGCCGCACACGGGGAACCCACCGGTGGCCGCGCTCCCCGGGGGAAGAGTGGTGCAGGCGTTGTCCCTCGCCACTCACGCGATCGCCCGGGACGTGTCGACACAGGGTACGACGACCGGGTCGGCCGCCGAGAGGGTACGTGCTTTCGTCGCCGCCGTCCGTACCGCGGAAACCGAGGCCGCCGCGGATCTGGAAGGGTCGGGTTCATGAACATCAGGGAGATCGCCGATGCCCCCGTCGCTGCGGCTTCGCTCGCCACGGGCAGTTGGTCGGATACTCGCACCGAGCTGGAAGAAGTGGCATCCGGTATCGACCTGGTATCGGCTTTTCCGGAGTGGGAGGGCACCGCCGCGGACAACAGGTCGGAACAACTGACGTCGGTCTCCGGACAGATCCGTACCGCTGGCGAAGCGGCAGCTCAGGTAGCTGAGCTGCTGGACAGTCACTGTCATCTGCTCACCGGCATCCGGGACGAGGTGGCCACCACCATCATCGCCGCTGAGTCCGCAGGCATGACCGTCCACGACAGCGGGCTGGTGACCTCCGGGGCCCCGGGATTCCACGGACTCGGGACAGCGGTTCTCGGGCAGATGGCCGCGGCAGGTGCCGACCCCGCGGCAGCCGCATTCACTCTGGTCCTCCGGGACGCGATGGAATCGGTGACCGAGGCCGACCGTGCAGCGGCCGACGCCATCACCTCGGCCGCCGGGGTCGATGCGACCTGCCGGGTGCAGGAGAATTCCCTCTCCCCTGGCGCACGTGGAGCGGCGGCGGGATCCCCTGACTGCATCCCACCCGGGGTACGCATCGACGGACTGTATGATCCGTCGGTCACTCCGGAGCTCCGGGAGGAGATGCTCAGGGCCGCTGACGCGGCAGTGGCGATGCTGCAGGAGCAGGGGCATGACCCGGCGGACATCGGTGTCGAGGTCATCACGGACGGTGGGAACCCGGCCACGATCATCGGCAACATCGATACCGCGGACAAGGTCACCACACTTGTATCCGGTACCGGCTCCGGAAGTCTGTCGGCCCTCCGGGGCGCCTCGGAGTTCGCCGGCCGGTTCACCGGTCCCGGACAGGCGACCGTCGTATGGCGCGAGTGGTCCCCTCCGGGGAATCTGGTGGGTGCGATGTTCAACGGTCGTGCTGAAGCTGCCGGGCCGACACTGCGCAAGCATCAGGCGATGCTGCGCGAACGGAACCCGGACGCCCGACTCAGCATCGTGGGGCACAGTTACGGCACCCGGGTCATCGACGAAGCAGCCCGGGACGACACCGCCACTCTGGACGCTGACGAGATCCACCTCCTGGGCAGTCCCGGCATGAAGGCCGACTCCACCTCCGACCTCAACCTCCGGGCCCTGGACGGGGATGCCGAGGTCCACGTGTACAAGGACTCCCGGGACTTCATCGGCGGGGTCGCTGACATTCCGTGGATCCACGGCAACGATCCCGGAGACTGGAGTTGGGGAGCAGACGACATCAACGGCAGGGCCCCCGAAGACCGAGGTCTGTGGGACCGCGCAATGGATCTGCTCGGCCCGGTCGGTGATTCCGTCGATGCCCGCAAGGACGCACTCGGCAGCCTCTGGGGTCTGCTTGACCGGGATCTCGGCGACGAGCACAGCAGCTACAAGACCGACGGGAAAGTGCTGGAAGCGCTGAGGAAGAAGCCGGACGACTAGCCTCGGCGCCATGACCGCATCCACCGGCATTCCCGATCGCATCCCGGCCGTCATCATCGGCGCCGGCCAGGCCGGGCTCGCCGCCGCCCATGAACTCGTCCACCGTGGCCTCGTCCCGGGCACGGACTTCCTGGCCCTCGACGCCGACGACGGCCCCGGCGGGGCATGGCGCCACCGGTGGGACTCGCTGACGCTCGGCAGAGCCCACGGAATCGCCGACCTGCCGGGGCTGCCGATGGACCGCCCGGACCCGTCCGTCCCGGCGTCCCGGCTGGTCGCCGACTACTACCGTCGCTACGAGGAGACTTTCGGGCTGCAGGTCGTCCGCCCGGTGAAGGTCGTCGCCGTCCACAGCACCGGCGAGGAACAGGACACCGACCTTGAACTCACCGTCCTGCATGGTGACACCTGCACCACCCTGCGCACCGGACTGCTGCTCAACGCCACCGGGACCTGGACCCATCCGTACATCCCGTACACACCGGGCATCGCCGACTTCACCGGACGCCAGCTCCACACCGTCGACTACGTGAGCAAGGAGGATTTCGCGGGCGATCGCGTCCTCGTCATCGGTGGCGGACTCTCCGCCGTCCAGTTTCTCCTGGAGCTCAACCAGCCGGGATCTGCGGCACAGACTCTCTGGGCGACACGGCGTCCGCCGAACTTCTCCCCGGATCAGTTCGACCAGCGCTGGGGCTACAAGGCCGAGGAACGCGTCCGTGAGGCGACGACGCAGGGGCGGCGTCCGGACTCGGTGGTGCGCAACACCGGCATCCCGCCGTGGCCGGAGTACCTCGACGCCGTGGCGTCCGGCGTGCTGGTCTCCCGCGGAATGATCGGACACATCACGCCCCACGGCGTGGTGTGGGGCGAACCCTCCGCCCGGGCGTTGCAGGACGCCGCCCCCGGCCCCGACGGCACCAGCCCGCTGGAACAGCCCGCCAGCTGGTCCCCCTTCGAACCCGGCCACACCGAGGACGTCGACGTGCTCTTCTGGAACACCGGCTTCCGGCCTGCCCTGACCCACCTGGCCCCGCTGCACCTGCGCGGGCCGGACGGTGGCATCCGGATGGCCGACGAGGTGACCGTGGCGGAGGATCCGCGCGTCCTGCTCGTCGGCTACGGTTCCACCGCCTCGACGGTCGGGGCGAACCGTGCGGGACGCCTGGCCGGGAGGGCTGCGGCGCGGGTGCTGGTGGGGAAGCCACCACGTCATCCCCCGGTATGACCCCGCCTGGCCTGCAGGTTCAGACCACGGGTTGATCCGTGACCCACTACCCGGACCGTAGCGTGAGCTCCCATGAGAACAACCCACATCCTCGCCCTGTCCGCCTCTGTCGTCCTTATCGGCGGACTTGCCGTCGCCGGTGTCTCCGCCGAGTTCAGCGCCCAGCACGAGGCGGAGAGCACTGTCCGGTCCATCGTCGCCCGAGTAGCCCCGGACGCCACCGCCTCCGCCATCGACATCCACGGCCGCCCGCTGTTCCTCGCCGACAAGGGAACCGTCTCCACCGCTTACGTCGATGTCACCAGCGGGCAGGAGAAGGCCCAGTGGATCGTCCAGGACTACCGGGACAACACCGTCGGCCTGCTCGACATCTACGTCCCCGTCACCCTCCCCGGTGGCCCGACCGCCCAGCCGGATCCGCTGCCCGCCGCCGACGGCAGCTTCACCGACCACGGCAGCGTCGACGGCGCGGAGATCACCTACGCCGCCACCCTGGAGGACGGCGTCCTCACCGTCACTGCCGACGGTACCCCGGTCGCCACCGTCCCCCTGCCCGGCGTGACCACGGCAGAGACCGTCCGCCCCTTTGTCGGCGAGGACGGGCTGTCGGTCAACATCCAGGCACGTAACCTGGCAGTCTGACTCCGCCCCACCGTGCGCCCGGTCCCCGACCGGCCACCTCCTGACGAAAGGAACACCCGTGACCGCAACCTGGATCCTCGGCGGCGTCACCGCACTGCTCGCCGTCTGGACCGTCTGGTCGATCATCCGGGAACCCCGGCACTCCCGCAACGGGCTGCTCATCGTCGCCACCGTCTTCCTCGTCTGGGTCACCGCTGTCGTCAGTGAACTGCAGAGTGACCCCGACGGAGAGACCGCCACACTGCTCGTCGCCGGCGTCCTGGTCCTCGGTGTGCTCGCGGTCCTGGCGACCGGCATCTACCTGCTCATCAACGGTGCGGTGGTGGTCCGGCGGGAGGGCTTCGGGACGGCGACCCTCGTCCCCGCGGTCTTCGGCCTCGCCCTGCTGGGCACCATCGTCGGACTGTTCTTCGGCCTGTACCTGCTCGGCCGCGGACCGGCCGAGAACCGGGCGGCCGCCGAAATCCTCCTGTTCGTCGTCACACCGCTGGGTGCGCTGACCGTCGGTATGATCCTCGTGCAGCTCGTCGCGTTCACCGTCTACGCCGTGCTCTACGGGCGGATCACCCGCCCCCGTCACGCGGACGCCGTGGTCGTCCTCGGCGCCGGGCTCAACGGCACTGAGCCGACGCCGCTGCTCGCCGCCCGGGTGGACCGCGGTATCGCGATGCTGCGGGAACTGCAGGACGCCGGGGAGGAGGTGACGCTCGTACTCTCCGGTGGGCAGGGCGCGGACGAGGAGATCGCCGAGGCCGAGGCGATGGCCCGCTACGCGGAGAAGGCGGGTGTGCCGCGGGAACAGATGGTGCTGGAGGATCGCTCGACCACCACGGAGGAGAATCTGAGGAACACGCGCGACCTGCTCGGGAAGGATGCCCGCCTCGTCGTGGTGACCAGCAACTACCATGCCCTGCGTGCCGCGGAGCTGACCGAGCATCTGGGACTGGACGCCCGGGTGGTGGGTGCGAGGACGGCGTCCTACTTCGTGCCGGCAGGCTTCCTCCGCGAGTTCGTCGCCGTGATCGCCATGCGCCGGCGGTGGAATCTCCGGGTGTGGGTGGTCCTCGCGGCGCTCTGGCTGGTGTTCATCGGCGTGCTGTTCATCCTCTCGAACATGCAGCAGGAGGTCGTGGACGCGGCGACCTCGGCCCGGCACACCGGGCTTGACCTTCACCCTGCCTGAAGGCCCACGCTGACACCATGACCTACGACAACGACAGGCAACTCCTGCCCATCGGCGAATTCGCCCGGGCCACCGGGCTCACCACCAGCGCACTGCGGTTCTACGCCGACACCGGTGTCCTCGACCCCGCCGACACCGACCCCTTCTCCGGCTACCGGCTCTACGCTCCGTCCCAGATTTCTGCAGGGATCCGCATCCGGCGGCTGCGTGCCGCAAGCATGTCGTTGTCGGGTGTCCGCGACGTCCTCAGTTCATCTCCGGAGGACGCCGCGGAGGTCATCCGACGGCACATCACGGATCTCCGCGCATCCACCGGAGACGCGATCGCCGCCGCGGAACAAATCACCGACGAACTCACCGGCGATCGTCAACCCGCTGCTCCGCCCGCGGCATCATCCCCCCCCTTCACACTGGCCGGCCCGGTTCTCGCAGCCGGGCTGGACTCTGTGCTGCCCACCACCGTGAATGAACCGGAACTTCCGGTTCTCGGCACTGTGCTCGTGGAGGTCACGGACGGTGAGATGCGGCTGGTCGCCACTGACCGGTACCGGCTGGCCGTCCGGACGTTCACGCTCCCCGGCGTCACCGGTGGAGACTGGTCCGGGGCGGTATCGGCTGGTGCCCTGACCGCCGCGCTGCCGGTGTGGCGCCGTGCCGACCAGGTGACGCTCCACTGCGCCCCGGAGCATCTGCACGCGGTGGTCGCGGGTGATACCACCGCGCTTCCTCTTCTCCCCGGGGATTTCCCCGACTACCGGCTCATGCTCGATGCCCTCACCGAGCCGGTCTCCCGCATCTCCGTCGACTCCACCGCTTTCCAACGGGCAGTGGAGGACGCCGGACCCCGCGTCGCCGTCTCCGCGAGTGAGGGTGAGGTGCAGGTTGGGCACGCCGTACCGGATGCAGGCGTCACCGACTCCCCGACCCGTGCGATCTTCTCCCTGACCACGCTGTATCCGGCACTGACCGGTGCGCTCGGGCCCGATATCCTACTGGAACTCCGCGGCCCGGACCTGCCGCTGACAGTCCGGTCGGCGCAGTGCGGCGATCTCACGTCCGTGCTCATGCCGGTCCAGATGGAGGAGAACTGATGCGCGCCCCAGATACAGCGTTCATGGAAGCTCTCACCGGCGAGGTGGAATCGGCGAGTACACAGCTGTTCGCACTGTGGCCGACCGTCCGTGGCTTCGCCACATCCCTGCACCTCAATCTCGCGGACGCTTTCCACCGACCGGGTGCCGTGGACGTTGCACAGGGGTACCTCCGGGATGCGGTCAATTCCGCAGGCACGCTCCCTGACAATGACTTCGGTGTGAAGACTTCGGTGTGAAAATCACTCCTGGACACACTCACGTACAGGATCAGCGTCACCCTCGACCACCGCGAGGGCATCGCCGACGAGGAGACGCACGTCTGGTACACCCGCCTGCTGGAGGGATCCGAGGGCATACTGTGAGGACGCGTCGTCTACGGGATGATGGAGAACTACTGGGCGTGGGTAACTCGCGGGGGAGGTCGACGCCTCCCCGGCGGAGGTCGGCTGGGCGCGCACCCTGGAGACGGTGCCGAAGCTCGTCGTCTCCTCGACCCCGACCGGGTCCCTCTGGACCGGCAGTCACCTGCTCACCTCACCGGTGACCTCGCCGCCGGTCTCGACCGGCTCTCCTCACGCACGCCAACCAACGGCGCAGTGGCGCTCAGGTATGCGTCCCGACGTTGATGACCGTCCCCGCGGAGTCCCGGTAGAAGAACCGGGTCACACCCCAGGGTTCCTCACTCAGCAGGTGCACCACCTCAAGACCCTGCTCCACCACGCGGCCCAGCACCGTCTGCACCTCGTCCACCGTGGTGAGGAAGCAGGAGACGGCGGGGTTCACGGACGCTGTGGCGTCCTGCGTCATGATGCTGAGCTGGTGGCCGTCCCGGTCACCGAGAGTGACGATCCAACCGTGGTCCATGAGGACCTCCACCCCGAGGACGGCCGCATGCTCCCGCACGCTGGTTTCGAGCGCCGCCCGGTCCGGGACGGTGATGTTCGGGATGGTGCGGTCGATACCCATGGCCCCGACCGTACCGGCGTGGAGTGTCCGCATCACGCGACCTGAGGCTGTTCGGACGCCCTCCCGAGCGACCTCCGGCGGCGTGATGCGGACATCCCGCCACGAATGCCCCCGGACCCCTTGCATCTGCCCTCCGCACAACATATAGTTGACACATCAACTACTTGACTGTGAAAAGGAGTACCCGTGAAGGCCTTCGGCTTCCTCAGCTTCGGACACTACGACCTCAGCACGTCCGGCCGCATGCCCGGTGCGAAGGAGAACCTGAAGAACGCACTGGAGATCGCCGTCGGTGCCGACGAACTCGGCGTCAACGGCGCGTATTTCCGCGTCCACCACTTCGCACCCCAGCACTCTGCACCGATGCCGCTGCTCTCCGCCATCGCGGCGCGGACCAGCAATATCGAGGTCGGCACCGGCGTCATCGACATCCGCTACGAGAACCCGCTGCAGCTCGCCGAGGAGGCCGCACAACTCGACCTGCTGTCCGACGGCAGGGTCGCCCTCGGCGTCTCCCGGGGATCGCCCGAGCCTGTCGACCGCGGCTACGAGGCCTTCGGCTACCACCCCGCCGCTGACGACCCCAAGGGTGCGGCGATGGCCCGTGAGAAGTTCGAGCGCTTCATGGCCGCCGTCGACGGTGAAGGCATGGCGACCTCCCTGCCGCTCGAGGAGCAGTACCCGCGGATGTACCACCCGAACGTCCCGGTGCCGGTGATGCCGCACTCGATGTCCCTACGCAAGCACGTCTGGTGGGGCGCCGGCTCCCGCGACACCGCCGTCCGCGCCGCCCACGACGGTGTGAACCTCATGAGCTCCACCCTGCTCACGGAGGCCAACGGCGACCGCTTCGAGGACCTCCAGGCCGAGCAGATCCGCGCCTACCGCGCCGCCTGGAAGGAGGCCGGCCACCAGTGGACGCCGCGCGTCTCCGTCTCCCGCTCCATCATCCCGGTGACCTCCGAGGAGGACATGCGGATGTTCGGTATCGGCGGTGACGAGGGCGGCATCGGCTACATCGACGACGGCCAGGCCACCTTCGGACGCACCTACACCGACGAGCCGGACAAGCTCGTCGAACAGCTGAAGAAGGACGCCGCCCTGACGGAGGCAGACACCCTCATGATCACCATCCCCAGCCAGCTGGGCGTGGACGCTAACCTGCGCATCCTGCAGAACTTCGCCGAGCATGTCGCCCCGGAACTCGGCTGGGAACCGAA
Organism: Corynebacterium sp.; assembly: GCF_022712275.1. GTDB lineage: Bacteria > Actinomycetota > Actinomycetes > Mycobacteriales > Mycobacteriaceae > Corynebacterium. The sequence continues at coordinate 7,825 of NZ_JALAGU010000052.1, read as the reverse complement.
CACCGCCGGCACAGTCACCGGTTACCCGTTGGTGTAGCGCCGTATCTCCTTCTCCAACAGGTCAGTGGTGGCCTCCGGCGCCGCGAGCATCGGCCAGTGGCCTGCCTCAGGCAGCTCCACGGATGTCGACGACTGATCACTGACCGGCACCGACAGTCGAGCGTGGTCAGTGACGGTACGTCCCGGATGGGGTGTGAAACGCGCGGTCAGAAAGCCCCGGTCCCCAGGATTCAGTCCGGGCTCATGGTCGAGCATCTCCCGGGTCGGCGCCGCCCACAGTCCACCGGCGGCGTCGATGTCCGCACGCTCCTGAGCCCTCTCGGCATCCGACCCACCCCACCCGTCCAGCAGGCTGCGCCCGTCCTCCGGCAGAAAAGCACCGACATGGACCAACCCCGCCACCGCGCCACCGAGCCGGTCGGCGGCACACGCGGTGACCGTCCCTGAATAGGAGTGGGAGACGAAGACCACCGGTCCCGGCAGCTCCCGGACATGGTCGACAAGCTGCTGCACATGGTCCTCGAGTGTGACGGCGGCGATCGCCGCGTCATCAAGACCAGGTTCCAGCCCCCTCAGGGTGAGCGTCCCGGCGTCTATCCCGCGGGCCCGCAACCGTTCCACGGTCGGCTCCCAGATCCAGGCGCCCATCCAGGCGCCGGGGACGAGGACGGGGTGCACATCCGGGTTCGGCATGATCACTCCAGGTCGTAGTCGACGATCACCGGCGAGTGATCCGAGAGTCTCACACCGCGGAAGTCCCGGTCCACCCCCGCTGCGACTGCGCTCCGCGCCAGACCGGGTGTGGCGAGGTGGTAGTCGATGCGCCACCCTGCATCCTTCACGAAAGACTGCCCAGCCCACGACCACCACGAATAGGGCCCGTCCTCGTCCGGATGCAGGGACCGGACGACATCGACGAGCGTGCGCGGCGAGAGCTGCCGGTCGAACCACTCGCGTTCCTCGGGAAGGAAGCCGTCGTGGTTCTGGTTGCGCCGCCAATGGGTGAGGTCGTGGCGGGTGTGGGCGATGTTCATGTCACCCATGAGCAGGAACTCCCGACCGTCGGCGGCGGCCGCCCGGCGCGTGGCCGTGAGATAGCGCCCGAAGCCGGCGAGGAACCCCATCTTCCGCTCGTACCGTGCGCCGCCGTCGGGTGCCTCACGCATCCGTTCCGGACGCTGCATCTCGATGGGCAGCCCGCCTTTGGGCAGGTAGAGGCAGGCGATGGTCACGGGAGCATCCGCGAGGTCGACCTCGATATAGCGTCCCTGCGGGATGAACGGACGTAGCTTCCGGGGCAGCGGGACGCGGTCTGATCCGTCGCTCCAGGTGCGTACCTCGACCGGAGGCGTCCTCGTGAGCACAGCGACCCCGTTGCGTCCCGGGATATTCCCGGTCTCCAGGGCGACGTGGTAGTTCCCGAAGGCGTCCTCGGGAATCTTGTCGGCCTGTGCCCGGACCTCCTGGACCGCGATGACGTCGCAGTCGCGCATCTCCAGCCAGTCACCGAACCCTCGACGTTGTGCGGCGCGGATCCCGTTGACATTGACGGTGGCGATGCGGAGCATGCCGGTGAGGTTACCGGGTGGCCTTCACGACGCCTTCATCCGCTGCCACCACCGCTTCTTCGGCATGATCTGCAGCTCGTCGGTGGCGTTGGGCGGGAACCCTTTTCCCAGTTCCTCGCGGACCCACCGGGGCAGGATGTCGTTGGTGTGCTTGTCCGCGTTGTACGCGGCCTGTGCCTTCAGGTGGAGGATGCGCGCTTCCTGCGCTTCACACAGTCCAGTGCCAGTGCCCTCACCAGCGGCACCTCGGTATGCGTGACCAGTGCACTGTCCCCAGGTTCCGGGAGATTGAGCCACCCGATCGTCTTCGCTTCAAACTCCTGCCACAACGACCACTCTGTCGCCTGCGCGTGCCGCCGGTACCATTCATCCGCGGTCACACTTCCCCTCCGTTCTTTCCCAGCCCCCTCGGCGAGATGTCAGAACGGTACGTCACCTGCGAGCACGCAAGCGGTCGGCCACAGACAAAACCCCAGGATCCTGTGGACAACGTTCAGGGACTACTGCCCCGAAGCGTCCACCGCCGTCACGGCGAAAGCCAGGGACCGGATCCAATCCGACATGACCTCAACTCCGGTCTCATTGGCCATGAACGCCAACGAGGCCGGCACATTGTGGTCCATGGTCTCGTCGGGGTCGGTGTCACCTGCAGCATCAACGGGGAATCCGGAGTACTCCAGACGTGACACGAGGCCGTCAGTGAGTTCTTGACGGCTGCGATCCACCGTGAGGCTCGATCCAGAGAACGCATCGGCCATCACTGCAGAAGGAACGTGAGTTGTGCATGTTCCAGCTGGCGCACCGGGCGCAACGAAATCTGCGAGCACAGATCCGCCGAACTGCCGGGTTCGCGGGATTCCTGCTCGGATATTTCGAGCCAGGCAGCCACCACCCCTTGCCAGAGCACTCTCCTGCCACTAACATACAACCATATGGTTTCGCATACTTCCGACGGTACCACCGCCGCGCTCACCGACGATGACGCCGACCGGATCTTCCGGGCACTCGCGGACCGGACCCGTCGGGACATCATGCGTCGCACGCTCACCGAGGAGGCCTCACTGACGACCCTCGCCCACGACTACGACATGTCCTTCGCTGCCGTCCAGAAACACGTCCGCGTCCTGGAGACCGCCGACCTCGTCGAACGTATCCCTCGCGGACGCGAACGCATCATCCGGGGCAACCCGGTCACGATCCGACGGGCACAGGAACTCCTCGCCCGGTTCGAACACCTCTGGCGCGCACGCATCGACCGCCTCGACGCCTTCCTCGCCGAAGACGCCGAGGACACCACCACCTGAAAGGCAGACATCATGCCTGTCACCTCTGTCACCACCGACGAACAAGCCCTCACCCTCACCATCGTCGCCGACTTCCCCGTCCCCGCCCGACGTCTCTGGGACGCCTACACCGACCCCCGTCAGATCGAGCGCTTCTGGGGTCCGCCTGAGTACCCGGCCACCTTCACCAGGCACGACGCCTACCCCGGTGGACGCAGCCACTACTTCATGACCGGCCCGGACGGTGACCACAGCCCGGGGTTCTGGGAGTGGGTCTCCGTCGAGGCCCCGCACCGATTCACCGTCCGCGACGGCTTCGCCGAGGACGACAACGGCACCGCGAGCGCCATCATGCCGACCATGACCATGGACTTCGAGTTCACGGACACCGGCACGGAGGACGCCCCGGGTTCCCGCGTCACCACCGTCACCTCGTTCAACTCCCTCGAAGAGCTCGAGAAACTCACCGCCATGGGCATGATCGAGGGCACCCGCGCCGCCATGGGCCAGATCGAGGCGGTCCTCGCCGATCCGGCGTCCTTCGCGGCGGGCAACGGCACCGGACTGCAGCGCATCGGTGAGACGCAGGCCCGCGTCTCCCGGGTCATCTGCGGCAGCGTCGACCAGGTCTGGCGGGCGCACACCGAGGCCGAACTCCTGCAGCGCTGGCAGCTCGGCCCCGACGGCTGGAGCATGCCGGTCTGCCAGGCCGGCACCTCCGTCGGCGACATCTACCGCTCCGAGTGGCGCAACGACGCCACCGGCGAACAGTTCGGCTTCACCGGCGAGGTCGTGGACATCGCCGCTCCGCTCCGGCTGGTCACCACCGAGACCATGATCTCTCCGGACGACCCCACCGGCGCGAAAAGTCCCCGGACCCTCAACGAGATGACGCTCACCCCTGTCGGGGACGGGACGCTCCTCAGCTACCTCATCACCTATCCGGACGCCGACATCCGTGAGCAGGTCCTCGCCACCGGCATGGTCGACGGCATGGAGTCCAGCTACGCGCGGCTGGAGCAGGAGGTCCTGGCATGACAAAAGCCCCGCACCGCTGTATCAGCGTCTGCGAGGCTCCCTCTTTCCACCTTCATAATTGCAGCCCGTCCGCACGCAGTCAAATCGACAGGCGGTGAGGTAGAACCGAGGTCATGAACCTCACCTCGACCTCGACCCGCCGCCACGGCCACACCGTGACAGAACACGTGCTCACCGCACCACTCGTCCACGGCGACACGGCCGACGACCGCACCATCGACGTCTTCGCCCGCGAGTACGTCCCCCTCGGCGGCGAGGACCTGCCCGCCCTCCTCTTCCTCCAGGGCGGGCCCGGTCACGGCGCACTGCGTCCCACCTCCCCCACCCGCGAGATCGGCGGCTGGCTCGGCGAGGCCCTGAAGAACTACCGGGTCATCCTGCTCGACCAGCGAGGCACCGGCCGGTCCACCCCGGTGGATGCCGCCGTCCCCCTCCCTGCCGAGTACCTCACCCACCTGCGCGCCGACAGCATAGTGGCGGACACCGAGCTGCTCCGCGAGGCCCTCGAGGAGAAGCCGTGGTCGTTGCTCGGCCAGTCCTTCGGCGGCTTCTGCATCACCACCTACCTCTCGCAGCACCCCGAGGGTGTGGCCGAGGCCTTCTTCACCGGTGGTCTGCCCGGTCTGGTCCCGATCGACGACGTCTACCGCGCCACCTACGCGAAGACCGCGGTGCGCAATGACCGCTTCCACACGCAGTTCCCCGGGTCCGCTCAACTCATCCGGGACATCTGCCGGCACCTCGACACCCACGAGGAGTTCCTCGCCGACGGCTCCCGGCTCTCCTCCCGCCGCTTCCGCATGGTCGGCATGAACCTCGGCCGGACCGGCGGCTTCGACACCCTGAACTACCTCCTCGAGGACCCGTTCCACACGGTCGGTGGCGAGAAGCGGCTGCGCACCCCCTTCCTCCTCCACGTCGCCGACGAGGTCCGCTTCGCCGACGCCCCGCTCTACGCCATCGTCCACGAGTCGATCTACGGCACGGACACCGCGACCAACTGGGCGGCGTCCCGCATCGGTGAACAGACCCCCGGCTTCACCGAGACCATCGAGGACGCCGACCCCGTGTACCTCACCGGCGAGCACATCCGCCCCTGGCTCTTCGACGAGGATCCGGCCCTGCGCCCCTGGAAGGACGCCGCGTCCGAGCTCGCCGCGAAGGACGACTGGACCCCGCTCTACGACGCGGACGCCCTGGCCTCCACCGCGGACAACGGCATCCGTACCGCCGCCGCGGTCTACCTCGACGACATCTTCGTCCCCTTCGAGCTGTCGATGGAGACGGCGTCCCACATCGGCGGGCTGCGTCCGCACGTCACGAACCGGTGGGAGCACAACGGTCTCGGCGTCGACGGCGCCACCCTCTTCCGGACGCTGCGCGATCTCGCCCTGGACCACTGATATTCTGTCACCCTGTGAATGAAACCCGGGACAGTAAAGACACCGTCCGCCTCCCCGTCCTGATTTCCCTGATCCTCGGCGCCTGCATCGGCTCCGGGATCTTCGCGCTACCCCAGAACGTGGCGAACGTGGCGTCCCCGGGTGCGGCGATGATCGGCTGGGCGATCACAGGTGTGGGCATGCTCTGCATCGCCTTCGTCTTCCAGTCCCTCGCACAACGCAAACCGCATCTCGACTCCGGCGTGTACAGCTATGTCCGCGCCGGTCTCGGCGACTTCGTCGGCTTCACGTCCGGTTGGGGTTACTGGCTGGCGTCCATCATCGCCCAGGTCGGCTACGCGACCCTGTTCTTCAGCTCACTGTCCTACTTCGTGCCCGTCTTCGACGGACGCAATCTGCTGCTCAACGCGGTCTGCGTCTCCGTGATGAACTGGGTGATCTTCGCGGTCCTGGCCCGAGGCATCCGCCAGGCGGCGGTGATGAACCTCATCACCACGGTCGCCAAGCTGCTGCCGATCGCGGCCTTCCTCATCCTCGTGACCTTCCTCGGCTTCCACACCGAGATATTCACCGCTGACTTCTGGGGAGACGCCCTGACCTTCGGCGACGACGGCGACGAGGGCTCAAGCCTCTCAACCCAGGTCAAGGGGATGATGCTCTTCACGGTGTGGGCGTTCATCGGTGTCGAGGGTGCCTCGGCCTACTCCCGCCGGGCGAAGACCCGTCGCGATGTGTCCCTGGCGACTCTGCTCGGGTTCCTCGCCGTCTTCGTCCTGCTGCTGCTGGTGAGTTTCCTGTCCTACGGTGTGGCGTCCCGCGAGGAACTCGCCGGCATGGGCGACAACTCCCTGGCCGAGGTGCTGAAGATCGTCGTCGGCCCGTGGGGTGGCGGTCTGATCTCGGCAGGCCTGTGCATCTCCGTGCTCGGTGCGTACGTCTCCTGGCAGATGCTCTGCGCCGAACCGATCACGATGATGGCGCAGGACAACCTGCTGCCGAAGAAGCTGGGTCACGTCAACCCGTCCGGTGCCCCGGTCGCCGCCCAGCTGCTGTCCGCGATCGTCATCCAGCTGTTCATCGTGGTCTTCTTCGCCGCGGAGTCCGCGTACACGACGATGGTGCAGCTCGCGACCTCCCTGTACCTCATCCCCTACCTCTTCGGCGCGCTCTACCTGGTCTTCCTCTCCACCCGTGGACGCGGCCTGCAGCACCCCGAAGCGGGACGCTCCATCAATCTCGACGGCCCCACGGTGGACACCCGGACGAATCGGATGCACCTGGTCATCTCCGTGGCGGCGTTCATCTACTCTGTCTGGCTCTTCTACGCCGCCGACCCGAAGTACGTACTGCTGGGCATGGTGCTGGTCATCCCGGGCATGATCACCTACGTCATCACCCAACGCAAGGCCGGACGCCGCGTCTTCAACTGCTTCGAGTGGTTCGTCGCCACCGTGGTGACTGTCGCCGCGGTCGTCGCCCTGGTCCTCCTGGCGCAGGGGACGATCGACCTGTCCTAGGGTGGCTGACATGCGCACCCGCCCCTTCACCCAGGTCGATGTCTTCTCTCCGGTCCCATACCTGGGGAATCCCCTGGCCGTTGTCCTCGACGCCTCCGACCTCACCGACGCTGACCTGCAGCGTATCGCCCGCTGGACGAATCTCTCGGAGACGACCTTCGTCCTGCCTCCGACAGTTGAGGACGCCGACTACCGCGTCCGAATCTTCACCCCGGACGGTGAGCTGCCCTTCGCCGGGCATCCCACCCTCGGCACCGCGCACGCCTGGTCGGAGAACGGAGGGACGCCGCGGCGTCCTGACCCCATCGTCCAGGAGTGCGCCGCCGGCCTGGTGCGGATACACCGCTCATCGGCCGGCGAGCTCGCGTTCGAGGCGCCGGAGACCACGCGCTCGGGGCCGGTCTCCGAGGGGGATCTCGGGCGGATCTGCGCGGCGTTGGGGGTGGAACGTTCTGAGATCGTGGATCACCAGTGGGTGGCGAACGGGCCGCAGTGGGTTGCGGTGATGCTGTCGTCGGCGGACAGGGTCCTGGAGTTGCGTCCGAACCTCTCTGCGCTGGGCGAGTTGGAGGTCGGCGTAGTGGGACCGTATCCGGCAGGGTCGGAGTGCTCGTGGGAACTGCGTGCCTTCATCTCGGACATCGGCGAGGATCCGGTCACCGGTTCGCTCAATGCCTCGGTCGGCCAATGGCTGCTGCGTACGGACCGGATGGCGGGGCCGTACACGGCATCCCAGGGAACGGCACTGGGGCGTGCCGGTCGCGTACGGGTGACGCCCACCGGGGACTGTGGGAATGTTCTCGTCGGCGGCGCGGTGACGACGCTGGTCCGGGGAAGTATCGACGCCTGATCTGCGGGCGGGCGACAATACTATTGTTCGAACACTTGTATTGTTTTCGGTCAAGATGTATCATCGGTGACAGACGCCCGACACCTCACCACACCGCTCTCCACCACCCCGCCCACACTCTGCTCATGATCCCCAGGGGGACACCATGACCACCGTCACCACTACT
>NZ_JALAGU010000051.1 GCF_022712275.1 Corynebacterium sp. | reverse complement strand
GTGTGTGTTGTTTCGTGTGTTTTGTCGGTGGTTTTAGCGGTGGGGTCACGCCCGGTCCCTTTCCGAACCCGGAAGCTAAGCCTGCCTGCGCCGATGGTACTGCACCTGGGAGGGTGTGGGAGAGTAGGACGCCGCCGGCATCTAACTTGAAATTGATGAAGCGGGGAGGGAGGCATACCAGGCTGGTGTGCCTCCCTCCCCGCTTTTCCGCGTGTGTAGCCTGTGCTGTCTCTTCACCATGTCAGCAACGGGAGCGCACGGTCTGAGCCCCTCCCCGGTGGGCCCGGACGCTGGTTGTCGAGGACACCAGTGACCTCTAGAATCGGGACAGTTGAGCTGATTCCAGAAAGGTATCTGATGAGCGAGTCTTCCGGCACGAGCGGATCGTACAACAACGGTCGTGACCGCGGCCGACAGCAGCGCGGCAGCGACCGTCGCCCGCAGGGGGACCGGGGCGGTTACCGCGGCCGTAACGAATCCCGTGGCGATGATCGTCGCGGTGGATACCGCGGTAGCAATGACCGTCGGGAGGACCGTCGTGGCGGTTACCGGGGCAACAACGAGCGTCGTGACGACCGCCGTGGTGGTTACCGCGGGAACAGTGAGCGTCGGGATGATCGACGTGACGACGACCACCGTGGTGGTTACCGTGGTGGCAGTGACCGCCGTGACGGTCGCCGTGATGACCGTCGTGGCGGTTACCGCGGCAACAACGACCGGCGCGGAGGAAGCCGGGGTAGCAACCGGAACGACACCGGCATCCGCCCCGACGGGCGTCGCCGTGACCACCACAATGGACCGCAGCGCTCCGGCTACCGTGAGAACCGTGTGAACGACCGGTTCAACGAGCCGGAGATACCCGCCGACATCAGCCCCAAGGAGCTGGATCCGGCCATCCGCCAGGAGCTCCGCAGCCTGTCCAAGGACAACGCCGACAAGGTCGCCGGCCACCTGATCATGGCCGCGTCCCTCATGGACGAGGACAGTGCCAAGGCACTCGCCCACGCCCGGGCAGCCAAGGAGCGCGGAGGACGCGTCTCCATCACCCGCGAGACCCTCGGTATCGCCGCCTACCATGCCGGTGAGTGGAAGGAAGCTCTGACCGAGCTCCGCGCTGCCCGCCGTATGGCCGGTGGACCCGGACTCCTCGCTGTCATGGCTGACTGCGAGCGTGGCCTGAACCACCCGGACAAGGCCATTGAGCTCGGGAGATCCGAGGAAGTCGCTGAACTGGATCCGGAGCAGCGTGCGGAACTGGCGATCGTCATCGCCGGCGCACACCACGATCTGAAGCAGATGGACGAGGCTCTCCTCGCCCTCGAGCCGGAGACCGCTGCCAACGATCTCCCCGAGGTCACTGCGCTGCGTGTCACCTACGCCTACGCCGATGCTCTCGCGAAAGCCGGACGTACCGATGAGGCCCGTACCTGGTTCACCAGGGCCTCGAAGCTCGACGTCCACGGCGTCCTTGACGCAGACGACCGGCTCGCCGAACTCAGCGAGTGACCCGCCGATGACGTCGCTGTCCTCCCTCGCCGCCACGCCCCACCAGATCCTCGACCGCTATGACGCGCTTCTCGTCGACCTCGACGGCACCGTCTTCCGCGGTGGAGTACCTGTCGACGGGGCCCGTGCCGGCCTTGCCGGACGCGCATCGGTGTACGTCACCAACAATGCCTCCCGTTCGCCGCAGCAGGTCGCTGAGCACCTCACATCCATCGGGTTCGAGGTGGAACCTGCTGACGTACTGACCTCGGCCCAGGCCGCCTGCACCCTGGCAGCGTCCATGCTGGAGGACAGTGCCCCGGCAGGCGGCGGCACCCGCCCGACCGCCTATGTGGTCGGTGCGGCGTCCTTCCGGGATCTCGCCACGTACGCAGGCTTCCGGGTCGTGGATTCCGCAGATGAACACCCCGACGTCGTCCTGCACGGGCACAGCCCGGAGAACAACTGGTCGATGCTCTCAGAGGCGGCACTCGCCGTGCGGGGCGGAGCGGTGTACGTGGCGTCCAACCTGGACACCACCCTGCCGAGTGAGCGGGGACTGCTCATCGGCAACGGATCACTTGTCGCCGCTGTCGTCAGTGCCACCGGCGTGACTCCGCACAGCGCGGGCAAGCCCGGCCCCGCGATGTTCGAGGTCGCTGCCCGCCAGCTCGGGGCCGAGCGTCCGCTGGCCGTCGGTGACCGGCTGGACACCGACATCGCCGGCGGTATCGCCGCCGGCATGGACACCCTCTGCGTCCTCACCGGAGTGTCCGGGCACCGCGAGATCCTGCACACCACCTGGCGTCCGACCTGGATCGCCGCGAACCTGCGGGACCACCTCGAGGGCTGGAGCGCACGGCAGGACGGCGACACGGTCGTCGTGGAGTCCGGTATCACCGGCGCTCCCGAGATCATGGCTGCAGAGGCGCTGGCTGTCTCCGCGCCGCTGGTGTGGGCCGCCGACGACAGGGGACAGGACCTCACCGTCGTCGCCGCCCCCGGTGACACGGCTGCTGTCGCCGCCCTGGAGGCGTGGCGGTGAGTGCCCCGCTGCCCGGCCCCGACCGGTTCGACGCCGACGCCCTCGTCGCAGAGGTGGACGCCCTGCTGTCCTCCGAGGCAGAAGGCGCCGAGGAGGCGGAACTGCTGGAGCGTGCCCACCGGGTGATCGCCGATGCGCTGGACGGGCACCGGAAGGATGCGGAGACACACTGATGGCCAAGTCCAAGGGAACGCAGCTACGTCGTCTCGACGCTGAGCTCGTCAAGCGTAAGATCGCCCGCTCACGCGAGCACGCCCGTGAGATGATCCTCGACGGCCGGGTCAGCGTCAACGGTATGGAGGCGAAGAAGCCCGCCACAGGTGTCGACGGCGAGGTGTCCATCCGTGTCACAGAGAGTGGCGACGACCGGTGGGCGTCCCGCGGTGCACACAAGCTTCTCGGCGCTCTCGCGGCCTTCGAACCGCAGGGCCTCGACCTGGCAGGTACACGGGTGCTCGACGCCGGGGCGTCCACCGGCGGTTTCACCGATGTCTGCCTGGACCGTGGGGTCTCCGAGGTCCTCGCCGTCGACGTCGGCTACGGCCAGCTCATCTGGCGGCTGCAGAACGATCCGCGCGTCACCGTGCTCGACCGCACCAACGTCCGCACCCTCACTCCCGACCAGCTGGACGGACAGGCGGACGCCATGGTCGGTGACCTGTCGTTCATCTCCATCGAGCTCGTGCTGCCGGCACTGGCTGCCTGTGTCCGCGACGGTGGCAGTCTGCTGCCGATGGTCAAGCCGCAGTTCCAGGTGGGCAAGGACCGGCTGGGCCACGGCGGCGTCGTCCGCTCGCCGGAGCTGCGTGCCGAGGTGACTCTCGGTGTGGCCCGTGAAGCACTGCGTCACGGTATGTCGACGAAGGCCGTGACCGCCTCCCCGTTGCCCGGTCCGAGCGGAAACGTGGAATACTTTCTGTGGTTGATCAAAGACGGTGGCGTGACGGCCCCGGATGATGAACAGCTGCAGGCAATGGTCGATTCTGCCGTCAAGGAGGGACCCCAGTGACCGACGAGACCCCCGCCCCCCGGGAAGTACTGCTGGTGGCGCACACCGGCGGAGATGACAAGCTCAGCTCCGCAGCCGCTGCCGCCCAGCAGCTCTCCGACGGTGGCCTGACCGTCCGCGTCATGTCCACCGGTGACCCCGCCCCGGTCGCCCGCCACGAGATCCTCGGGCGCTTCCCCCGCTACGGGCACACCCCGGACGCCGCACTCGGCGCGGACCTCGTCCTCGTACTCGGCGGTGACGGTACCTTCCTGCGTGCCGCCGACATCGCCCACGCCCAGGATGTGCCCGTCCTCGGTGTCAACATGGGTCACATCGGCTTCCTCGCCGAATGGGAGGGTGAGGACCTGCAGGCTGCGCTCGACCGGGTCATCGCCGGCGACTACCGCATCGAGAACCGCATGACGCTGTCGATCACGGTGCGTGATGCGCAGGGCCGCGTCCTCGGCACCGGCTGGGCGCTCAACGAGTGCTCCGTGGAGAACCTGAACCGTCAGGGCGTGCTGGATGCGATCCTCGAGGTCGACCAGCGTCCGGTGAGCTCCTTCGGCTGCGACGGTGTGCTCGTGTCCACCCCGACCGGGTCCACCGCGTACGCCTTCTCCGCCGGCGGACCGGTCCTCTGGCCGGAGCTGGAGTCCATCCTCGTCGTGCCCTCCAACGCCCACGCGCTGTTCTCCCGCCCGCTGGTCGTGTCCCCGGACTCGACCGTCGCCGTGGAGAGTAACCCGATGACGTCACCGGCGACCGCCGTGATGGACGGGTTCCGCCAGATCCACATGCCGCCCGGCTCCCGGGTCGAGGTGCGGCGTGGCCCGCAGGACGTCCGGTGGGTGCGCCTGGACTCCGAGCCGTTCGCCGACCGTATGGTCAAGAAGTTCCGCCTGCCGGTCACCGGGTGGCGTGGCCCGCGACGCTGACGATTGCGCCGAATACTGGAATCTCGATCATCTGTTCGGTAGAATTCGCCCCATCATGCTGACTGAACTGCAGATCCGGAATCTCGGGGTCATCGAGGAAGCCACGGCGGAGTTCGCCTCGGGTTTCACTGTCGTCACCGGTGAGACCGGTGCGGGTAAGACGATGGTGGTCACGGGCCTCAAACTTCTCTCGGGGGCGCGGGCGGACGCCCAGCGGGTGCGGGGTGGCACCGACAAAGCGTCGGTCGACGGCATCTTCCGCATCCTCGGTGGGAACGCAGACAGTGGCCCGGCAGACGGGGACGCCGACAAACTCGCTCAGATGGTCGAGGAAATCGGGGGCTATCTCGACGACGGGGAGGCGGTCGTCTGCCGCTCGGTCAACGCGTCCGGACGTTCCCGGGCGCACCTGGCGGGCCGGACTGTCGCCGCCGGTGTGCTTTCCGAGTTCACCTCCCGGCTGCTGACCATCCACGGCCAGTCCGACCAGCTCCAGCTCACGGATCCGGTGAAGCAGCTGCGTAGTCTCGATAACTTCGCCGGACTCGACAGTGACCGTCGGGAGTACCGCCGTCTGCGCCGTCAGTGGGCGGGACTGGCCCGGGATCTCAACGACCGGACCGTCAAACGCCGCGAGCTCGCCCTGGAGGCAGAGACACTGCGTCATGCACTGGCGCAGATCGACGAACTTGACCCGCAGCCCGGTGAAGACGAGGACCTCAAGGTGCGGATCAGTCGCCTGCAGGACGCCGATGACATCCGCGCGGCCGTGGCCACCGCGCTCACCGCCGTCGACGGGGACCCTGAGGGCGCGGGGGAGTCTGCCGCAGACGCACTGGGCATGGCGGCCTCTGTCCTGGAGGCTGCGGCGGGCGGCGACCCGAGAATCGCTGCTCTGGGCAGTCGTCTGGCGGGCCTGGTCGGTGAACTCGCCGACATCTCCGGTGAACTCGGGACAATGCTCTCCGCAGCTCCGGATCCGGAGAACCTGGAGGACCTGCTGCAGCGTCAGCAGGACCTGCGTGAACTGCGCACCTTCGCCGTCGATGTCGACGGTGCACTGGCCTGGCGGGACGAGGCGCGGGAGCGGCTCGGGGCCATCGACGTCTCCGATGACGTCCTCGAGGAGCTGCGGACGAAGGTCACCGAGGCCGCCGAGGAGATGCTCGACGCCGCCCGCCGGCTCGCGGCCGGTCGCATCGCGGCCTCCGCCAGGTTCGCTGAGGCCGTGACCGCTGAGATCAAGGGGCTGCAGATGGCCGCGGAATTCCGGGTGGAGGTCACCACCCACGGTGGCGACGGGAGGGTTCCGGGGAAGGACGCCACCACCGCCGACTGCGGTCCCGACGGCATCACCGAGGTCGAGTTCCAGCTGGTCCAGGGTGGGTCCGCCCACCCGCTGGGGGCCACCGCCTCCGGCGGTGAGCTTTCCCGCGTCATGCTCGCTCTGGAGGTCATCCTCGCCGGGGCGGGCCGCACGATGGTCTTCGACGAGGTCGACTCAGGCGTCGGTGGCCGGGCTGCCGTGGAGATCGGGAGACGGCTCGCCCGTCTCGCGGTCCACAACCAGGTCATCGTGGTCACCCACCTGCCTCAGGTCGCGGCGTTCGCCGACGCACATGTCCACGTCTCCAAGGCGGCGACCGATGCGACGGTGCGTTCCAGTGTGCGCACCCTCACCGAGGAGGAGCGGGTCGAGGAGCTGTCGCGGATGCTCGCGGGTCTCGAGTCGGACACAGGCCGGGCCCACGCCGAGGAACTCCTGGAGACCGCGCGGACGGCCAAGTCCGCCATGTGACCACTGCGGTCCGGTTCTCCCGTTCATTTTCGCCGTACGGTCGTGAGGTTTCGTGAGACGTTGCGTGACGCTCCAGGTGGGCGGCACCCCGGTCCGGTGCGGTAGCGTCAGCCCTATGTTGCTCACCCAGCTCGAGTACTTCGACGCGCTTGCCCGGGAACGCCACTTCGGACGTGCCGCCGCGTCCTGTTTCGTGACGACCTCGACGATGTCCGAGGCGGTCCGCAAACTCGAGGCGGAATTCGGCGTCCCGCTGGTCAACCGTGGCAGGTCCTCGTTCCGGGACCTCACTCCCGAGGGTGAGCTGCTGCTCACCCATATCCGTCGGATCCTGGCCGACCGTCGCAGGCTTGTGGAGGACCTCACTGCCGCCGGTGGAAACCTGTCGACGACCCTGCGGCTGGGCACCGTCCCCTCCGGTGACACCCGGGCCGCCGCCGTCATCGCCCGGCTCACCACCGCCCACCCCGGTGTCCGCGTGGAGGTGAGCACGGGGATCGGCAGTGCCGATCTCGTCGAGAAGCTCCGCTCCCACGACCTCGACGCCGCCGTGATCCACCCCGTCGACGACATCGACGGCGCCGTCGACCTGGACGGGCTCGCGCTCACTCCGATGGAACCGGTGCGCTACGCCGTCGTGCTCACCGAGGGATTGGTCGCCACCCTCGGACCGGGGCTGGGCCCGTCCCACGGTCCGGACGCAGGCCGGGACCGGATCAGCGCGGTCGATCTCGCCAGGCTTCCGGTCGCTCTGCTTTCCCCGGGAATGCTCGCCCGCACCTGTTTTGACCGGGCCATGACATCCGTCGGAGTGTCGGTGGCTCCCACCGTGGAATCCGGTTCGGTGGCCTCACTGACCGCTCTTGCGGCCACCGGCCGGTGGGCCGCGGTCGTACCAGTGGGAACTCCGGGCGTGACCTCCGGCGACCTGCGTCTGCTGCCACTGGTCGATCCGGTGGTCGAGATCCCTGCCGCCGTCGCCAGACTCGCGACCCGGCCGGTCACCAGGTTGGGCACCGCCGTCGACAATGCCGCCACCGGGGCGGACACCGCAGACACCGGAACGAACACCGGGAACGCGTCCGAGGTCTCCGCAGGGGACATGCGGTGAGCCACGCGCTGCGGTCGGTCGGCCGCACGCTGCGCAGGTCCTTCACCCGCACCCAACCCCGGTTCTCCGTTCCGGCGATCCTGTTGTCCGGGTTCGCGTCGATGACGGTCATCGCCCTGCTCGGGTTCTTCTCCGATATTGTCGGTCACCCACTGCTCATGGCGAGCTTCGGTGCGTCCTGCGTCCTCGAGTTCGTTCTGCCGAAAGCTCCGGTCTCCCAGCCGATCAATGTCATCGGCGGGCACATGATCTCCGCTGTGGCGGGACTGACGGTGGTGACCACCATGCCGACGGAATGGTGGTCGATGTCCCTGGCGACCGGAGCCGCGATCATGGTCATGGTGGCACTGCGCGTCCTCCATCCGCCGGCGGCGGGCATCCCCTTGATCATCATGCTCGACGGCGAGACCTGGAGCTACCTGCTCACTCCGGTGGTCATCGGCGCGATCTTCGTCACCGTGTGCGGATCGCTGTACCGGTGGGGGATGAAGAAGGCCAGGTTAGTGCGCTGACTGTGGCGCTCACCGGCGCGCCTCCGCCGGAAAAGGAGACCCACAGTTCACAATGTCCACCATGATCTTCTCCCGTACCGACGACACCCCAGGCATCCACGGCCATACCCGGGACTGCACCGGCGCGAAGGGCAGTTCCACACTGGCCAAGCTCGGCGAGGGCGACATCGTCGTCATCGACGCCCCGGACATCAACCGGGCACTCGCCCAGAAGCTCATCGACGCCAAGGTTGCCGGTGTGGTGAACACCGCCGCCTTCACCACCGGTAACGTCCCCAACTTCGGTCCCCAGATGCTGCTGGACGCCGGAGTCACCCTCGTGGAGAACGCGGACCCCGCGCTGCCCGGGAAGACGAAGAACGGGAAGAAGGGTCGCCTCGACGACGGCAAGATCTTCTACGGGGACCGCTCCATCGGCAAGGGTGAGATCCTCGACGAGGACACCGCCCGCACCCGGTTCCTCGATGCCCGTGAGGCGCTCGTCGACCACATGGAGGCGCTTTCCGGCAACACCGCCGAGTTCGTCAGCACCGAGGCCCCGCTGCTCATCGACGGACTCGGTGTCCCCGAGGTCGAGGTCGACATGGACGACCGGAAGGTCCTCATCGTCAGCCCTGACCCGGAGCTGGAGACCAAGCTCAAGGCGCTGCGCTACTTCATCCGCGAGTACGACCCCGTGCTCATCGGTGTGGACCAGGCCGTCGACGAACTGGTCCGGCACGGCTACCGTCCGTCGGTGATCATCGGTGACCCCGAGCTGATCTCCTCGGACAACCTGCGGTCCGGCGCGACTGTCATCCTGCCCGCCGACCCCGACGGTCACGCCGCGGGACTGGAGCGTATCCAGGACCTCGGTGTCGGAGCGATGACCTTCCCCGCCGCCACCGGAGACGCCACCGATCTGGCCCTGCTGCTCGCCGAATACCACGGCGCGTCCATGGTCGTGAACCTCGGACCGACCGTCGACCTGGAGCGCATCTTCGACACCGCCTCGGCCCCGGACACCCCCTCCTCGATGCTCTCGCGCCTGAAAGTCGGCAGCCGCTTCGTCGACTCCTCCGCCGTCGCCGAGCTCTACCGTGTCTCCCGCTCCGGCGGAGGCTGGCTGTGGGCGATCCTCGGCATCATCGCCGCGATCCTGGTGATCATCCTCATCGCGGGGCTCAGTGGTTCCGAAGGCTTCGTCGACAACCTCGTCGACAGCTGGAACAACATCGCCACGAAGTTCCAGGACCTGTTCTCGTGAGCGGCCCGAAGATCCTCGGTGGGGTAGCAGCCGGTATCGCCGCCGGAACACTGTTCGGTTTCTACGTCCTCGCCCCCAATGTGGAGGGTGGGCCCACGGCCGTGGACTCCGGTGTCCAGGAGGAGCTGGATTCCACCCGCGACGAACTCTCGGCGTCCACCGCCGGTCTGGACGCCGATGACGCTGTTCTCGATGAACTGGCCTCCGGTGCCGTGCGGGACGATCTCAAGGACCGCAGTGTCCTCGTCGTGGGCATGCCCGACGCCGACGAGGAGGTGGTCGACGCCCAGCGCGCGCTGCTCTCCGATGCGGGCGCGACGGATGCGGGGACGCTGTCGTTCACTGACGACGTCCTCTCCCAGGACAAGGCGGACGCCGTGAAATCCCTGGCAGCGAACACCCTGCCGGCCGGGGCGAAGCTTTCCGAGGACCGCCGGGACCCCGGCTACCACCTTGGTCAGGTCGTCGGTCAGGCGCTCCGCAGTGAGGGGGACCGGGTGTCGGAGGCCTCCGAGTCCGACCGTTCCCTGCTGCTCGGCGCTCTCGACAAGGGTGGTTTCCTCGACGGCGGGATCCCGGAGCTGGAATCCGCGGATGCCGTGGTCGTGGTCACCGGGTCCACCGGCGGATACGCCGGTACCTTCACCGCCGACCTGGCCGCGGGGCTGGACGCCGTCACCGGCGGGGTCGTCCTCGCCGGCGACTGGGCCTCGACCACCGACGGTGGTGCACTGGAGATCCTGCGTGCCGACCGGGCGGACACTGAGAAGGTCAGCACCGTCGACAACGCCGACCGCACCGCCGGGCGGATCACCGTGGTGCGGGCCCTGGCCCAGCAGTTGGACGGCAAAGCCGGGTCCTACGGCGCGGCGGAAAGTGCCGCGATGCCCTCGCTGTGATAGGCTGAAGTCCCGTAGGTTTTATCGGTTACCACCACGGGAGTTGACGTGTCTCAGGGGCGCAGCGAGCAGCACACCAAGTTCATCTTTGTCACGGGGGGTGTCGTCTCTTCGCTGGGTAAGGGCCTCACCGCCGCCAGCCTGGGACAGCTCCTCGTGTCCCGTGGGCTGACCGTGACCATGCAGAAGCTGGATCCGTACCTCAACGTCGATCCGGGCACCATGAACCCCTTCGAGCATGGTGAGGTCTTCGTCACCGACGACGGCGCCGAGACCGACCTCGACCTGGGGCACTACGAGCGCTTCCTCGACCGGAGCCTCACCAAGAACGCGAACGTCACCACCGGCAAGGTGTACTCCACCGTCATCGCCAAGGAGCGTCGCGGGGAGTTCCTCGGCAAGACCGTCCAGGTCATCCCGCACATCACCGACGAGATCAAGGCCCGCATCCTCGCCCAGGCCGCCCCGGACGCCGACGGCGTCGTCCCGGACGTCGTCATATCCGAGGTCGGTGGCACCGTCGGTGACATCGAGTCCCAGCCCTTCCTCGAGGCCGCCCGCCAGGTCCGCCACGAGGTCGGCCGCGAGAACATCTTCTTCATCCACGTCTCCCTGGTGCCCTACCTGGCACCGTCCGGCGAGCTGAAGACCAAGCCGACCCAGCACTCGGTCGCCGAACTGCGCAGCATCGGTATCATCCCGGACGCCATCGTCCTGCGCTGTGACCGCGAGGTTCCGCAGGGACTGAAGAAGAAGATCGCCCTGATGACCGACGTCGACGAAGAGGGCGTCATCTCGTGCGCGGACTCCTCCTCGATCTACAATATTCCGAAGGTGCTCTACAACGAGCACCTCGACTCCTTCCTCATCCGCAAGCTGAACCTCCCGTTCCGGGACGTGGACTGGACCGTCTGGGGCAACCTGCTCGACCGCGTCCATAACCCGCAGGGAGAGGTCACCGTTGCACTGGTCGGCAAGTACATCGATCTGCCGGACGCCTACCTGTCCGTCGCCGAGGCCATCCGCGCCGGCGCCTTCGGTGAGCGTCGCAAGGCCACCATCCGCTGGGTCGCCGCCGATGACTGCGCCACCCCGGAGGGTGCCCGGAAGCAGCTCGGCGACGTCGACGCGGTCGTCGTCCCCGGTGGCTTCGGTGTCCGCGGTATCGAGGGCAAGATCGCCGCGGTGACCTACTGCCGCGAGAACCTCATCCCGATGCTCGGCATCTGCCTCGGTCTGCAGTGCACCGTCATTGAGGCGGCCAAGGCCGCCGGCATCGACGACGCGTCCTCCACCGAGTTCGCCGAGGAGCTGGGTGCCACCGGTACCCCGGTGATCTCCACCATGGCCGAGCAGGAGGCTGCCGTGCACGGTGAGGCAGACCTGGGCGGCACCATGCGTCTCGGTGCCTACCCGGCCGTCCTGGCCGAGGGCTCGGTCCTGGCCGACACCTACGGGACCACCGAGGTCTCCGAGCGCCACCGTCACCGCTTCGAGGTGAACAACGCCTACAAGGAGCAGATCACCGAGGGGTCCGGTCTGCAGTTCTCCGGTACCTCCCCGGACGGCCGTCTCGTCGAGTTCGTCGAGTACCCGAAGGACGTTCACCCGTACCTCGTCGCCACTCAGGCGCACCCGGAGTACAAGTCGCGCCCGACCCGCCCGCACCCGC
Source organism: Corynebacterium sp. (assembly GCF_022712275.1). GTDB lineage: Bacteria > Actinomycetota > Actinomycetes > Mycobacteriales > Mycobacteriaceae > Corynebacterium. The sequence continues at coordinate 79,701 of NZ_JALAGU010000051.1, read as the reverse complement.
TGTTCGCCGGCCTGGTCAGGGCCGCTGTCGCCCGTCGCGAGGCGAAGTAGCCTCTCATGGCTGACCTCTACCGCACCCTGTCCAGCGACCTGCTGGTGGACGCTCCGATCCTCGCGTTGCGACGGGACCGGATCTCCACCGCCACCGGGGAAGCGACCCGGGAGGTCGTCGAGCACTTCGGCGCCGCTGCGGTGGTCGCGGTCCGGGAGACGGGGGAGAGTCGTGAGGTCCTGCTCATCCGTCAGTACCGGCGACCGGTCGGACGCTACCTCTGGGAGTTGCCCGCCGGCATCCTCGACCTCGTCGGCGAGGATCCGCTGACCGGGGCGCAGCGTGAACTGGCCGAGGAGGCCGGCGTCGCGGCGTCCGGGTGGCATCTGTTGGGCGACATCGTCACCTCACCGGGTACCAGTGAGGAGATCTGCCGGATCTTCCTCGCCGAGGGCGTCCGCCCGCTGACGGCGGAGGAGTCGGGTGCCCTGCCTGAGGCGGAGGGTGAGGAAGCGGACATGACGCGCCGCTGGGTGCCGGTCGACGAAGCCGTCGGTATGGTCCGCCGTGGCGAGGTGGAGAACTCAATTGCCGTCGCCGGTCTGCTGCACCTGGCTGTCGGGACGCGTCGTGAGGTGACCGAACCGTTCGCGAAGACCTCCGCCCTGGCCGACCGGCGGTCGGTCGGGCAGGAGCCCGGCACCGACATGAAGCATGTCCGCTGACACACCGTCACAGGATGCGGCACTGCGCCGCGACTGGTTCCGCCACCTGCGCACCGAGCGCGGCCTGAGCTCCAACACCCTGGAGAACTACGGTCGTGACGCCGACCGCTATCTCACCTGGCTCGACGGTGAAGGACTGACCGTCGCCACAGCACAGGTCGCCGACATCGAACGGTTCATCGCCGACCTGCGCAAAGGCAATGAGGTGACCGGGGGGCGGCCGCTGGCGCAGACCTCGGCAGCCCGGTCGTTGAGCACGGTGCGCAGCCTCCACGCCTTCGCTGCGCGGGACCGGGGCATCCCGGATGCCGCCGACGCCGTCCCGGTCTCCCAGCAGCGTGCGGACCTGCCGAAGGCCCTCACCATCGACCAGGTCACCGCACTCATCGAGGCGGTTCCGGTAGGGGAGGACGCCCGTCCGCTCGATCTGCGCGACCGCGCATTGGTCGAGCTGTTGTATTCCACCGGCGCCCGGATCAGCGAGGTGCTGGACCTCAATGTCGACGACATCGACCGGACCCAGGACACCGTCCTGCTGCGCGGCAAAGGTGACCATGAACGCGTCGTCCCGGTGGGAACTCCGGCACTTGCGGCGGTGGACGCCTACCTCGTCCGGGCACGACCGACCCTGGCTGCGCGGGGTTCGGGCCGGGCAGGCGGTGACGGGGCAGCGCTGTTCCTCACCTCGTCCGGCAGACGGATGCGACGCCAGTCCGGGTTCAATGTCGTGGCGGCGGCAGGGGAGAAGGCAGGGCTGGGAAAGGTGAGTCCGCACGCGCTGCGGCACAGCTTCGCCACCCATCTGCTCGCCGGCGGGGCGGACATCCGGGTGGTCCAGGAACTTCTCGGTCACTCCCATGTGGTGACCACACAGATCTACGCCAAGGTGACCCCGGACCTGCTCCGTGAATCCTGGGCTCTGTCACATCCCAGGACTTGACCAGCAATGCCTGCCGCAGGGCTGCTCCGCTGCGTGATACTGTGGCCCATGTGATTCCTGGGCCGGGGTGCCTCCGGACCAGGTCAAGAGAACGGGACGTGAGTCCAGGTAAGGAGCTTGACGCAGATGGCTGAGACCAACGACGGTCTGTTCAGGGAGCCTGAGATGGGCCTGACGGGCCGACCGCTGCGCGAGATCCCCACCCCGGCACCCGTCGATTCCCATGGACCCGCGACCGTCATCGCCATGTGCAATCAGAAGGGTGGCGTGGGTAAGACCACGTCCACGATCAACATGGGGGCGGCGCTGGCCGAGTACGGCCGTAAGGTTCTGCTCGTCGACCTGGACCCGCAGGGTGCCCTGTCCGCCGGACTCGGTATCCAGCACGAGGACCTCGACACCACCGTCTACAACCTCCTCGTCGACCGGGACGCCACGCTCGAGGACGCGCTGCACCACACCGCAGTCGAGAATCTGGACGTCATCCCGGCCAACATCGATCTCTCGGCCGCGGAGATCCAGCTGGTCAACGAGGTCGGCCGCGAGCAGTCGCTGGCCCGGGCGCTGCGTCCGGTGATGAAGGACTACGACTACATCATCGTCGACTGCCAGCCGTCCCTCGGACTGCTCACCGTCAACGCACTGTGCTGTGCCGACGGCGTCATCATCCCGATGGAGTGCACCTACTTCTCGCTGCGCGGCCTGGCTCTGCTGCACGATACCGTGGACAAGGTCAGGGACCGGCTGAACTTCCGCCTGGAGGTCCTCGGCATCCTCGTGACCCTCTTCGACCGACGGACCAACCACTCCCGCCAGGTCATGAACCGGGTGGTGGAGGTCTTCGGTGACCGGGTCTTCGACACGGTCATCACCCGCACGGTGAGGTTCCCGGAGACCACTGTCGCCGGCGAGCCGATCACCTCCTGGGCACCGTCCTCCGAGGGCGCCAAGCAGTACCGCGACCTGGCCGCCGAGGTCATCGAGAGGACGTAACGGTGGCTGCCGACGCTGCGGGTATGCCGGACGCCGTGGACGTGGCGGTCACCGAGCCTGTCCAGCCGGAGATCACCGGGTTCCGGGTCGCCCTGGCGAACTTCGACGGCCCCTTCGACCTGCTGCTCCAGCTCATCCACTCCCATAAGATGGATGTCACGGAGATCGCCCTGGCGACCGTGACCGACGAGTTCATCGCCTACACCCGGTCGCTGACCGGCTCGGCGGATGACCTGGACGAGGTCACCGAGTTCCTCGTCGTCGCAGCGACCCTGCTCGACCTCAAGGCCGCCCGGCTCGTGCCGCGGGGTGAGGTGGAGAACGAGGAGGATCTGGCGCTGCTGGAGTCCCGCGACCTGTTGTTTGCCCGACTGCTGCAGTACAAGGCCTACAAGTCCGTCGCGGAACTCTTCGCCGGCTGGCAACGGGACGCGGCGCGCAGTTACCCGGTCCAGTTGTCCCCGGAGCCGCAGTTCGTCGACCTCATGCCGCCGGTGGAGCTGGGGCTGACCCCCGACCAGTTCGCCGAGATCGCGGCGTCCGCGTTCCGTCCGAAACCGCACGAGGTCGCCACCGGGCATATCCATGTCCAGGCGGTGTCCGTGCCGGAACAGGCCGGGCACATCCTGTCGACGCTGCGTGTCGCCGGTGCCGACCACTGGGTCAGTTTCGCCACTCTGATCTCGGACTGTGACCTGTCGATGACCGTGGTCGGACGCTTCCTCGCGCTGCTGGAACTGTACAAGGCCCGCGCGGTGGGTATCGAACAGCCCGAACCGCTGGGGGAGTTGAGCGTGGCGTGGACCGGGCTGGACGTCGACCCGTCGGTCGTCGCGGCGAGCAACTGGGACTGATCAGGACTATCAAGGAGATTCAGCGTGGGAACCATGGAACCCGTGTCACTGCTGCGCAGCAGGCTGGAGTCACTGCTGCTCATCGCCGATGAGCCGACGACGGCGACGGATTTCGCCCGTCTGCTCGACGTGCCCGCGGCCGAGGTCACCGAGACCCTGACGGAGATCGCCAGCGAGTTTTCGGACCGGGGGATGGGCTTCGAACTGCGGGAGCGTGAGGGGGCCTGGCGGCTCTACACACGCCGGGACAACTCAGAGACGGTGGAGGCGAAGGTCCTCGACGGGGCGCAGTCGCGGCTCTCGCGCGCGGCACTGGAGACCCTGGCCGTGATCGCCTACCGGCAGCCGGTGACCCGGTCCCAGGTGGCCGCGATCCGTGGTGTGAACTGCGATGGAGTCATGCGCACCCTGACCCTGCGTGGGCTCATCGCGGAGGTCGGCGTGACCGGTGAGATCGGTGGCGCACACCTCTACGCCACCACGGAGCTCTTCCTGGAGCAACTCGGCATCGAGTCACTCGAGGCACTGCCGAACCTCGCCCCGCTGCTGCCGGATGTGGATCAGATCGACCTGCCGTGAGCGAGAATGATCATGGTGCGGTGATGGTCTACACTGGTGGGTCAGACAACTGAACATCCCTCGACCATGCCGCCACCGCGGCAACAGAAAGATTCTGAGGACACCGTGAGCAATCCCGCTCGCCGAGACGGCACACCGGAACGCAACGAACACAACAGGGACGTGGAGAGCTACATCTCCAACGCACGTCCCGCCCGCCACCAGCATGTGGCGGACCGCAAGCCCCCGAAGAAGGCCGGGGGCCAGGGGAACCAGAAGAAGAGGACCAAGTCCGATTCCGAGAAGACCCGCCTGCAGAAGGTCCTCGCGGCCGCCGGCGTGGCGTCCCGCCGGATGAGCGAGAAGCTCATCGAGGCCGGGCGGGTCGAGGTCAACGGCACCATCGTCACCGAGCAGGGCATGCGTGTCGACCCGGAGAACGACGTCATCCGCGTCGACGGCGTCCGCGTCATCGCCGACGAGGAGATCGTCACCTTCGCGCTGAACAAGCCGCGCGGCATCCACTCCACCATGCACGACGAGTTCGGTCGGCCGTGCCTCTCCGATCTCGTCGGTGAGCGAGTCGAGGCAGGCCAGCGACTGTTCCACGTCGGACGCCTCGATGCCCAGACCGAGGGGCTGCTGCTGCTCACCAACGACGGTGAGCTCGCCAACCGGCTGATGCACCCGCGCTACGGCATCAAGAAGACCTACCTGGCCACCGTGCTCGGCGAGGCCGACCGCCGGCTGGTGCGACAGCTCCTCGACGGCATCGAGCTCGACGACGGCATCGTCATCGCCGACGAGGTGCAGATCATCGATGCCTGGCAGGGCAAGTCACTGATCAAGGTCGTGATCCACGAGGGCCGCAAGCATGTCGTGCGTCGCATGCTCAAGGAGGCCGGGTTCCCGGTCCAGGCCCTGGTCCGCACCAAGGTCCACACCGTGCAGCTCGGCGAGCAGAAGCCCGGCACGCTGCGCGCCCTGAACCGTTCCGAACTGACGAGCCTCTACAACGCGGTGGGACTGTGATGACCGACCTGAACACCTTCGAAGAACTCAAGACCCTCGACAATGTCGTCGGTGGTGGCCTGATCATCGCCGTCGACGGTCCCTCCGGCACCGGCAAGTCGACCGTCTGCCGTCTGCTGGCCACCGCCGCGGACGCCAAGTACCTCGACACCGGTGCGATGTACCGGGTCGCCACGCTGCACGTGCTGCGCGCGGGTATCGACCCGACCGACGAAGAGGCCGTCGCCGAGGCCACCGCCGATCTGCCGCTGCAGGTCAACGAGGACCCGGCGTCCACGGAGGTGCTGCTCGACGGCGAGGACGTCTCCGCTGAGATCCGTGGCCCCGAGGTCACCGCCCACGTCTCCGCGGTCGCCGCGGTGCCTGCGGTGCGCGCCAACCTCGTCGCCCTGCAGCGCGCACTGGCGCTGCAGACCGGTCGCTGCGTGGTGGAGGGCCGAGACATCGGTACCGCCGTGCTGCCGGACGCCACCTGTAAGGTCTACATGACCGCCAGCGCACAGATCCGGGCGCAGCGCCGCTATGACCAGGACACCGCCGCAGGACGCACCGTCGACTTCGACGCCGTGCTCGCCGACGTGGAGCGCCGTGACGCCGCGGACTCCTCACGGACGGTGTCCCCGCTGCGTCCCGCCGAGGACGCCACCATTCTCGACACCGGGGAACTGGACATCGACGGGGTGCTCGACGCACTCGCCGGTCTGACCGTGGCCTCCGCCGCGAACCCCGCCGATTTCACGACCGCAGGGAGCAACTGATGAACGACGAGAACAACACCCCGGAGACCAACGGGGAAGAGCTGGTCTTCCGCACCACCGACGGCGCGATCGCCGGTGAGCCGGTCGAGGAGCTCGCCGACGAGACCGAGTTCTCCGAGTTCTCCGAGGAATTCGACGAAGACGACTTCTCCGACGAGGACTTCGAGGACTACGACGAGGGAGCCACCGAGTTCATCGTCACCGGTGGCTACGACGACGCCGAGGACTTCGACCTGCTCACCGGTGCCGGCGAGGACACCGACTGGGAGGCCGTCGAGGCGGCCTTCGGCGTCCTCGGTGACGACGAGGCCGAGCGTGAGGCGCTGTGTACCGTCGCCATCGTGGGACGCCCGAATGTCGGCAAGTCCACCCTGGTCAACCGCTTCATCGGCCGTCGCGAGGCCGTCGTCGAGGACTTCCCCGGCGTCACCCGTGACCGCATCTCCTACATCGGCGACTGGGGCGGACGCCGCTTCTGGGTCCAGGACACCGGCGGCTGGGACCCGGATGCCAAGGGCATCCACGGTGCCATCGCCCGACAGGCGGAAACCGCCATGGCCACCGCCGACGTCATCGTCTTCGTGGTGGACACCAAGGTCGGTATCACTGCCACCGACGAGATCATCGCCCGGCGACTGCAGCGCTCCGAGATTCCGGTCGTGCTGGTGGCCAACAAGTTCGACTCGGACTCCCAGTACGGCGACATGGCCGAGTTCTGGTCCCTGGGCCTCGGTGACCCGTACCCGGTCTCCGCGCAGCACGGCCGTGGTGCCGCCGATGTGCTCGACCAGGTGCTGGCGTCCTTCCCGGAGACGCCTCGGGAGACGTCCATCGTCGCAGGTCCGCGCCGCGTGGCGCTGGTCGGACGCCCGAACGTGGGCAAGTCCTCGCTGCTGAACAAGATCACCGGCGAAGACCGGTCCGTGGTCGACAATGTCGCCGGCACGACCGTCGACCCGGTGGACTCGGTGGTGGAGCTCGAGCAGCAGATGTGGCGCTTCGTGGACACCGCCGGTATCCGCAAGAAAACGAAGACCGCCCGCGGCCACGAGTTCTACGCTTCGCTGCGCACCCGTGCCGCGATCGACTCGGCCGAGGTCGTCATCTTCCTGGTGGATGCTTCCGAGCCGATCGCCGAGCAGGACCAGCGCGTCCTGCGGATGATCCTGGACTCGGGTCGTGCCCTGGTCGTCGCCTACAACAAGTGGGACCTTGTCGACGAGGACCGTCGTGAAGACCTGGAGCGCGAGATCGACCAGCAGCTCGCGCACGTGCCGTGGGCTCGTCGGGTGAACATCTCGGCGAAGACCGGGCGCGCACTGCAGCGTCTGGAGCCGGCGATGATCGAGGCCCTGGAGAGCTGGGACCAGCGCATCCCGACCGGCCAGCTGAACACCTGGCTGCGTGCGGTCATCGCCCAGACTCCGCCGCCGATGCGTGGCGGACGCCTGCCGCGTGTCCTCTTCGCCACCCAGGCAGCCTCGAAGCCGCCGGTGATCGTGCTGTTCACCACCGGCTTCCTGGAGCACGGCTACCGCCGGTTCCTGGAGCGGCGGCTGCGTGAGTCCTTCGGCTTCGAGGGCTCGCCGGTGCGTATCGCCGTGCGTGTGCGTGAGAAGCGGGACCGCCGGAAGAAGAAGTAGACGGGGTAGCCCGGGGCTGTCAGGCGCCTTGCCGGTGACTGGTGCCGGTACCCCGTATATCGAAATCTGCGAGCAAGGATCGCGCGAACTGCCGAGCTCGCTCGATCCTTGCTCTGCTGTGGTGGGTGTTGTCGCCCGAGCGACTACAGTGCTTCCGCGTCAGTTGAGGCGGGCGTCGGCCTCCGCGACGTCGAAGTGGGCGGGATCGTCGAGCATCTCGGCCAGCTCCGCCTCGGTCAGCAGACCTCCGCAGTTCTCCGGGGGCGTGGCACGCCGGCCACCGGTGACCGCAGCATCCGGTGCATCGTCGGCGATGGTGTCGAGGATCTTCTCCACCTTGATCTGATGGTTCCAGTTGTCGGTGTCGTCGTAGAGGTACCGCAGGGAGTCCCCGACCCCCTGCAGCGTCTCGTCCAGGCGGACCTGTGCCTCCGGGAGAGCGGCGTCGCCGTCGAGGGTGAACCGGTGGGAGTGGGTGTCTGTCCAGCCGAAGGCGGCCTGGATGACGCGGTGCACCGCATCCAGGGTGAGATCGGACCGGACCTCGACCCGGCGCCAGATCGGCGGCTTCGCACCCTTGAGGTCGATGCGCAGCTGAAGCAGCTGCGGGGTGGGCAACGCGGCGTGAGGAAGCTCCGGGGCATCCACGACGGGGGCTTCGGGCTCTGCAGCCTCTGCGGTCCCTACTGTCCCGGCGACTGCGGTAGGGGCCGGGGTCACAGCGGGTTCTGCGGCGGTCCCGGTGACCGGGGCGGTGTCTCCCTGGAGCTTCCTGTCGAGGTCTTCGACGTTGAAATAGGCCGGGGCGGAGGAACGCCGGACGGGGGCGGACACCTGTCCGGTCGCCGGCCGCGGCGTCATCTTGCGTCCGGACCGCTTCGCGGCCCTGGACTTCTTCGCCTTGCCGGCGACCTTCTTCTTTTTCTTCCAGGACTTGCTGCTCATGACACTCCAGCCTAACGGGTGCCGCGCCGAGCACTGCGGGGCCCCGGCGTGTGGCGCGTACTCACGCCCGTCTCAGATGTGCACAGCGGTCCTGTGGTTACCCGTTCCACCGTTCACCTTCCGCGCACCGCTTCGGGGATCGCGGTGATTTCCCGCGGGGTGACGCGGCAGCACCCGCCGATGAGGCGCACTCCGGCGTCGAGGAAGTCCGGGACGGCGTCGAGCAGGCTGGTGGTCGCCCCGTCCGCGGTTTCCTCCGTGCGCGGCAGCCAGCAACGGTTGACATGGTCCCACAGCTCGCCGCTGTTCGGGTACACGGACAGGGGAAGTGGTCGCCCCGCCTCAGCAAGCCCAGACCCCAGGGCACGGACACCGGCCAGGGCCGCGTCCGCGCTGACGCAGTTCACGCCGACGGTACGGAACGCCGGCGTTTCCGCGACGATGCGGGCGACCTCCGACAGCCCGGTCCCGTCGCTGAGAGTGACGCCGTCGGCCAGCGTCCCCGGGGTGCGGGGGAGCACCGTCACGCTGAGCAGCGCGTCCACGCCTGCGGCAGTGAACCCGTGGGCCAGCGCCTCGATCTCCCGTACCGAGGGCACGGTCTCGGCGATGAGCACGTCGGCGCCGGTGGACGCGAGGATGCGGATCCGGTCGCGGTGCCAGTCCGCCAGCTCGTCGACAGTCAGCCCGTAGGCGCCGTCGTACTCGGTGCCCTCACCAGGGCCCGCGCCGTAGGGGCCGACGGAGGCGGCGACCCACCGCGGTGCACCGGCGACCTCAGCGGCGGAGGACGCTGCCTCCTGCGCCACCGACACTGCCCGGCGCAGCAGGAGTTCGGACTCCGCCACCGCGTCCTCCCGGGACATGCCGGTGGCCACCAGACCGTCGACGGTCACCTCGTAGGAGCAGGCGGTGGCCACCTCCGCACCCGCGGCGAAGAAGTCGGCGTGGGACTCCCGGACCTCGGTCGGGTTGTCCTTGAGGACCTGGGCGGACCACAGCGCACCGGTGATGTCGTTGCCGCGGTCCTCCAGGCGGGTTCCCAGGCCGCCGTCGGGGATCACGGGATGGTGGGACAGTGTGGTGAGTAGATCAGAGTCGTTGTGGGCGGTCATCCCCGCGAGTATAGGCTGACCTCCATGTCAGTCGTCGCGCCGGACGTAGCAGACCCGACTACCGCCACCGGCCTGAAGCGCACCATGGAGCAGCGGCACCTGGTGATGACCGCCCTCTGCGGCGTCGTCGGCTCCGGCCTTTCCGTCTCCTCCGGCTACACCATCGGTGAGGCCGGCCCGCTCGGTGCCGTCCTCGCACCGATCATCGTGGATGCGGCCCCCATCGTCGGTATCGACAACTTCGACACGGACGCCTGACTCTTCCCCGCCGGCTTCGGCGGCATGCTCGTGGTCACCTCCGGTGTGTTCTACGCCTTCTCCGGCACCGAACTCATCGGGGTGGCCGCCGGTGAGTCGAAGAATCCGGAGAAGGTCATCCCGAAGGCCATCCGCACCGCGATGATCCGCCTGACCGTCTTCTTCCTCGGCGCGATCCTCGTCATCGCGGCTCTCGTGCCCTACGAGGACGCAGGCCTCGACGAATCCCCGTTCGTCATGGTCTTCGACATCGCCGGGATCTGCGGGATGGGAGACGTATGGGAGACGTGATGAATGTCGTCATCATCGCCGCACTGCTCTCGGCGGGCAACTCGGGCCTGTTCTCCTGTACCCGCATGCTGCACTCCATGGCGGGCGAGGGGCAGGCACCGAAGGCGTTCATGCGCACCACGAAGCGCGGTATCCCGATGCTTGCGCAGTGTGTCGATGGTCGGTGGTGTGGCCTCACTGCTGTCGAGCGAGATCGCGCCGGGCTGCACTACAAGGCGCCGGCGTCCCGGGTGCTGGCATCGATCTCCATTGTCGCGCTGGTGGCCTTCCGGCGGGGCTGACCAGGGGAAGTCCCTGCGCTTCTGGCATTGTCGCTCCCAGTACCGAGGCACGGAAGTCAGGTACCTGAGTTCCGTCTCTCGGTACTACCGGCTGTACGGGGACCTCGCTTCAGAAACTGACCCGCTTCGTGGCGGACCGCAGCCCCATCGCCGTGACCACCGCTACCGCAGCACATCCGCAGAAGTAGAGCCGCTCGGCAGCCGGATCACCGGGGGAGTAGAACCCGGACAGGACACCGGCCGCCGCCGTGCCTACCGCCATGGACAGGAAGTACAGGGCGGAGAACCGGGTGGCGAAGCGGTCGGGTGCGAGATCCCCGGCCGCCGCCATGCCGACCGGTCCGACGTTGATCTCCCCGAGTGTGATGAGCAGGGTCGCGGTCACCAGCACCGGCAGCGGCGTCGAACCCTCGCCGCCGTCGGCGAAGGGGACGAAGACGAGCATGCCGAGTCCTGCCATCGCCACGCCCAGGGACATCCGACGTGCCGGGGACGTTGCGCGGGCATCCTGACGGGGAGTGTGCCGTGACCAGAACCACCCGGTGACCGGGATAGCCACCAGCAGGAACACCGGGTTGAGCGACTGGGTCCACGCCGCGGGCATCTCCCAGCCGAACAGCGTGCGGTCCAGCCGCAGGTCCGAGTACACCGCGAGGACGCCGAAGTTCTGGTTGAGCATCGCCCAGAACACCGACGAGCCGATGAACAGGGGGATAAAGGCACGGATCTGGCCCCGCTCCGCCCCGGTAACGCCAGGTGCGGTGAGCATGCTGATGAAGGTGACTACGGCAACGAGGATGACGGCCACGAGCATGCCGTTGGTCAGGGCATCCACCCCGATCACACCGGTGGTGGCGAGGACGGCGACGGCGGTGACGGTGGCAGCCACACCAGGGACGACGAGGAGGACGCTGCGTCGGTCGGCGGGCTGGCCGGGGGAGAGGACAGCCCAGCGGGTGTCGTCGGTGAGTGTGGAGAGGTACCTGCGCCGCAGTGCGAGGTACATGGTCAGACCGAGGATCATGAGGACGGCGGCGGCGGAGAATCCGGCGCGGAAACCGTACTGCTCCTGCAGCCAGCCGGTGAGTACGGGGCCGAAGAAGGCGCCGGTATTGATACCGAGGTAGAAGGCGAGGAACCCGGTGTCGGTCCGGTCCAGGCAGCGGCCGAGTACGGCGACGGCGGAGGCCTTCAACGCACCGGAGCCGAGGGCGATGAGGGCGAGTCCGGCCACGGTACCGGGGGCACCACCGACGAGGCCCATGGTGAGGTGGCCGATGACGAGCAGGACCGCTCCGCCGGTGAGGGTGCGTTCGGCGCCGAGAAGTCGGTCGCTGACCCAGCCGCCGGCGATGGTGCAGAGGTAGACCGCGGCTCCGTAGGCGCCGATGACGGCGGTGGCGGTGGTGTGGTCCATGCCGATTCCGCCGAGGCCGGTGGAGTGGTAGAGGAAGTAGACGAGGATGGCCTGCATGCCGTAGAAGCTGAAGCGCTCCCACATCTCGATCCCCGCGACGGCGGCAATGGCGGTGGTGGCGGCGGTGCTGCCGGTGGGTGTTTCCCGCGGCAGACTTGTACGGTGTTCAAGTTGTGTCACCGGACATACTCAACCACCGATTTGAACACTGTTCAAGTCTGGGCGACCATAGTGATCATGCAGTCCGCATCCGACACCACCGCAACCACCGACTCTGCAACCACCGACGTCCGCCACATCTGGCACCCGTACTCCCCGGTTCCCGGACCCCGTGACAACCTCCATGTCTCCGGCGCTGAGGGGGTGAACCTCACTCTCGCCGACGGCCGCGTCCTCATCGACGCCATGAGTTCATGGTGGGCCGCCGCCCACGGTCACCGCCATCCTGACCTCATCGCTGCAGCCCACCGTCAGCTCGACATCCTGCCCCATGTCATGTTCGGTGGTCTGACCCACACCCCGGCTGTCACCCTCACCGACCGCCTGCTCACCGTGACCGGCGAAGCCTACCGGGACTGTCCCGGTGACGATCTGTCCACCGTGTTCTTCGCGGACTCCGGCTCTGTCGCCGTCGAGGTCGCGATCAAGGCCGCGCTGCAGACCCAGCGTGGATGCGGCCACCCGGAGCGCCGCCGCCTGCTGACCTGGCGCTCCGGCTACCACGGCGACACCTTCGGCGCGATGTCCGTCTGTGACCCTGACGGTGGCATGCACTCCCTGTGGTCCGGAACGCTCACCGAGCAGATCTTCGTACCCGCCCCGCCGGTGCGCGGCAGCAGCGACCGCGAGATCGTCGACTACCTGCGGGGCTTCGAGGCGCACATCGACGACACCGTCGCCGCAGTCATCATCGAGCCGGTGGTCCAGGGTGCCGGGGGCATGCGCTTCCACGATCACTCTCTCGTCGCCGGTGTCCGACGGATCTGCGACGCCCACGGCGTCCTGCTCATAGCCGACGAGATCGCCACCGGTTTCGGACGCACCGGTGACCTGTTCACCACCGCCGCGGCCGGAATCATCCCGGACATCCTCTGCGTCGGCAAGGCGCTCACCGGCGGCATGCTCACCCTGGCCGCCGTGCTCACCACCACGGCGGTGTCGGACGCGGTGAGTTCACCTGCCGGTGGCGGTGCCTTGATGCACGGGCCCACGTTCATGGCCAATCCGCTGGCCTGTACCGTCGCCACAGCGGCGATGGACCTGGTCACTGACGGATACTGGCGCAGCGCGGTACCGAGGATCGAGGACGAGCTCCGCCACGGCCTCTGTCACCTCGCGGACCTGGACCATGTCGCCGACGTCCGCGTCCTCGGGGCGGTCGGCGTCGTGGAACTCACCACCGCGCTCGACGATGACGCCATGACCGACGTACAGGACGCCGCGGTGGCCCACGGTGTGTGGCTACGCCCCTTCGGCCGCCTCATCTACTGCATGCCGCCGTTCATCAGCACCACCGGGGAGGTCGCCACCATCTGCCGGGCCGTCGCCGCCGCTGTGGCTGCCGCCGAGGAAGTGGCGGCATGATCATCATCGTCACCGGGACCGGCACCGATATCGGCAAGACCGTCGCCACCGCGGCTCTGGCCCGTTGTCTGGTCGAGCACGGACGCCGCGTCGGTGTCGTCAAACCGGTGCAGACCGGTGAACCCGGCGGACCCGACGAGCACGGGGACCTGGCGACCGTCCACCGGCTGACCGGGATCACCGATCTCCACGAGTTCCACCGCTATCCGGAACCGCTGGCACCGGACCTGTCTGCCCGCCGGGCAGGGCTCCCCACCGCAGAACTCCACGAAACCGCGGACCGACTCCGGACGCTGGACGCCGCCGACCCCGACCGGATCCTGCTCGTCGAAGGCGCCGGCGGCATCCTGGTCCGGCTCGGGGACAACTGGGCCCTCGCCGACCTCGCCGTGGAACTCGGTGCACCGATGGTCGTGGTCACCACGCTCGGCCTCGGATCACTCAATACCGCGGAGCTGACGGTGCAGTGTGCGCTCCACCAGGGGATCCGGGTACTCGGTCTGCTCGGCGGCAGTCTGCCGGAGGATCCTGACCTCGCGACTCGCCTGAACGTGGACGAACTCTCTGCGGTGACCGGGGTAGCTTTCCTGGGGAGTATCCCGGAAGGCGCCGGAGCACTGGGTACGGAAGAGTTCAGGAGGATGGCCCTGGAGAACCTGGACTGGCATACTCTGTCACCGTGGATACAGACCCCCAACTGAAGCGACACCGTCGGACGGTTGCAGCCTCTGACTCAGACCCCGGACGCATCCTCCTGCACGGCATCCTCACCCGTGAACGCCGCGCCGTGTTCGCCTCAGCCGCCCTGCTGACCTGCTGGGCGGTAGGGGAGACCGCCGTGCCCGCCGTCATCGGAGTCACCGTCGACGAGGCGGTCGGCCCCTCCGACGTCGGTCGACTCATCCTCTGGTTGATCATCCTCGGTCTCTGCTTCGTGGTGCTCAGCTACGGTTTCCGCAGCGGGTCCCGGATCGGCTGGTTCGCCCGTACCCGCCAGAAGCACCGGCTGCGTGGCGAGATCGCCACCGCCACCCTCGACCCGACCCGTCGATCCGCCGGACGCCTGCCCGGTGAGATCGCCTCGCTGGCGTCCTCGGACGCGGATGCGGCGACCGGCGTCCTACAGCAGGCGGCGATGGGCGCGGCCAGCATTCTCGGCCTGCTCGTCTGCGCCGGTTACCTGCTCTGGTCCGATGTGTGTGTCGGGGTGGGCGTTCTCGTCGCCACCCCACTGAGCATGGTCGTGTTGCGCCTGCTCACGCCCGTGCTCTCCCGCACCAGTCACCGACAGCAGGAGGGCATCGCCGCCGCGGGCGCTTCGGCCGCTGACGTGATGCAGGGCGTGGAGGTGCTGCGCGGTATCGGTGGGGAGTCCCGCGCCGCGCGCTGGTACCGCCGGCACAGTCAGGACGCAGCGGACGCCGGTGTCGCGTCCGCCGGTGCCTCAGGACGCCTGGATGGAGCCCAGGTACTTCTCAGTGGTCTGGTCCTGCTGATCGCCGCAGGGCTGGGAGCGTGGCGCGCGGTCGAGGGGGAGATGACGGTCGGCACACTCGTCGGCGTCCTCGGTGTGACGACCTTCCTCGCCGGCCCGGTCGGCATGGTCGTCGCCTTCATCGAGGGCTACACCCGGTCGGCGGCCTCGGCACGACGCATCGCCGACTACCTCGGCGAACCTGCAGGGGACACTGCAGGGGACACTGCAGGGGGCATTGCACAGGACGTGCCGGCCCCGTCACCCGGCGCGACGGTGACACTGGTACTGGCCGACGGCATGACCGTCGACTGTGCTGCGGGTCAGTTCACCGCCGTGGTCAGCGGGGACGCCACCGTCCACCGTCGGATCAGCGACGCCCTGGTCCATGCCGAGGGGCCTGGCACTGTCCTGCTCGACGGGGTGGACATCCGCTCGCTGGATCCACGTCTCCTGCCGCAGACCGTGAGGATATCGCCGCACACCGCGCATCTGTTCGCCGGGACGCTGGCCGACAACATCACGGGTCCGGGCACGCCGACGACCACCCTTCCTGCAGAACTGCTGGCTGCCAGTGGCGTCGACGAACTCGTCGACCTCTTCGACGCCGGTGCCGGTCATCAGATCGACGGTGCCGGAGCGAACCTGTCCGGAGGTCAGCAGCAGCGCGTTGTCCTGGCCCGTGCCCTCGCCGAAACCCCCCGTGGCGGGCGGATGACCAGGATTCTCGTCGATCCCACCACCGCGGTGGACTCGGTGACCGAGGCGAGGATCGCCGAGGGCCTGCACCGGCTACGGGGCAACAGCGACCAGGGAACCCTCGTGGTCGTGACCACCTCACCGACCCTGCTGGACATCGCCGATGAGGTGGTGTTCCTCCGTGCCGACGGAACCGGCGAACGAGGGGACCATGCCGAGCTGTCGGCCGGTGACGGCTACCGGGCGGTGGTCGCACGATGACTGACTCCGTGACACTGCCCACCGCGACCGCCGCGCAGGCCCGCGTTTTCCTGTGGGAACGACTGCACCCGCACCGGGGCACGGCGATGGCCGCCGGCGTCGTCGCACTGGCCACCAGTGCCTGTGTGTTGGTCCCGCCACTGGCCACCGGCCGGATCATCGACCGGATCAGTGAACCCGGCGCGACATTCGGTGATGTGCTCACTCCTCTGGCACTGATCATGGCGTCCCTGCTCCTCGGCGCAGTGCTGTCGTGGTGGGGTGCGGTGCTGTTCGCCCGCGTCGCCGAACCGACCGTCGCCACACTGCGCGAAGACGTCGTCAGCCACGCCCTGGCCCTGGAGCCCGGCGTCATCGAGAAGGCCGGCACCGGTGAACTCGTCTCCCGGGTCGGCGATGATTCACGCCTGATCTCCACGGCAGTATCGACCGTGCTGCCGCAGGTCCTCGCGGCCGGCTCGCTGCTGGTTCTCTCCGTCCCCGGACTGTTCAGCCTGCATTGGGCTCTCGGTCTGGCAGGGCTGGTCGGTGTGCCGATGTACATCGCCTCGCTGCGCTGGTACCTGCCGCGCTCCGCGCCGCTCTACCGGGCCGAACGCGAGATCCTCGCCCGGCGCACCACGCGCTTCCTCGACGACGCCACCGGCCGTGATGCGCTGATCTCGCAGGGCTGGGAGGACGCCGAGCTCGCCCGCCTCGACGCCGACTCCGACGAGACCCGGCGCACCGAGGACCGCGTCTACCGGATGGTCACCCGCTACTTCCAGCGCAACAACCGGGCCGAGTACGTCGTGACCGTCGCAATTCTCGTCGTCGGCTTCGTTCTCGTCGATGCCTCGTGGACCACCGTCGGTGCAGTCACCGCGGCAGCTCTGCTCTACCACCGGCTGTTCAACCCGATCGCCGAGGTCATCGGTACCTTCGACCGGATCCAGGAGGCCGGAATCGCACTGCGCCGACTGGCAGGTGTGACACTGTCTCCGGTGAGTCACCCTGCCGGGACCACGCAGCCGCTGCAGGGTGCCGGAGGCGCCGCTCCGGGGCTGGAACTCCGCGGTGTCCACCACAGCTTCGACGCAGAGCACGCGGTCCTCACAGACATCGACCTGTACATCGCGCCGGGGGAGTGCGTCGCCCTGGTCGGTGCGACCGGTGCCGGCAAGACCACCGCCGCCCGGATCCTCGCCGGCATCGTGCCTGTCCGGCAGGGAAGTGCCACCCTCGACGGGATCGACCTGGATGTCCTCGGTACGGCACTGCGTCCGCGCGTCGTTCTCGCCTCCCAGCACACCCACGTCTTCGCCGCGACGCTGCGCCAGAACCTCACCCTCGGTGCCGGGGAGACCGGCGACAGCACCATCGAGGACGCCGTGCGGGCCTGCGGTGCCGACTGGATCCTGGACCTGCCCGAGGGGCTGGACACCCGCGTAGGCGATGACGGCCACCATCTCACCGCCCACCAGGCCCAGCATCTCGCCCTGGTCCGGCTGCTGCTGCTCGACCCCGGCTACGTGGTCCTCGACGAGGCGACCGCTGAGGACGGCTCCATCAACTCCCGTGTCCTCGACCGGGCGTCCGCGCAGGTCATAGCAGGGCGCGGCGCACTGGTCATCGCCCACCGGCTCAGCCAGGCCCGCCTGGCCGACCGTATCCTGGTCATGGACGCCGGGCGCATCGTCGAGAACGGCACCCACGCCGACCTCGTCTCCGCCGGCGGACGCTACGCAACTCTGTGGGCGGCCTGGACAGGAGATGCCGGCAGGGGAGAGAGCTGATGTCCGAGTACGGTCTGCGCGACGACGAGTGCATCTGGGTCGACCGGCTCGACACCTCCGGGCCCCTCACCTTCGACGCCCACAGTCACCTCAAGGCACAGCTGTTGTGGGCCGCGCGTGGACAGATCGCCGCGAGTGTCGGCGACCGGCGCTGGATCCTCGCCCCCACCCAGGCACTGTGGATCCCCGCCGGGGAAGTCCATGACGTCCGCACCGTCAACGGCACGGAGCTCTACTGCGCCTACCTCTGGGAGGAGGAGTGCGACCCCGATCCCTGCGCCGGCGGTGGACTGACGGTCCTGTCGGTCGGCCCCCTGGCCCGTGAACTGCTGCGGCACCTCGCCCGGGAGGATCTTGAGGACGCCGCCGCCCGCCATGCACGGGCCACCCTGCTCAGCGTCCTGGCCCCGGCGGATGCCGCCGACGTGGAACTGCCGATACCGGTCGATCCGCGTGCGCTGTCAGTGGCCACGGCTGTACTGGACCACCCCGGGGCGACACACTCCCTCGACGACTGGGCCGGACGGCTGCACGCCAGTGGCCGCACCATCCAGCGGGCCTTCCTCGCGGAGACCGGCATGACCTTCTCCGCCTGGCGGACCAGGGTGCGGCTCTACCGGTCACTGCCGCTGCTCGCCGAGCAGGTCCCCGTCGCCGCGGTCGCCGCCCGGATGGGTTACTCCTCGACCAACGGATTCACCGGGGCGTTCCGGCACCATTTCGGAACCACCCCGGCGCACTACTTCGCCGAGAGGTGACGGGCGGCCACGTCCGGTCGCGCCGCCCGGGCCTCGAGGTTCCGGGTGCGGTTGCGGGCGTCGGGCCGGGCGTCCTGGGCCTGACCGTGGATCCAGTACGAGGTCACTGTCGCCTCCTGCTTCGTCAGCGTCATCCCCGGTGTGCCGTCGGACGCGGACCGGGGATCGCGCAGGAACATCCGGCGTACCGCGGCCGCAGAGGCGAACTCATGGCCGGCCCACAGGGCGACCGGGCCTGATGTGGTGTCCCTGACTTCGGTGGCCAGAGTCTCGATCGCTGTCACGAACTCCGGGCACACGGTCCCGTCGGGGGATCCACGGTGCACCCAGGTGATCTCCACCTGAGGTGACCGGTCGGCATGGTCGGCAAGATAGACCTCGTCGGTTCCGTCGGCGACTTCGGCGACGACCCTGCCGGTCACTGTCTCCGGAAGTCCGGTCAGGATGGCGTCCATCGCAGGTAGGGCAGTCTCGTCACCGAACAGCAGCAGGGTGGTGGCACCCTCAGGCAGCCGCCAGGACTGCGTCGGTCCCCACCACAGCAGTTCATCGCCGACGTCCAGTGCCGTCAGTCGGCCGGACGCCAGCCCCACCGGCTCGTGGACGACCACATCGAACTCCACCGTGCCCGCCAGCGGATCGACCCGGTGGACGGTGTAGCGGCGGACCTGGGGTGTCGCGAACTCGTGCAGCGCAGTGAGCTCCTCGGCCACGAACCGCTCCGGGACGTGGGCCTCCGGCGGGTAGAAGTAGAGCGCCACATGGGCGTCGGTGCTGTCGGCTGCTGTGGCGGAAAGATCACCGGCACCGTCGACGGTGAGCCGCAGAATGCGCGGGGTGACCCACTCACGACCGACCACCCGGGACCGGTGGTGTCTGCCTGCCACCGGACCCGTCACGCCGCCCCGACCTCGGAGAGGATCCGGTCGATCTCATCGAGGGCGTCGATCGCCCAGCCGATGTTGGATGCCGCACCCTGGGAGAATCCGAAGACATTCCCCGCCTTCACCGCGGGGAGTGCCGTGAACACCGAATAGTCCAGTACCGGCACGGTATTCGGCGCGGGATCCCCGTCCACGGTCTCCGGGTAGAGGATCACCATGGCATCATCCAGGTCACCGAGGTTCTCGAAGGACCGCGGATCACCCCACCAGCCGTCGGGGTCCACCGCGTCGGCGAAGGATGCCCCGACCGCACTGAGCAACGTACCGACGGCGGTCTGCCCACCTTCGGCGAACCAGTTGGCGTCCTGCCCGCCACTGACCGAGACGAACGTCGAGTCCGCCAGGATGTCACGGTGCTTCTCCGCGATCTCCGCGGACTTGTCATCGAAGGTCTGCTGCAGTTCGTCGAACTCGTCGGACCGGTTGAGGATGTCCGCGATCTGGGCCTGGGACGTCAGGTCACCGGAGTTGTCCGCCATCGCCATCGGTGCGATCGTCGCCAGCTTGTCCAGCTGGTCCTCCTCCAGGCCCACCCCGGTGGTCACGATGAGGTCAGGGTCGAGCTGACTGACCTTTTCCATACTCAGTGCGTCCCAGTTGCCGATCCGGGTGGCGTCGGCCAGGGCATCCACATAGCGGTCGGGAACAGCGCGGGCGGCTGCGGCATCCGACTCGTAGTAACCCTCGTAGATACCGACCGGGGTCACTCCCAGGTCGACCATCGTCGGAGGGATCTGCCAGTCCACGGCCACGACGCGTTGCGGCTCGGCGGGGACCTCCACGTCACCACGCTCGGTAGACACTGTGCGGGTCTCCACACCGGATCCGGAGCCGCCGTCATCGCCGGAGGAGCAGGCGGTCAGGGCACCGAGGCCCAGGGCGAGGGCGCACAGCGCGCCGGGAAGGGAAGGTCGCGGGGGAAGGCTCAGTCTCATGACGACTGACGTTAGCAATGCCTCACCTATACAGTCATCGCGCTGAGGTGTCATCTCAGTGCACTGGAGTGACATGAGGAGCCGGGCGCCGGGCCTGGTCAGTGTCGTTCGACGGGGGCGGATGTTTCCGGCGCGTTAATTTCTCTGGGTGAACTTCCGGCTCATCGGGGTTATCGTCGGGTCATGACGGATTCTCCTGCCCCGTACCCGGTCCGTGAGGGTACCTTCGACGAACTCATGTCCTCCGACGGTGTGCGGTCGGTCTACCGGAAGCTCCACCAGGTTTTCGAGGACATCCGCCCCGAAGACCTGGGCTCACGGGTCTCGTACCTGAGCTCCCGGTACCTCGACACCGGCGTCACCTTCGACTTCGCGGGACAGGAGGAGCCGTTCCCACTGGACATCGTGCCGCGGCTGATCCAGCGCGCCGAGTTCGAGCGCACCGAGCGCGGCCTCAAACAGCGCGTCCGTGCCCTGGAAGCCTTCCTCGCCGACGTCTACGGTCCCGGTCGCGTCTTCAGCGACGGCGTCATCCCGCGGTCGGTGATCACCACCTCGGAGAACTTCTGCCGAGCCGTCGCCGGATACCAGCCACCCAACGGTGTGCGTATCCACGTCGCCGGCATCGACCTCATCCGTGACGGGGAGGGCGACCTCCGCGTCCTCGAGGACAATGCGCGTATCCCCTCGGGCGTCTCCTACGTCCTCACCAACCGTCAGGCCACCGTCTCCGCCCTGCCGGAGGCGGTGGGCCAGTACAACATCGCCCGCGTCGACGACTATCCCGCCAGGCTGCGCGCGGCCCTGGCCAAGGCAGCCCCACCCGGTGTTCCGGACCCGATGATCGTCGTGCTGACCCCGGGCGTCTACAACTCCGCCTACTTCGAACACTCCATGCTCGCCCAGACCATGGGAGTGCCCCTGGTGGAAGGGCGCGACCTCGTGGTCCGCCACGGTGTGGTCTTCCTGCGCACCACCCGTGGCCTGGAACAGGTCCACGTCATCTACCGTCGCGTCGATGACGAATTCATCGACCCGGTGAAGTTCCGTCCGGACTCCCTGCTCGGGGTCGCCGGTCTGCTCTCCGCCCAGGCCAACGGCACCGTCACCATCGCCAACGCCGTCGGCAACGGTGTCGCCGACGACAAGCTCGTCTACACCTACGTGCCCGACCTCATCCGCTACTACCTCGACGAGGAGCCGCTGATCCCCAACGTGGACACCTGGCGCCTCGAGGAGCCCGAGGCCCGTGAGGAGGTCCTCGACCGGATGGACGAGCTGGTCATCAAGCCGGTCGACGGCTCCGGCGGTAAGGGCATCGTCATGGGGCCGATGTGCTCGAAGGAGGAACTGGCCGAGGCGAAGACGAAGCTGCTGGCCGATCCGCGTGGCTGGATCGCCCAGCCGCTGGTGCAGCTGTCCACCGTACCGACGATGACACCGGACAGGGGCATGCAGCCCCGTCACGTCGACCTGCGGCCCTTCGTCGTCAACGACGGGGAGGAGATGTGGGTCGTGCCCGGCGGCCTGACCCGTGTCGCGCTGCAGGAGGGGCAGATGATCGTGAACTCATCCCAGGGCGGCGGATCCAAGGACACCTGGGTCATCTCCTCGGGCACCACCGGACCGGAGTCCGAGCACGGTCGCGTGATCTCGGCCCCCGACCCGGACGCCCAGTCCCTCGACCGGTTGGAGACCTCCGTGCTCGACGCCCGCGACGACGAGGACGAGGTCCACCAGCAACAGCAACAGCAGCAACAGACCACCACCGGGGACACCGAGAAGGGAACAGGACAGTGCTGAGCCGCATCGCCGAATCCCTGTTCTGGATCGGCCGCTACATCGAGCGCGCCGACGACCAGGCCCGCGTCCTCACCGTCAACCTGGAGCAGTCCACCGAGGCCGACACCTCCTCGCTCGGTGTCGAACTCTGCCGGGCGATGGGTGCCCCGCTGGAACCCGGCGCGGGGTCCCGCGAAGTGTGGTCCCAGCTCGGCACCGACCCGGACTCCCCGCAGTCCATGGTCACCGCGCTGAACAACTGCCGTGACAGTGCCCGCCGCGCCCGTGAGATTCTCACCACCTCTTCCTGGGAGGCGATCAACCGTGCGTGGCGCAAAGTCGGGTCCGGCCGTCTGGACCTGATGCGCCCGCCGCTGGCCTGCCGCGATGTCCACGACCACTGCGCGATGATCATCGGCGCCCTGGTCGGCACCATGCCCCGTGACGAGGCCTGGCACTTCCTCATGGCGGGCCGGTACATCGAGCGACTCGACATGACCGCCCGGATCATCTACGCCACCATCGTCGCTCCGACACTACCGGCGCACCGCCACCTGCTGCTGCAGTCCTGTGGCGCCCAGCAGTCCTTCGTCATGTCCCGGGGCCAGGAGGACACGCTCACCGCCTCGGTGGACTTCCTGCTGCGCGACCGGTTGTGCCCGCGCTCGATCGTCTTCTGCCTCGATGAGGCCCGCGAGAGCCTCTCGGCTCTGGACCCGACGACCCTGCGCTCCGGTTTCGAGGACGACGCCCAGCGTCTGCTCGGCCAGATGAGCGCACGGATCGAGTTCATGCAGCCCAATGAGGCGCTCGAGCAGCTCGGTGAACTGACCCAGCTGATCCAGGAGACCAGCGCCGTGGCCACCCAGGCGCTCAGCCAGCGCTATTTCGAGGGCGCCCTGTCGTCCACGTGGCACGCGAAGTAGGGGAGAAGAAGATCAATGACAACCACACTGCGCATCGTGCACACCACCGGTTACAACTACTCCGACCATGTCTCGGACTCCTTCAACGAGATCCGCATGACACCGCTCTACACGTCCCAGCAGCTCATCCGTGAGCAGTCGGTGACCATCACCCCGAAGCCCTGGTCGTACTCCTTCATCGACTACTGGGGCACCCACGTGACCTCCTTCGAGCTTCACGAACCCCACGACCAGATGATCGTCGGTGTGACGACGACCCTCGACGTGGACGCCGCCCCCTCCACCCGCACCGGACTCACCGTGGACGACATGGCGGAGCACGCGGACGCGCTCAACGAGTTCCTCGGATTCTCGCCGATGGTGGAGCCGTCCGAGGACCTGCTGGCCCGCACCCGGGAGATCGCCGAGAGCAGGGAGTCCGTCGACGAGATCGCACTGGCCGTCGGCACGCTCATCTACGAGGAGATGACCTACGAGTCCGGCTCCAGCGACGTCACCGGAACCGCCGCACAGGCCTGGGAGGCTCGCAAGGGCGTGTGCCAGGACTTCTCCCACATCATGGTCGGGGCACTGCGTTCGGTGGGGATCGCCGCACGCTATGTCTCCGGGTACGTCCTGCCGAAGAAGGACGCCGAGATCGGCGAGACGGTGGACGCCGAGTCCCACGCCTGGGTCCAGTGGTTCAACGACGGCGAGAACAACGGCTGGTTCAGCTATGACCCGACCAACAACGTCGTCCCCGGTGAGCTCCATGTCGTCGTCGGCACGGCCCGCGAGTACGGCGATGTGCCCCCGCTGAAGGGGATGTTCTCCGGGCAGGCGTCCTCTGAACTGTTCGTCACGGTGCGGATGACGCGCCTGGGGTAGGACGCACAAGAATCCCGCTCCGGTGGCCCTGTCGGGCTCCCGGAGCAGGATGGTTGTCGGACTGACAGGATTTGAACCTGCGACCCCCACACCCCCAGTGTGGTGCGCTGCCAAACTGCGCCACAGTCCGTCCTTCCGCGGTGATTACTCACTCGCGAACGGGGCAAAGCTTACATCACCCGGATTCGGTTGCGCTAATCGGCAGGTGACACCGGAGTTTCGGTGACGATCACACCGTCAGCGTCCGCGTAGGCGATGTGGCCGGGCACGAAGTCCACGCCACCGAAGTGGACGACGACGTCCCGCTCACCGGCGCCGTCCTTGGCGGACTTGCGGGGGTTGGTGCCCAGTGCCTTGCAGCCGAACTCCATGCCGCCGACGGCGGCGGAGTCGCGGATCGCGCCGTTGATGATCACCCCGGCCCAGCCGTGTTCGACACCGAACTCGGCGATCATGTCGCCCATCAGCGCGGTGTGGACCGAGGCGTCGCCGTCGACGACCAGCACGCCGCCGGGGTTGTCCTCCTGCAGGGTCTTCTTCACCAGACCATTGTCCTGGAAGCAACGGATGGTGGTGATCGGGCCACAGAAGTCGGTGTGTGCACCGAGGTTGCGGAACTGGGTGTCGCAGCTGCGGGCGTCCGGTCCGATGATGTCGACGAGGTCGGCGGTGGGGATGAAAGTGATGTCAGTCATGTCACACCACCTTAGCGGTCGATTCAACCGTCGATGCCGGTCGCCCAGGTCGCCACCGTCTCGCCGACCCGCTGTGCTGCGCCACGTCGGGTGAGCAGGTGGTCGGCGTCCCGGATACTCACCAGCGACTTCGGCCAGGACGCCGCGGCGAAGATCCGCTCGGCGTCCCCGACCGGCACCGTCCGGTCCTCCGGGGAGTGCAGTACCAGCAGCGGGACGCCGCGCAGGCCCGGCTCGGCGATGTCGGCGCGCACCGCGTCCTCGTCAGAACGCCCGGCGAGGTCGGTGAGGAAGCGTCGACGGAAGGTCATGTCGCGTCCCGCGAGGTGGACGGTCCGCGAATCGTCGTCATCGGTGGCGTCCTCGAAGGCGTCGAGGAGGGAGGCCGCCGCCCGGCCGGGCAGGTACGGCGCGCCTACGGTGCACACCGCCGTCACCGACGGGATCTTCGGGGCAGCCCGCAGGACCGCCGCTCCGCCGAGGGAGTGGCCGACGAGCAGGGACGGTGCAGTGAGTCGCTGCTCCAGCCACCCGGCGACGGAAACCAGGTCATCGACATTCGAGCTGAAGGTCGTGTCCTCGAAGGCCACGCCACCGTTCTCGGGTCCGGAGTCGCCGAGACCGGGGAAGTCGATGCGCAGCGAGGCGATCCCGGCACGGGCCAGGGCCCGGGAGATCCGGAACACGCCCGGCGCTGCCCGGGTACAGGTGAAACAGTGGGCGAGCAGTGCTACCCGGAACCCTGCCTCGCGGAACTCCTCCGGAGACATGGACCGGGCGGCGGCAGGTACGTCGAGTGTGCCGGCGATCGTCGACAGGGAGCCGTCGGCCCGCGGCAGGGATCCGGGCAGGGTGAGATTGACCGAAGTGACGGACGGGGAAGCCATGACCGCAGACTACCGGGCTACGTGGTGAGGGTGATCGGATAGTCTGGAGCGGACTGTATCTTCTTCGAAAGGCGTGTGATGGCCGGATTCGGCTGGTTCTGGAAGGCCATGGGATCGTCGGCGACGGCGAACCAGAAGAAGTCGAAGACGATCGTGGGGGAGGCTCAGAAGGCCTCCGACCGACTCTCCGACGCCTCTGACGCGGAGGTCGTGGAGATCGCCCGCTCGTGTATCGGCTCTGACGAGGCACGCACCATCGTGGACGCCCCATTGCTGCTCGCCGCGGTCCGCGAGGCGGCGTCCCGCACGCTGGGCATGCGTCCCTTCGATGTTCAGCTCCAGGGTGCGCTGCGCATGCTCGTCGGCGATGTCGTGGAGATGGCCACCGGTGAAGGCAAGACTCTCGTCGGTGCGATGACGGCGGTCGGCTACGGCCTGCAGGGTAAGAAGATCCACGTCATCACGGTGAACTCCTTCCTGGCGGGGCGTGACGAGCAGTGGATGGGTCCGCTGCTCGACTTCTTCGGCCTGACCCACGGTGCGATCGCCGAGGAGGCCGGCCCCGACGTCCGTCGTGAGGTCTACTCCTGCGACGTGGTCTTCGGCGCAATCAACGAGATCGGTTTCGATGTGCTGCGCGACCAGCTCATCACCCGTCGTGAGGACGCCGTGCGTACCCCGGCCGACGTCGCCGTGGTCGACGAGGCGGACTCGGTGATGGTCGACGAGGCCCTGGTACCGCTGGTGCTCGCCGGCTCCGAGCCGGGTGCAGGCCCGGCGGCGGCGATCACCGATCTGGTCCGTCGGATGGACGAGGACCGCCACTTCACCGTCTCCGGTGACCGCCGCAATGTCTTCCTCACCGACGTCGGCTCGGCCTTCGTCGAGAGGCGGCTGGGTGTCGACTCCCTCTACGGCGACGACGCCGGGGACCTGCTGTCCCAGGTCAATGTCGCCCTGCATGCCCAGCATCTGCTGGTCCGCGACGTGCACTACCTGGTGCGTGACGGTGCGGTCGCGCTGATCGACAACTCCCGTGGCCGTGTCGCCGAACTCCAGCGGTGGCCGGACGGCCTCCAGGCCGCGGTGGAGGCGAAGGAGGGGCTGACCGTCACCGACGGTGGCCGGATCCTCGACCAGGTGACCATCCAGGCTCTACTGGGTCTCTACCCCCAGAAGTGCGGCATGACGGGTACCGCGGTCGCCGCGAGCGACCAGCTGCGCCAGTTCTACGAACTCTCGGTGAGTGTCATCGACCCGAACGTCCCGACGCAGCGTTTCGACGAGGCCGACCACGTCTACGCCGAGGCCGGCGAACGGGACGCCGCGGTCATCGACCACATCGTGGAGATCCAGCAGACCGGGCAGCCGGTGCTGGTCGGCACCCAGGACGTCGCCCAGTCGGAGTCCATCGCCGATGCGCTGGTGATGAGAGGTGTGGAGTGCAATGTGCTCAACGCCAAGAACCACGAGGCCGAGGCCGTGGTCATCGCGGAAGCGGGACGCCCCGGACGGGTCACCGTGTCGACCCAGATGGCAGGGCGGGGCACGGACATCCGCCTCGGCGGAACCGAGGGACAGCCGGGCCACGAAGAGCATGACCGGGTCGTCGAACTCGGTGGTCTGCACGTTGTGGGGGTGGGGCGGTTCCGCTCCGCGCGCCTCGACAACCAGCTGCGGGGACGCGCCGGACGCCAGGGTGACCCCGGTTCCTCGGTCTTCTTCGTGTCCCTGGAGGACGACATGGTCTCAGTCGGTGGCGCCGGTGAGGAACTCACCGCCCAGCCGGACGAGGACGGTCGGATGGAGCAGAAGAAGGTGCTCCAGTTCGTCGACCACTGTCAGCGCGTCACCGAGGGTCAGATGCTCGACATCCACGCCACGACATGGAAGTACAACAAGCTCATCGCCGACCAGCGCGCGATCGTCAATGAACGACGTGACCGCGTGCTGGACACCGAGGCCGCCTGGGACGACCTGAGCTACCACGACGTGGAGAAGGCGGGTGCGCTGCAGGCCGCCGGTATCGACCATGAGGTGCTGGTCCAGGCCTCCCGGGAGATCATGCTCTACCACCTCGACCACGAATGGAGTGAGCACCTGGCCTACCTCGACGACGTGCGGGAGTCGATTCACCTGCGCGCCATCGCCAGGGAGAGCCCGATCGACGAGTTCCACCGGCTGTCCATTGCGGCGTTCGGCGAACTTGCCGAGCGTGCGGTCACCCTGGCGCGGAAGACCTTCAGTGAGGCGGAGATCACCGCCGACGGCGTGTCGCTGGGCGATCTGGGTCTGCACAAGCCCAGTGCGACCTGGACCTACATGGTCAACGACAACCCGCTGAGCTCCACGGGCGGTTCTGTGATGGGCTCCATCGCCTCGATGTTCCGGTGAGTAACTTCACGGGTGTAATCCGGTAACGTGGCGACACCCGGATTCGGGACGGGTAGTATGATGAAAACGACTCACAGGCAGACCGCCTGATGTGCTTAACGCCTCTCCGCGACCGTGGTGGGGCGACAACGGTCACCAGTACCAGATTCCAGGAGGAACTGAACATGAGCGACAACACCGGTATCCCGGAGGCCTCGGTCGAAACCACCTCGGTCTTCCGCGCTGACCTCCTCAAGGAGATGGAGACCGGTGTGCAGTCCGAGTCCTCACCCGCAGGTGTGGAAGGACTGCCCTCCGGCTCCGCGCTTCTTGTCGTGAAGCGTGGCCCGAATGCGGGCTCCCGTTTCCTGCTCGACCAGGACACCACCACTGCGGGTCGTCACCCCGACAGCGACATCTTCCTCGACGACGTCACTGTCTCCCGTCGTCACGCGGAGTTCCGTCGCAGCGGCGACGACTACGAGGTGGTCGACGTGGGATCGCTCAACGGCACCTATGTCAACCGCGAGCCGAAGAACTCCGCCGTGCTGAGCAACGGTGACGAGATCCAGATCGGTAAGTTCCGCCTGGTCTTCCTCAACGGGGCCAAGGAGGCCTGACCGGCTGGTACGGACCGTGGAGTCCGCATGATGTGACCGTCGGCCCGGACCCCGTCCGGGTCGGCGGACGTGTATCAAGACCTGAATGACCCGAAGTTCCAGCCGGTATCGAGGAGAATCGTGAGTCCGCAGTCCGGAGCAGCCCACCAGTCCGACGACAACACCGCGAAGGAGAACGCTCCCACGCTCGACCGTGGCCAGGGGATCCTCCCCACCTCGTCGATCGGTGACGTTATCAAGAACCTGCAGGCCGATTTCCCGGACGTGAAGGTCTCCAAGATCCGGTTCTTCGAGGCTGAGGGGCTGATCAGTCCCCGCCGCAGCAAGTCGGGTTACCGGCGCTTCTCCCCGGAGGACATCTCCCGGATCCGGTACATCCTCGGCCTGCAGCGTGACGAGTTCCTGCCGCTGAAGGTCATCAAGGAACGTCTCGACGCGATGGACGCGGGCAACGTCACCACCATCAACCCGCACAGTGATTCCGTCGCGGGTGCGGTGACCGCCGAGCAGTTCCGTGCCCCGCGGGTGCGTCGGCTCACCCGGGCCGATGTCTGTGTGCGCTCCGGTGCCGACGACGATTTCCTCGGTGTCCTCGTCAGGATGGAGATGGTGGTCCCGGACGCTGCCGGGTTTTTCTCCACCGACGACGTCGACGTGGTGCAGATCGCGGCGAAGCTGGGGGAGTTCGGTATCGACTCCCGCCACCTGCGCTCGCTGGTCACCATGGCCCGCCGTCAGTCTGACCTGGTCAACCGGGTCACGGAGCCGGTCGCGCACCGCCGTGACGAGAATGCCGCGGAGCGGGCCTCGGAGGTCGGCCGTGAGGTCAGTGCGCTGCTTGTGTCGCTGCACGCCTCGATGGTCAAGGCCAATCTCGCCCGGTAGTCGGCGGGAACTTCTTCACTTCCCTGAACGACAGGCGTGTTGTTACACGCCTGTCGTTGCTCTGCTCTGCTACCATCACCCTCAACGTCAAGTTGAACTTGAGACTTTGACGGTGGATCGAACACATTCCCGCATGAGGGGGTTGACTGTTCCGCCGGTCCGTCTAGTCTTGGGTCAGGTGAATTACAGGCGCGCGGAGGACACGCACGCCGGAGTATGAGGAGACACGCATGGATCAGCAGGACGCTCTGTTCGAGGTCCACCACGACGACCAGGAGTCGGGGTACCGGGTGACCACGGCCTGCCAGGTCGCGGGCATCACCTACCGTCAGCTCGACTACTGGGCGCGCACCAAGCTCGTCCAGCCGACGATCCGCACCGCCAAGGGGTCCGGAAGCCAGCGGCTGTACTCCTTCCGTGACATTCTCGTGCTGAAGATCGTCAAGGGACTGCTGGACACCGGTATCTCCCTGCAGAACATACGCCGCGCTGTCGCGAAGCTCGAGAACTTCGGTATCGATGACCTCGCCGGCCTCACCCTCGTCTCCGACGGCAAGACCGTCTACGCCTGCAGCTCCCCTGAGGAGGTCATCGACCTGCTCAACGGTGGCCAGGGCGTGTTCGGTATCGCAGTGCCGGGTCTGATGAAGGAACTCACCGGCACGATCACCGCTTTCCCTGCCGAGCGTCGGGACGAGGACGGGGAGTCCGTGGAGGACGGTCAGGCCGCGGTGGGCGACGAGCTCGCCGCCCGCCGCCGTCTCCGCAGCTCCTAGTTCTCTTCGCCGTCCTCTGCGCCGCTGTCGCCACCGGTCGACGCGCGACTGAAGTCAGATGCGGCCCGTGCCTGGTCCTCCTGCACCATCGGAGAGGACCCGAAGGCCACCAGCGGCACCGGCAGTCCCTCAGCAGTGGTACCGACGACCGGGGGGTCTTCGGGTGCTCCGGCAAGTCCGGCCGTGAGCTCAGTGCCTGCCGGCAGCCACACCGGTGCCACACCCGGCATCGTCGAGCGGTATTCCTCCACGGCTGTGGCCGTGTCCTTGATCTCGAGTTGCGGCTGGACGCAGTAGTCATGCACCACCGGCCCGGTTGCGGCATAGGCGTCCACCAGCGACCGGGCGGTGTCTTCAGCGGCCGGGTCCGCCCACACCAGCAGGCCGAGATCTCCGGCGAGGCATCCGGACGCCTCACTGTCCTCGTCGTCGCGGGAGAGCGCGAGCCATCCGATGACTACGGCGATGACGACGACCACCGTCACCGGTACCGCCCAGACCCAGGTCGCCATACCCCGTGAGCGGCGTGCGCTGGCGTGCCTCGGGCCATCCTGCGTCCCGGACCGGTCCTCCGGTCGTTCAGTCACTGTCGGTCACCACCTGTCGTCGTCGCGAGATCCGGGTAGGCGGTCTCGATGAGTGCGACCATACGCTGTCTGAGCTGCTGACCGCGGGTGGCGAACCCTTTCTGCCGCCGCGCGTATTCGGCACGTCCCGCCGGGGTCTCCACCTCCACCGGCTCATGACCCCAGTCGCGCAGATCATAGGGGCTCGCCTCCATGTCCGTCGCCCGGACGTCGCAGGCCAGCCGGAAGGTGTCGAGCCACAGGTCACCCGGGACCAGCGGGCCGAGCTTCGTGGCCCACTTGTAGAGGTCCATGGTCGCATGGAGACAGCCCGGCTGCTCCATCTGCCGCTGGTTCTCACGGGTGGGGGTGCGGTCGTTGTGGGGAACGGCCTGCGGGGTGAAGAACCGGAAGGCGTCGAAATGGGTGCAGGTGATCCGGTTGTCCTCCACCACCCGGTCAGTCCCGGCCGCGCCGAGACGCAACGGCTCGGGATGGCGGGGCCGGTCACGGTAGACCATCGCCCATTCGTGCATACCGAAACAGGAGAACCGCGGCGTGCGGGACGCGGTTGCCTGCAGCAACGAGTGGAGGAAGGTCACCGCGCGGCCACGGGCGGTGAAGAAGGCCCCGGTGTCGAGGGTCCAGACTTCGCCCTGCGCCGTGTGGATCAGGTGATGGAACTTCTCCGGACCGGGGAGTACGCTGCGGTCGGCGTCCCCGGGAAGGAGAAGACCGACTCCGGCACCGGGGGTCCATCGGCGCAACTGGCCGGGCTTGGTCGGGTAGTAGGTGAACATGAAATCCCACACCGGGTGCCGCTCACCACGCGACCGACGGGCACGGTGGGCGGCGGTGAGCTCGTCCGCGGTATGGGTGTGGTCGTCCCGGCGGTGCTGCCATTCCCCGGGATCGAGCAACTCCAGACCGGTGGTGTCCGTGCAGGACATCGTGTCAGTCATCATGGGTCCAGTCACGCACGGTACCGACCAGCTCCTCGATGACGTCCTCCAGGGTGACCACACCGACGATCACCCCGTTCTCCGCGACCTGCGCCATGTGCGAGCTCGTCTGGCGCAGCTCCTTCATGGCGACATCGAAGTTCGCCCCGCCCTCGACGGTGATCAGCGGACGCAGATCATTGACGTCGAGCAGCTGCTCCGGGCCGGTCGCCGGGTCGAGGACACTGTCGAGCACGTCCTTGACGTGGACGTAACCCATGTAGGTTCCGGCGTCATCGATGACGGGGAAACGGGAGTAGCCGGTCTCGGAGACGGCATCCTCGATCTGTCCGACGGTGATTCCCTGCGGACCGTAGGACAGGGCGCGCACTCGGTCACGGGGGATGATCACCTCGTGCAGGGTACGCTTCGAGGAGTTCAGGGCATTGGAGAGTCGGTTCGCCTCGGCCGGGGCGATGAGGCCCTCGGACCGGGACTCGGAGATCATCTCCGCCAGCTCGGAGGGCGAGACCGTCGAATCCAGCTCGTCGCGCTGTTCGATACCGAACAGGTGGAGCGTCATCCGGGCGATCCAGTTGAGCATCACCATGATCGGGTGTGCGATCTTGCAGAACAGCATGTGCGGGCCGACCAGGATGGTCGCCACCGATTCCGGTCCTGCCAGGGCGATGTTCTTCGGGACCATCTCACCGAGGATGATGTGCAGGATCGTGACCAGTAGCAGTGCGATGGCGAAACCGAGCGGGTGCAGCAGATCGTCGGGCAGTCCGAGAGCATGGAACGGTGCCTCGATGAGATGGGCGATGGCCGGTTCGCCGACCTTACCCAGCAGCAGCGAGGCGATGGTGATGCCGAACTGGGCGCCGGCGAGCATGATCGTGAGATCCTCGGTCGCCGTGATCACCTGGCGGGCCCGACGGTTGCCGGAGGCGGCCATGTTCTCCAGTCGGTCGCGACGCGAAGAGATCAGGGCGAACTCCACACCCACGAAGTAGGCGTTGACGGCCAGCAGGACGACAGTGAGGACCACTGCCCAGATGTCACCGCTCATTGTCGGCACCTCCTTCGTCCGGCTCGTCCGACCGGGGTGTCAGCGTCACAGGACGCAGCAGGATCTTGTCGACACGGCGGACGTCCATGGACTCCACCCGCGCCTCCCACCGGACCTCCGGACCGTCGGCGAAGGCGTCCATCATCCCACGGTCGTCCGCGGGCAGGGCGACGAGGTCGCCGACGGAGGGGATCCGGCCGAGCGTGGCCATCACCAGACCTCCGAGGGTCTCGTAGGGGCCGTCCGGGGCGGAGTAGCCGCAGATGTCGGTGAGCTCGTCGCAGCGCAGCAGCCCGGACAATTCCCAGCTCCGGCCGACCTGGCGGATCTCCTGCTCCTCCTCGCGGTTGTCGTGCTCGTCCCACACCTCGCCGAGGATCTCCTCGACGACGTCCTCGATGGTCACGATGCCGGCGGTGCCGCCGTACTCGTCGGCGACGAGGATGAGCTGCGAGCCGGCCAGTCGGACCTGGCGGAGTACGGCATCGCCGCCGAGGCTCTCCGGTACCGCGGGTACCGGACGGGCCAGGGTGCCGACCAGCGTGGCGGCACGGGACGTGGCGGGAATGGTCAGGGCGTCCTTCACGTGGACGACCCCGACCGTCTCGTCGAGGTCACCGCGGACCACCGGGAACCGGGAGTGCCCGGACTCGTGGGCCAGCCGGATGAGCACCAGGGCCGAATCATCGACGTCGAGGGTGTCGACCTTCGCCCGGGGTGTCATGAGGTCCTCGGCCGTGACGTCGCCGAAACGTAGCGACCGGTCGAGGATCCGGACCTTGGACTGGTCGAACCCTTCGGAGCCCGAGGAATGGCGCACCAGTGCGCTCAGTTCCTGTGGGGAGCGGGCGGAGGCCAGCTCGTCGGCGGGCTCGATGCCGAACCGGCGGACGATGTGGTTCGCCACCCAGTTCAACGCGCGGATGAAACCGCGGAAGATCTTGTTGAAGTGCCACACCGGGGCGGTGAGAACCCGGGCGGTACCCAGCGGATTGGCGATCGCCATGTTCTTCGGCACGAGCTCACCGAAGACCATCGACAGGATCGTCGCGACCACCAGACTGAGAATCAGGGCGATCGGCATCGACGCGGATTCACTCAGTCCCACCAGTTCGAGCAGGGGGGTGAAGAATTTCGCCAGGATGGGTTCGGCGAGATAGCCGGTGGCCAGCGTCGTCAGCGTGATGCCCAGTTGCATACCCGAGAGCATGAAACTGAGGTTGCTGTGCGCCTTCTGCACCATCTTCGACGCGGCGTCGCCGCGGGTGGCGACGTCATTGTCGATCGTGGAGCGTTCCAGACTGGTGGTCGAGAACTCCACGGCGACGAAGACGCCGGTCCCCGCGGTGAGCAGTACGAAGCCCAGGAGCCCGAGGATGCTGAGCAGGATGTCCATTGTCGCCTACCGGCCCTCTGTCAGCCCCAGCTCGCCGAAGTGCCGGCGGATGCCCTGCGGGTTCCGTGGGGCGTCGAGATTCCACTCGGTCGGGGTGACCCCGGCCTTGCGCATCATTGCGACGGTGTCCTTTTTCTGGTCCTCCAGCGTCAGGGTGAGCACCGTGCCCTTCTCACCGGCACGGGCCGTCCGGCCGGCGCGGTGGACGTAGGCCTTGTGCTCGGCTGGAGGGTCGATGTGGACCACGAGATCCACACCCTTGATGTCGATGCCGCGGGCGGCGATGTCGGTGGCGACGAGGACCGTCGCCGTACCGTCGGTGAACTCGCGGATCGCCCGGGTGCGCGCGCCCTGACCCTTGTCACCGTGAAGGCCGACCGCGGGTGTTCCGTCACGGACAAGCTTCTTGACCTGACGGTCGACGGTGTGCTTGGTACGCATGAACATGATGGTCTTCGTCGACGCACGACCGAGCTCGAGGACCACCTCGTTCCGGAAGGGCTTGTCGGGGACCACACCGAGGTAGTGGTCCATCGAACCGACCTTCGCGGTGACCTCACCGGTGGAATGGGTCACCGGGTCGTTCATGTACTGGTCGATGAGCACCTTGATGTCACCGTCGAGGGTGGCGGAGAAGAACAGGTGCTGGGCATCGGAGGGCATGCGGTCGAGCAGCCGCCGGACCTGGGGCAGGAAACCCATGTCGGCCATCTGGTCGGCCTCGTCGAGCGCGACGATCTCCACCCGGTCGAGGAACAGGGCTTTCTGGCCGATGAGATCCTCGGCACGGCCCGGGGTCGCCACGAGAATGTCGACCGGGCGGGCCAGAGCGGTGAAGTTGCGCTTGATGTTCACGCCTCCGACGACCTCGATGACGCGCTGTCCGACAGCCTCGGCGAGCGGACGCAGCCGGTCGGCGACCTGCTGGGCCAGCTCACGGGTCGGGACGAGGACCGCGGCACGGGGGTGCCCCGGCTTCGAGGAACCGCCGACCAGGCGGCTGATCACCGGCAGACCGAAGGTGAAGGTCTTGCCGGAACCGGTCGGGCCACGGCCCAGCACGTCGCGTCCGGTGAGACCGTCGGGGATGGCGGCGGCCTGGATCGGGAAGGGGTGCACGAGGCCCTGGCGGTTCAGTTCATTGACCACCGGGGTCGGCAGACCCATCCCGGAGAACCGGACCGAGGTATCCACACCGGTCGCGGGACCGGGGGACTCCGGGGCGGGACGCTGCGTCCTCACCTGGGAGACCTCGGGGTTGCGGGTCCGCGGCTGCTGGTTGCTCTTCGGGCGTCCCTGCTGATCACCGTTCCGGCGGTTCTGCCGGCGGCCCTGCTGCTGTCCCTGACGGCCGCGCTGACCGTCCTGCGTGCGCTCGGAATGACCGGCGGCACCGGACGGGCGGCGCTTGCGGTTGTTGCCTTTGCCTTGGCCGTCGCGGATCGGTCGGCCCTGCAGGTCGACCTTCTCCGGTCGTCGGTCGCGGTGGCCGCGTCCGCCGTCCGGGCGGGGACTGCCGGAGCCGTCGGACCCGGCGTTCCCGGATCCGACGGCACGGCTGCCGCGCACGACGCGGCGACGACGCGTCCCGCCGTCCGAGGCCGAGGAGCGGTTCGAGGCCGACTGTCTGTCGGAGGATGAGCCCACTTACGCCTCAACCTCACTACGGTCGCCGGACCACAGGGTGTGGAAGTGGCCGGCGCGGTCTGTGCGCTCGTAGGTGTGCGCACCGAAGAAGTCACGCTGTCCCTGGATCAGGGCGGCGGGCAGACGCTCGGCACGCAGTGAGTCGTAGTAGGACAGGGAGGAGGAGAACACCGGCACCGGCAGGCCCAGTCGGGTCGCGGCGATGACGACGCGGCGCCAGGAGTCCACCAGGCCGGAGACCTCACCCTTGAAGTACGGGTCCAGGAGCAGGGACTGCACCTCCGGGTCGGTGTTGTAGGCGTCCACGATGCGGTTGAGGAACTTCGCGCGGATGATGCAGCCGCCTCGCCAGATGGTGGCGAGGTCGCGGGGGTCGACGCTCCAGCCGTGCTCGGCGGAGCCGGCCTTGATCTCGTCGAAGCCCTGGGCGTAGGCCACGAGCTTGGAGGCGTAGAGGGCGCGGCGGACATCCTCGACGAAATCGTCCTCGGAGACCCCGAGGGCCTCGAGAGTGGACAGTTCGCCGGAGGGCAGGGCACCGGTGGTGGCGGCGCGCTGTTCACGGGCACCGGACAGGGCACGGGCGAAGACGGCCTCGCCGATGCCGGTGGTCGGGATGCCGAGGTCGAGGGCGGCCTTGACCGTCCAGCGGCCGGTACCCTTCTGTCCGGCGGCGTCGACGATGACGTCGATGAGCGGTGCACCGGTGGCCTCGTCGACCTGGGAGAGCACCTCGGCGGTGATCTCGATGAGGTAGGAATCCAGGTCGCCCGCGTTCCAGGTGCGGAAGATGTCGGCGATCTCGGCGGGCTCGATACCGGCGGCGTAGCGCAGCAGGTGGTAGGCCTCGCCGATGACCTGCATGTCGGCGTACTCGATGCCGTTGTGGACCATCTTCACGAAGTGGCCGGCACCGTCGGGACCGATGTGGGTGCAGCACGGGGTCCCGTCGACCTTGGCGGAGATGTCCTCCAGCAGCGGACCGAGTGACTTGTAGGACTCTGCAGGGCCACCGGGCATGATGGCCGGGCCGTTGAGGGCGCCCTCCTCGCCGCCGGAGATACCTGCTCCGACGAAGTGGAGATCGCGGGCAGACATCGCGGCCTCGCGGCGGATGGTGTCCGTGTACAGGGCGTTACCACCGTCGATGATGATGTCCCCAGGCTCCATGGCATCGGCGAGCTGGTCGATCACGGCGTCGGTGGCCTTGCCGGCCTGGACCATGATCAGGGCCCGGCGCGGGCGCTCCAGGGAGGCGACGAACTCCTCGACGGTGGCCGCGGGGACGAAGGACCCCGTGGATCCGAACTCGGCCATGAAGTCGTCGGTCTTGGCGGTGGTGCGGTTGTAGACGGCGACGGTGTGCCCGTGGTTGGCGAAGTTCCGGGCGATATTGGAACCCATCACTGCCAGGCCGACGACACCGATCTGTGCGGAGGAATCTGTCATGGTTGCCTATATTAGCGTCCGTCCGACCGACTCCGCCGGAAGCGTCCCGCCGGGGCCCGGTGGTGGCTAGACTCGTCGGGGAACACAAGGACTGAGTCGGGATTCAGAATCTCCGACGGGACGCAGACACCACAGGGAGCACACGATGGCGGAGTACACCGAGGAGCAGAAGGCTGCGTACCGGGCGAAGAAGGACGCGGTCCTTACCAGGATGAAGGAACTGCTGGAGAAGGTGGCGACCGGAGACATCACCGGTGAAGAGTCCACCGAACTGGCCGACATCTTCGAGGGCGGCGTCCTCGGTCTCGACGCCACACTCGGCGTGAAGTACGTGTCTTTCGCGCCGGAGCTCGTCGTCGAACTGACCGTCACCCGTGACCACGTCCAGCCCTGGGGAGTGACCAACGGCGGTGTCTACGCCAGCCTGGGGGAGTCCGCCGGATCTTTCGCCGGATTCATCGCGGCCGCCGGCAAGGGCAACGTCATGGGTGTGACCAACTCGACGAACTTCCTGCGCCCCTCGATGCCAGGTGACGTCATCCGGTCGACGGCGCATCCGGTCCACACCGGACGGACCAGTCAGCTCTGGCGGATCGACCACGTCAATGCCGGGACCGGCAAGCTCCTGGCGACCACCGAACTGCGGACGGTCGTCTCCCCGGCGTAGCCTGCCCGGTCGTCTCCGTCAGGCCCGGCGGGACGCCTGGTCGAAGAACTCGACCTCCCACCGGGAGGCGTCGAGGTACGCCCGGGCGGCCTCGGCACGCTGGGACGGGGTCGCTTCGGCGAAGGCCTGCTCGACCAGACCGATGGCCTGGTTGACGCTCCCGGTGAATTCGTCGCCGGAGTAGGCGTCCACCCACACGGCGAAGGGGTTGTCCGCCGGCGACCGCTCCGCGAGTGCCAACCCGACCTCCGCGTAGAGCCAGTAACAGGGCAGGACCGCTGCCGCGCCGATGACATGGTCACGGGTCTGCACGCAGCGCATGAGGTGCGAGGTGTAGGACGCGGTGACGTGCGACGGATCCACGGCGTCGGCGCCGCCGAGCCAGGTGCGGTGCAGTTCGGCCTCTTCCTCGAGGCATTCGGCCGCCCCCTTCACCCAGAACAGGGCGGATGCCTGGTCGGGGGCGGACGCTGCCAGGGAGGCCAGGGCAGGGGAGTAGAGGGAAAGGTAGACGGCGTCCTGTGCCAGGTAGAAGGAGAAATCTCCGCGGTCCAGGGTGCCGGCGCCGAGGTCCGTGATGAAGGGCAGGTCAAGGATGTCCCGGTACAGCGGCACCGAGGCCGCCCACAGGGCGCGGGTCCAGGGGCCTGCCGCAGGGATCTGCGCGGAGGGAATCCCGGCGGGGGTGCCGGTGTCGCCGATATCGGCCAGCTGCCCGGGGGAATCCAGGGTCGCAGGCACCGAGGCGGTGAGCTCCCACGGCGTGGTGTCGGCGGCCGCCGTCAGTCGGCGGGATCGGTGGGTGTGGTCGACCGGTCCGTTGCCGGAGCCGACGTGCAGGTCATCGGCATACCGGATGGCTTCGGTAAGCCATCCGGTGGCCCAGGTGAGGGCGTCCGGGGTGGAGTCGCCGGCCGCGAGCCGGGTGGTCAGTGCGGAGGACAGGGAGCAGCCGGTGCCGTGGGTGTTGGTCGTGGCCACCCGGGCCACCGGCACAGTGTGGACAACACCGTCCGGGGTGACGACCGAGTTGTCTGCGGACGCCCCGGACAGGTGCCCACCCTTGACGATCACGGTGGTGTCGAGGCCGGCGGCGAGTCGACGTCCCTGCTCCAGGGCCTCGTCGAGTGTGGTGGCGCGGGAGGTGCCGGCCAGGACCGCGAGCTCGGCGAGGTTCGGGGTGATGGCGTCGGCCAGCCGGCACAGGTCGGTCAGCGCGGCCTCCGCATCCGGCGTGAGCAGCCGGTCCCCGCTGGTCGCCACCATCACCGGATCGACGACGAGTACCGGCACCCGGTGCTTGAGCAGGTAGTCGGTGACTGTCCTGGTGATGTCCGCGGTGCCGAGCATACCGATCTTCACCGCGTCCACGGTGACGTCGTCGAAGACGGCGTCGAGCTGGGCAGTGAGGAATCCGGTGTCCGGGGTGTGGATCTCCCGGACGCCGTGGGTGTTCTGGGCGACCAGCGCGGTCACCACGGTCATGGCGAAGCCACCGGCCTCACAGATCGCCT
Source organism: Corynebacterium sp. (assembly GCF_022712275.1). Classification (GTDB taxonomy): domain Bacteria; phylum Actinomycetota; class Actinomycetes; order Mycobacteriales; family Mycobacteriaceae; genus Corynebacterium. The sequence continues at coordinate 40,407 of NZ_JALAGU010000051.1, read as the reverse complement.
TGATGTCCGCCTGGATTCCGGCGCCGCCGGTCGGGTCGGTACCGGCGATGGACAGGACGCGGGGGATGGTCACTTGATCTCCTGACGGGTGAGTGTGTCATCGATGAGGGCGCGCAGATCCTGCGCGGCGGCCCGGGGGTCGACGGCGGCCATGACGGCGGAGACGGTGCACAGACCGTCCACTCCGGCGCGCAGCAGGGCGGCACCGTTGCGGGTACTGACGTGGCCGATGGCCACGGTGGGGATTCCGAGGACACGGGCCCGGGCGGCCAGCGTCCTGACACCGGTCACGCCCAGTGGCGCGGCGGCGTCGGGTTTGGTGGAGGTCTGTTCCACCGGCCCGATGCCCAGCACATCGGGCGGGCGGATCCCGTCGGCGATGTCACGGGCGACTGCATCGAGGTGGGCCGGGGTCTCCACCGACAGTCCGATCATGCAGCCCGACGGCAGCAGTTCGCGCGCGGTGCGGTACGGCATGTCGTCCTGGCCGATGTGCAGGTGGAGCCCCAGCCCGACGGCTGTCTCCACCCGGTCGTTGACGAACAGTGGTACCCGGTCGGCGACGGTGTCCTTCAACTGTGCGGCACGTCGGGCGAAGACCTCGTCGGAGGCGTCCTTGTCCCGCAGCTGCACCACGCTCACCCCACCGCGTACCGCGGCGTTGACGATGTCGGGCACCTGTTCCGCCCCTCCGCCGAGCTTCGGATCGGTGACCAGGTAGAGCGACCAGTCACCCACCGATGCTCACCGTCCCGGCGATGTCGGTGGCGGACAGCGAGTACAGCCGGTCCAACCAGGCGACCGCGAAACTGCCCGGGGCGGACGCCTCCTGTGCCGCGACCGTTCCGGCGGCGCCGGCATGGGCGTGGGCGGCGACGACCGCAGCGTGCAGGTCAGGGGCGGCACCCGAGACCTCGGCACCGAGGTAGGCCGCAGTCAAGGCCCCGAGCGCGCACCCGGTGCCCACGACCCGCTGCATCAACGGATCACCCGAGTTCAGCCAGGTGGTCCGGGCAGTGCCGTCGGGTCGGATGCTGACGATGAGGTCGCACGGACCGGAGACCGCCACAACTGCCCCGGTCGCTTCAGACACCGCGGCCGCGGCCTCGGCGGCGGACCCGACCTCGTCGGTGGAATCCACGCCGCGCCCACCAGTGGACAGTTCAGCGTCCCCGGTGATGCGCCCGGCGAGCGCCCGGATCTCGGAGGGGTTGCCGCGGACCGCGGCAGGGTGGTGCCGGACGATATCGCCTGCGAAGGCGGTACGGGCCGCGGCACCACCACAGGCCACCGGGTCGAGGACCCAGGGGGTGCCGGCCTCACCGGCGCCTCGGACGGCCTCGCGCATGGCGGTGTATCCGGCGGCGGTCGGCGTCCCCAGATTGACGAGGACGCCGGAGGCGACGCGGGCGAAGTCGGCGGCCTCCTCCGGGGTGTCCACCATCGCGGGAGACGCCCCGGCGGCGAGGAGGACATTGGCGGTGAACTGGGTGACGACCGTGTTGGTCAGGCACTGCACCAGTGGCACGGTGTCCCGGAGACGGTCGACGCATGCAGAAACCATCTGACATTCCCTTCGCTAGTCCGAACTAGAGCAGGTTCGACGGGTGTGTTCTCAGCGCCGTCGGTGACGCACCCCGTGTCTGTGGATCCCAGGGTACCCGGAGCCCGCAGACATGCCGAAATGACCCGACCGGGTGACCCACATGTGTGGGCCACCCGGTCGGGTCCCGGGTACCGGATGTAGTCACGGTCCGTCGTGGACCGGTGGAACTAGTCGATGGTGGGCTTGGTGTCCCGGCCCTCGCCGACCTTCAGGTTGTCGCGGACCATGACGGAGCGGACGCCCTTCTCGTCCTCGAGCTCACGCAGACGGTGCAGCGTGTTGCGGCCGTGCAGCTGCTGGCGGGTTGCCACGAGGTGCCAGCGGTTCGGGGACAGGGAGTTCAGGCCCCAGCTGTAGGCGGAGACGAAACGGTTGCGGAAGCCCACGAGGAACATGAGGTGGACGGCGAGCCACATGAACCAGCCCAGCACACCGGTGATCTCGCGGTCGCCGATCTTCACGACAGCGTAGAAACGGGACACGATGGCCATGGTGCCCTTGTCGTGGTACTTGAATTCCGGACGGGCGTTGGAGCCCTCGACCTCGCCGCGGATGATGTCGGCGACGTGCTCGCCACCCTGGATGGCGACCTGGGCCAGGCCGGGCAGGCGGTTGTAGCTCATCATGTCACCGATGACGAAGATGTCCTTGTGACCCTCGATGGCGAGGTCGCCACCGACCGGGACGCGGCCGGCGCGGTCGGCGTCCACCCCGTCGATCTGGTCGGTGACCATCTTGCCCAGCGGGCTGGCGGCAACACCGGCGGACCAGATCTTGCAGTAGGAGCCGACGGTGGTCTCCTCCTCGGTCTTCATGTCCTTCCAGGTGACGCCGTGCTGGTCGACATTGGTGACCAGGGAGTTCGCGATGACCTCGACGCCGAGCTTCTCCAGGCGCTTCTGGGCCTTCTTGCCCAGGTTCTTGCCGAAGGGCGGCAGGACCTGCGGGGAACCGTCGACGAGGATGATCCGGGCGCTGTTGGTGTCGATGTCCCGGAACTCGTTGTTCAGGGTGCGGTGGGCCATCTCGGCCACCTGGCCGGCGAGCTCGACGCCGGTCGGGCCGGCACCGACGATGACGAAGGTCAGGAGACGCTTCTTCTCCTCCGGGTCGTCGGTGATCTCGGCACGCTCGAAGGCGCCGGTGATCCGGGCGCGGATCTCCAGGGCGTCGTCGATGCTCTTCATACCCGGGGCGAACTCGGCGAAGTGGTCGTTGCCGAAGTAGGACTGTCCCGCACCGGCGGCGAGGATGAGCGAGTCGTACTGCAGGACGACCTCGCGGCCACCCAGGTCGGCGGTGATGACCTTGGAGGGGACGTCGATGTCGCGGACCTCGGCCTTGACCACCCGGGTGTTCTTCTGCTTGCGCAGGATCTGACGGATGGTCGGAGCGATCTCACCGGATGACAGCACGCCGGTCGCCACCTGGTACAGCAGAGGCTGGAAGAGGTGGTGGTTGGTGCGGTCGATGATGGTCACGTCGACATCGGCGTCTGCGAGACGCTTCGCTGCGAACAGTCCGCCGAAACCGGCTCCGACGATGACGACGTGATGACGACCGCCGGCAGGGCGGGTCGGGGTGGATGCCATGGAAACTGTCTCCTCGCTCTACGGGCCTGCCGGCCACCTGTGTGGGGTAGCCGGAAAGAACCGTGCATGTTGTGATCGGCCGCAGACTTGTGCAGGCGGCCGGTGGCGGTTTCTTCCGTCAACCCGACCGGCCTGGCGGCGACGTCGGTTGTTATACGGCTAGTGTAGTGGTTTATTCCCAGTTGTTCAGAGCGTGGGTATGCCTCCGGCGCCCGTTCCTGGGCGAGATGTCCGTTTGTGAATGTCCGGCCCGGGCAGGGGTGACTGAAAATACCCCTGCAGCAGGCGAGGGCCACCCCGTCGGTGCCCCCGGTCAGTGTCCGGGCGCCGGCATCGGGAGAATCTGGCGAGAGAATCTGGCGAGAGAATCTGGAAGGAGATGCCGGTGTCCGAGGGTTTCATCGACCCCGAGCGGTGGCCGGATCTGGTCCGGCGCCCGGAGGCTACGCTTCTCGGTTCGCGCGCCGTGCGGTTGAGGGAACGTCTCGAACAACTGACCCGGGACAACGGCATAGCCCTCACCCCGGGTGCACGTCCGCGGTTCGTCGTCCGGGACGGTCTCGTCCTGGACCGGATCGTGGCGGACGGCTGGCTCGGCCTGGCGGAGGGTTACATGGCCGGTGAGTGGATCGCCGATCCGCTGCCGGAGGTTCTGCGCGTCCTGCTGTCGCAGCCGCTGGAAAGCGGGCTCGGCGCCCTGATCTCGCGGCGCAGGCGTCGGGATTTCGGCGAGGTGGGGACCGGGGAACTCCCGGACGCTCTGGTGGAGCTGTACACGGGGGAGACCCGGGCGACCGGCTCGGCCCTGTTCGCCTCGGGAACGCGGACCTCCTCGACGCATGACGTCACCCAGTTCGGCCGGGTCACCCCCGTCGTGGAGAGCTGGATGGACGCCCCGTCGCTGGTGGAGCGGGCCGACCTCGACGATGCGCAGGTCCACCGGATCAACCGGATGCTCGACATGGCACGCACCGGCCCCGGCGACCGGGTGCTGGAACTGCCGAGCAGTGGCGGGGCGTTGGCGGTCATCGCGGCGCGCCGCGGTGCCCGCGTCGATGTACTGACCTCCGATCCCGATCACGCTGACGTCGTCCGGGCGCGCGCCCATGCCGCCGGTGTCGGTGGTGCGGTGCGCGTCGAGACGGTCCGTGGCATGGTGCCGTCACCGCGGCAGTGGTCGGGCACCTATGACGCGGTGTTCAGCGTGGAGCGTGCCGAGACCCTCGGGGACGACGGTCTCGGGCAGTTCTTCGGCGCGGTGGAGCGGATGCTGGCGCGCGACGGCATCGCGGTGATCCAGTCGGTCGTCCACGCCGAAGGGTCTGATCTGGCGGACGACGTGGTGGCGCATAGTCTGGATGTCATGCGTGCCTATGTATGGCCGGCCCTGAGGTACCCGACGACGGCACGGATGACCGCTCAGGCCAACAAGGCCGGTCTGGAACTCCTCCGTGAGATCCATACCGGGTCGCACCTGGCCCTGACTCTGGGCCTGTGGCGGGCGGTGTTCACCTCACGCGAGCGGCAGGCGGCCGCCGCAGGCTTTGACCCGGTGTACCGCCGGCTGTGGGAGTACCAGCTGGCGCTGCATGAGGCCTTGGTGGACGCCGATGCGCTGGACTGTGTCCAGCTGATTCTCCGCCGTCACTGATCCTCTGCGTCGGTGACGGTGTCTCCGGCACCGCCGTCGGCGGTGAGCCGTCCGGACATCTCCCGGCGCTCGCGGCGGGCGTGGAGCTGCATCCGGATGACCTTCACTGCGACGGGGAGAAGTACCGCGCCGACGCCCACGATGATGATCAGGTCCAGGTAGTCGCGGACGAAGGGGATTCCGCCGAGCAGATAGCCCAGCGCGGTGATGCCGGCTCCCCAGGCGAAACAGCCGAGCACCGACCAGAAGGTGAAAATCGCGCGGGGCATCTTCGCGATGCCGGCGACGAGCGGGGCGAGGGTGCGGACGACGGCGATGAACCGGGCGATGAACACGGTGAGGGGACCGTAGCGGTCGAAGAATCCCTCGGTCTTCGTCACGGCGTCCGGACCGATCCAGTTGAGGACGCGGGATTCCAGCGCGGCCCTGCCGTATTTGCGTCCCAGTGTGTATCCGACCTGGTCGCCGATGGCGGCGGCCACCGGGATGCAGAGGCACAACGCCCACAGCGGGGCGAAGGGGTTGTCTGACGCTGCCATGATCCCGGCGGTGAACAGAAGTGTGTCACCGGGGAAGATGAACCCGATGAGAATTCCGGTCTCCATGAAGATGATGATCAGGATTCCTGCGAGCCCGAAGGAACTCAGCAGGTTGTCAACGTCGAACATGCAGCGATGGCCTCGCTTTGTCAGGGGAGGGGACGCCCTGGGTAGCGGCTGGTCGACCGCCCCGGCGAAATGAAACGTCACCCAGAGTAGGCCACCGGCCCCGGAAACCGGGCTTCCGGGGCCCGATAAGTGACGAGGGGTCAGCTGACGGGATCTGATGTCCGGATCAGACATCAGGATCAGACATCAGGATCAGACATCAGGATCAGACGCTGTAGAGGTCGATGTCCTTGGTCTCCCGCATGAGACGGATGGCGACGAGGGAGATCAGGGTGACCACGCCGAGGTAGACGCCCACGGCCCAGGGGCCGTAGCTGGTGGCCAAGGCTACGGCGATGAACGGTGCGATGGCGGCACCGAGGATGGACGCGAAGTTGTAGGCGATACCGGAGCCGGTGTAGCGCACGTTGGTGGGGAACATCTCCGGGAGGACAGCGGACATCGGGCCGAAGACCAGTCCCATGAACAGCATGCCGAGGGAGAGGTAGACGCCGGCGGTGAGTTCGGTGGCGGTGTCCGGGTCGAGGAAGAGCTGGAAGGCGCAGCAGTAGACCAGGATGAAGCACGAGGCGATGGTCAGGAACTTCTTCCGGCCGATGGTGTCCGCCAGGTAGCCGGCGATCGGGATACCGATCACGAAGAACAGGGCGGCGATGAGCTGGATGACCAGGAAGTGCTCGTACTCGATGCCCAGCCCCTTGCCCTCGTCCTTGTCGCCGATACCGAAGGACAGGAACCAGGTGGTCACGATGTAGAAGAGGGTGTAGGTGGAGACCATGACGAAGGTGCCGAGGATGACTTCCTTCCAGGCGATGCGGAAGACCTCCTTGGTCGGGACCTTGACGTCTTCGCCCTTGTCGAGGGTCTCCTGGAAGACCGGGGTCTCGTCGAGCTTGAAGCGGACCCACAGACCGATGGCCACCATCACTGCGGAGCAGAGGAAGGGCACGCGCCAGCCCCAGGAGAGGAAGTCGCCCTCGATATCGCCGTCGGTGTGGTTCATGATCGTGACGAGCAGCAGGAACAGGCCGTTGGCCAGCAGGAATCCGAAGGGTGCTCCGAGCTGGGGCCACATGGCGGCGCGGGCGCGCTTGCCCTTCTCCGCGTTCTCGGTGGCGAGAAGGGCAGCGCCGGACCACTCGCCGCCGAGGCCGATGCCCTGGCAGAAGCGGAGCAGGGCCAGCAGAGCCGGGGCCCACAGGCCGATCTGGTCGTAGGTCGGCAGGCAGCCGATGATGAAGGTGGCGATACCCATGGTGAGCAGCGCGCCGATGAGTGTGGCTTTGCGTCCGATGCGGTCGCCGAAGTGTCCGAAGAGGATCGAGCCGAGCGGGCGGGCGACGAATGCCAGGCCGAAGGTCGCCAGGGAGGCGAGCAGTCCGACGGTGGAGTTCTCGTTCTTGGGGAAGAACAGGTCGGGGAAGACGACGACGGCGGCCGTGGCGTAGGCATAGAAATCGTAGAACTCGATGGTCGTGCCGATGGTGGACGCGATGATCACCCGCCCGCGGGTGTTGCCGTTCGTCCGGGGCTGGTCGGTGGTCCCGCCGGTCGAGGGTTCAGGCGGTGGGGTCTGCTGGAGGGTATCGGTCATTCTTCGCGGCGCTTCTCTTCGGGGGTCAGGTACGCTCCGGCGGTCTCCCACACTGTGGGACGCCAGAGCCAATGGATGGGAAGATACCCTCCCACAATGTGAGCGTCAAGTTCTTAAAGTATGAGATTGAAACTGAATTCGGGTGAATAAAGTTAACTTGCTGCAGGGTGTGCAGGTGACCCATAGGATAGTTCGCCATGGGAGAGAAAACTGATGTCATCGTCGTCGGCTGTGGACTCGCCGGCATGGTCGCCGCCTATGAGGCACAGAAGGCAGGGCTCAAAGTCCTGGTGCTGGACCAGGAGAACCGGAACAACCTCGGGGGACAGGCTTTCTGGTCCCTCGGCGGACTGTTCTATGTCGGAAGCCCCGAACAGCGGCTCATGGGTGTGAAGGATTCCGAAGATCTCGCCTGGCGGGACTGGGAGAACTCCGCCGACTACGAGGACACCGACCCCGGCGGAAACGATCACTGGGCCCGCGAGTGGGGTCGTGCCTACGTTCACTTCGCCGCCACCCAGAAGCGCGACTACCTCAAAGGTCTGGGCCTCAATGTGCTGCCCACCGTCGGTTGGGCCGAGCGCGGCAGCGGTGACGCCTCCGGCCACGGAAACTCTGTGCCCCGGTTCCACCTCACCTGGGGTACCGGTCCCGAGGTCGTCCGGGTCTTCCGGGAACCGCTGCTCGAGGCGGAGAAGGCGGGTCGGGTGACTTTCGCCTTCCGTCACCGCGTCGACGAGCTCACCGTCGAGGGGGACACCAACGGCATCCGACGCGTCGTCGGCGTCAAGGGCAGCATTCTCGAGCCCTGTGACGATCTCGCTCGCGGCATCGAATCCTCCCGTGAGGTCGTCGACACCTTCGCCATCCGGGGTGCTGCGGTCGTCGTCACCTCCGGCGGTATCGGCGGCAACCTCGACCTGGTCAGGAAGTCCTGGCCGTCTGACCGCTGGGGCGAGTGCCCGGAGGGTCTGGTCACCGGCGTCCCGGCACACGTGGACGGACGGATGATCGGTATCTCCGAGAAGGCGGGTGCATCCACCGTCAACACCGACCGGATGTGGCACTACACCGAGGGCATGAAGAACTGGGACCCGATCTGGCCCAACCACGGCATCCGGATCATCCCCGGCCCGAGCTCGCTCTGGTTCGACGCCGCCGGTGACCGCCTGCCGACCAATCTCTTCCCCGGTTCCGACAACCTCGCGGCCCTGGCGCACATCGGACGCACCGGTCACGGCTACAGCTGGTTCGTCCTGGACAAGTCCATCGCCGGCAAGGAGTTCATCTTCTCCGGCTCAGAGCAGAACCCCGACCTCACGGACAAGGAGTTCCGCAAGCTCCTCGGCAAGGTGGGACCGGGAATGCACGTCGCCGTCCAGAACTTCATGGACCACGGCGAGGACTGGGTCATCGCCAACGACCTCGACGCTCTCGTCACCGGTATGAATGAGCTGGCCTTCGCCGAGAACCCGGATGCCCCGGTGATCGACGTCGACCACCTGCGTCGCCAGGTCGAGGACCGTGACAGTCAGATCGACAACAAGTTCAGCAAGGACGCCCAGGTCAACTACATCAGCACCGCGCGGAAGTTCCTCGGCGACAAGATCGTCCGCGCGGCCTCCCCGCACCGGCTGCTCGACGAGAAGCACGGACCGTTGATCGCCGTGCGGCTGCGCGTCCTCACCCGCAAGACTCTCGGCGGGATCGAGACCGACCTGTCGGGACGTTGCCTGAACGCCGACGGATCGGTGCTGCCCGGGCTCTACGCCGCCGGTGAGGTCGCCGGTTTCGGTGGTGGCGGCATGCACGGCCGGAACGCCCTGGAGGGGACCTTCCTCGGCGGCTGCATCCACTCCGGCAAGCGGGTCGGCGAAGCACTCGGGGTGCAGGTCCGCGTCCTCCGGCGCTGAGCAGGCATTGCCGCTAGCCTCAGGGGATGAGTACCCCGGAGATTCCCTGGCACACCTTTGACGCACACGACTGGCGCGACCACGTCGCCGCCCTCACCGATGACCCGGATCGCGGATCCGGGGTGCCAGGTGGGGCAGAGGTCGGTGTGCGGGCGGCCCTGACACGCATCGCCCGGTACGACCGGGACCTCAACGCCTTCTCTGCCGTCCTGGCGGAGGAGGCGTTGGACACTGCCCGTGCGCTCGACGGACTCACCCCGGCCCAGCGCGGCCCACTGCACGGCATTCCGGTGGCTGTGAAAGCCGAGATCGATGTCATGGGTGTGGTGACCACCTTCGGTACCCGGGCGAACTCCACCCCGGCGACCGCGGATGCCCTTGTCGTGCAGAAGCTGCGGGACGCCGGGGCGGTCATCATCGGTGTCACCCGCATGCCCGAGTTCGGAGCCTGGCCCTACACGCAGACCAGTGGATACGGAGTCACGCGCAATCCGCACGATCAGTCCAGGACGCCCGGCGGTTCGTCGGGCGGCTCGGCAGCTGCCGTCGCCGCCGGGTTCGTCCCCGTCGCCCTCGGCGGCGACGGTGGTGGATCGATCCGCATCCCGGCGGCGAACTGCGGCCTGTTCGGCCTCAAACCTCAGCGCGGCAGGGTTTCGGCATCCCCCAACCCGCACCTGTGGCACGCACTCGGCACCACCGGCCCACTTACCCGGTCCGTGCGGGACAGCGCCCTGGTTTACGACCTGGTCAGCGGGAACGTCGACGGGGACGCCTACCGTGCCGAACCTGTCGCGTCACTGGTCGATGCGGTCGACGGAGCGGCTGCGGCACCACGGCTACGCATCGGCGTGTGCCTCACCCCGCCGGCGAAGACCGGGAAGCTCCACCCCGAGCATGCGGCGGCGGTCCACCATGCCGCTGATCTGCTGCACTCGGCCGGACACGCCGTCACAGAGTATGACCCGCACTACCCGGACCCCACGGCGTCCTTCATCCCCCAGTTCTTCGCCGGTATCCGCACGGAGAAGGACGGGGTCGAGCACCCGGAACGTCTGGAACGCCGCACCCGCACCGTCGTCCGGACGGGTGCCTGGGTCCGCCGCCCGGTCCACCGGTGGGCGGAGAAGAAGGGCCGGACGATCGCGCGCGCCCTGGATCACGTCTGGGGAGACGTGGATGTCCTGCTCACCCCCACGGTGCCCGACCGTCCCGGAGCCGCGGACGCCATCGCAGGCATGGGAGCGGTACGGACCCTGCTCGCCGCCGGTGGGCCGGTGGCCTACACCGCGATGTGGAACGTCACCGGATTTCCCGCCGCGTCCGTCCCCACGGGCGTAGGCAGCGACGGTCTTCCGTTGTCCGTGCAGCTTGTCGGGCCGGACAACAGCGAGGAACGCCTCGTCGCGCTGTCCGCCGAGCTGGAGACGTCGCTGAACGCCGGGGAGGCGGACGCGACGCGCTAGCTGGCGTCCGGTCCGGTGGCCGCACCGGTCGGGGTGATCACCGGGAAGTCGGACCAGGGGAAGTCGATCCACTGGTCGGTCTTCTTCCACGCGTAGTCCGGGGTGATGATCGACCGGGACTTGTGGTAGATCACCGCGGTGCGCGATTCGACGACGGTCTCCGCGCAGTACTGCTGGACGAGCTCGAGGGTCTTGCCGGAATCGGCGACATCGTCGGCGATGAGGACCTTCATGCCCGACAGGTCGACAGCCTCCGGCGTCGGCGGGAGCATCACCGGAGCTTCGAGAGTCTCACCGATACCGGTGTAGAACTCCACGTTGATCACGGAGACGTTCTTCACGCCCATCGCGTAACCGAGGGCACCGCCGATGAGCAGGCCGCCGCGGGCGATGGAGAGGATCAGGTCGGGCTTGTAGTCGTCGACGATCTCCTGGGCCAGTTCCTTGATGGCGTCGCCGAAGAGTTCGTAGGTGAGGATCTCGCGTTCATTGCTCGTGGGGCTCATGGGGTCTCATGGTAGCGTGTCCGGCGCATTCCTAAGATGGTGGACATGCGAATCGGAATCATCGGAGCCGGCGCGGTCGGTACATTCTTCGGTGCGCGGCTCGCCCGGGCCGGTCACGAGGTCACGGTCCTGGCTCGGGGAGCAGCACTCGACGCGGTCCGTGCCGACGGGCTGCGGGTCGACATCGACGGGGAGGAACCGGAGTTCGTGCCCGTCCACACCGCGGCGTCCCCGGCGGAGCTCACCACCTCCGGAGGCGGGGGCCTCGACGTGGTCTTCCTGGCAGTCAAGGCCACCGGCGTGACTCTGGTGGAGCGACAGGCGCAGATCGCCGCGCTGGTGCAGGGTATTCCCGGTCGTCCGGTCATCGCCACGACCCAGAACTCGGTGGAGGTCCACCGCCTGGTCGCCGACGCCGTGGGCGCCGACCGCACCTGGCCCGGCGTGGTGCGCGGCTACTTCATCCACACCGGTCCGGCGACGGTGCGCTTCGTTCCGCCGCTGGCCAGTTTTACCGTCGGCCTGTGGGAGGGTACCGGCAGTACGCAGGACGCCGCTCTCGCCGACTTCGCCGAGGTACTCACCGGCGCAGGGATCACCGGTATCGTCCGCGACGACCTGTGGTGCGACATCTGGGAGAAGGCCATGTTCGTCACCTGCTTCGGCTCACTCGGAGCGGTGGCACAGCAGCCGATCGGTGTACTTCGCACCACCCTGCGGTCCAGCCTCGAGGGCATGGTCACCGAGGCGGACGCCGCGGCACGGGCCACCGGCGTGGAACTGCGGGAGGACGCGGTCGCCCGCACCATGGCCTTCATCGACGCCCAGCCTGAGGACGCCACCAGCTCCATGCAGCGCGACATCACCGAGGGCATCGCCGGGGAACTCGACTCCCAGCTCGGTGCGATCATCCGGGCCGGCGACAACGGGGGAGCGGACACCCCGCATCTCGACCTGGTCCACGGACTGCTGCAGCTGCGCCTGAGCTGACGCGGGTCAGTCCCGGTTCACTCCCGGGGTGGCCGGATCGCCGTCGGCGTCCTCGTCCCCGATGTCGTCACGGCGATCGTCGTCCGGCGTCCAGCCGTCGGCCCATTCGCCGGAGTCGTAGTCGTAGCCGACGGCATTGCCGGCCTCATCGGTGCGCTGGTACCACTCGGTGACTTCCTGGGAGGTCGAGTCGAAGTCCGCACCGGCGCCGTGACCTTCTTCGGCGCGTCCGACAGAGAGCTCGAAGTCGTCGCCGTGCTCCTCCAGACCCTTGACCACTGCATTGTGGATGGCGGTCTCGGCGTAGTTCCGGCGGATCGCCGCCGGGTCCGTACCGAGGTCCCTGAGGAAGGCCACGATGAGACCGATGAGGACCACCGAGAACGGGATGGCGATGAGGATCGTCAGGTTCTGCAGACCGCTGAGTGCGTCCTCGCCGCCGGCGAGCAGCATGACCACGGCGATGCCCATCATGCACAGGCCCCAGAAGACGACCGTGTACTTGCGCGGCTCGGGATTGCCCCTCTCCGACAAGGTGCCCATGACCACGGACGCCGAATCGGCGGAGGTCACGAAGAAGACCGCCAGGACGAACATGATGATCCACGGGGTGATCTGTGCCAGGGGGAGGTTGTCGAACATGGAGAACAGGATCTGCTCCGAGGAGGCGTCCCCGGCCATGCCGTCGGCCTCGTTGCGGTGCTGGGTGATGGCGGTACCACCGAAGATCGTGAAGGCCAGGATGAGGATCGCAGTCGGCACCAGGGTGGTGACGGTCGCGAATTCCCGCAGGGTCCGGCCGCGGGAGATGCGGGCGATGAACATGCCGACGAACGGGGTCCAGGCGATCCACCATGCCCAGTAGAACGCCGTCCAGGACGCCTGGAAGTCGACGGTGTCCTGGCCCCAGGACAGGGACTTGCCCATCATCTCGATGAGGCCGGAGGCGTAGGACGCCACACCCGAGGGTACGAGGTTGAGCAGGAACAGTGTCGGTCCGACGAGGAACACGAACAGGATCAGACCCAGTGTCAGGGTGATGTTGATGTTCGACAGGTAGCGGATGCCCCGGGAGACGCCGGAGACGGCGCTGATGATGAACGCGAGGGTGAGCACCGCGATGATGACGATCAGGGCGCTGTTGGCCAGTTTTCCGGCCCCGGAGACGATCTCCACGCCGGTGCCGATCTGGATTGCCGACAGGCCCAGGGTGGCGGCGGTACCGAAGAGGGTGGCGATGATCGCCATGATGTCGACGAGTCGTCCGGCGAAGCCGTTGGTCTGGTTCTCGCCGAACAGGGTGCGGAACACCGAGGACAGCAGGGAGACCCGGCCGCGGCGGTAGGTGCTGTACGCCAGCGCACCGCCGACGAGCGCGTAGAGGGCCCACGGGGACAGTCCCCAGTGGAAGTGGGCCTGGGCCATCGCCTGGTGGACGGCCTCGGGGGTGTCGGCGTCGACGGTGTGTGGCGGCGGCGACATGTAGTACGACAGGGGCTCGGAGGGGCCGAAGAAGAAGATGCCGACGCCGATGCCGGCACCGAACATCATGGCTATCCAGGAGAACCGGGAGAACTCCGGCTCCTCGTCGTCCTTACCCAGCTTGATCGCACCGAACCTGGAGAATGCCAGGTAGACCATGACGATCAGGGCGATGATCATGACGATGTTCAGCAGCCAGCCGGTGTTCTCCATCGCCCAGGAGAACATCGACGACGACACCGAGGCCACTGAGCCAGGGCTGGTGACACCCCAGATGATGAAGGCGAGGATGAGGGTGGCGGTGATGCCGAAGACCACCTTGTCCAGGCCGAACCTGTTGCGCTGTTCATCGATGCTGATTCCGGGGACGAGCCCGGGGTGCATGTCATCGGGGTAGAGGCCTACCGCACCCCGGCGTGTCGCGGGGTCGGAGGTACGGGCGGTCGGACTGTCAGGTGAATCTGGTTCAGTCATTCTCCCAGGTTAGTGGCATGCTCCCGGGCCTGCTGCATCCACCTCTCGGAATCTGCCGTCCGACCCAGTTCCGCTGTCGCCTGAGACAGTGACTCGCAGCAGACATCGAAGGGGGAGCGACCCAGTCGCTGTCGGCCGGCATTGAGCCTTGTGGGGCGGTACGTACCACCGCGTCCTCGGTGAGCAGGGAACGCTCGTCCGGACGCGGCGTCAGATGTGTGGTCGTGCCGACCGGCAGGGCCTCGGTCTGTTCAGCGGTCAGTTCGGTGAGCTCGAAGGTGCCGTCGGCGAAGCCGGTCCACCGGATGGCCGACGCGCCGGGAGTGGCGGCGCGGGAGATCATGGTGATGCCGTCGGCGACCATGAAGCAGCTCAGCAGGCCGACGCCGAACTGACCGAGGCGACCCTCCCGCTGCAGACCGAATTCGTCGCGCTTCGAGGTGCGGCCGACCGTGGTGAGCAGATCACGGGCCTCGTCAGCGGTCAGACCGGTACCGGTGTCGGTGAGGCTGAAGGTCTCCCGGTCCGCGGTGAGGGGACGGATGCTGATCGTGCCGGGAGCGGCTGGGTCGGTCTCGCGCCGGGCGGCGATGGCGTCCACCCCGTTCTGCAGAAGTTCGCGGAGGTAGACCCGACGGCCGGAGTAGATGTGGCGGCTCAGCAGGTCGACGACTCCGCCGAGGTCGACCTGGAAGGTGTTCTGGTCCCCGTTATGCATCGGCATGGGGACGATTGTGGCACAGCGGAGGATCGCCGGTGCCGGAGGATTCACTCCACGTAGGCACCGAGCAGGGTCTCGTTGGCGGCCGGGTCGCCGTCCGGCGTCGGCTCGGTGAGGTACTGCTGCCATGCGAGGCCGGTGGGCGTCAGGTCGGGCAGCAGGGGCCGACGTCGACTTTTCCCAGGCTGCTGAAGATCAGTGGGAAGGCGTGGTCATCGCCGGCTCCTCGGGTGTTGTGGTGGTGTAGCCTGTCCATTTTACCGGCGGTGGGGGGTGACTCCTGGAACAAGTGAGCCATTCATGAACCTTTTCGCCCAGGCCGCGACCGTCATCGAGCAGACCCGTACCTCCTGGATTTCCTCGGACTGCAGGACGCGATCAGCCGGGACTCGACTGACCCTTCTCAGCGCACCACAGCGTCTCAGGTACCCTCGCGACCATGTCTGACGAGAACACCTCCGTACCGTCCGCCACGTTCGAACCGCACCTGATGCTCGGTGACCTGCTGTTCGAGGAGCTTCCTGCACGGGACGACGTGATGGCCCAGGTGTCCGATGTGCCCGGTGACCTCGGCGTCACCATGGAACCGGTCGCAGGGAAAGAGGGGATTCTGGAAGTCCGGATCGCGAAGTTCGGGGCCACCGCCTTCCTCACCCTCATCGACACACCCGTCCCGGACCACGAGGCGGAGTCCAACGCCCACCAGCTCTACTGCCAGGGTGAGGACCGCGACCGCATCTCCACGCACAAGGCACAGATCCTCGTCGCCGTGCCGCCGGAGTTCACCGGGGAGCCCGCCGAGCAGGTCGCCGACCTGTCTGCACGACAGACCCAGCTTGTCGCCGCGCGTGTCCACGGGATGCTGACGATGGCTCTGTCCCGCCTGCCCGGCCTCGTCGGCTACTACTCGGGGACTGCTGCGGCGACCTTCGGCCTGCCGTTCCTCCAGCAGGTCGTGACCGGCCAGTTCGGTTCCACCCCGTGGCCGCTGTGGGTGTCGGCCTGGCTGCGCCCGGAGAAGGACGGTTTCTCCGGCTACACCCACGGTCTCTGGGCGCTGGGGCACCCGGAGCTGCAGGTGGTGAACGCCTCCATTTCGCCGGAAGACCTGTTCATGTACCTCATGGACACCTCGGCCTACCTCGTTCTCGAGGAAGGTACCTTCGCCGACGGGCAGTCCACCGGCCGCAATGCCGAGGAACTGTTCACTCTGCACGCCGAGCCGTGGGTCGTCGACCAGAATGTCCCGGCGTTCCGGATCAGGATGTGAGGTGACCGACGTCTGGCGGGAGATCAGGGACGACGCGCCTTTCTGGGAACGGTTCGAGGAGAGCTCCGAGTTCCGTCCCAACTTCTATGACGGCTCGGCATCGGCGATCAGACTTCCCGCCGGATCGCTGATCGTCGGTCTGTCGCCTCTTTACGGAGTCGGTCCGGCCCGCTATGAGGCAGGTTACGCTGCTGTGCAGGCGGCCGGACGGTGACTACTGCATGCACATGACCCGTGACCTGCGGTGGGGTACCTTCGGCTATCCGTGGCAGCAGTCACTCACCATCTGGGGGTGCGATCTGGTCGGAACGCTGGGTGCGGATCTCGCGAGCCGGCTTCCCGCGCGGCAGGTTCTCTGAGTGTTGTCGATTGCCGACCCGCCGCTCACATGACTCGGGCGCTCCAGGGTGGTCCTGAACAGCCAGAACAGTCTGGAGCGCCCGAGTCGGAGAGTGGAAGGGACTACGCGCCCTGCCAGACTGTGTCGAACGGGGTGTTCGCGGTCACGCGGTACTCGATGCCGCGGGTCACGAGGTCCTTGGCGACGTGTACGGCGGTGGCGACGTCATTGCCCTTGGCCAGCTCCGCGGTGAGCGCAGCGGCAACGGTGCAGCCGGCACCGGAGACGCGCTGCTCGCCGACCTTCGGCACGGCGAACCGGGTGATCTCGTGGCCGTCCCAGAGGACATCCACGGCGTCCTCGCCCGGCAGTTCGACGCCACCCTTGGCCAGCACATAGGGGACCTTCTCGCCGATGCGCTTGGCTGCCTCCTCGAGATCCTCGACGGTCTCGATGCGTTCCATACCGGACAGGCTCTGGGATTCGAAGACGTTCGGGGTGACGACGGTGGCCAGCGGGAGGACCTTCTCCTTGAGGGCGTTGTCGGTGTCCAGCGCCGCGCCGGGCTCCTGGCCCTTGCAGATCAGCACCGGGTCGAGGACCAGGTTCTCCCAGGAACGCTCCGCGAGCTTCTCGGCGACGATCTCGATGGTCGCCGGAGTACCGAGCATGCCGACCTTGGCGGTCTTCATGTTCTCGACCGAGTGGGTGGCCAGAGCGGCCTCGAACTGTTCGGCGATGAGCTCCGGGTCGACCGGGTGGAAGCGGTGGCCCCACCCGTTGTTCGGGTCGAAGGCGACGATGCAGGACAGGGCACCGACGCCGTAGACGCCGAGCTGCTGGAAAGTCTTCAGGTCGACCTGGATGCCGGCGCCGCCGGTGGCTTCGGAACCGGCGATGACGAATGCGATGGGGGGGTTAGACATAGGCCAATCGTAAGTGACGCTGAGGGTCCGGAGTGTTCCGCCACGCCCGGGGCTACATCGCATGAACCGGATAAACAGTATGAACCGCCGTGACCTGCGGTAAAGGCAGATCACGGCGAGCAAGGTAGATCTCCGGGCGATCAGAGCCGGGGATCTAGGCCGGACGTAGCAGGCCGATGATCTGGCCGTCCTGGCCGCGGACGACCATGACCACGCCGAAGTGGTCGACGGTCTTGACCCCGCCGAGCCACTGGTTGTCGCAGGCGATCATGGTGGACATGAACGGGTTGACGTGGGCGACGTTGCCGGTGACGGTGTAGGTCGAGCCGATGCCGTTGCAGCCGTCGGTGCCGGAGACCCGTCCGTTGTGGAAGGTCAACTCACCGTTGCCGGCCGGGTTCACGTCGACCCAACGTCCCGCGAACTGGAGGCTCGGCAGCGAGGACAGTGACCCCTCGGCAAGCGGTGAGGTGGCGTCAGGCAGGGCGGGGGCGGCCGTGGCTGCGGGGACTCCGGCGAGTCCCACTGCGGCGACGACCGCGGCCGTGCCGGTGACGACCCGACGGGTAAGTCGGGGATGGGTGGTGTGTGTCATTGTTCCTGCCACTCCTCATGGCGGTCGGAGACAGTTGACGCCGGTCACGGGATGCCGGTGTGACCGACGTCTCAGTTACTGCTATCGCGGTATCCCGGCGAATCGTTAACCATTGTCACATATCGGTGAGGGCAGGCCGACGTCACTGCCGGTAGGACGCCAGAAAGTTCCCCATGCGCTCCATTGCCGTGCCCAGCACGGTCTCTTCAGGCAGCAGTACGATGCGCAGGTGGTCCGGGGTGGGCCAGTTGAAGCCGGTGCCGTGGACCAGCAGGATATGCTCGCGCTCCAGAAGGTCCATGACCAGCTGTTCGTCGTCCCGGATCTGGTGGATCTCCGGATCCAACCGTGGGAAGGCGTAGAGCGCCCCGCGGGGCGTCACACAGCTCACCCCGTCCATCGCGGTCAACGAGGACGCCACGACGTCCCGGCTGCGACACAGTCGACCACCGGGGGCGGTCAGCCCACCGATCGACAGGTCGGCGTCCTCCTCGGATTCGGTACCACCCAGCGCGGCGACGATCGCCTGCTGGCCCGGCACATTCGCACACAGCCGGGTGGACGCCATGAGTTTGAGTCCGTGGAGGAAGTCCTCGGCGTGTTCCGTCGGACCGGTCACCACCATCCACCCGGCGCGGTAGCCGGCCAACCGGCTCGACTTCGACAGGCCTGAGTAGGTCAGTGTCAGTACGTCGGGGGCGACTGCGGCGAGATGGGTGTGGGTGGAGTCGTCATAGGTGATGACGTCGTAGATCTCATCGACGAGCAGGGTCAGGGAGTGGCGCCGGGCGATGTCTGCGATGCCGCGCAGGATATGTGGCGGATAGACCGCACCGGTGGGGTTGTTCGGGTTGATTACCACGATTGCCGTGGTCCGGTCGGTGATCCGTGCCTCCATGTCGGCGAGATCCGGGTTCCAGTCATCGGACCCGTCACACCTGTAGTGCACGGCAGTGCCGCCGGCGAGGGTGACCATGGCGGTCCACAGCGGGTAGTCAGGAGCCGGGACGAGGATCTCGTCGCCGGTGTCCACCAGTGCCTGGCAGGTCATGGTGATCAGTTCGGAGACCCCGTTGCCGAGGAACACCTGGTCGCGGTCGAGCTCCGGGAAGTCCGGGGCGGCGGCGTAGCGGGAGATGACGGCCTCCACCGCCTCCGGCAGTCCGCGGGAGTCCGAGTAACCGTGGGAGACGTCGAGAGTGTGTGCCATGCGCTCCACGATCGACGGGGGAGCGGTGAACCCGAACGGCTGGGGGTTGCCGATGTTGAGCTTGAGGATATCCGCGCCCTCGCGCTCCAAAGCGGTGGCACGGTCGGCCACCGGCCCACGGATCTCGTAGAGGACGTTGCGGAGTTTCGAGGACTGCCGTACCGGGCGCAGTAGCGGTTCTGCGCCATTTGCAATAGCGCTATCATGGTTTCTCATGTCTGACAGTAGCAGTTCGCGACTGACCGCAGAACTCCACACCTGGATCGCCGGACGCGCACCGGGCACCCGCCTGCCCTCCACCCGGGCCCTGGCGAAAGAACACGGACTCGGCCCGGTGACCGTCCAGGAGGCACTGCGCGCCCTCACCGCTGAAGGCCTTGTCGAGACCCGCCCCGGGGTCGGCACCTTCATCGCCTCGGCATCGGAGACCCGACGCGTCCGCCCGACCGACTTCTCCTGGCAGGTCGGGGCACTGGGGGAGACTGCCGGGCGGGTACCTGGTGGGCTCCGGTCCACTCCTGCCTCCGGGGTGCTGCGTCCTACCCCGGTGGACGCGGTGGCGCTGCACAACGGATACCCGGGCCGGGACCTCCTGCCCGAGAAAGCGGTCCGGCAGGCCCTGGGGCGTGCTGCCCGGTCGGACGCCGCGGTGACTGCCGCGCCGCGTGCCGGCCTGCAGGAACTGCGAAACTGGTTCGCCCAGGACCTCGCTGCACAGACCCCACCTGGCGTCACACCGGTCACCGCCACGGATGTCACGGTGCTGCCGGGCACACAGTCGGGGCTCTCGGCGATCTTCCGTGCAGTTTCCGGACCAGGTGAGCCGGTGGTGCTGGAATCTCCGACCTACTGGGGCGCGGTACTCACCGGACGGCAGACCGGCGTCCGGATGGTTCCGCTGCCCACGGGCCCCGACGGCCCCGATCCGACCGATCTGGACCGCATTTTCGCCAGGACCGGGGCGCGGCTGTTCTACGCCCAGCCGAGGTTCACCAACCCGACAGGGGCGGTGTGGTCCCCGGAGACCAGGAGCCGCATCCTCGAGGTCGTCGCACGGCACGGCGCCTTCCTTGTCGAAGACGACTGGGCGAGGGACTTCGCGATCGACGGCGCGGCGGCGTCCCTGTCACCGATGGCCGCCGGTGACGACTCCGGCCGGGTGATCTACCTGCGCTCCCTGTCGAAGTCACTGTCTCCGGCGCTACGGGTCGGCGCGGTCATCGCCCGTGGTCCGGTGCGCGAGCGGATCCTCGGCAACGTCGGCGCCTCGGCGATGTACGTCTCCCCGCTGCTCCAGGCCGCGGCCCTTGACGTCCTCGGGACGCCCGCCTGGCGCAGTCACCTCAGGACGCTGCCGGACCGTCTCGCACACCGGCGGGACCTGCTGGTCACCGCGGTGAGGACGCATCTTCCCGAGGCGGAGCTGACCGCGGTGCCCACCGGTGGCCTGAACCTGTGGCTGCGACTACCGGACGCGACGGACCTCGTCCGGCTCGTCACCGGCTGTGAAGCCCGGGGCGTGATCATCGCCGGTGGCGACGATCTCTTCCCGAGCGAGCCGACCGGCCGGTTCCTGCGGCTGAACTTCGCTGGCCCGGAGCCCGGACGCTACGGCGAGGCCGTGCAGATCCTCGGGGAGGTGCTGAGGGAACAGCTCAGAGCAGGGACTCGATGATCCGGGCGACGCCGTCATCGTCATTGGAGGTGGTGAGCTCGTCGGCGACGTCCTTCACCACGTCCTCGGCATTGGCGACGGCGACCCCGTGGCCGGCCCAGGCGAGCATCTCCCGGTCGTTGAGCCCGTCTCCGAAGGCCAGCACCTCGGAGCGGTCCACACCCAACCGGGTGCACAGCTGCGCCAGGCCGGAGGCCTTGGACACTCCCGCGGCCATGACCTCGACGAACGGAGCGCCGGACAGCGTCATCTCGAACTGACCGCTGTCCAGTTCACCGGAGTCCGCCAGCCCGCGGGTGATCGCGTAGAGATCCGGGCTTCCGAGAGTCTCGTGCCGGAATACCAGTTTCAGTGCGGACTCCCCGGTGACGACGTCGAGGGTCTCACCGTGCATCGTCGAGGGGTCGCGCTTGTGGTCGGAGAAGGTCGCCAGATCGGCGTACCCGTCCTGGGCGACGAAGCGCTCCCCGCCCTCCCGGACCGCGGCATAGCGGACCCCCGGCACGGCGGCATCGAGTACCGTGACGAACCGTGCGATGACCTCGGCCGGGACCTCATCGGAGAAGAGCAGTTCACGGGTGGTGAGGTGTACCCCGAAGGCACCGTTGCTGCACAGCGCCCACTGGTCGAAGCCGAGGATCGGCTGGAGGTGCCGCAGTCCCACCGGATTGCGGGCGGTAGCGGGGACGACGTGGATCCCGGCGGACGCCGCGGCGTCAAGTGCCTCCCGGGTTCGCGGACTCACCCCGCCGGCACTGTCGAGCAGGGTGCGGTCGAGGTCGGTGGCGATGAGCCGGGGTGCCGGGCGTGCACCGTCGGTCAGGTCGCTCACGCGGGGTCTGCGGGGATCAGCTCACCCAGTTCGATGCCGCCCTCGTTGGTCACCGAGAGGTGGTCCCCCTCATGATGCACCTCGTGCATCGACAGGATCCAGGCGCTCCACGGGCCGGAGCAGGCCATCATCGTGGTGGCGAAGGGCTCCACGGTGGCCATTGACCCTTCGCCACCGGACCCGGAGTCCAGCGCCCACTTCGCCACGAAGCGGTTGCAACCGTCCGTACCGGTCAGACTGCCGTCATCGGCGAAGGTGACCAGTGCGCCGCCGTCCGGGTCACGCCAGGAGCCGGTGTAGGCATCCGCGGTACCGGGGACGATCGGGATGTCGGGGTGTCCGGGCATGGTCATGGGCTCCTCTGTGTTGTCGTCGGGTGCTTCGCCGGTGGATTCCTCCGGCTGTACCGCACTCGGTGACGTCGGTGCCGCAGCTGAACTGTCATCTGCCGCTGAGCTGGTGGTCGCTGTGGTGGTTGTGTTGCTCTCCGCCGCATCGTCGTCGGAGTCGCTGCACGCGGCGAGGGACACCGCCAGCGTGACGGCGGGCAGTGCGGTCAGAAGACGTCTGTTCATGCTTCTACTCTGCCATGTTCTGTGCCATGTCCCCTGCCATGTCTTCTGACTCCGCCGGACGTCTACTGTGTGGTGACCTCCGACAGGGCCTCGTCGCGCAGGAACTCGCCCGAAAGGTCCACGGCCGGGGTGGAGGAGTCTGCCCCGGAGATGAAGGTGCAGAAGGCGACGTCGCCGACCACGCCGACGAACCACCCGTGGGCCGGGCCGCCGTCGACCTCGGCGGTGCCGGTCTTGCCGCCGAGCCCGTCGATGTCACTGAGCTGGGACGCCGTGCCCGATTCCACGGTCTCCCGCATCATCGACCGCAGTGACTCGACCACCGCCGGATCCATCGGCTCCGGAGACTGGTCAGCTTCCGTCTTCTCCCCGGTGACCAGGGACGGGGTGACCATCGTTCCGCCGTTGGCGACCGAGGCCTCCATCAGTGCCAGGCCGAAGGGGGAGGCGACGACCTCGCCCTGCCCGATGGCGGACTCCACCCGGGCGGCACCCTGGTCGGTGGTCGGCACCGAGCCGGTGACCGAGGTCATGCCCGGGGCGTCGAAGTCCACACCGAGGCCGTACTGTGCCGCGGTGTTCTTCAGGTCATCGGGCTCCAGGTCACGGGAGATCAGTGCCTGGGTCGTATTGCACGACTGTGCGAAGGCGGTGTGCAGCGGCACCTCGCCGAGTTCGAAGTCGTGGTCGTTGGGGATCGTGCGACCGTCGACATCGACACTCGCCGGGCAGGAGACCGTGTCATCGGCGTGGACGGTGCCGCGGGCCAGGGCGGCTGAGGTGGTGACTGTCTTGAATGTCGATCCGGGCGGGAAAAGCCCGGTGAGTGCCGGTGTGCCCTCAGCGGAGGCGGCGTCGTTCTGGGCGACGGCGAGGACTCCGCCGGTGGAGACCGACATGGCGACGATGGATGCGGGCTGGTCCACCCCGTCGAGCACACGGTTCGCCGCGGCCTGCATGCCGAGGTCCATGGTGGTGTGGACCGGATCGACCTGGTCGGCGTCCTTCTGGCCGAGCACCGTGGCCGGAGTGCCTTCGGCGTCGGCGACCGCGAGGGTCCAGCCGGCGGTGTCGTCGAGTTTCTCGGTCCAGTAGTCGGTGAGGCCGCCGTCGAGTGGGGAGGAGGACGCCGAGGCCGGCAGCAGGCGTCCGTCCTCACGGGTCGAGACGCCGGGGAGGCCGGTCATGGCGTCCTTCACCCTGTCCCAGTCCTCGGCGCGCAGGGAGAACAGGGCCACTTCTCCGTCGGCATCGCTGATCTGCGCTTCGGCGTCGGCGGTGTCGAAGTCCGGGATCGCGGGACGCACGGCGTCCGCCACGGCGTTGAGGTCGGTCTCGTCGGTGGCGGTGACCACGGTGACCGGTGTCCAGGACAGCTGGGGGTCGTTGCGGCGGTCGAGGACCTGCAGTCCGTAGTTCCGGTCGTCGGAATAGGTGAGGGTCGAGTCTGCGGTGAGATCGTCGGAGAACAGCGTCGGGTCCCAGGCGACCTTGTCACTGTCGCCGGTGGACAGGGTGCCGGTGGAGGTCACTTCGTCACCGGCGGGGACGGTCCAGGTGGCGGTGGTGGAGCCGTCGTCGTTGTCGAGGTGGAGGGTCGTCTCGCCGATGGACTCCTCCATGCCGGTCAGCCACGCTTCCGCGGCTTCCGGATCGGTGGTGTCGGAGGCGGCGTCCGCCCAGTTCCCCTCGTTGACCGCGGAGAGGAATCTGTCGGTCGGGGAATCCGTCCACGGCATCGAGCAACCGGAGAGGGCCACCGCGGAGACCGTGAGTACGGCGGCTGCGGCGAGGGACGCGGGGGACCGGGTCAGCAGAGACATGGGGCCAGGCTACGGATGACGGTGGCGCCCGGCAGAGCAACGGTGTACTTTCGTCGGCAACATCGTGAGGTCAGTCACAGTTACTCTCCGACCGGAAGGACCACCGTTTCATGCTGAGCAACGCCTTCTACACCGCCGAGACCCAGGGGCCCTATGAGACCGCCTCCATCGGGCGCCTGGAGCTGGAGGAAGGGGGAGTGATCGAGGACTGCTGGCTGGCCTACGCCACCGCCGGTGAACTCAACGAGGACAGGTCGAACGCCATCCTCATCCCCACCTGGTACTCCGGTACCCACGGCACCTGGTTCCAGCATTACATCGGGGAAGGGCACGCACTTGACCCGTCGACGTACTTCATCATCAGTGTGAACCAGATCGGCAACGGGATGTCGGTCTCCCCGTTCAACACGCGGGACGCCTCGATCGCGATGTCGAAGTTCCCGGACGTGCGCATCGGTGACGACGTTGTCGCCCAGGAACGTCTGCTGCGTGAGATGTTCGGCATCGAGGAGCTCTTCGCCGTCGTCGGTGGTTCCATGGGAGCCCAGCAGACCTATGAGTGGATTGTGCGCTTCCCGGACAAGGTGCACCGGGCCGCACCGATCGCCGGCACCGCGAAGAACACGCCACACGACTTCATCTTCACCGAGACGCTCAACGAGACCGTGACGGCGGATCCGGGTTTCAACGGCGGCGAGTACTCCTCGCACACCGAGGTCGCCGACGGTCTTCGCCGTCAGTCCCACCTGTGGGCGGCGATGGGCTTCTCCACTGAGTGGTGGAAACAGGAGGCATGGAAGGGGCTCGGGCTGGAGTCGGCGGAATCGGCACTGGCGGATTTCCTCGACCCGCTGTTCATGTCCATGGACCCGAATACGCTGCTCAACAATGCGTGGAAGTGGCAGCGTGGTGACGTCTCCCGGCACACCGACGGTGATCTCGCCGCCGCCCTGGGCCGGGTCACGGCGCTCACCTACGTCATGCCGATCAGCGAGGACATGTTCTTCCCGGTCCGTGACTGTGCTGCTGAGCAGGCCCTGATTCCCGGTAGCGAGCTGCACGTGATCGACGACATCGCCGGCCACCTCGGTCTGTTCAACCTCTCGCCGACCTACATGGAACAGGTGGATGCCGCCCTCGGTGAACTCTTCGGCAGGGAGACGTCGTAGAGTCTGGTCCTGTGAAAAGCCCCGTCGAGAACGCTGCCCCGGAATCCGCCGAGAAATACACCCACGGCCACGGCGACGCCGTGCTGGGCAACCACGCGCGGCGCACCGCCACCGATTCCCTGGCCTTCGCCCTGCCGTATCTCACGGCCGCGTCCCGGGTCCTCGACGTGGGCTGTGGTCCGGGGTCGATCACCCTGGACCTGGCGGCGATGATCGCCGGCCTCGGCGGTGCGGCGTCCCAGGTCACCGGTGTGGAGAACACACCGGTTCCGCTGGAGGCGGCTGCTGCCGCGGCTGAGGCGCGGGGAATCGGTGCACAGTTCCTGCCCGGGGACGTCTACCGGCTGCCATGTGAGGACGCCTCCTTCGATGTCGTGGTCGCCCACCAGGTCTTCCAGCATCTCACCGACCCGGTAGCCGCACTGCAGGAGTGCCTGCGTGTCACCGCACCGGGCGGGGTCATCGCCCTGCGGGACGCCGACTACGCCGCGATGTCCTACCACCCGGCCCCGCTGGGCCTGCGTGAGTGGACCCACCGCTACCGGGCGATGGCGCAGGCTAACGGGGCGGAGCCGGACGCCGGACGCCATCTCGTCGGTTGGGCGCTGGCCGCCGGCTGCAGGATCGAGGACCTCACCTACTCGACCTCCACCTGGGTCTGGTCGAACGCACCCGGCGGACGACCGACGGAAGACCTCGCAGACAGCTGGTGCGCACGGGTCAACGAGGAGCGCTTCCGTGACCAGCTCGCCGGTGTCCTGGGTACCTGGGACGCCGATGCGGTGGAGACCGCTGCCGGCCGGATCTGCCGCGGGTGGCGTGAGTGGGCCGATGACCCGGCCGCCATCTTCCTCATGCTGCACGGTGAGCTGCTGATCCGTCGCTGAGGTTCCGGTACGCGACGGGCGACGGAACTCTACGATGGGTCTCCGTGAGTGAAAACATGAATCAGCATCCGCCGTTCAGTGACGTCAGCGCGGTGACCCGGGTCGACGACAACCGCTGGACCGCGGACATCCATCCGGGCTGGACGATCCTGGGAAACCCCAACGGCGGATACCTGCAGGCACTGATGGTCAGGGCAGCATCCGACCTGGTCGCCGGGGAGCATCCGCACCCGGTCGCCGTATCCACCCACTTCCTCCGTGCGCCCCGGCCCGGGATCGTGGATCTGGAGGCGGAACTGCTCCGGGCCGGCAGGACGACAACACAGGTCCGGGCCCGGATGAGTCAGGGTGGGAAAGTGACCGGCGAGACCACCGTGACCTTCGGCGCGCTGGTGCAGTCTGCGGACGTGGGGCAGTCCGGCATCTGGAACTCGGCCGGGCTTCCGCCGGCCCCGCACCCGGTCGAGGGCTGCGCGCCGTACCCGGCGGCAGGGGAGGAACCGCCCGTCGAGATCTACCGGCATGTCGGTCTGCGACCGGACCCCGGACAGCCGATGTTCACCACGGGAGAAGGACGCGGTGCCGGCGAGGCCCGGGCCTGGGTGGAGCTGCCCGGTGGGGAGGACTTCACCCCGGAAGCCCTCCTACTGGCGGCGGACGTACTACCCCCGGCGACCATGGACATCCGACCTGCCGGCTGGGTGCCGACCATCGAACTGACCACCTACATCCGGGCACTTCCGGCTCCGGGCCCGGTGAATGTCCTGCTCGTCGCCAACATGATTCTCGGCGACCGTGTCGATGAGACGGCGACGGTGTGGGATTCGACCGGTGCGATCGTGGCGCAGTCCCACCAGCTCGCCGGGATCCGTTTCTCCTGACCAGAAAATGATCACGAATCGGTAACATTACGTGTTAGGGTGTCACCTATGCGCACCCCTACCACGGTCATCCTCTCCCTCGCGGTGGCGGCCGCCGCCGTCCTCACCGCCCCACCCGCCTCCGCCGACAGCTCCCTGCCGTCGTCGACCGACGGATCTGCGTCCGGATCCGGAGCTGCCGGCTCCCTCTCCCCGGACAGTGTCGTCGACGGTATCGACGTCTCCAGCCACCAGCACAACGTGGCCCCGGTATCGGACTGGGTACAGGCCCGGTCAGCAGGTACCGATTTCGCCTATGTCAAGGCGACCGAGGGAACCGAGTACGTGAACCCGAACTGGTTCGGTGACATCAACCTGGCCCGCCTCACCGGGATCCGTGGCGGAAACTACCACTTCGCCCGACCGTCCGACGCCCCCGGGGATGCGGTCGCGCAGGCGAACATCTTCGCCACCGCCACGATCGGTTCACCTGCGCCGACCCTGGCACCGGTCCTTGATCTCGAGGACAGCGGCGGCCTGACTCCGGAGCAGCTCCAGTCCTGGGTCCGTGACTTCCTCACCACCCTCAAGCTGCGGACCGGACGGGACGCGGTGATCTACACCTACCCGAACTTCTGGAAGTCGGAGATGGGGGACACCGCCGAATTCGCCGACCACCCGCTGTGGATCGCCGACTACAACGGCGGCGACGCGCCCGAGGTTCCGGGCGGCTGGTCGACCTGGACGATCTGGCAGACCACCTCCACCGGAGAAGTCCCGGGTGTGGAGAGCCCGGTGGACCGGAACGTCTTCAACGGGAACATCCAGGGGCTGGACAGGCTGCTCGGGTAAACTCGTGGTTCAACCAGATCCGCGACCCGATGGAGAGCGACAGTTCCGATGAGTAACCAGTACCCCTACGGCAACGACGGTTACGACGACCAGACCCGTCAGTACCGCCGTGAGGACTACGGGCAGTCCCCCTACCGGCAGCAGGGGGGCCGGCAGCAGAGCTACCAGCAGCCCCAGTACCAGCAGCCCCAGTACCAGGACTCCTACGAGGACCGGGGGCCGACACTGCTGGCGGGGAAGTTCGAGGCCAAGAAGGTCTCGGTCAACCTCGTGCTGCTCGGCGTCCTGTCCGCGATTGTCACCTTCGCCGTGGTGCTCATCGTCGACCAGCTCATCGCCGTCGTCAGTGACACGGTGGCCCAGGGGCCGGGTGCCGCGGTGATCCACGGTGTGGTCGCCGGCATCCTCGGCGTCTTTGCCGGTCTGCTCTACATCCCGGTTTCCGGTACCGGCAACGAGGGGCTGTTCAACGCGGCGATCATCGCGCTGACCGTGGCTGCGGCCGTGTTCTACGTCATCTTCGGTGGCCTGCTGGACAAGGACTGGAAGACACTGCTGTCCCTGGCCGCGATCCTCTGTGCGGGAATCACCGCCTACGCCGCACCCTCTCGGATCGAGACCGCCCGGGTGCGGTAGGGGATGTCCGGGGGGCTCCGGGAAGGATCAGTCTTCTGCGTGATCCCGGAGGTAGGCGGGCGCCTGATTCGCGGCGGTACCCATGTGTTCGGCGGCTCTTCCGATGGGGCGCAGGAGCCCCGAGGACCGCGACCGCGCGGAGGAACTCCAGCGCGTGTTCCGGGACTTCCCGGAGGACAGGGACATGCGCCTGGAGGCCCATGCGTTCTCTGGTGAGTGGAAATGCTGCAGCGACATCGTCAGGCGTGATACGTTCCCCGCTACCGAATGTCCAGCTCAGTGAACCCAGCAGCTGAATCAGGTAGGAGTATCCGTGGCCGGTACGTCGACGGTGATGAGCAGTCCACCGTCCCGGACGTCCAGTGTGGTGACGAGGTAGTGCAGGAGATCGCGGGAATGTCTGTCGCCACGAGATCCTCCACCATGTCGTGGGACGACGTCACCCTGGATGCAGTCCAGCCGCGGTGTCGGGCCTCTTCTTCCAGCAGGTTGAGCAGGACGGTTTTTCCTGGGCATCGCGGTCCGCTGACCAGTGTTAACCGGTAGGGGGATCCGGGGCCTTCAAGAAAGGCGGGTCCGGCATTCATGGTCACCAGTTCCCGGCTGACGACGACGGTCGGGGTGATTCCGAAGCTGGGGCGGAACGGATTCCGGGATTCCATGGAGGCCTCCCGGTGTTCAGTACGTTCTGTGCGATCTGTACTATTTGTACGGTTTTGGAGAGCACAGGGGTGCCGGGGTGGGGGAGGCCTGGATTCTACGGGGAACCTGAGTAGGATGACCTGCGTCCACGCCCGTGAAGAAAGGTAAGCCTACATGTCGGCAACCCCCGATATTCCGCTCATTGATGTCGCTGTCTGGCGCACCGGGGACGCAGCCCAGCGGGCGGCCCTGGCCAGGCGTCTGGACCAGGCGATGCAGGATTCCGGTTTCTTCATGGTGAGCGGCCACGGGATCGACCCTGAACTCTCTGCCCGCGTCCGTGCGACGGCGAAGGAGTTCTTCCATCTGCCCGACGAGGTCAAGGAGCAGTACCGGACGCCGGTCGGCGGACGCGGCTGGATCCGCAGGGGAGACGAGGCCAACGCCTACTACGGCGAAGAGATCGACCCGGAGAAGGCCGACCTCAAAGAGACGCTCACCTTCGGCCGTGACTTCCGTACCGGGGATGCGGAGATCGACGCCGGGTACTTCGCGGAGAATGTCTACCCGGCCGAGGTCCCCGAGCTCCGGGAGTTGGTCCTGGCCTGGATCGACCAGGCCCGCACCCTCTACGTCGACCTGCTGGAGATGCTCGCCACCGCGCTCGGTCTCGATGAGCAGTACTTCGTGGAGCGGGCGTCCAAGTCGCCCAACACCTTCAACATCAACCGGTATCCGGCACTGTCGGTCGTTGGCCAGGCGCGCCAGGGTCAGTACCGCATCGCCCCGCACACCGACTGGGGCCTGGTGACCATACTTGACCGGCAGCCCGGCTACGGCGGACTCGAGGTCCAGACCCTCGACGGTGAGTGGGCGACCGCCCCCTTCGTCGAGGGTGCGATGACGATCAACATCGCCGATCTGCTGGCCCGATGGACCGGCGACCGGTGGCGTTCAACGAGGCACCGCGTCCTCGCACCGCCGAAAGAGTCCCCGGCCGAGGAGTTGTACAGCATCATCTGCTTCTGCGAGCCGGACATGGACCAGATCGTCGAGCCGTTCGCACCGCCGGTCGGTGGTGGTGTCCACTACGAGCCCGTTCGTGCCGCCGACTACTTCACCGAGCGCAATGACGCAGCGTCGGTGGGGGCGGACGTCGCCAGCTGACCGTGCCACCATGGGGACATGGCTGACACCGACACCACAGACACCACAGACACCGTCGATGTCGCCGGCCGCAGTGTCCGGTTCACCCATCCGGACAAGGTGATGTACCCGGCGACCGGGACGACCAAGCGCGACCTGGCGGACTATGTGCGGGCCGTGGCCCCGTGGTTCACCGCCCACGCCCACGACCGTCCCGCCACCCGCAAGCGCTGGGTGGAAGGGGTCGGCACGGCAGCAGACCCGGGGGTGTCCTTCTTCGAGCGCAATCTGCGCGACGGTACGCCGGAATGGGTGAGTACGCGCGAGTTCGACCACGAGCCCCGCACCGTCACCTACCCGCTGGTCAATGACGTCGCCACACTGGTCTGGCTGCTCCAGCTGGACGCCCTGGAGATCCACACCCCGCAGTGGCGCTACGGTCCCCGCGGCGGGATCCACGGGCCCGACCGGGCCGTCTTCGACCTCGACCCCGGGGAGGACGCCACGCTGGCCGACTGTGCCGGGGTTGCGCACCTGGTCAAGGAGAAGCTGGATGCCCGTGACCTGGTGTCAGTCCCGGTGACCACGGGAAGCCGGGGGATCCATGTCTATGCCGGGTTGACCGGGAGCCGGCGACCGGCCGCAGTGCGTGATCTCGTCCATTCCATCGCCGACGAGATCGCGCAGGAGCACCCTGAGCTGGTGACTTCGACGATGTCGAAGCAGCAGCGCCGGGGGAAGGTGCTCATCGACTGGAGTCAGAATGACGGCGTGAAATGCACCTGCGCGCCGTATTACCTGCGCGGCAGGTCTCAGCCGACGGTCGCGGCGCCGCGGTACTGGGAGGAGATCGACGCGGACGTCCGCCAGCTCGGCTACCGGCAGGTCATGGAACGGCTGCTCACCGAGGGCGACCCCATGGCGTCGTTGCTCGACAGGGAGGACGGTGGTCCCGCCTTCGTCGTCCAGGAGCATGACGCCACCAGTCTGCACCAGGATCTCCGGCTGGAGCATGGCGGCGTCCTCGTGTCCTGGGCGCTGCCGAAGGGTGTTCCGGAGTCGACGGAGCAGGACCGTCTCGCGGTGCAGACTCCGGACCATCCGCTGGAGTACGCGTCCTTCGAGGGACGCATCGGGGAGGGGAACCCGGGTGCCGGCACCGTGACAATCCGGGACGCCGGCAGCTACGTCCTGCACTCATGGGGTGAGGACAAGATCGTCGTGTCGTTGCAGGGCCACCGGGGACACGAGAGTCACAGCACCAGCCTGCTCGGTGGTGAGTCGCGGAAGTTCGCCCTGATCAGGACGGAGATGGACGGCAACCCGGACAACTGGCTGATGCACCGGATGGCCTGATGAACCGTCAGTTCCCGTCGATCGCGGCGTTGAGCCGCTCGACTTTGCCGGTGATCTCCCCGGACCGACCCGGGCGCAGGTCGGCCTTGAGCACCAGCGAGACCCTGGGGGAGACTTCGGCGACGGCCTCGCAGGCCCGCTTGATCACGGGCATGACCTCGTCCCAGTCACCCTCGACGGTGGTGAACATCGACGAGGTCTCCTGGGGCAGGCCGGAGTCACGGACGACCTCCACGGCCCGGGCGACGATGTGGGACATCGAGCCGTCCGGTTCCGGGGTCGTGGACGGGGCAATGGAAAAAGCGAAGAGCATGCCCCGAGGCTGCTCCTAGAGGCCGAGCTTGTCCAGTCCGGCACGCAGGCGCTCGACAGTGCCGTCGACATCCTGCAGCTTGTCCAGGCCGAACAGTCCCAGGCGGAAGGTGGAGAAATCCTCGCGCTCACCGCACTGCAGCGGCACGCCGGAGGCGACCTGGATACCGGCCTCCTTGAACTTTGCGCCGGACTTCACCGCGGGGTCATCGGTGTAGGCCACGATCACGGACGGGGCGGCGAAGCCCTCGGCGGCGATCGGGGAGATGCCACGGGAGGTCAGCAGCTCGGTGACCTTCTCGCCGAGTTCGATCTGGGCGGCGCGGAGCTTCTCCAGTCCGATCTCGCGGGCTTCGACCATGAGTTCGGCGTTGTGCGCGAGCGAGTCGGTCGGCATGGTGGCGTGGTACGGGGTGGTGCCCTCGACGTAGGAGTCGGCGATGGTCAGCCACTTCTTCAGGTCGATGGCGAAGCTGGTGGAGGTGGTCTCCTCGACGGCCTTCCGGCCGGCCTCGCTGAGCATGACGTAACCGGCACACGGGGTACCGGACCAGCCCTTCTGCGGGGCACTGACCAGGACGTCGACACCGGCGTCGGTCATGGAGACCCAGGAGGCGCCGGAGGCGACACAGTCGAGGATGAACAGGGCACCGACCTCGTGGGCGGCCTCACCGAGGGCACGGAGGTAGTCGTCGGGGAGCTGGATACCGGCGGCGGTCTCCACGTGCGGGGCGATGACGACCTGCGGCTTCTGCTCACGGATCGTGGCGGTGACCTCGTCGATCGGGGCGGGGGACCAGGGTGAGGTGGTGGCGTCCTCGGCCTGGCTGGCGGTCAGCACCGTGATATCGTCGGTGATCCTGCCGGCGTCGATGATCTGGGACCAGCGGAAGGAGAACAGGCCGTTGCGCACGATGAGGGTCTTCCGGTCAGTCACGAGCTGACGGGCGACGGCCTCCATGCCGTAGGAACCGCCACCGGGGACGATCGCGACAGCTGAGGCGTCGTAGGCGTCCTTGAGTACGGAGATGATGTCCTGCATGACGCCGACGAAACGCTTCGACATGTGGTTCAGGGACCGGTCGGTGAAGACGACGGAGTACTCCAGCAGACCGTCCGGATCGATGTCAGTGTGGGGAAGTGTCATGGGTAACATTTTGGCACATGACGATCTACCACATTGCCGCAAGGTCCTCCTGGGACGCCGCCGTCGCCACCGGTGAATACCGGGTGTCCACCCTCGAGCAGTCCCTCGACGAGGTGGGGTTCATCCACGCCTCCTTCGCCGACCAGATCGCGGGAACTGCAGACCGGTTCTACCGCCCGGCAGCCGAGGCCGGCGTCCGGCTGTGCGTCCTGGTTGTCGACGAGGACGCCGTGCGCGCTGCCGGAACTGAGATCCTCGAGGAAGAGGCCGGAAACGGCCAGCGGTTCCCGCACATCTACGGCCCGCTGGCGACCGACTGTGTCAGTGAGGTCAGGGAGGCCGGATTCGGTCCGGACGGGGAGTTCCACTACTGACCCGTCATCACTTCGACCTGCAGTAACGGAGAATCGTCCGCCAGGTAGTCTGGAGTGGTCGGTAGTCAGCTGCAGGTGGATGGAGAGTGCGTCAATGGGTGGTCGTGTGAGTGGTCGGTTCCGGCGGACCGCGGTGGGCGAGATGCTGTCGGGGGTCGTGCGGATGGACCGGGACGTGTTCGACGCGGTCGCCGGAGCTGAGAATCCACGCCTGGACGCCTTCCTGCCCAGACTCACCGGTGCAGCCGACTACTCGAAGCTGTGGATCGGGATCGCCGGTGCGATGGCCCTGACCGGGAACCCCCGGACCCAGCGGGCGGCGACGCGTGGGCTGGTCAGCGTGGCCGGCACCAGTCTCATCGCCAACCAGGTGGCGAAGCGCTGGTGGCGGCGGCAGCGACCGGGGCACGGGTCGGTGAAGGTGGCACGTCAGATCCGTCGGTACCCGAAGTCGAGTTCCTTTCCCTCGGGACACTCCGCCAGTGCCGCAGCCTTCGCGTCCGGTGTGGCGGTGGAGGCCCCGGGGCTCGGAGCAGGGGTAGGTGCCCTGGCAGGTCTCGTCGGTTTCTCCCGGGTGTACACCGGCGCGCACTATCCCGGCGATGTGCTGGCCGGATTCGGTCTCGGTGCGCTGATCACCGCGATCGGAGCGAAAATCGTGCCGCCGCCGGTGGTGCCGGACATCTCCGGGGTTGAAACGCATATTGTCGATGCGCCGGCGCGTCCTGAAGGTGAAGGACTGGTCCTTGTCGTGAACCCGGCCTCGGGCGGTGGGACAGGGGAGAGGGTCCTCAAGGAGGTCGAGAAGGCGCTTCCGGCCGCCGAAATCGTCACCCTCGGGCCGGACGATGACGTCGAACTGGTCCTGGAGGACGCCGCATCCCGGGCTGAGGTGCTCGGCATCGCCGGTGGCGACGGCACCGTGGCCGCAGCCGCGGGTGTCGCACGTGCCGCGGACAAGCCGCTGGCGGTGTTCCCGGGCGGCACGTTCAACCACTTCGCCAAGCAGATCGACTGCGCCACGACCGACCGGACCATCGCCGCGGTGAAGTACGGGACGGTGGAGAAGGTGGATGTCGTCACGCTCAATGGTGGGACCACGCTGCTGAACACCGCGAGCATCGGGATCTACCCGCGGTTCGTCGAGATCCGGGAGAAGTACGAGGGGAAGACAGGCAAGACCGTGGCTGCGGTCATCGCCGCCTGGCGGGTGCTGAAGGACGAGAATGCCGTCGAGATCAGGTACGACGGCAAGACCCTGAAGACCTCGCTGTTCTTCCTCGGTAACTCGCTGTACCAGCCGTCGGGGTTCGCCCCGGTCGACCGGGCGACGATCGAGGACGGACTGCTCGATGTGCGGATGCTGGAGACCGGTCGTCGGTTCTCACGGCTGCGTACCGTGGTGGCGCTGCTGAGCGGAAATCTGGGTCGCAGTCCCCTGTACCACGAGCTGCACCGCCCGGAGTTCCACTGCGAGATCCTCAGTGAGCCCACCGAGGTCGCCTACGACGGCGAGGTCGGGGACAAGGTCTCGGAGCTGGACTTCGTCGCGCACTACCGGGTGCTGTCGGTCTACCGGCCCTGAGGCTGACCGTACTCATTCGAACTGACACTTTCTCATTCATTCTGACGCCAGCGACCTGGGTGTTTACTCCGCCGCGGGTGGTTTTTACCACCGAGGTGTCTCAGGTGATCTGACATTTCCGTACCGATAGCTTTGTCCAGTTCTGCGCAGGGGCTACCTGGCTCTCTGCTTGCCATCGGACTCCGCAGCCGGATGGATGACCACCAGGTGGGTGACGCCGCCCTGGCTCACACAGTCTTCGGCCATCTGGAACACCTGTCGGTGGAAGTCCTCGTCGGATACTGCCGCGTTCACAGAGCTCAGCACCGGGATGTAGGAGAACGGGTCTGCTACGCGTGTGGGTGACATCTGATCTAGTTGCCCCTACTGGGCGGCCTGGAGAATTGATTCCCATGGCCAAGCGCTACCCCCGGGGATTCTGTGACGACGTTGTCCGCGGCGTCAGGGCATCGGTTATTCACCGTCCGTGTAAGGACTGGGCTCTCCAGCACATCTCCTGCGTCGTTCTGGTCGTCGCCGTCAAGGTTGATCAGGACGCGTGTGCGGTCGGTGATGTTGACGGGCAGTTGGCGAAGCGACATGTCCCTGACTCCTGATTCCTCGTGTATCGGCGAGGCTATCTCAGGATCAGTGAGAGAAGAGGGGGTAATCCGTACTGTCTCGTGTCACGTGCGAAAAATCTCGACATGACTGAGACGGGACAACAGGTGTCCTGTCTCAGTCTAACTGACACTTTTCTCACTCATTCTGACACTATCGACCTGGGGGTTTGCCGCTGCCCGGCGTCAATACCAGCCTCTGGCGTCTCAGTTGATCTGACAGTTCCGTAACCGCGCCAATGTCCAGTTCTGCGCAGCGACTATCTGGAGCGGACCTCGGTGGTGAACTTGGCGTTCTTGTCCTCCCCTCCCTCCGTCCACGCTGCGGCGATCTCGACCGTTCCACTGCTAAGGGGGATTACGATCCAGCTTCGGGTGGAGTGTGCTTCCAGGGTGAACGGAGTGGTGGGAAGGTCGCCGTCGTGGACCCTGCAGCCGTCGAGCCCGGTCACCGTGAAGGTCAGATCCTCAGCGGGCACGGACCCTGTGTTCTCGACTACCAGTCGGTTGCTGGTGGTCTTGTATTTTTGCTTGCCTCGCTTGTCCACTCCGTCAGGTTTCTCGGTGTGTTCGTGATGCCACGCAAGCTGAGCTCCCGAGAGTGTAATCGTCCGGGAATGTGCAGAAACATCCCATCCCGCTTCGTCAATGTCATGCTGGAGCGCCCGAACTACCTGACCTGCAAGGTCCTGGGGATCGTTATAGTCCCCGAGCAGTCCGCTGTCTTGAAGACCTTGCCTGAAGTCTCGCAGTGCCACCTGCTGGTCGAGGTCGGCTTCGCGGGGAACGTCCTCGTTCGAGAAGTACACGTGCACGGGTTTTCCTAAGGCATGCGCCCTCTGGATCTCTTCTGCGGTACCCGAGACACTGACACCCGTGTCTGTGCCGAGCCGACTGTCGAAGAATGCGACCACCACGTCAGCGCGGTCAACGGCCTGTGAGTTGATGATCGCCTGGGGCCGGTCGCCGAGGGTAGGCACGGCGGAATGCTCGTACAGCCAAGGAAGTAGAGCAACCCCCATGCGTCGTCCGCTGTTGATGTTCCAGTTGTTGATTGCCTCGCGGACGCTGGCGCGTTCTTGCTGTGTGTCACCCGGGGAGGCGATGAGGACCAGTACTCCGGTCAGTTGAAGTGTCATGCCGTCATCGTAGTGGTGCGACGGACGCGGATCGTCGCTGAGCGACGGAGGCGTCTACCGCGCGGTTCCGGCAGAGAGTTCTACAGCGAAGTATTGCTCCACCACGGGCGGGTGCTGGGGTTTGTCACCTCTGCGTTGTCGATCATGGTCGCCGGCCGCGCCCGGCCAACTCGTCGAACCGGGCCTCCCACTGGTCACGCAGCGGGGTGGGCAGGGCCAGCCGTGGCCGGGCGTCGATCAGCGTCTGCCGTTTCAGGAGGTGGAGGTCGCCGGCGTCCCGGGCGCGGTTGAGGATGACCTTGTAGAGCGCGTCGATGTACCGCGGGGCCCACAGGTCAATCTCGCCCAGACGCTGGTTCTCGTCGAGCTGTTCCAGGTGGTTGGGCAGGGTGAGGACGTCAGCTGCGGGGATTTCTGTCCAGACCGTGCAGAGTATAAGGGCTCTTTGAGAAGCGTCAGGTGACCAGGCATCGGTTTGTGAAGCCATACTGGCACCGCCGCTCCCAGGACGTGGGCCGGGGCGTCGGTGTGGCGGTCGTGGCGAACATACAGCGCACACCACCCCCACTCTTGTCGACTGAGTGAAAACATGGTTCACTCAACGATAGTGTCCCAACACTTGCACAGCCTTTCAAAATATTCCGCTGACGTGGCTTTTGGTACACCTGACGTTTCTCCCCATGCACTCACCACCAAGAGGAATCAATGCGACACAAAGTACTCAGACCGCTGCTCGCGGTTGTCCTCGCCCTCGGACTGAGCTCAACACTGTCCCCGACTTCGGCGGCGCAACCCAGCATCACCACCGGGCCCGATGACTCGGCCTCCGCGCGAGCGAACGCTGAACAAGAGGCGATCGACAATGCTGCCCAGGCTGCAGCGACACCCGCTGCCGGTCGAGAAGACCTCGAACCCGCTGAACCCGGCTTCGATGACAACACGATCGACAACGATGCCGGGGCCGACTGGCACGCCACCACTGACCCCGAGGCGATGATCACCCCCGGTCAGATGCGCTCAGACACTGAGGACATTCCCGGCGGATTCACCAAAGAGGAAGCTGACCGCGCCGAGGTCCAGGAAGCCGCCGAACAGCAGGCCGAACAAGACCGTGCAGCCAACCCCCTGGCACGCGCACTAGCAGCAGCGCCGGTCAACTGCACCACCTACTGGCCCAGCCCCTACAAGGTCTGCGGAGCAATCCGCGAAAAGTATGACGCCATCGGCGGACCCACAAGCTTCCTCACCTGGCCGAAATCCGATGAGCTCGGAGTCCCCGACGGGGTCGGGAGGCGTAACGAGTTCGTCAACGGGTTCATCTACTGGCACCCCACCACCGGTGCACACCCTGTCACCACACACTTCTCCATCGTATGGGCACGCAACGGATGGGAAGCCGGGCGCCTCGGCTACCCCACCACCGACGAGATCGGACTGTCCGACGGTATCGGACGCAAGCAGTCGTTCCAACGCGGACACATCTACGGCTCCCTCGCCGGCCTCGCCAGTATCCAAGGGCTCATCTACGACAAGTGGGTCGCCACCGGCGCAGAAGGCGGACCCCTCGGCTACCCCACCGCCGACGAAGCCGGCACACCCGACGGTGTTGGGAGGTATAACCACTTCATTGGAGGAGATATCTACTGGCATCCGGAATACGGAGCGCATCCAATTTCTGGAACAATACTTTTGCGATGGGACTCTCTCGGCCGAGAATCAGGAGCATACGGCTACCCTGTAAGTGACGCAATACCCACTACATCTATCTGGTATGACCAAACATTCACAGGCGGAACTCTTACAGGCGCTCCCATATCGAAGGATCTGTACTGGCCCATTGGGAACTCCACCAATTCCAATGCAAGAGCAAAGGCAGAGGTTGATGGACCGGCAGAGAATTACGAAGATCGAGTTCTGGGATGCGTAGATTACGAGGTCTCTGGCGACACAAAGCTAGCACTGTTTAATGTTCATGGCAAAGGCAGTGTCCTACTATACTGCGAACGCTTTAGAAACCACATAGTCTCCGTAGCTAACCCAGGAAGTGGGCATTTTAACGAGGTACCTCCGACCAGGTCAGACTACTACGATTTTCTAGCCTGCGTTAACTATACGCTCAACGCAGAGGACTTCGATAATGCTCATGGAAACAATTGGGGAAGACAAAGGGGAAATAAGAAGTCAGGGGTGAACAGTGTAGCAATCGTCAACCCAAATGGCGGACCATCTGGAACCGAGAACGAGCTGTGGACAGCGTGGGCAGGATACGACGAATACTCCGGAAAATGGCACGGCTGCGTGGATGGTCTTGAGGTCCTATGGAAGTAGGCGGACAACAAATTAGGAAGCTAGTACTCCGTCCAGAACATGGCCACCCGAGCTCACTCTGGGGGGAACCCCCGAGGGATGAATCAGTTGGAATTCGTCCTTATGTAACAGCGGAAGACTTCAATCTAAGTGAAGCGTTGACACGAAAATTACACTCTTGGACTGCGTACTTTCAGGACATGTTTGTTAGCGAATCGTCCCGCTTCGATGATCCGCCGGTATGGAGACCGGGTTCCAAAGTGGAAGAATGGAATAAATGCGGACACGACATCGTAAGCGCTCTAAAAGAAGAACTTGTAGACTATTTTGTGGAGGACAAGTTCGACACGTACGTATATTCTGTAAATGAGTGCCGTAGAAGAAATGGGTTGCCGCCATTTGTGCCCGGTCCAGGCGGCAGATAACATCCGACAGGTATAGGCCTCTACTTATCTTCTGCATTGAGACTCCGATATACTGTCGACCTACTGACCCCGAGTACCTTCCCGATCTCTGACACCGTCATCGTCTTCGCCTCATACAGTGAGCGGACGGTGGCGGCTTGCTGCTCGGTGAGCTTCTTCGGCCGACCCCCGACCCGACCCCGTGCCCTGGCCGCTGCCAGGCCGGCAGTGGTGCGCTCGATCACCAGATCACGTTCGAACTGCGCCAACGCCGAAAACACATGGAACACCCGCCGACCACCCGGGGTCGTCGTATCAATGGTCTCCTGCAATGAAACGAACCCGACGCCGCGGGCCTGTAGATCCTCCAATTGATCGATCAGATGCGGGACCGAGCGGCCCAACCGGTCCAGTCGCCACACCACCACCGTGTCCCCACCGCGCAGCTTGCCCCACAGTCGGTCCAACTCCGGACGGTGCGACCCAGCTCGCGATTTCAGAGTTCGGGACGCGGTATCCGCGCTCACTGAGGCCGGTTGGTCGGTAGGGGACCAGGCTGCACTGCTGGGAATGGGCGAAGGTCAGTGGGGAGTGTCGAGCGGATCGATCGCACGTTGATGACCGAGTGTGCCTGCGCAGGTTGTACCTGAGTGAAGCGTGCCGCGAGGTTATGCGGCTCTTCTCGTTTGGGAATGCGTAGCTGACCCGTGATGGGGATCCGGGGTGGCACAACATACAGAGGTACTG
Organism: Corynebacterium sp.; assembly: GCF_022712275.1. Classification (GTDB taxonomy): domain Bacteria; phylum Actinomycetota; class Actinomycetes; order Mycobacteriales; family Mycobacteriaceae; genus Corynebacterium. The sequence goes on along the minus strand of NZ_JALAGU010000051.1, from coordinate 336 downwards.
ACCGGGGCAAGATGAGAGTTACCACACCTTCATCTGACCGAACCATGACCCTACCGTGCACCCTAACGGCAACCTCGTCGCCGACACTATTTTGCCGCACCGCAGGGTGAATCGCCCCGGGTCTGCGGCACTTGTGGGGTCTGCACAGTCCACGACGCCGGCCGTTGGCCAGATGGTGCTGGCTGATGGTGGTGCCACCTTTCAGAACCTGATGTACCTCAACTTCTTCGGTGGCTGGCGTGGGGGTTCCGACCACAGCCACGTGTCGGTGTCCAGCAGGGCGACCGACCCGGCCGAGTCCTCCTGCCCCAGTGAGACCACACGGACCCCGTCGTG
>NZ_JALAGU010000050.1 GCF_022712275.1 Corynebacterium sp. | reverse complement strand
GGCTGTGGGTGCGAGGCGGAGCGTGACCTCGCAGTCGCCGAAACGGGGGTCGGGGCGGGATGTCACGGTCCAGCCGTCCGGCGTTCCGGCCGCGGTGGATCCGATGGAACCTGCGAGGCCGGTGAGAGCGAACTCCACGGCACCGCGCTGGATACCACGGGCGACCTCGGGATGACGCTGCCCCAGGATCCGCAGCGGACAGGAGCACACCCGGATCTCGCTGGTACCGAAGATGCTGCTCATCGACTGGATCTCGAAGCCCAGCGCGGTGAGGACGGCAGCTGCGGCGTCCAGCGGATCGGCGGCGTCCAGCGCAGAACCGACTGGAGAATCGACCGCAGAACCCACCACACTGGACGCCCAGATCCGGCCCGCCTGTGCGGCCCGTTCCTCACGCTCGTCGTCGGTGTCGGCGAGCGCTTCCACAAGGGCGATCAGCAGGGTGTCGGTCGGTGTCGCAGGAGCCGGACGGTAGCGCTTGCGAGGGCGGCCGCGCCCGTCAGTCGTATCCGCCGACTCTTCGACGATCTGGCCGGCGTCCAGGAGTTTGCGCAGGTGAAACCGCACGGTCGACGGATGGAGGTCCAGGGTGTCGGCGAGCTCGGCGGCGGTCACGGCGTCCCCGGTGCGGGTGTGGGTGTCCTCGACAGCGGCGAGGACGCGACCGCGGGGCGACGGCTCGGTGACGGAACTCATGTCATGATCCTGCCCCCTCACTCATCGGAGTCGGAAACCGGGGCATCTGCGCCGCCGTGCAGCACGAGCAGGGTGACGGTGGACGCCTCGGTGGCGGTGAGGGAGTGGACGCGCCGGGCGGTGACATTCAGCGCGGCGCCCGGGGCGAGCTCCACGGTGGCGGCGTCCTCCCCGGAGAGGTCGGCATTGTCCGGACCGGCGACGGTCACCTCGACACGGCCGGACTGTCCCATGATGAGGATCGGCCAGACCGCGGAGTGGTCGGCCATGACGTCACCGGCGCGGAATGCGAGACGGACGGCGGTGACGCCCTCGAGCTCGCCCAGCTTCTTCACCGCGGGGATCGCCCGTTCGCGGCGCTGGTGGGGGCGGTCACCGGCCAGTGGGACGGTTCCGGGATGGGCGTCCAGCAGGCCGTCGACGAGGGTCCAGCCGTCGCCGGAACGGTCGTCGACGAGAGCGTCCGCGGGGACACTGCCGGGGGTGTCACTCATTGTCTTCTCCTGTCGGGTTCTTCGTTGCGACGACGGCGATGGCCGCGAGGTTGTCGCTGTACCTGTTGAAGACCTTGCGCATCCCGAGGACGCGCCTGCGGGCGCCCGGATTGCGCAGCAGGTTGACCACGATGGTGGCCACACCCTTCAGGCCTTCATCGGCGAGGTTGCGCCGCGGCTTGAGCAGTTCCATGCCGTTGTGCTGCACCGACTCGACCGTGAAGCCGTGGGAGGTGAGCAGGTCGGTCCATTCTTCGGTGGTCAGCGGGCGGGCGTTGACCTTGATGGAGCGGGCGAGGGCCTTGCGGATCTCGGTCTTCGCGTCGTCGTCGAGGGTGTCGGGCTCGAGGCAGAGCTCGTGGATGGCGTAGCGGCCGCCGTCACGCAGCACGCGGTGGGCTTCGGCGACGATGGCGTCCTTGCCCTTCGCGCCCTGCATGGTGAGCATGGCTTCGCCGAGGACCACGTCGGCGGAGTCGCAGTCCAGGCCCGTGGCGTCCGCCTTCGCCTCGGTGACCTCTCCGGTGTTGCCGATGGCCTGGTTGGTCAGGGTCACGGCCTCGGCGTCCTCGTCCACACCGCGGTAGGACGCCGGGTGGGTGTCGAGCAGCAGCTTGGCGGTCTTGCCGAGACCGGGGGCCAGCTCGACGACGTCCTTGCCGGCGGGGGACGCGGCGGTGATGAGCCGTTCGGTGAGCTCCCGGCCGCCGGGGCGCAGGACGCGCTTGCCGAGCCGGGCCAGCAGCCAGTGGCCGGGCAGATCCTCGATGGGCCGTTCGGACATGGGCAGAGTGTCGGTCACAGGAACCTCCGTCGGTAGCGCCGACGGCACCGTCGGCGATGTAGTCGGCTATTTATGAGGATGATCATGCTCATAATAACCGACATGAAGGCAGGAGAACCTAAGTGTGGGATACCTCACCTGACTCCGGGGGTGGTGGCGGTCGGATACCCTTCGGACGCCCCCGTGGCGTGGTCACGGTCCGGTCGCCGGGGATCCAGAACCGCAGTGGTGCCTCGACATTCTTCGAGATGCCGATCCGTGGGCCGCTGACATAGTCCGCCGGGGACGCCGGGGGAGTGAGGGTGAAGGTGGCGTCGGTGGCGGCATCACCACTGACCACCGCCAATGTCGCGCCGTCGAGATCCAGGTCAAGGCCCAGCACAGCGCCGAGATTCCCCGGCCCGCGCCCCAGTGCCTCATCGGTGGGAACCACGGCCACCCCGTCCTTCACCTTCCTCCGTCGGCGCCGCGCGACCTCCAGCCCCTCGACCACGCGCCCGGCCCGCATGAGTACCCCCGCGCCGGTCCCCGCCGGCCGGCACACGATATTGCCGGCCCGGTGGATCCCGTAGCTCGCGTAGACGTAGATGTGCCCCGGTGGGCCGAACATCGTCGCACACCGGGGCGTCCACCCGTTGGCCGTGTGGGACGCCGGGTCCCCGACCCCCGGATATGCCTCGACCTCGGTGAGCTGCACGGCGACTGTGCCGGTGCCGCCGACGCCGTCAGGAGTCACCCGACGCAGCACTGCGCCGAGCAGCTGCGGCGCCACAACCTCGGGGGACGCGGTGAGGTCGAGCATGCTCAGCTCCGAGAATCCTGCGTGCCCTGCACATCCGGCGAGCTCTGCGCGATCCGCAGTGCAGACACCGCCGCCCCGTCCGTCTCCTGCAGCATCAGCGGATCGGTGCGCGGCATCGGCGAGATCGTCATGTCCGCCCGGTAAGCCAGCAGCGGAATACCCAGCATGTGGACCCGCGGATCCACCTCGCCGTCCGGGTGCACCAGCAGACCTGTCGCCAGATCCACCTCCGGCGCGGTCGTCACCGAGCCGTCGGCGAGAGTGAAGGGACGCAGCCGCCCCTCGAGCCGCAGCTGCCGGGTCAGCGGATCGGCCGAGGTCCGGGCGTCCGGCTTGTGCAGCCAGGCGTCCACCAGCGTGGTGGAGAACACCGCCTCGTCGCCGGTCGTCGGCGAACTCATGGCGAAGGCCGGCTGCTCCGGATCGACGACCAGGGTCGGGTGGGCACCGAGGAAGCGCACATAGCCGGCGTCCAGCAGGCAGAGCAGTTCGGCGGTACGGAACGCAGGCGGTCCGGAGCCGACCATCTGGCCGACGCGCCGCAGCTCGGCGTACTCCGCGCGCCGTGACCGGGTGGTGAACCGGCCGGGCTCGTCGGCGACCTGGGCGGGCTTGCGTGCCGCACCGATGACCTGCAGCCCCGCCTTCACCGCGGAATCCTGGCCGAGGTTCGCCTCGTGGAGGTCGGCGGCGAGCCGGTCACCGAGGAAGGTCGTCAGTTCCGCGATCGTGGAGCCGGAGAAGGCCGCCACCGGATCGGCGTAGAAGCCCAGGTCGAAGCGGTCGTCTTCCGGGACCAGGGCCTGCAGTTCCGGGTAGGTGTGCAGTCGCCACGGGTCCAGTGCCGGATCGTCGACCACGGCCAGGACCTCGGCCAGCCGGTCGGAGTCCTCGGCATGTCCCGGGCAGCGTCCGCTGAACAGGACCGTGTAGTAGGCGGCCTGGGCGTCCCGCAGGATCGCCGGCCACAGGGTCTCGCCGAAATCGACGGACCCCGCCGGGGCGTCCTCCGCAAGTGCGGCCAGCGCAGCCCGGAACCGTGGCATCGGGGCCGGCGACGGCAGTGCGTGGAGCACAGGTTTCGGCTGGTAGGGGTAGCCGTGGTGGGAGGCGACCACCAGTTTCGGCTCGCGTCCGGACGGCCGGTAGGCCAGGCCCGAGCGGGAGGTGGCGTCCGTGACGAACTTTCCGCCACGGTCGATGGTCACCATCGCCATGAGGTCGAAGAACCCCATACCCAGGCCGCGGACCACGATCTCTTCACCCGCGCCAACGGCATCCACCGCCTGGTCGGCCGGGTTGCCGGGCCGGACCCAGTGCAGCGTGGGGTGCATCTGCACGCTGGTGGCGGTGAACCCCTCCAGCGCGTCCGGCTCATTGCCGGTCCAGCCCAGCGCCAGCACCGTGGCGTCCGCCGTGAGTGTGACAGGGGAGGACGCCAGGTGGGCGGCGTCTCCGCTGGTATGGTGCTCCAGGGTGATCTCGTCGCGGACGATCCCGTCATCCCCGGTGACCTGCGTGATCTCCGTGGCGCGGGCCTGGTGGACCTCGACCTTCAGGCTTTCGGGGGCGCTTGCCAGCACCACCGACAGGACCCAGCGCAGGTACTCACCGTAGAGCGCACGCGACGGGTGGGACTCCGGCTCCGTCGCCGCGATCTCACTGTGGAACTCGCCCCGGACCATCGCCGGGTGACCGCGGAACAGGGCGGTCTTCGCGCCGTTCGGATCGGCCTGGTCCGGGAGGGAATCGCCGCGGATCAGGCGGATCCACTCGTACATCGTCGGACCCTCGACGACCGGCGCCGTGACCGTGGATCCGGGCTCGGTGAACAGCGTCACCGCGTCCGCCAGGGTGTTCATGCACAGCGTGCGGGTCTGGTCGGTGCGCCAGACCCGGCCGGCGCCGGGTTCGGTGTCGTCGACGAGATGGACGGTGACAGGGCCGGAGTCGGAGGCGTCACCGGGCCCTCCTGCCTCGGCCGCATGCTGTGCGGCGAGACGTTCCAGGACGGAGATGCCGCGGGGGCCTCCCCCGATGATCGCGATGGTGCCCGATGATCTCATAGCCACCCATCGTAGTCAGGCAGGGCCGGTGCTACGATGACGCCCTGAGCCTAGAACAGACAGGTCTGTACATGTCACTATTTCCCGATCGTCACCGCCGGGGACGTCGACGGCCCGCAGTGAAGACCCTCGCGGTCGTCACCGCTCTCGCCACCGCCACCGGCCTCGCCTCCTGCAGCAGCAGCGACGGGCCCGCCCCGCGCGAACTCACCTACCTCGAGTCACTGCCCTTCCAGACCCTCTACCCGCCGACCGCGGGCTACTACCCGAACGGCGGTGTGGTGAACAACATCACCGACCGCCTCCTCTGGCAGGACCCGGACACCCTCGAACTCTACCCGTGGATCGCCACCGACCTGCCCGAGATCAACGCGGACGCCACCGAATTCACCTTCCACCTGCGCGATGACGTCACCTACTCCGACGGCACCCCGCTCACCGCCGAGAACGTGGTCCGCAACTTCGACCTCTTCGGCAAGGGTGACAAGGAGCGGAAGCTGACCTCCTCCGAGCAGATCAGCACCTACGACCGCGGCGAGGTCCTCGACGACCACACGGTCCGCTTCCACTTCACCGACCCTGAGCCCGGCTTCCCGCAGGCCACCAGTTCCTTCAATGCCGGACTCCTGGCGGACGCCTCCCTCGACATGACCGACGAAGGATTCGCCCCCGGCAACGCCCGCCGCGTCATCGGCTCCGGCCCCTTCGTCATCACCGACGAGGAGCGCAACACCGAGCTCACGCTCTCCGCCCGGGAGGACTACGCCTGGGCTCCGCCGGAACTCGGCAACCGGGGCGAGAACACGGGACGTCCGGACCTGGACACGATCCACGTCGTGGTCGCCAAGGAAGACAGCGTCCGCGTCGGCGGTATCCGGTCCGGCCAGGGCGACGTCGCCCGCCAGATCGAGGCCCCCGAGGAGAAGCACCTGGAGGACGCCGGGGTGGACATCCTCTCCGCACCGACCTCCGGGGTGAACAACCAGATCGCGCTGCGGTTCCGCCACCCGCTGCTCGAGGACATCCGGGTCCGCCAGGCGATCATCGCCGGAGTCGACCGGGAACGCATCCTGACCTCGCTGTTCTCGGAGTCCTACCCGTTGGCGACCTCGGCCCTGGCGTCCACCGCCATGGGCTACCGCGAGCAGAAGGACGCCTACACCTTCGACCCCGAGCGCGCGAAGGAGCTCCTCGACGAGGCGGGCTGGGTGCCGGGCTCCGACGGCATCCGCGTCAAGGACGGGAAACGGCTCAGCCTCACCGCCAATGACGCCGAACAACAGCCCCGCACGCGCGAGGTCGTCACCATGGTCCAGGAGCAGCTGAAGAAGATCGGCATCGACGTGCAGCTCTACCCCGGCGATGTCGCGGCACAGAAGGCCGCGCAGACCGACATCGACAAGATCCAGCTCAACGTCACCATGGTCGGACGCGCCGACTACGACGTCATCAAGTCGCAGTACTACTCCGACAACCGCAACCAGCTGCTCAACCTGCTCGGTGATGACTCGATCGGCGACGAACACCTCGAGGAACTGCTGCGCAAGGTGTCCTCCTCGGCCACACCCGAGGACCGGGCGGACGCCTCCGGCGACGTCCAGGACTACCTGACCGAGCAGGCCTATGTCCTGCCCATGTTCGAGGAACCGCAGGTCTACGGCGTGCAGTCCTATGTCCACGGCTTCCGCGCCGAGTCCATCGGCCGGCCCTGGTTCTACCTCACCAGCGTGGAAGGGGACGAGTAGATGACCACCATGACTGTCCTCCGCCGCATCGGCGCAGCGGTCCTGGTCCTCTGGGCCAGCTTCACCCTCGCCTTCATCCTGCTCACCGCCCTGCCCGGGGACGCCGTCTCCACCCGCTACGCCGATCCCGAGCTCGGCCTCTCGGCCTCCGAGATCGCCGATATGCAGCAGGCCTACGGCTCGGATGAGCCTGTCCTGTCGCGGTACTGGAACTCGCTGACCGGCGTCCTCCACCTCGACTTCGGCAACTCCCTGCAGACCGGTGCCGATGTCATGGACTCCCTGACTGACGCCCTGCCCGGCACCCTTGCCCTGGCTGTGACCGGTTTCCTGGTTGCCCTGGTCATCGCGGTGCTCGTCGCGGTGACCGCCACCTCGTTGCCGGACAACCGGGTCTGCCGCTGGATCTCGACGACGCTGCGTGCACTTCCGCCCCTGTTCGTCTCCCTGCCGGCATTCTGGCTCGGCATCATCCTCATCCAGGTGTTCAGCTTCACCCTGGAGTGGATCCCGGTGATCCACGCGTCCAGCGTCCAGGACCTCATCCTGCCGTCGATCGCGCTGGCGGTGCCGCTGTCTGCACCGCTGGCCCAGGTGCTGATCCGCAGCATCGACGATGTCACCGACATGCCCTTCATCACCGTGGTCAAGGCCCGCGGCGCCGGTGCCCAGTGGGTGCTGTGGCGGAATGTTCTGCGCAACGCGGTGCTGCCGGCGATCACCATCGCCGGGCTGACCTTCGGCGAACTCGTCGGCGGTGCGGTCATCACCGAGGCCGTGTTCTCCCGCGCCGGGGTCGGTGCGATGACGGTGGACGCCGTCGCCAACCGAGACACCCCCGTCCTCATGGCAGTGGTCGTGCTCGCCGCGGCGGTCTACGTCGTCATCAACCTGGTCGTCGACCTGCTCTACCCGGTGCTGGACGCCAGGCTCCGCACCGGTGAGAAGGCCGGGCAGAAAGCCGGGCAGAAGACCGGCAAGAGCGGGAAGAAGGTGAAGGCATGAAGACCCTGACACGCATCCGTCCCGGCGTCTGGCTCGCCGGCTTCGTCGTCCTCCTCGCCGTCGCCTGGGCCCTGGTCCCCGGCCTGTTCGCCTCCGGTGACCCCACCGAATCCGGCACCACCGAACCGCTGCTCGCCCCGTCGGCGGACCACTGGTTCGGTACCGACGCCGTCGGCCGTGACCTCTACACCCGTGTGGTCTGGGGTGCCCGGCACTCCCTGTCCGGCGCCCTGGTCGCCGTGCTCGTCGGCATGGTCGTCGGCACCCTGCTCGGCCTGGTCGCCGGCTCGGTCCGGGGAGGACGCAACGGCTGGCTCGACACGCTCATCATGCGCATCGTCGACGTGCTGCTCTCCATCCCGGCCCTGCTGCTGAGCCTGTCGGTGATCATCCTGCTGGGCTACGGCACGATGAACGCCGCCATCGCCGTCGGTGTCACCAATGTCGCCATGTTCGCCCGCCTGGCCCGTTCCGAGGTCCTCGGTGTGGCCGCCGCCGATTTCGTCGAGGCCGCCTACGGTTCCGGCGGAACGGCCTGGTCGGTGCTGTGGCGACACATCCTGCCGAACTCGCTGACCCCGGTGCTGGCCCTCGCCGCCCTGCAGTTCGGCAGCGCGATCCTGCAGCTGTCCACCCTCGGCTTCCTCGGCTACGGCGCACCGCCGCCCACCCCGGAGTGGGGCCTGATCATCTCCGAGGGACGCGACTTCATCGCCACCTCCTGGTGGCTGTCCGTCCTGCCCGGCCTGGCGATCGTCCTCGTCGTCCTGGCCACCAACTATCTCAGCCAGGCGCTGCAGCGCTCCGGCGGGAAGGCGATCCGATGACTGAGAAGCCAGACATGAACTGGGACGACGGCTCCTGGCGTCCGGACACCCACGAGGCCTCCGGCACTGCTGCGGCGTCCGGGGCCGGCCATGCTGCCCCGCTGCTCGAGATCCGCGATCTCGCGGTGACCTACCGCACCCGCCGTGGTGGCGTCCCCGCGGTGAAGAACGTCAGCGTCACCGTCGAGCGTGGCAAGGTCACCGCCATTGTCGGCGAGTCCGGCTCCGGCAAGTCGACCTCCGCCATGGCCACCCTCGGCCTGCTGCCCGGCAACGCCGAGGTCAGCGGCACGATCAAGCTCGACGGCCGGTCGATCACCAACCTCTCCGAGCGCGAGTGGCGCAGCATCCGCGGCACCCGTGTCGGCCTGATCCCGCAGGACCCGAACAACTCACTGAACCCGGTGAAGACCATCGGCGCGTCCGTGGGGGAGGGGCTGCGCATCGCGCCGAAGGCGGTGCGGCTGTCCGCGTCCGCGCGCAAGAGGAAGGTCCTTGACCTGCTCGAACAGGTCGGGATCGACAACCCGGAGGTGCGCTACGACCAGTACCCGCACCAGCTCTCGGGCGGTATGAAGCAGCGCGCACTCATCGCCGCGGCCGTCGCGACCGAGCCGGAGCTCATCATCGCCGATGAGCCGACGAGTGCCCTGGACGTCACCGTGCAGCGCACGATCCTGGATCTGCTGGACCGGATGCGGACCGAACTCGACCTCGGCATCCTCTTCATCACCCATGACCTTGCCGTCGCCGGTGACCGCGCCGACCGGCTCGTCGTCATGCAGGGCGGCGAGGTCAGGGAGACCGGCCCGACCGACCGGATCCTCACTGACCCGCACGACCCGTACACGCAACGCCTCCTGTCGGACGCACCGTCTCTGGTCAGCGCGGTGGAGCAGTCGACCTACCGGACCGGCCCCGCGCCGGACGCCACGCCACTGCTCACCGTGGACACGCTGCGCCGCGAGTTCGGTGGCGGTGGCAGAGACTCTGACTCCTTCGTAGCCGTCGACGATGTCTCCTTCACCGTCGCGCCCGGCACGACCCACGCCATCGTGGGGGAGTCCGGCTCCGGCAAGTCCACGCTCGCCCGGATGATCACCGCTTTCCAGGAGCCGACCTCCGGCACAGTGACCCTGGCGGGAACCTCCGGTGATGCCGCTGACCTGCGTATCGACGAGTTCAGCACCTTTTCCAGGGCAGGACGCCGCGACCTGCGGCGTCGGGTCCAGATGGTCTACCAGAACCCCTACAGTTCGCTGGACCCGCGGCAGACCGTGGGCAGGATTCTCGCCGAACCGCTGCGCAACCTCACCGATCTGTCGAAGTCGCAGATCAGGGAGAAGGTCGACGCGATTCTCGACCGGGTGGCCCTGGGCTCCGGGGCGGGATCGGTGAGCGGAGATGTCGCGCAGCGGCGTCCTGCGGAGCTGTCCGGTGGTCAGCGCCAGCGCGTGGCTATCGCTCGCGCCCTGATCCTCGACCCGGAGCTCGTGGTGCTCGATGAAGCGGTGTCCGCACTGGATGTGACCGTGCAGGCGCAGATCCTCAGCCTGCTCGATGAGCTGCAGCGCGACCTCGGGCTGACGTACCTCTTCATTTCCCACGACCTGTCGGTGGTGCGTGAGATATCGGACACTGTCACGGTGATGAGCCACGGGCGGCAGGTCGAATCCGGCCTGACCTCGGAGATTTTCGAGCACCCGCAGGATGAGTTCACGGAGAAACTGCTGGACGCCATTCCGGGTCACCGCTACCGCTCCGGAGGGCTGAACCTTGGGTTGTGAAGGGTCGTTTCCGGGAGCGGGCATGGCTGTATGCCGCGGGGCGGTCTGCTGGAGGGAGACGCCGGAGCCCGCGGTTGTCGGTAGGGCAAACCGTGACAGGCAGGCCGTGACAGGCAGGCCGTGACAGGCAGGCCGTGACAGACAGGCAGTGAGGTCGGGTGGGTGGTCAGCCGGTGGGTCGGGCCGGGGTCAGTAGGCCCAGCAATGCCCGTGACTGTCGGCGTAGGACCTGCCCCGGTGTCGTCCAACTCGCCGGATGCACGGTGATCGTCGGTGCCCGGGAGGGGTCCACCTGTTCCGGAGGGATCCACAACACCCGGTCGGGACACCCTTTCGGCGGTGGGATGGTCTGCCATTTCCGTGGGTCAGTGCGGGAATCGTCGATCCCGGCGTGGGCCTCGGGGCCGACGAGGGTGAGATTCGTCAGGTCGGTGCGTCCTCCGAAGAGCCAGGACGTGATGTGGTGGATCTGTGAGAACGCCGGGGGTGTCGCCGGTCCGGGTGCGGAACTCGCCCCTTCTTCGCCGACCAGGGCGAGATACTGGTCGACCGACCCCAGCCGTCGTGACCGGCCCAGGAACAGTGACCGGCCGTGGAAGTCCATGACCTGCAGGAAAAGGTCACGGGCATCGCAGGTTTCCACCAGTTGGTCGACGGTCATCCGGACCCCGGCGTCGGTCACTGCCGTACCGGCGCGTGCGGCCAGTTGCTCGAGAGTCACTGCGGCGACGATGGTGGTGGTACCCCGTCCAGGGGCAAGTTCCTTACCACGCCCGTAACCCGCGGCTATGGCGGCGAACAGTGCGTCATGACGCCGCTGGGCGGGGTTGCGGCTATCCGCCTCAGCGGGATCCTGCACTGTGCCACGCTCTCCGGCATCGGCAGCATCGGCGTCGGCGGTGAGGTCGCCGGGGTTGGCGTGGTCTGCCATGAGCCGCTGCAGGATCGAGGCCAGTTCCGGTGTCAGGTCACCGGAGATCGGGGACATACCGTCATCACGCTGTCGGCCGATGGTGACACCGCGGAGGCGGGCCCGGTCATCGTCGGTGTAGGGTTCGTCGATTCCGGCGATGCCCATGAGGAACGGACGTAGGTCGGCCACTGCATCAGGGCCGGCAGTGCGGACCAGCTCGGCGACCGGGGCGTCGGCGGCGGTGGCGACGCGGTCCTGGACCTCGTGGGGCAGGGCGCGCAGCAGGCGGTCGAGGCGGGCGACAGGCTCGGCGTCGAGGACGCCGTCCCGGACAGCGTCGCCCAGGACGGGAAGATGCGTCGAGGTCGGTACCGCGAGGTTCGTGATTTCGGTGGTGGTTATCCGGTCTGCGGCAGCCACCCTGGTCTTCGCTTCGCGGAGAGTGAGCCCGAAGGTGCGGGCGAGCCAGCGGGGACCGCGGGGTCCACAGGGCATGGCGAAGTCGGTGCGGAGACTGGTGACCATCGCTGCGTCCGCGGCGGTGAGTTTCCGACGGGAGCGTTCCAGTCGGCGGTAGAGCTCCTCTCGCTCACCTGTGCTGATGCGTGACCATGTGTGCTCTCCCTGGGCGAGGATAATCTCCACGGCATCGTCGAGTGCGGCGACGGCATTGACGAGGTCGGCTGTGCTGCCGAAGGGAAGTGGTGCGATTTCTTCCTGGATGAACTGGCCATCAGGCAGATCGGACCAGGGGTCGGCGGTGGTTGTTCCGGTCGTGTCGTCCATGGTCTTCCCCTCCCCAGAGATGCGGTTTCCGGATCCTGTGCTTCTGACAATGATAGTACACCCGTTCGACTGGAATGGCAACGTTTCGGGGAAGAATACTTTCGGGATGAAGCCACCGGTCCACGGCAGCCACGGGTCCCTGACCTTCCTACCGGGAGGGGGCTACCCTGGTCACCATGACTACCGAGTCCGCCGCAGGCACCACCACCGACTCCGCCGACATCATCGACTTCCTCGCTGACCTCGACCCCACCTCCGAGGTCTCCGGCCCGGTCGCGCGGCTGCGGCATAACCGCACCCAGGCCCGGGACAGTGCCCAGCAGTCCTTCCGTGCCCTGTTCGAGCCGGAGACCCCGGGCGACTTCACCCTCGCCGAGCGCTACGCCGTCGCCGCCTTCGTCGCGGGCCTGCACGGTGGGGCGACCGCCGCGGCCCGGGCGACGAGCCTCTACACCGACCTGCTCGTCGACGAACTCGACGGCAATGCCACCGAGACTGAGACGAATGCGCTGATCACCACCCTCGCCGCCGTCGTCTCGGACGCCCGCGCCCACGTCAACGCCGCTGGGGTGCCGACCCCCTACGGCGTCTACCGGGAGCCGGACCTCGCCGACGAGTCCGTGCCCGGCCCGGAGTTCCACCTGCTCGAGGCGCAGAAGAAGATCCTCGGGTCCCGCCTCGCCGCAGCCCTCGAGTTCACCCATCTGCTGGTCCTGCACCCGCGCGACTCGCGCGCCGAACGACTCCAGCCACTGGCCGACGCCGGGTGGTCGCCGACCGAGGTCGTCCGCCTCGGCCAGCTCGTCTCCTTCCTCACCTTCCAGATCCGCACCGCCCACGGTCTTGGCGTCCTCGCGACGAAGTTCGTGCCGCAGGGGGATGTCCGCCGGCCCGGTAAGCATGCCGGAGCCCGGCAGGCGGACGCCCCGCAGCGCCCGGTCCATGCCGATGCGGCGCCCGGCGCCGGGGTGAACGCCGGGTTCGACGTCATCACCTACCCTGACCTGGTGCGTCCCAGGGGTTTCGTGAGCCACTCGCTCGGCTGGGTGCCGTGGGTGCCGCCGGTGGAGGAGTCTGATCTCACCGAGCGGCAGAAGGTGGCGCTCGTCGATCCGCTGCGGGCGAAGTCGGAGTACTTCCGCCTGCTCGCCCGGGATCCCGAGGCACTGGAGGCCCGTACGCTGACGGACAAGGACATCTTCTACAACGTCACCGACGGGGCAGGACGCGCCGAACGCGAGCTTTCCGCCGCCGTGACCAGCAGGTTCAACGGCTGCGTGTACTGTGCCTCGGTGCATACCGGCCGCGCGATCGCGGAGTCCGCCGACGATGAGGATGCGGCCGCCAAGGCCGACGCCATCCAGCGGCTCTGCGATGAGGGTGTCGCTGCCGACCTGGGGTCCGATCTCTGGAACGCCATCCGCGACGCCTCGGTTGCGCTGGCGACGGTGCCGGTGCGCTTCGGTGCTCCGCACGTCACCGCGCTGCGGGATGCCGGCCTGTCGGGCGGGGAGATCATCGACGTCATCAATGCGGCGGCCTTCTTCAACTGGGCGAACCGGCTGATGCTGTCGCTGGGCGAGCCGGAACTGCCGAAGCGGTTCCGCTGATAGTCGGTGCAGTCCGGCCGGAACGACTACGGGGAGAAGTCATGTACCTGGGTGGGGGAATGACTTCTCCCCGCTCGTAGTTCCACGTCGTTGCCCTTCACATGACGGGTATGTAAGGTTAGGTAAACATTCCTTTTCGATGGTGACGGTGGTCTGGTGAGGGGGGCTGCGGGCGGCTGATGGGCAGGATCACTCCGGAGAAGGAAACAACGTCAAGAAGGCAGATTTCCTGGCGGCAGCAGCTGGCATTCAGTTCTTGGAGCGCGGACTGCATGAATACAATGCTGCCGGCTTGTGGGATCATTATTACGGAAATACCGGCGAACTCTTCGTGTTATCGAGTGCAGTTGTTGACCAGTGGATGGTAGAGATGAATACGGACTACGACGGGGGTGGCCCCGGAGAATTCGTGGATCCACCGGGGCCACTGGTTCTCATGGACAGGGAATATGCGATAAATCGAGCGGTGCAGATTGCAAAGGGTCGTGGGGGGGGCATCGCTGAAATATACGTACTCCTCCAGATGGAGATTGACTGCCGGGATCAGTGGCGACTATGTGCATTCTCTTGGGCGTCATAGTTCTTCGACATCGACAACGGTTATTGCACGGCCGTACCCCAATGGCGTCACCTATGTTCAGTTTGAGCAGGTTGTCTATTACTTCGATCACTATGATTTTGCCTACCACGATACTCGGTGGGGACGTGGCAGGAGAACATGGTGAATGTTGCGTACGAGGGTATGAGACTTGGAATTGCCAAACCATTTGAGGTCCAGGGAGAGAGTGCCCCTGTGACCGGTTTTAGGGCAGTCTAGGGACGGTGAGGTTCTGCAATCTTGATGACCCGGACAGGCGTCGCGATGCACGGGTCTCACTGTGGACAGTTTTGGCGGTTGTCCTTGTCTGCACCGGACTGGCAATTGGCTGGTGGGCATCTGATCTACTGAGTGACCGCTATCGCATTTTTCTTGAGGGCGTTTTTGGTATGGTTGATCGGCGAGACGTCAAGGTATCAAGGAATCCGCTGACGGGTGAAGGAATGCTGCTGCTACTCCTGTGTTCGGTCCCGCTCGTCGGCTATGTCGTGGCCTGGGTTGCCTGGGTGGTGCGGAGCCCTGCGGTGGGGAGGTTTAGCGATATGTGGAAACTGGTTTTCCCCGGTATTCTTGTGACGTTGTTCCCCGGCGTACTTCTGTCGTCCATCGGAGAGTGGCTGCTCATTGACGCGTGAGGATTTCACGGGAATCTTGGACGTCGGAATCGCGGCACGTGTCCTGGTCTGCGCGACAGTGCAGCGGTAACGCCAGCGGCTGTGGATTGGGTGGGCGTACCGTGGTCCGCATGACTGACACCCCCGATCTATTCACTGACGCCCTGCCTGTCGTTCTCGGCGGCAACACTTTCGGCTGGACCTCGGACACCGAGGAGTCACATGCCGTGCTGGATGCCTTCGTGTCCGGCGGCGGGTCGCTCATCGACACCGCCGACATGTACTCCCAGTGGGCGGACGGGCTGTCCGGCGGGGAATCGGAGAGCGTGCTCGGTGAGTGGTTCGCGGCGTCCGGAAAGCGCTCTGACGTGGTGCTCGCCACCAAGGTCGGTGCGATTCAGTCGGCGCCCGGCCTGGAGCGCGGCGTGGTTGACCGGAACCTCGACGACTCCCTGGAGCGGCTCCGGACCGACGTCGTGGACCTGTACTACTACCACTACGACGACGAGTCCGTGGGCATCGAGGACCAGGTCGCCACCGCTGCCGCGCTCATCGAGTCCGGCCGGGTGAAGCGCATCGGGCTGTCGAACTACCCGCCGGAGCGAATGCGTGAGTTCCTCACTCTCGCCGCCGGTTCCGCTGCTGTCCCGGCCGCGATCCAGCCGCAGTACAGCCTGCTGGCCCGTGCCGGCTACGAGAACGACTACCGGCGGCTCGCCGAGGTCGCCGGCGCTGCGGTGTTCTCCTACTTCTCCCTGGCCTCGGGCCTGCTCACCGGCAAGTACCGTTCGGCCCACGACATCGCCGGCACCGCCCGCGAATCCATGGTCTCCGGCTACCTCTCCGGGCACGCCGACCCCTTCGCGGTGGTGGAGACCCTCACCACCGTCGCCGAAGGACGCCGCGTGGAGCCCTCCTCTGTCGCCCTGGCCTGGCTGCGGGCCAAGGGTGTGACCGCGCCGATCGCCTCGGCGCGCACCGTGGAGCAGGTCGCACCGCTGCTCACCAGTGCAACCGTGGACCTCGACGAGGACGAGGTCGAGGCGCTCGACGAGGTGTCCGCCGCCTTCTGACATGCGTTGATCCGTGAGTTTTTCCGGTGCGCCAGAGCCTACGCGTCCTCCATCACGACTCGGAACCGTGTGCGCCATCGGGCTCGGTACAGTGCCATCCGGCTGTGACGGTTTCTCGTGGGAATCGACACAGCCGGATGGCGCCAGGATCTGCCGGATGGCGTAGTCCGAGCCCGGACCAGGGCAGGGGCTCATTCCAGTGCGCCAACCACCCGTTCCCGGAGCTTCTCAATCTCCGCCATGGACGCCAGGTTCCCCGCGGTGACCCGGATGACGCGTCCACCACCGTGCTGTAGGGCGGCCAGCACCTCCGAATCATGGTCGCGCTGCTCCCGCTGCCGGTGATGGACCCCGTCGTACATCAGGTGCAGGCCCCGCTCCTCCCACCCCAGGTCACTGACCGTGAGAAGCTTCCCGTCCTCCTTGAACACCGGAATCTGACTCCGCAGCCCCGGCGCCAGATCATTGACGGCCAACCGCAGCAGCGTCTCCTGTGGGGACTCCGCCCCGACGTCGGTACTCCCGAGAACAGACGCCGCGAACATGACATCCACCCCGCCAGGGACTCTGAGCTTGCGGGGGTCTGCAGGTGACACATTTCCGATGCTCTGATGAAAAGCATCACTGACCTGGACACACCGTATGAAGTCCGGGGTGAGGTGCGATCGTATCCTGCTGAGGTCGGGAACCTTCCACCGTTGCTCCCGCGAGGCGTCCGGGACGCTGACGGACTCCAGCATGTGCGAGAGGGTCGTGTGTGCATCGGCGCACTTCAACTTCCGGTGATCCTCGTGCACGGGTACTGCTGTCGACCGGTGCAGGTCGAGAAGCCGGGTCGGGTGCAGCAGCACATGATCCGGCGCGCCGGTACGTCGGGTCCCCGTCGACGTGAGAAAGGCGAGCAACTCCTCGTCGACGAAATAACGCATCCCGTAGAAGGATGCTGCGGCGAACCCGGTGGCGATCCGCCCTGGATGACGGATGAGGTGGGCAAGAGCGAGGGTGGCGGGGTGCACGCGTCGTGCCCGTGGGAAATCCGAGTCGGTTGTCGCCGGGAGAAGTTGGTTCACGTGGACGTACATGCCGTAGTCCACCTTCACCCAGTTGTCGCGGAGACCGACCCTGGTAACACCTGCCTTCTTCAGTTCCGCACTTGTCCGTGGCCGGTAGTTCGGTAGCGTCGCGGATCTGTTGCGGTGACGCCATGGAATCCGGCCGATGTACCAGTCGCTCGGCCGACATTCGTACTCCAGTGGCAGGAATGATCCTCCGATGGACGATCCTGTGCGGGTTGATGGTGCATGCCCTGATGGTGTGTGATCGCGGGCCCCTGCCCCCGACTCTCCCCCGATAGTCATGGTGACAGTCAACTACACCGTGACGCGTTCGTCTTCAGAACGTCAGACTTGAGGCGCTCCGCGCGTGTGACGCCATTCGGCTGTGTCCAGCGCCATCCGGCTGTGTCGATTCTCGCGAGGAACCGTCACAGCCGGATGGCGCTGAACCGAACCCGATGGCGCAGACAGGGAGGGGAGTGCGTGAGGGCGAAACAGGAAGGGGAAACGCACGCAGGGCAGGACGCAGGGCAGGATGCACGCGGCACGCGGCCCCACGGCGGAAGCCGCCACCTACCGCTTCGTCACGAGGCCCCGCCCGATCAGCCGGGTGACCAGCAGGTACCCCGGCCGGGTGAAGCGCTTCGAGTACCAGCCGAACAGCCGCCACGCCGTCCGGCGCCACGACGAGCCGCCGTGGTCGCGGTGCAGGTCGCCATGCCCGGCATGCTCACCAGTCCCGCCGCGGAGACGGTGAACACCAGCTGTCCACCGACGGTGATGCCGGCACGGCGGGCGCATCGTCGAGACCGGTGAGGAGGACAGAGGCCCGGCGTCGGGGGAAGGGGTCGCCAGTCCCAGGCCCGGCCCGGAGGCCGCTCCCGTGACGAGGACGTGTTGACCGACGCTGCGCCGTGGACACCGTCACTTCATTGATGACAGCATGTCCGGAGTGTATCGGGACAGGGGTGGGTCGGTACGGTGGTTCCCTATATGACTACGTCCAGTTCCGATGGCGGCGCCCGCGCCCGCGCCCGCGCCAGCGCCACTGCCCGTGCCACTGCGGGTGCTTCAACCACTGCCGGCGCCACGCGTCGCCCCTACCGTCGGGACATCGACGGGCTGCGCGGTCTCGCCATCGCACTCGTGGTGGTCTTCCACGTGTTCGTCGGCCGGGTGTCCTCCGGCGTCGACGTGTTCCTGCTGGTCGGTGGCATCTTCTTCTTCGGCCCGCAGATCCGCAATGCGCTGAACCCCACCGGGCAGACCCTCATCCAGTCGGTCGTGCGCCTGCTCCGGCGCCTGTATCCGGCGCTGCTCGTCGTCGTCACGGTCACCCTGGCCGCCGGCTTCGCCGTCTACGCGCGGGCGCGCTGGGCACAGACCGCGGAGGACGCCGCGGCGTCCCTCACCTACCGGCAGAACCTCCACCTCGCCGACCAGGGGCAGGATTACGCGGCGGTGGGACGCGACGTCAGCCTCTACCAGCACATCTGGTCGATGTCGGCGCAGCTGCAGATCTACCTCGGCAGCCTGCTCGTCATCGTGGTGCTGGCGTGGCTGCTGAAGAGGGTGCCGCTGCGGTTCCCGGGCCTGTCGCTGCACTGGCTGCTCGTCATCGCGACGGCCGCGAGCTTCGTCTATGCGGTGCACCTGCACGGCACGGACCAGGGCTGGAACTACTACTCGCCGCTGAGCCGCTTCTGGGAGATCGGTCTCGGTGGCCTGCTGGGTATCTGGCTGGTCCACAAGGAGACCCCGACCCGCCTGGCCTGGGCGCGCTGGCCTGCGGGCGTGGTCGGCGTCGCGCTGATCATCGGCACCGGCTTCTTCCTCGACGGTGCCGACCAGTTCCCCGGTCCCTGGACGCTCGTCCCGCTCGCCGGTGCGACGCTGGTCGTCCTGGCGGGTAACCCGGTCGCCGACGGTCGCGGCGCAGAGGGTGTCTCCGCCCTGCTGGACACCGCCCCGTTCCAGACGCTGGGCCGGATCTCCTACAGCCTCTACCTGTGGCACTGGCCGCTGCTGGCATTGGCGACGTTCCAGTTCTCGGACGTCCTCGGCAACCGCTCGACCGGTGTCCAGGGCATCACCGCGACCCTGGGGACGAAGAAGGGCCTGGTCATCGGCGCCGCGGTCATCCTCATCTCGCTGGTGCTCGCCTGGGCGACGGAGAAGTACATCGAGACGCCGCTGCGTCAGACCCGCAAGCCCGCCCGCGCGTGGCTGCCGTCCCGCACCGCCGTGAAGGATGCCGTGAGCCACCGTGCCGGGGTCGCCGTCGCGGTGGTGACTGTGGTGGCGACGGTGGGCGTCCTTGCCGCGGGTCCGGTGATCCAGAACCGTGACGACGCCCGCCTGGCGGCCCAGGACGACGAGAATCTTGACCCGGCGCAGTACCCGGGTCCGCGGGCGTTCCTGGAGGACGCGCCGGTACCCGAGGATGTGGAGGTGCGCCCGGATCCGACGAATGAGGAACATATGCTCCCGCGTACCCAGCCCGACGGCTGCTACGCCCGCTTCGAGGACACGGACCTCATCCGGACCCACGACTTCAACGGCTCTGACGAGCCCTGTGCCTACGGCGACGTGAATTCCGCGCGCACCATGTACCTCGCCGGCGGGTCGCATTCCGAGCATTTCCTGCCTGCTCTGGACGTCATCGGACGTCAGCAGGGCATCAAGATCGTCCCGGTGCTGAAGATGGGCTGCGTGCTGGGGATGAGTCTGCCGAAGCTCGACGGTGAGGACTACCCGGAGTGCGACGAGTGGGACGGTAAGGCCCAGCAGTTCATCTTCGACAACCCACCCACCGACGGCGTGTTCATGACCGTCACCCGACCGACGACGATCGAGGGCGACGGCCCGGACCAGACCCCGCCGGAGTACGTCGACCAGGTGAAGAAGTTCTCGGACGCCGGGATCCACACCTGGGGTGTCCGCGACACCCCGTGGGCGATGCAGGCCCCGGGCGTGCAGGGCAACGGCCGACTCTGTGTCGCGGAGGATCTCGGCAGTGGCCCGACGGCGGACTGCGGCACCGATGAGCACTCTTCGATGGCTGAAGTGAACCCCGCTCTGGTGGCGCTGGCGGGCCTCGACGTCTCCGAACTCGACGTCACCGCCGCCCTGTGCCGGGACGGACGCTGCCCGGCGGTCATCGGCAATGTGCTGGTCTACCGCGACGGTCAGCACTTCAGCGATGTCTTCTCCCG
Organism: Corynebacterium sp.; assembly: GCF_022712275.1. Taxonomy (GTDB): domain Bacteria; phylum Actinomycetota; class Actinomycetes; order Mycobacteriales; family Mycobacteriaceae; genus Corynebacterium. The sequence continues at coordinate 69,393 of NZ_JALAGU010000050.1, read as the reverse complement.
GATGCTCGCCCCGGAACTGGAGCGGCAGATGTTCGACCCGGCGGCGGTCGCCGAGATGGAGGCGGCACAGGTCGCGGCGGTCGAGGAGGCTGGGACGACCGGTGCCGCTGCGGCCGGACCGACCGCCAAGGACGTCTTCCGCATCCCCAAGTCCTGGGAGGCGGAGGACCTCCCGGAGGACGACGGAGAGCCCGGGGAATCTTCTGAGGACGACCCGGGGGACGACCCGGGGGACTATCCGGGGGACGACTCCGGGGAGTACCCGGACGGGTATCCCGGGGAGGTCCCGGATGCCGGGGAGTCCCAGGAGGTACCGCCCGGCCTCCTCCCGTACTAGCGGTCGGATCAGCGGCCAGGCCTCTGTCGGGAGGTCCCCCGGTTCCCGTGTAACGGCGCGCCGCATTGCGGCGATAGGCACCGGACCCGGTAGGCTGTCTATCCGCCATGAAAGAACCCTCTGATCCGCCGGTGCCTCCACGCCGCACGCTGACGCACCGCCACGACATCGACGGTCTCCGGGGGCTCGCTATCGCCCTCGTGGTGATCTTCCATGTGTTCGTCGGCCGGGTGTCCTCCGGTGTGGACGTGTTCCTGCTCATCGGCGGTATCTTCTTCTTCGGCCCGCAGATCCGCAATGCGCTGGACCCGCGCGGTCTGACGATCGTGCAGTCGTTCCTCCGGATCTTCCGGCGCCTCTATCCGGCCCTGGTGGTGGTTGTCGCCGTCACCCTTGCGGCTGCGGTCGCGGTGTACGCGCAGGTCCGCTGGGCGCATGCCGGGCAGGACGCCGTGGCGTCCCTCCTGTACTTCCAGAACCTCAACCTGGCGTCCGAAGGGCAGGACTATTCGGCGATCGGCACGGATGTCAGCCTCTACCAGCACATCTGGTCGATGTCGGCGCAGCTGCAGGTCTACCTCGGCTCACTGCTGGTCATCACTCTCGTTGTCGGTGCCATCAGCCTGGTCTTCCGCAAGCCCACCGGCAGCCGAGTCACGCGGACGCTGGTCATGGTCGCCACCGTGGCGTCCTTCGTCTACGCGGTCCACCTGCACGGCACCGACCAGGGCCTGAACTACTACTCGCCGCTGAGCCGCTTCTGGGAGATCGGCCTCGGTGGCATCTTCGGGTTCTACCTGCTGCGTCGTCCGGTGCCCCGGTGGGTGCGCTGGCCGGCCGGCTTGATCGGCCTGGCGCTGATCATCGGCACCGGTCTCTTCCTCGACGGCGCGGCGCAGTTCCCCGGCCCGCTGACGCTCATCCCGCTCGCCGGTGCCGCGTTGGTGATCCTCGCGGGCAACCCCGTCAAGGGCGACACGGACGGGGAGGTCGGCCTGGTGGGTGTCACGGCACTGCTGTCGACCCGTCCGTTCCAGAGCCTGGGCCGGATGTCCTACAGCCTGTACCTGTGGCACTGGCCGCTGCTGACGCTGGGGACCTTCTACTTCGCCACCGGCACGGTCACCAACGCCGGTGGCCTCAGCGGCATCACCGCCACCCTCGGCAACCGTCGTGGACTGGCCGTCGGCCTCGGCGTCATCCTGGTCTCCCTGGTGCTTGCCTGGCTGACGAACCGCTACATCGAGAAGCCGCTGCAGCAGGGCCGCAAGCCCGTCCGCTCCTGGATCATCGGCGACCGCGGTTACCTCTACCCGTCGCTCGGTACGGGTTCAGGCAAGGTCAAGGCCGGCGCCGCGGTACTCCTCACCGTGCTGACCGCGGCGGTTCTCGCGTTCCAGCCGTGGGTCGAGGCACGCAATGACGAACGTGCCCAGGCACTGTCGGTCGACGATGTCGACCCGGAGCAGTACCCCGGCCCGGCCGCGCTGCTCGACGGTGCACCGGTGCCGGAGGTCGACCAGATCCTGCCCGACCCGATCGATGACGGGCCGATGATGGCGGACACGCTCAAGGACGGCTGCGTCGCCCACTTCGAGCACTCCGACCTGATCTTCACGAAGTGGTTCAACGAGGACGACGAGCCCTGCGAGTACGGCGATGTCGAGTCCGACCGCACCATGTACCTCGTCGGTGGTTCCCACTCCGAGCACTACCTGCCGGCCCTCGACCTCATCGCCAAGCAGCGTCACATCAAGATCATCCCGATCATCAAGCTGGGCTGCGTCCTCGGCATGGGCGATCTGCCGAAGTGGGACGGCAGTGACTACCCGGAGTGTGCGGAATGGGACCAGAAGGCCCAGGACTACATCTTCGACAACCCGCCGACCGACGGTGTCTTCATGACCGTCACCCGGCCGACGACGATCCAGGGCGACGGTCCGGACCAGGTGCCCGCGGAGTACCACGACATGGTCAAGCGACTGTCGGACGCCGGGATCCACACCTGGGGTGTCCGCGACACCCCCTGGATCCTCGACCGTCCGGGTGCCCAGGGCAATGCCCGCGTCTGTGTCGCCGACGGTGACTACGAGCGGGACAACCCGGAGAAGGACTGCGGTGTCGACCGGGCGGAGGCGATGAGTCCGGTGAACCCGGCCATCGAGGCCTACGCGGGTCTCGACGTCACGGAGATCGACATCACCGATGCGGTGTGCACTGAGACCCGGTGCCCGGGTGTGGTCGGCAATGTCCTGCTCTACCGCGATGCGCAGCACTTCACGAACCTCTACGCGGCGATGCTCGCCCCGGAGATCTACCGGCAGATGTACGACGGTGGGTCCATCAGCGGTTCCGCCGTGCCATCGGGAGCCCCGGTCGAGGGTGCACCCGGTGCGGAGCCGGCTCTCCCGGCGCCCAAGGACGTGACCCGGATGGCGAAGCCGCTGGAGAAGGGCTACGTCGAGTCCGATCCCTCGCTGCTGGCGGAGCGGGGCGCCACCTCCTCGGAGGCGCCCACGACAGAAGCCCCCGTGCCGGAACCGGAGCCGGAACCTGAGCCCGTGGCACCGCCGTTCGTCGACATGGACGGCGACGGCTACGACGACAACACCTTCGGCCTGGGCTTCGGGTTCAACTACAACCCCAACGGCTACGGCGGGGGTTACGGCTACGGCGGCGGAGGCTACGGCTACTAGCGGGTGCCCGGTCCTATTCGGCGAGGTCGCCGAGGGTCGAGGAGAGCGGCAGGCCCTCCCAGGAACCGGCGGCGAGGCTACCGGTGCCCAGGGACCCGGCGGTGGAGATAAGGGAGCCGAGGACGTCGGTCTCGGGGACGGAGCCGACGACCATGGTGAGCAGGCCGTCGATCGTGGTGTTGCCGGTGGCGCCCTCTGCGGACGCCGCACCCGCGGCGTCGGAGGAGGCCCCGGAGGAGGAGAAGGGGGCAGGCAGGTCAGCAGCGGAGGCGACACCCGTCAGACCGGCCGCGGCCAGGCCGGAGGCGGCGGCGACAGCGGCGAGACGATGACGCATCGGGGAGTGGGTGCGGGCCGGGCGTGCACGGTGACGACCGGCGGCAGGGGAGACGGTGGTGGTGCGCGAGGAGGAAGTCATGGACAACAGTATTGCCGCCCACACCTCTGTGATCAAGCGCACCACCGGTCACACGGCGTCCCCGCTGTCCCCGCTGTCTCCGCTGTCTCCGCTGTCCCCGTCGTCCCCCTCGTCACTGACTGACATGAGGTCGTGCACCGTCGCGAACTCGTCGAGCCCCATCGACTCGAGCATACCCGGGCCCTCAGTGGGCCAGACCTCGTCGCCGTGGACCGGCAGGAAACTCAGGGAGTCCCCGTCCGGCAGGCAGAAGACGACGGTGTCCTGCGCGGTGAGATTGAGCAGGGCGTCCCCCAGCAGATCATCGGGGAACAGGGTCACGAGGATGACGTCCGCCGGACCCTCCGCCCCGTCGGCGGTGTCTTCACCGACGAGCTCCGGCAGGGAGGTGCGGATCTCCGGGGTGGCACGGATGCCCTCGAGGTAGGCCTGGGCGAGATTCTGCCGGTGGAGCCGCTGATTCGTGTCGTCGTCCTGCAGGGTGCGCACGAACATCGGGGCGCCGGGGGTCAGCATCGCCTCGGGTTCGGTCTCCTGCTCGACCGCCCATTCTGCGTAGCTGCGCATCTCGGGTTTCGCCTCACCCGAGAGGAACTGCAGGTCCTGGGTGGCGGCGAACTTCGCCTCCGAGAGTTTCGCGGCGGTCCCGGCCAGCGGGGCGTTGATCCCGTAGTAGGACCACTGGGGACTGCTGGTCGGGTCGTGGCGGAACACGACCTGGGCAACAGCGCTGCCGGCGTTACCGGCACTGCCGGCGCCGCTATCCGACTCATTCATGGGGCACCTCCGGTTCAAGGATCGCGACGAGGAATCCGGCGTCCGGTGCAGCGTCGGCACCACCGGCACCACCGGCACCACCGGCACGGGGTCGCAGATCCCAGGAACTGTACTCCTGGCTGATCCGCAGCCCGACCGCCGCGGCGTCCTCACTGAAGGCGGTGTGGTCGCGACCGCGGTCGAGTCCGAACCCGACGACGAGGCGTCCTCCCGGGGCCAGACGCTTCTTCAGGACGCCGAGGGCGGCGCGATGCGCCGGGTCCGGGATGAAGGCCAGCACGTTGCCGGCCGAGACGATGAGGTCGAAAGGGCCGGCCGGGACCTCGGCGTCCACGGAGAGGTCGCCGGTGTGCCAGTCGACGCCGGGGTAGCGTCCACGGGCGTAGTCGACGAGGGCAGGGTCGATGTCCACGCCGGTGAGCTGCAGGTTGCGCCCTGTGTTCCCGGTCGCGGCGTTCCTGGCGGCAAGGTAGCCGGCAAGGCGCCCGGTGCCCGCCCCGGCGTCGAGGATCCGGTCTCCGTCGGACGCCAGGGCGTCGATGAGGCGTGCTTCCCCGTTGATGTCCCGGCCCTGTGCCTCGAAGGATTCCCACCGCGCGATGTAGTTGCGCGAATGATCCGGATTCCGGTCAGTGACCTCGGTCCAGCTGGTGATCATGGGGTCCAGTATGCCGCAGGACGGCGGGTCGGTTCAGATGCGGCTCAGACCAGCGTCGGCAGGACCTCGTCGAGGATCTCCCGGGCGGTCTGCTCCGCGGCCGCCCGGTCGCCGTCCACCAGGCCGATCCGGGTACGCCGGTCCAGCAGATCGTCGACGGTCAGCGCCCCCTCATGGGTGACATGGAACTCGAACTCGGCGCGGGTCACGTCGATGTCGCGGGTGGGCCCGACAGACTCCAGTGGGCATCCGACGGTGGCGCCGGCGACCACCGCCGGGGCCTCGAACCCGAACCGGTCGACCAGTGAGGCCGGCAGTCCGGCGACATCCGCCGGCGAGATGCCGACGGCCGCATCGGAGCCGGGCGCGCCGATCAGCGGGGTGTTCTCGGTGACACACGGTCCAGCGTGGATGCCCGAGTCAGCGAGGATGGACGCCACGAGGTCCACCGTCTGCTCCGCCATCAGCCGGTACTCGGTGAGCTTGCCGCCGGTGACGGTGACGAGATTGCACGCGGTATCGCCGCCGCCCGAGGCGTCCTTCCCGCGCAGGATGATGTGTTCACGGGAGAGGTCGGCGGTGGAGGAGTCGGCGTCCTCGGTGAACTGCACCAGCGGACGCAGCCCGGCGAAGGCGCCGAGGACGTCGCCGGGGGTCAGATCGACGGCGAGAGCCTGGTTGACGACGTCGAGGATGAAGCGGACATCGGAGTCCGGCACCTCGGGCACGTCCGGGATCACGTCGGAGCCGTAGTCCTCGTCGGTGATGCCGACGTAGCAGCGGCCGAGCTGCTCGGGGAGGATGAAGCAGAACCGGGTGCCGTGGCCGGGGACCGGGACGGTCAACGCGCCGGTCGGGTTGCCGACTTTGTCGGCGTCGATGACCAGGTGGGTGCCGCGCGAGGGGCGGATCTTCACCTGGGGCTCCATATCGCCGGCCCAGACGCCGGTGGCGTTGACGATGACGCCCGCCTCGACCTGGAACGGGATGCCGTCGGCCGCGCCGGTGCCGCCGGTACCGCTGGTGCCGGAGGTGTCGAGAGTATCGCTGAGGGTGACGCGTCCGCCGGTGCCGTCCGCGACGATGTCGGTGGCGCGGGTGTAGGTGAGGATGCGGGCGCCGTAGCCGGCGGCGGTGCGGGCCAGGGCGGTGACGAGGCGGGCGTCGTCGACCAGCTGCCCGTCATTGTTGACGTAGCCGAAACGCAGGTCAGAGGTCTCGACCGCCGGGCAGAGCCCGATGACCTTCTTCTTCGACACGGTGCGGGAGCGCGGCAGGGTCTTCCCGGAGGTGCCGGCGAGGACGCGCAGGATGTCGCCGCCGAGGAAGCCGAGGCGGGACAGGATGTTCACCGGCAGCGGGTAGCGGTCCTGGACCGGGGTGACCTGCGGGAGCGTGCGGGTGAGGTGAGGTGCGGTGGACTCCATGAGGATGCCCCGTTCCCGTGCCGAACGCTTCGCGATACCGACGTGGCCGCTGGCGAGGTAGCGCAGGCCGCCGTGGGCGAGCTTCGAGGACCAGCGTGAGGTGCCGAAGGCGAGGTCGTGGGCGTCGACGAGGAGGACGTCGAGACCACGTGTCGCGGCATCCAACGCGATACCCGCACCGGTCACGCCACCACCGATGACCAGGACATCCACCCGTTCCGGGCCTTGGGCGGCGTTGGCGGAACGGGCCTGCAGCTCCGCGAGGTCATGGGCCCGGCGGGCGGCGTGCAGACGGGCGGCGGTGGCGTCGAAATGCGGCATGATGTCGAGCATAAGTGCCGGGCGGACGCCGCGGGGGAGGTTGGACTCACCGGACGACCGGCGTCTCGCACGCCACCGGACCTACCACCCCACTTAGCAGGTGTGAAGACAGGTGGTAAGGCGGGTGGTGAGTCGCGCTTCCCCGGGACCGTCCCCGGACCTTCGCCGAACCGGGCCCGCGGCGTCCGGCACGCCGGTAGGCTGCACAGCCATGACCAACGATGCTGTGACCGGCACTTCCGCCGGCGTCTCGCTGCCGCCGATGAAGTTCAACCTCTGGGGGGCTGTGGAGGAGGCGAAACCGCTGGGGGACTCGACCCGGAAAATGCTCGCCAAGCTCATGGGCGTCACCGGGGGCGGCGGCACCGCCGCGAAGGACGTGGCCGTCGCAGACATCCGGCTCACCCCGGTCCGGCTGGACGCGGGTGACCTCACCGCCCTCGCCGACATCGTCGGCGCGGACCACCTCACCACCGAGGACGCCCAGCGCGCCCCGCGGTCCCGCGGCAAGTCCTCCCTCGACCTGCTGGAATGGCGGGCCGGCGCAGCGGGGCAGGAGATCTCCGCGCCGGACGCCGTCATCGCCCCGGGCACCGATGACGAGGTCCTCAAGGTGCTGCAGTACTGCACGGAGCACAGCATCGCTGTCGTGCCCTTCGGCGGCGGCACCTCCGTCGTCGGCGGGCTCACCCCCTTCCATGAGGACGGAGGCCACGGGTACGCCGGTGTCGTCAGCCTCGACCTCGCCCGCTTCGACACCCTCAGCGACGTCGACCCGGTCTCCGGTCTCGCCACCTTCGGCGCCGGACTCTCCGGCCCCGCCGCCGAGCTCAAGCTCGCCGAGCACGGCCTGCAGATCGGCCACTACCCGCAGTCCTTCCCCTACGCCACGATCGGCGGGTACGCGGTCACCCGCTCCTCGGGACAGAACTCCGCAGGGTACGGCCGGTTCGACGACATGGTCCGCGAACTGACCCTGGTCACCCCGTCGGGGATCATGACGGTGGGCCAGGCGTCCCCGGCATCCGCGGCAGGTCCGGACCTGCGCGAACTGGTCATGGGGTCGGAGGGGGCCTTCGGCGTGGTGACGTCCGTCCGGCTGCGCGTCCATCCGGTGCCGCAGGTCAAGCGCTACGAGGCCTTCACCTTCCCCGACTTCGCGACCGGCGTCGCCGCGCTGCGCGCCGTCAAACAGACCGGCACCGGGCCTACCGTCATCCGGCTCTCCGACGAGATCGAGTCCTCCATCAACCTCTCCTCCGGCGACAAGGCCGGCGAGACCCAGGCCCCGCCCGGCTGCATGTGCATCACCATGTTCGAGGGGATGCCCGAGCACGCGGCGTCCCGCCACTCCGAGACCCGTGACCTGCTGCTCGCGCACGGTGCGACGAGCGTCGGCGAGGACCCGGCACGCCACTGGGAGCAGGGACGCTTCAACGCCCCCGTGCTCCGCGACTCCCTGCTGGACGCCGGTGCGCTGTGCGAGACCCTTGAGACCGCCACCGACTGGGCGAACGTCCCCCGGCTGAAGAGAGCCGTCGGGGAGGCGCTGGCGTCGTCCCTGAACCCGTCGGGGACGATGGCGCTGATCATGTGCCACGTCTCCCACGTCTACGCCGAGGGCTGCTCGCTGTACTTCACCATCGTCGCAGCGCAGCAGGGTGATCCGGTGGCGCAGTGGCGCGCCGCGAAGACCGCCGTCACCCGCGCGCTGACCGAGAGCGGCGGCACCGTCACCCACCACCACGCCGTCGGCAACGACCACCGCCCCTTCATGAACGCCGAGATCGGGGAGCTGGGTGTGGCCGTCCTGCAGGCCGTGAAACAGCGGCTCGATCCGGCGGGGATCATGAATCCCGGCACGCTGGTTGAGGCGACCTCATGAGCGGGCAGGACGGGGCCTACGAGGTCGGCCACGTGGACCTGCAGCGCGTGGCACTGCTGACCAACCCTCACGCCGGGAAAGGACGTGCCGGGCTGTCCGCGGAGATCGCCCGGGGACGCTTCGCGCAGCACGGCATCGACGTCGTCACCATCCAGGGCGCGGATCCGGAAGGTGCCCGTGACCTGGCGCGGCAGATGGTCGAGGACCCGGAGGTGGACGCGCTGGTGGTGTGCGGCGGCGACGGGCTGATCAACCTCGCACTGCAGGAGCAGGCCGGGTCCGGTGTGCCGCTGGGCATCATCCCGGCGGGCACCGGCAACGACCACGCCCGTGAGTACGGCATCCCGACGCACCCGCGCCGGGCGGCGGATATCATCGCCCGCGGGTTCTACACCACCACTGACCTGGGGCGGATGCGCGCGCTTGAGGGGAAGGACGCCGGCCGCGAGCACTGGTTCGGCACCATTGCCTGTGCCGGTTTCGACTCGCTGGTCAGTGACCGGACGAACCGGATCGTCTGGCCGAAGGGGCAGATGCGCTACAACCTGTCCATCGTCGCGGAGTTCCTCAACTTCCATTCCCTTCCGACGCGGCTCGTTCTCGACCCGGACACCCCGGAGGCGCGGGTAATCGAGGAGAACATGACGCTCGTCGCCGTGGGCAACACCAAGAGCTACGGCGGAGGCATGCTCATCTGCCCGGACGCCGACCACCACGACGGCATCCTCGACATCACCGTGCTGGAGCGGATGGGCCGGGCGAAAGCGGCGTTCAAGTTCATCAAGATCTTCGACGGCAGCTTCGTCGAGGAGGAGGGCGTGAACACCTACCGGGCGAAGAAGGTGCACATCGAGATGACGGACAGGCGTGGCAGGCGCATCAACGGTTACGCTGACGGTGACTGCTTCGCACCGTTGCCGATGGAGGTCGAGCTGGTCCCGGGTGCAGGACGCTACCTCGTGCCCCGGCCCTGACGAACCGGCCTATAAGTGCGCAGGTCAGTGAGTTGCCGGGACGCCGGCCGCGAGCTTCGCGGCCGCGATACCGTTGGTCCTGGTGGGGGCCTCGGTGACAGGTGCGTCCGGCACGCCGGCGGCGAGCTTCGCCGCCTCGACCCCGCTGATGTGGGCCGCGTGCTCCGGAGACGCGGAGGTGGCGTCCTTCCCGGAGGTCTTCTTCCCGCTGGAACCGGTGAGCTTCCGGATCACCTTGCCGGCCAGGACCGGGCGGTCGATCTGCGCGCGGGTCAGGGCGACGTTCTTCGCGTGCGCGGTGCGGGTCTTCAGGCTGCTCAGGGCGGTCATGGCTCTGAGCCTAGCGGGTGGCGGAGGGGCGGGCGGTACGATCGCCCACATGACTGCTGAGAACCAGACCTCATACCGCCGCCTCGCCGTTGTCACCGGAGCCTCCGCCGGTATCGGGGAGGCCACCGCCGTCTCGCTGGCCGTCGACGGATGGGACGTGGTCCTCGCGTCGCGGCGTCCGGAGAAGCTGGAGGCCGTGGCGTCCCGCATCAACGAGGAGGCGCCGGACGCCACCACCCACATCGTGAAGGTGGACGTCACCGACAAGGAGTCGGTGGCTGACCTGGCCGCCCGCGTCGCCGAGTTCGGCGGGGTGGATCTGCTGGTCAACAACGCCGGCGGCGCCCGGGGGCTCGACAGTGTCGTCGACGGGGACGTCGAGGACTGGCGCTGGATGTACGAGGCGAATGTCATCGGCACGCTGCAGGTCACGCAGGCGCTGTTCGGTGAACTGACGAGGACGCCCGCCCCGCAGGTCATCAACATCGTCTCCATCGCGGGACGCTGGGGCTACCGTGGCGGGGCCGGTTACAATGCCGCGAAGTTCGGCGAGACCGCGCTGAGTGACGTCATGCGCATCGAGTTCGCGGAGAAGGGCGTGCGTGTCTGCCAGATCGACCCGGGCCGGGTGGAGACCGAGTTCAGCCTCAACCGCTTCAAGGGGGACGCCGCGAAGGCGGACGCGGTGTACGAGGACGTCATCAACCTGCAGGCCGAGGACATCGCCGAGACTGTTCGGTGGGTCGCGGACCGGCCGGCGCACATGGACGTCGACACGGTGATGATCCGGCCGGTGGACCAGAACCTCAAGGCGTAGGGGAAGGTCTGCGCCGAGTCTGCGCCGAGTCTGCGCCGACAGATCGGGCCATCAGTGCCACGGAACGGGCTGAATGTCGGCGCAAACCCGGTAGGGGACGGTTGGCCCGTTGGGGGAATGCCGGGAACCTACCCCTTCAGCTCGGTGGCCAGCGCGTGGAAGGCCGGGGCCGGGTTGCCGAAGCGGTGCAGGGTCATGGCGAACGCCTGCTCCTTGAGCCACAGGCGCAGCTCCACCCGACCTGAGGCGGTCACCTCGTCATCCAGGAGAGCGACCTCGGGGCGTCCTGCCATGGTCTTCCGCGTGGCGGCAGGCACCGAACCGACGTAGCGGACGCGGGCCGAGGCGTCATCGTCGAGGGCACCGAGGTGCAGCTGGGCGGTGAAGGTGTCGTCGTCCAGCACAGTGAAGGTGAAGCCCAGCTGGCCCGCGGCGGTCAGCACCGAGTTCACGTCCGCGGACACCGAGGGAGCGGCGATGACCTGGACCGTCGCACCGGCGCGGGACGCCGCGACGAGGGCACGCGCCACCTTGACCGCCGTGGCGTCCGCGCTGACCCGCAGCACGACCTCCGCCGGACGGTAGCGGAAGATGTTCGCCTCGGACTGCAGGCCCGAGAGGTCGCGCGGGGTGCCGAACTCCTCCGACCAGGCAGCGGCGTCATCCACTGCGGCGGTGGTGAGCCACGCCAGATCATCGGCGGACAGGGCGTGCTCACCGTGGGACACGGCGCCGAGGAAGGCGTCCACCGCACCGGAACCGGTGGCCACACCGACCTCGACGGGCTTGGTCACGGCGTCGGACCACGTACCCATGAGCATGACGTAGTTCGGGCCGCCGGCCTTCGACCCCAGGCCGACCGAGGACTTCTTCCAGCCGCCGAAGGACTGCCGCTGCACGATCGCGCCGGTGATCCCGCGGTTGACGTAGGCGTTGCCGACGCGCACCTTGTCCGCCCACTGCCGCACCTCCGCGACATCGAGGGAGTGGATGCCGCCGGTCAGGCCGAAGTCGGTGGCGTTCTGCAGCTCGATGGCCTCCTCCAGGGTGTCGGCGCGCATGAGTCCGAGCACCGGGCCGAAGACCTCGGTGAGGTGGAAGAAGGACTCCGGCTTCACGTCCGCCCGGATGCCCGGGGACCACAGCCGCCCGGTGTCGTCGAGCTGCCGCGGCTCCACCAGCCACTTCTCGCCCGGCTCCAGGGTGGTCAGCGCACGCTCCAGCTTGTCGGACGGCAGCTCGGTGAGCGGGCCCATCGTCGCCCGCAGGTTCGTCGGCCAGTCGACGATCATCGACTTCGCGGCGTCCACCAGCTGGCGCAGGAACCGCTCCGACTCGTAGACCGTGCCGACGAGAATGCCGAGGGACGCCGCGGAGCACTTCTGCCCCGCATGCCCGAACGCGGACGCCACCAGGTCGGCGACAGCCAGGTCACGGTCGGCCGAGGGGGTGACGATGATGGCGTTCTTGCCCGAGGTCTCGCCGTTGATCTGCAGGCCGGGGCGCCAGGAGCTGAACATCGCGGCGGTCTCCGAGGACCCGGTGAGGATCACCCGGTCGATGCCCTCGTGGGAGACGAGGGTCTGCCCGACGGACCGCTTGGCGGGGTACACACCGCGCAGCAGCTCACGTGGCACACCGGCGTCCCACAGTGCCTCGAGGATCTCCATGGAGCAGTGCGGGGTCGGCTTCGACGGCTTGTGGATCACACCGGCACCGGCGGCCAGCGCGGCGAAGGTACCGCCGGCCGGGATGGCCAGCGGGAAGTTCCAGGGCGGGGTCACCAGGACGACGCGGTCCGGGGTGAAGGTCGCGTTGCGGACCTCGGCCAGGGCCTCGGCGCAGTGCGCGTAGTAGCGGGCGAAATCGATGGCCTCGGAGATCTCCACATCGGCCTGCTGGACGGACTTGCCGACCTCGGCGGCGGCGACCGAGATCAGGTGTCCGCGCCGGTCGGCGAGGATGTCAGCGGTGCGGTACAGGATCGCCGCCCGCTCACGCGCTGGACGCTCAGCCCACTCGACGGCCGCGGCGGCGACCGAGGTCACCAGGGGGTCGATGTCGGCGTCCTGCACGGATTCCGGGGTGGTGAGGGCGTCGAGGAAACCGTCGGAGGTGGCGTCCGCGATGGCGGACGCCGCCCACGCCTGGTTGGCGGGCAGTGACGGGTTCGTGTCCGGCTCATTGGCGAAGGCGGGCAGCGGGGCGTCGGCGTAGGACGCGGCGGTGGCGTCCTCCAGCACCTCGGCGCCACGGTCCTGCAGGTGGTTCGGACCGGGGGCGGTGTAGCCGTCGTGGGAGAGCAGCACCTCCAGGTCGGCCAGCGAGGCGCGGAACCGCTTCTCCTCGCGGCGGAAGGTCTCGTTGCCCGGGGCGATGTCGAAGACGCCGGACATGAAGTTCACCGTCGCAGAGTTCTCCTCCAGTCGCCTGACCAGGTAGGACACCGCCACGTCGAATTCCTGGGGGCGCACCGCCGGGACGTAGAGCAGCAGCTGGCCGACATCCTGGCTCACGGCCTCGGCCTGGTCGTTGGCCATGCCCTGCAGCATCTCGAACTCGACCCGGTCAGCCACGCCACGCTCGACGGACAACGTGTGGGCGAAGGCGATGTCGAAGAGGTTGTGGCCGGCGACGCCGAGGCGCAGGCCGGTGAGGTTCTCGCGGTGCAGCGCCCAGTGCAGGACGCGCTTGTAGTTGGCGTCCGTGGCCTGCTTCGAGGCGCAGGTGACGTTCGGCCAGCCCTGCATTTCGGCGTGGACGGTCTCCATCGCCAGGTTCGCGCCCTTGACCAGGCGGACCTTGATCCCGGCACCGTCGTTCTCCACGCGCTGCGCACCGAAGGCGGAGAGTTCCTGGATCGCGCCGAGGGCGTCCGGCAGGTAGGCCTGCAGCACGATGCCGGCCTCAAGGTCCTTCGTCTCGGGCAGGCTGAGCAGGCGTTTGAAAACGTCGATGGTGAGCCGGAGGTCGTGGTACTCCTCCATGTCGAGGTTGATGAACTTCGAACCCTTCGGCGCCTTCGCCGCCTCGATATACAGCGGGGCGAGGCGGTCGACGACGTAGTCGACGGACTCCTCATAGCCCCAGAGGTTGATCTGGGACGCCACGGAGGACGCCTTGATCGACACGTAGTCCACATCGGGGCGGGAGACGAGGCGTCGGGTCTCGGCGAGGTGGTGGTCGGCCTCCTCCTCACCGAGCACGGCCTCACCGAGGAGGTTGATGTTCAGCCGCTGGCCGCCGGCGGTGAGCTCGGCGACGGCCTTGCCCAGCGGCCTGTCATTGGCGTCCACGATCATGTGGCCGACCATCTGCCGGATGCGGGACTTCGCCGTGGGGATGACGATCTGTGGAAGGGTCGTGGCGAGTACGGAACCTGCTCTGATCTGCGCCCGATCGAGCCAGGAGAGGGTCTTCGGGGTGATCTCGCCGAGGTCGGCCAGGGCCTTCGCGGCGGCGTCCCGGTCCTCGGTGCGGACGACGCGGTCGACGAAGCCGACGGTGAAATCGAGGCCGTTCGGGTCGGAAAGGACGGCGGCGAGGCGCTTGGCCGCACCGGTGTTCCTGCCACGGGTGGCGTCGGACCGGGCGGCGGTCAGCCAGGTGGTGACCTTCGCGGTGGCCTTGTCGGCGAGCTCCGCGAGGCCGGCGATGTCCGCCGGGTCGACCGCGGTGTTGACGGCGGTGGCGGTGTGGGCGGCGTTCCGGGCGTTCTGGGCGTTCTGGGCGTTCTGGGAGTTATTGGTGTTCATGGGGGCAGTCTGCAGCTGAATCCGGTGGGGTGAAAGTGGGGCGGGCAATGAACCGTGGGTTATGAGTCAGAAATCTGTGGAAGACTGTTCTGCATGGATAAAGGTCGGCAGGATCCGCATCGGGGGCGCCCCCGGATCCAGGAGCAGGCGGACGCCATCGTCGCCGGTGTGCTCGCCGGTGCGGGGCCGCGCGTCGGCAGCCGGGAGTACTCCACCCGCCGGATCTCGATGATGACCGGTATCAGTCAGCCTCTGGTGAGCCGGTCGATGCGTCGGATCCGTGGGGTCGGCGACGGGGAAGGTGGTCCCGGCGCCCCCACTGTGCCCGATCTGTCCGGCCTTTCCGGGCGCCGGACGTTGCGGCTGGCGGCCTTTGTCGTCGACTTCCCCCGGATCCGTATCGACTTCACTGACGGTGGCGAGGATGTCGTCGGTGAGGTCAGGGCCTTCGAGCGCCGGGCCACCGCGGTCATGGCTGCACTCCGGATCTCCGGGGCGGACACCTGGCCGACCACCTGGCGTGCGCCGGGGGCCGAGGAACTGGAGCGGGCCTGGGATGCTGACCGCCCGGCCGAACAGCCCTCGGCGGACCCGGATCCGGAGCTGGGCCCGGGATCGGTCCGGGTGTACTGGGAGCCGGGCCGCCAGTCGTGGGAGGTGTTCCTCGCGCGGATCGCCGGATTGTTCGGTGCCTGCGGACGCTCGGTGGACGCGGTGCCCGGCGCCCTGTTGACCGCCCTGTCGGTCCGGGCGGGGCAGGGGCTCCACGGGGTGCGGTGGAGTCGTCGGGGCGTCGTCGAGGGGCCCGGCCAGGGTTACGGTGAAGTTTCACCGACCGCAGGAAATGACCCTCATTCTGACTCAGAACGATCGGCGTCCCCGCCCTACCCGACACCGGTCGTGGGTGAACTCTCGATGGCCGAGCAGGTTGCCATCGCCCTGCGCAAGGAGATCACCGATGCGGGGTACTCGGCCGGCGACCGGGTGACCAGCGTGGTTCTGGCCACCCATATGGGCCTACGGCAGTCGGCGGTGCTCGCGGCGATGCGCCGGCTCGTCGATGACGGCCTGCTGGTCTCCCGCAACGGCGTGTTCTCCCTGCCGCTGGTCACCGGAGCCGACATCATCGACCTCTACGCCGCCCGACTACAGGTCGGCACGGTACTGCTGCGGGCCTGTGCGAGCCGTCCGCGGTATCGGCTGCTTGCCCCGCAGACCGCCCTGCGGACTCTCGAGGCCGCGGTCACCCGGGGGGACGCCGAACGGGTCGACCAGGCTGACCTGTACTTCCAGCAGGAACTCGCCGAGGCGTCCGGTCTGACGCAGTCCGCCCGGACCTTTCATTCGCTCACGCTGCGGCTGCAGATGTTCATCTCGGTGCTGCAGCTCAACTACGGCCAGGCGGTGCCCCGCATCCTCGCCGACGACCGGCGGATCATGGCGGCACTGATCACCGGGGACGCCGAGGTTGCGGTGTGGACCTGGCGCTCGAAGCTGGACAACGCCGTGCGGCACATGAGTGCGGCATCCCAGGTGGGAGGCGGTGGTGCCCGGAGCGGTTCAGGTGGGGGTTCAAGCCGTGCCGGTCGCACCGGGATGCGCTTCGACGTGTCCCTGTGGGAACGGCTGACTGAAGGGTGAGCCGGCGGGGCCCCGCCCGGCCAAACGCCCATCCGCTCAAACATTATGCATGCTGTGACGGGGACTATGGAACCCGGAAAACTCTTTGACCGGTACGTTTCATGTTGGTTGGCAGTGTTGAGAGTGCACAATGTTGCCGCGCCTGCTTCGGACGCCTGTCTCTACCGCGGGTGCCGCACCACGACGAGCGTCCGCACCGGCCGAGTCCCCGGCAGACGGTCGGACGCCAGCAGCTCGTCCAGCTCGACGGTCCCCTCGGCGTCCAGGTGCTCGAAGGGCTCGTCGAGCAGCAGCACCGGGGCATCGGTGAGCAGCATCCGGGCCAGCAGCAGCCGCCGACGCTGCCCACCGGACAGACTCTCCACCCCGTCGACCAGCATGGTGGACAGTCCCCCAGTCAGTCCCCCAGGCAGTCCGGCCACCCACCCGGACAGCCCCACGGCCTCCAGGACGGACAGCATGAGGTCGTCCGGGGCATCCGGCGCACCGACGGCGAGATTGTCCCGCACGGTCGTGGCGAAGATGTGCGCGTCCTCCGGCAGGTAGGCGACCGTCCGGTGCAGCAGCTCCGGGTCGATCCCGTCGACCAGCACGCCGTCGAGGGTGACCTGCCCTTCCCGCGGCGGTAGCAGCCCCGCGAGGGTGAGCAGCAGTGTGGTCTTTCCGGTACCGGACGCCGCGGTCACCGTGTGCCGCGACCCGCAGGGCAGGTCCAGGTCCACGGTGCCGAGCGTCCTCCCATGGCCGTATCCCAGACCGGACGCCTGCAGGTGCGGGGTGTCGGAGACATGGGTGGAGCCCACCACCGCAGGTACCGGCAGTTCCTCCGGGTCGGTGAGCGCGGCGAGGCGGGTGGCTGCCCCGGTAGCCCTCGTCGCGGCCTCAGCGGCCTCGGGCAGGGCAGAGGTCGCCTCGAAAGCGGTGGTGGCCAGCAGCACGAGCACCCCGAACCACTGCGGGGAGTGCACCGGAGCCCCACCGTCGAGGTAGCCGACGGTGGCAACTACCAGGACGCCGACCACTGTCGCGGCGGAGGCGAACACGGACAGTCCAGCGCCGGCGGCCCGCGCCGGGGCGCCGGACTCCTCGGCCGCGGAGAGCCCCCGGGCGGCGTCCCCGGCCTCGGCGAGGGCAGGACGCAGTGTGCCGCGCACCCGCAGAGCAGCAGAGTCGGTGAGCACCCGGTCGACTGCGGCGGCCCAGCGGTCACCGGCCCCGGCCCGACGGGCCTCGGCGGTACGGACCGACCGGGAGACGGCCCAGGGGGCACCGATGCCGGCGACGAGAAGTCCGCAGGTCAGGACTGTCGCGGCGGGGACAGACAGTGCCGCGGTGAATCCGACGGCGAGAATACCGGTGGTCGCCGCGACGAGGGTCGGGACCACGGAGCGGACGATGACGTCGGCGACGGCGTCGATGTCATCGGTGAGGCGGGTGACGAGCTCACCCCGCCCCAGCGCGGCGGTCCGGGACACCGGTGCCCCGGCCAGCCGCCGGTACGCCGTGGCACGGGCAGTTCCCGCGCAACGCAGTGCGAGCCGGTGGGACGCCAGCCGGTCAGTGTAACGGAATGCCGCCCGGGAGATGCCGAGTGCGCGGACCGCGGTCACCGCCACGGTGAGGTCCATCACCGGTGGCATCTGCCAGGCGCGGGTGATCAACCACGCGGAGACGACCGTCAAGGTGAGGGACGCCAGCAGTGTCGCCGTCCCGGCGGCGACCGGTCCCACCAGGTCACGGGTCCGCAGCCCGGTCAGTGGCCGGGCGGTCCGCAGGGCGGTCAGTGTGGTTCGGGTGCTCATGACCTCACCTCGATCCGGTGGTCGGCGGCCGCGGTGACGAGCGGGTCGTGGGAGGCGACGAGGACTGTCGCCCCTTCGGCGGCGCGCCGGGTGAGTGCGTCGAGCATGAGCTGCGCGTTGGCGGTGTCGAGGTGGGCGGTCGGTTCGTCGAGGAGCAGCAGGCCACGGCCGGTGGCGCGTCCCCGGTCGAGTTCGGCGGTGAGCGCGTGGCGTTGCCGCTGGCCCAGGGAGAGGCCGGAGGTGTCGCCGACGGAGGTGGCGTCCACGGTGTCGAGGACGGGTCGTTGCGGCAGATAGGAGGTCCGTTCCCACAGATCAGGGCCGGTGAGGGCGGTGCCGGAGTCGGTGACCGTGGCGGTGCCGTCCACCCCCTCGGTGGCGATGCCGAGCAGGGCGAGCAGGGCGGTGGACTTGCCGGCCCCGTTCGGCCCGGTGAGCACGGTGAGCTGACCGGGGCGGGCGGTACCGGTGACGTCCCGGGGACGGTCTCCGTCGCGTCCGGTGGCGTGCAGATGGCGGAAGGTGACGGTCAGTCCGGGCCAGGCGGGATCACCCGTGGCTGTTGACGTGACTGTTGACGTGGCCGGGGCGACCGGACCGTCCCCGCCGTCCAGCAGTGTGAGGATCCGGTCGACGGCGACCATGCCGTCACGGGCATCGTGGAACCGGGCACCGACCTGGCGGACCGGGGTGTAGACCTCCGGGATGATGATCATCACCGTCAGCCCGGCGGCCAGCGTCATCGACCCGTCGAGCAGGCGGAAACCGATGCCGACGGCGACCAGCGCGATCGACAGTGTGGCCAGGAACTCCAGCACCATCGACGAGAGGAAGGCGATCTGCAGGACCTGCACGGTGGACCGGCGGTGGCGGTCGGACAGTCGTTGCACCTCGGCGACCGGGGCGTGGAGTCGGCCGAGGGCGCGCAGGGTCGGCAGTCCGGAAACCAGGTCGAGCAGCTGGTCGGAGAGGATGCCGAGGGCGGCGAGCTTCTTCTCGGTGCGTCCGGCGGTCAGCGTGCCGACGAGCCACATGAACACCGGGATCAGCGGCAGGGTGATCACCGCGATGAGGGCGGAGCCGGCGTCCAGGAACCACACGACGAGGAGCACAGCCGGGGTCGCCAACGCAGTGGACACCAGTGCGGGCAGGTATCCGGTGAGGTAGGGGCCCAGCCCCTCGACCCCGTCGGTGAGCAGGGTGCGCCAGGTCGCCCGGTCGACGGTGCGGGGGTCGCGGTGGGCCAGCGTGTCGAGGGCGCGGAGCCGCAGGTCCTCGGTCGCCTGCACCGCAGCACGGTGACTGAACCTCTTCTCCGCCCACGCCAGCCCGGCCTGGACCGGGACGAGGACGCAGAGGGTCACCAGGGCGGCGCGGTGGCCGGCGGGACCGGTGTGGTCGGTGACGACCGCGGCCGCTGTCGTCCCCAGCAGGACGCCGGACGCCACGAGTGCGCCGGTGCGCAGGGCCGTCACCACCGCGAGGAGGACGGTCCACCGCCGGGTCGGGGTGGAGAGGGACAGCAGCCGGGGATCGACCGGGCCGGTGCTCATGACCGGCCCCCCGACGCCGGATCCGGCACGGACCCCGTGACATGTTCCGTGACCGGTTCTGTGCCAGGTTCCGTGACCGGCTCCGCGGTGATCCGCTTCCGGAAGACCCAGTACGTCCACGCCTGATACGCGATGACGAGGGGCACGAGGAACAGTGCCGCCCAGGTCATGACAGTGAGCGTGTAATCGGCGGAGGACGCGTTGCGGATGTCGAGACCCACGCCGTCAGCCAGGGTGGTGGGCATCAACCACGGGTAGAGCGACCCGAACAGCAGCACCACCGCGGCGACCACGGTCATGGCGGTGGCGAGGAATGCCACACCGTCGCGGTTCCGCAGCATCGCCGCCACCGCCACGAGGACGCCGACCACCGCGGCGACCGTGACAGCCCAGGTCCAGTCCTTGCCGTGGGAGAGCTGGGTCCACAGCACGAAGGCTGTACCGGTGACCGCGGCGGTCACGGCGACCGGGATGACCAGCCGGTCGGTGGTGTCCCGCAGATGACCGGTGGTGCGCAGCCGGAGGAAGCTCAGACCGTGCAGCAGGAAGATGCAGGTGAACGCGGCGGCGCCGAGCAGGGCGTAGGGGTTGAGTAGTCGGAACAGGGTGGACAGGCCGCTGTCCATGTTCTGGTCGGCGTCCAGCGGGACACCACGGACGAGGTTGGTGAAAGCCACACCCCACAGCACCGGCGGCATCCAGGAGGAGACGGTGACGGTGAGATCGCACCGCCGACGCCAGGTCAGGGTGTCGATCTTGGCCCGCCATTCCAGGGCGACAGCGCGGAGGATGAGCGCGACGAGGATGAGGAACAGGGGCAGGTAGAAACCGGAGAACATGGCGGCATACCAGCCGGGGAAGGCGGCGAACAGGGCACCGCCGGCGGTGATGAGCCAGACTTCGTTGCCGTCCCACACCGGACCGATGGTGCGGACCAGGCCGGTCCGTGTGGCGTCGGACGCGGCGTCGGGGTAGGCAGCGCCTTTCCTGCGTCCGGCGAAGGGCAGCAGCATGCCGACGCCGAAGTCGAAACCTTCCAGCAGGAAGTACCCGGCGAAGAGCACGGTGACGAGGATGAACCAGACGACGGGGAGATCGAGGGACGACATCTCAGGACTCCTTTCCGGTGGTGTCGGTGGTGGTGGAGGTGACAGTGGTGGTGCTGAAGTGCACGGGGTCGGGGGAGTCGGGGTCGGCGTCCTTCCCGGTGAGACCGAA
The DNA here is from genome assembly GCF_022712275.1 of Corynebacterium sp. Classification (GTDB taxonomy): domain Bacteria; phylum Actinomycetota; class Actinomycetes; order Mycobacteriales; family Mycobacteriaceae; genus Corynebacterium. The sequence continues at coordinate 48,784 of NZ_JALAGU010000050.1, read as the reverse complement.
GGAGGCGCCGACGGTGGCGGCGGGGTCCGGTCCGGTCTCCTGTGGCGGTCCGGCGAGGATCACGCGCCTGATCAGCCAGAACCAGATCACCGCCAGGACGGCGTAGAGAAGGGTGAAACCGACGAGGGTGACGATGACGGTCCACGGTGCGTGGTCGGAGACGCCCATGTCCACGGTCATCCGGATCATCTCGGTGCGGGAGTCTCCGACGGAGTCCGGGTTGGGGTGGATGATCCAGGGCTGGCGTCCCATCTCGGTGAAGATCCAGCCCGCAGAGTTCGCCAGGAACGGCGTGGGGATCGCGATGAGGCAGATCCAGCCGAACAGCGTTCCGGCCTTACCGGCGGGGACGCGGCCCTTGCGGGTGAACCACCAGCTGGCGGCGAGGAGGATGCCGGAACCGGCGAGCAGGCCGATCATCGCGCGGAATGCCCAGTAGGTGACGAAGAGGTTGGGGGAGTAGTTACCCGCGCCGTACAGCATCTCGGACTGCTGTTGCAGGTCCTCGACACCCTGCAGGGTCACGCCGTTGGATTTCCCCTCGGCGAGGAAGGGCAGTACCCACGGCAGTTCGATGAGGTGGGTGACGTTCTCGCAGTTGTTGTGCGTGCCGATGGTGAGGACGGAGAACATCGGGTCGGTCCCGGTGCTGCACAGGGACTCGGCGGACGCCATCTTCATCGGCTGCTGGATGAACATGAGCTTGGCCTGGATGTCGCCGGTGATGAACAGTCCGATCGCCGAGATCAGGGTGGTCCACCAGGCGAGACGGTGGGCGGGCCGATGTGCGTCATGCCGGTTGCCTGTGTCGGAGCCGGCGTCAGTGTCGGCGTCAGTGCCGGCGGTGGCTGTCCTGGCGGGCAGTTCACCGGTCTTCTGCAGGGCGAGGCGGGCGCGGTGGTCACGGACCATCCACCAGCCGGTGATGCCGAGGACGAAAGTGCCCGCGGTGAGCAGGGAGCCGGCGACGGCGTGCGGGAAGGCTGCCAGGGCGGTCGGGTTGGTCAGCAGTGCGACGATGTCGGTGAGCTCGGCGCGGCCGGTGTCCGGGTTGTACTCCGCGCCGACCGGGTGCTGCATGAAGGAGTTCGCCACGATGATGAAGTAGGCGGACAGGTTCACCGCTACCGCGACGATCCAGATGGACGCGGTGTGCAGCCAGGCGGGGATCTTCCCTGCCCCGAAGATCCACAGGCCGAGGAAAGTGGACTCCAGGAAGAACGCGACAAGCCCCTCGAGCGCCAGAGGTCCGCCGAAGACGTCGCCGACCATGCGGGAGTAGTCCGACCAGTTCATGCCGAACTGGAATTCCTGGACGATGCCGGTCGCCACACCCATGGCGAAGTTGATGAGCAGGACAGTGCCGAAGAACCGGGTGGCCCGGTACCATGCGGGTTTCTTCGTGACGTGCCAGAACGTCTGCATGGCGGCGACCATGGGGGCCAGGCCTATGGTCAGTGGAACGAAGATGAAGTGATAGACGGTGGTGATACCGAACTGCCACCGTGAGATGTCGACGACATCCATGCGTACCTCCCGGGGAAGGAATCTGGCCGGCACCGGTACGGCGCCGGAGGTGCTCTCAGACGAAATCGCCTGCACAGCAATGGTCGGACCAGTCGGCTGCAGAGTTCCTGTCGGGGGTGGGGGCTGAATTATGCGTCCCCGAACGCTGCTTATGCCCCCGGTTATAACCCCGTTTATTTCCCTGTTTTCAGTTGTGACTCACCGGGGCTGCCGGGGTGGCCCACGGGGCAGGTGAAGCGACCGCGTGAGGGCCGCGGCGTCGGGCAGGTCGGAGCATGTTCACATCACGCACCCGGAAGTTGGTGGGGAGGGGGCCAGAACAGCCTCAGGATGCGTGATGCCGACACTGCGGACATGTGGGAGATTTCCTCACTCCCCCGGTCAGACATTATGCATGCTGTAGCGGGCACTGCAGGATAAGAAAATCGCCGCGAACTGCACGTTTCATGATGGCTGACGGCGTTGAGAATGCATAATGTTGCCGACTGGTCGCCTCGGTCGCCTGGATCGGCCGCTGCGTCAGTTACGACAGTTACGTCAGTTACGTCAGTTACGTCAGTTACGACAGTGACAGGAACATCTTCTCCAGCTGCTCCTCGGACAGCTCCGGACTCTCGCCACGTTCGGCGGAGCGGATGCACTCGCGCATGCCGCCGGAGATGATCTTGACGCCTGCACGGTCCAGCGCCCGGGAGACGGCGGCGAGCTGGGTGACCACGTCCTGGCAGTCGCGGCCGGCCTCGAGCATGTCGATGACGCCGTTGAGCTGACCACGGGCCCTCTTCAGTCGGGCGAGTGCGGCGGTGGTGGTGTCGTCGTTGAGCTTCATGGTTGCGATCCTATACCCCCGTAGGTATCTTCAACTCTCACCGATACCCCCCGGGGTATATTGACGATGAAGGGAACCTCGATGACCACACGCGCTGACCGGGACGAACACGTGCCCACGACAGCAGTGGCAGCACCACCGGCAGCACCACCGGCAGTACAGACACCACCGCACGGCGTCCTGGCCCGGTGGGCCGCCTGGACCGCCATGCACATGAAGGCCGTCCTCGGCGTCTGGCTGCTCGTCCTTGTCGGCCTCGGCGCCGCAGCCCCTTCGGTGTTCAGCTCGCTGGCGGGCGCCGGCTGGCAGGCGAACGGCTCAGAGTCCGTCGCCGTCCGTGACCTCGCCCAGGAGCACTTCGGCGGCAATGCGTCCTCCGCGATCCAGGTCGTCATCCACACCGAGGACGGCACCATCGGCGACCGGGCCACTACCGAGGTCATCGAGGACGCCACCGGCCTGCTCAGCGCGGACGACCGGATCGCCGACATCATGCCGCCGACCCCCGGCGTCACCGTCAGTGAGGACGGGCGGACCGGCATCCTCATCGCCGGTGCCGCCGCCGACACCGACGACATGGTCCGTCTCGCCGACGACCTCTCCGACCGCATCACCGCCCTGGGGGCGGACACCATCGACGTCCTCCCCACCGGCCAGTCCATGCTGTGGAGCGACTTCAACCACGCGAACCACGACGCGATGATGAAGGCCGAGATGATGTCCTGGCCGGTCACGCTGCTCATCCTCGTACTGGCCTTCGGCAGTCTCGTCGCCGCCGGCCTGCCGCTGATGCTGACTCTCGCCGGCCTCGTCGCGTCCGCCGGCGCCCTGGTGCTGCTCAACATGGTCACCCCGATCTCCGTGTGGGCGATGAACTTCGCGCTGATGTTCGCCCTCGCCCTCGGCATCGACTACGCACTGTTCCTCGTCGCCCGGTTCCGCGACGCGCTGCGTCCCCACGGTGGCTCCCGACCATCCACCCGTGACGCTGTCGCCGTCACCTACGCCACCGCCGGTAAAGCTGTCCTGTTGTCCGGCATCACGGTGCTGGTCAGCCTGTCCGCCGTGCTGCTCGTGCCCGCCCCGGCGGTCCGGACCATGGCCGTCGGCATCATGCTGGCCGTGGTGTTCGTGCTCGCGGCGTCCTTCACCCTGTTGCCGGCCGTCCTCGGCGCGCTGGGGGAGAAGGTCAACGCCGTCTCCCTGCCGTTCGCGACGAAGCAGGAGCACCGCTCACCGCTGTTCGCCCGCTGGGCCGGTGTGCTGCAGCGCCGCCCGCTGGTCGCCGTCCTCGGATCCGCGGCCCTGCTCGTGTTGCTCGCACTGCCGGTTCTGGGACTGAAGGTCGCCATGCCGTCGATCGCGGTCGTCCCGGAGGACGCCCCGGTCCGTCAGGGATACCACCTCGTGCAGGACGCCATGGGCGACGGCGCCCCGGGCATGCTGCAGGTCATCACCGACGCAGAGGACGCCGGGACCGCCACTGACCTTGCCACGTCCACCGACGGGATCGCCGCGGTCACCCCGGCCTTGCCCGCCGGTGACGACTCCGGCCTCGTCATGTTCCACGCCGTGCCCGAGGTCGATCCCTCGGACGAGGAGATGACCGGCATCCTCGCGGACCTGCGGGCTGATCTGCCGGAGTCTGCCCTGGTCGGCGGTGCCCCGGCGGAGAACATCGACCTGCAGGACGCACTGGACGACTGGTTGCCGGTGATCATCGGTGTCATTCTCGTGCTCGGGTTCCTGCTGCTGCTCGTCGCCCTGCGCGCCCCGCTGACCGCCCTGGTCGGTACCCTGGTCAGCCTGCTGTCCACCGGCGCGGCGTTCGGCGTGGCCCGGCTTGTTTTCCAGGACGGGCACCTGTCCGGGCTTTTCGGCTTCGAGCCGCAGGGCTTCCTCGACGGCTGGGGTCCGGTGTTCTTCTTCGCGATGATCTTCGCCGTGGCGATGGACTACACCGTGTTCCTGCTGGCCACGGTGAAGGAACACCACGAGAAGACCGGGGACGCCCGCCTCTCCGTGACCGAGGGCATGGCCCGTTCCGGGCGCATCATCTTCGCCGCGGCGGCGGTGATGGTGGCGGTGTTCTTCACCTTCGCCCTGGCCGAGCCGTTGCCGCCGAAGGAGATGGGCATCATCCTCGGCACCGCCGTGCTGCTGGACGCCCTGCTGGTCCGCCTGGTGCTGCTGCCTGCGGTGATGCTGCTCGCAGGACGCGCCGCTTGGTGGTGCCCGGCATGGCTGCGGCGGATCCTGCCGGACGTGTCCTTCTCCCACTGACCGGGGCGGAGCCGGCATCTGAGGACCGCTTATGACCTCTCAACGACGCTTATGCCTGTTCTCGTCAACCTCCAGTACACAGACATAGGATAAAAGCATCATGAATGGTCGCCTGTCCCTCGAATCGCTGCGCTACGCCGATGCCGTCGCCGACGCCGGCTCCTTCAGCGCCGCCGCCCGACGCTTCAACGTCACCCAGCCCGCCCTGTCCTCCTCCATCGCCAAGCTCGAGGAGTACCTCGGCGGACGCCTCTTCCTGCGCAACCCGCGTGGCACCTCGCCCACCGCTTTCGGCACCGCGATCCTGCCGCGGATCCACCAGGTCATCGTCGACCTTGAGCGCGTCGAGTCCGAGGCGGAGACCTTCGCCAGCGCCGGCCACGGCACGATCCGTGTCGGCACCTCACCGCAGATCGAGAAAGCTCTCGTCGCCAGGCTGCGCGGCATCGTCTACGGTCCCGAGGCCTACGGGTCCGGCCGCCCGGGACGTCCCGGCCACCCCAACCAGCACGGCCGCGACGCGACCCTCCTCGAATCCGAGCTCGACCAGCTGGAGGAGTACCTGCAGGTCGGCGTCCTCGACATGATCATCGTCCCGGCGCTCGGCCTGCTGCCCTCATACAGTCACCGGCTGATCAACTCCGACTACCTCGTCCTCGTCGACGAGAACGCCGACCCGGCACTCTCGCCCGCAGAACAGCCGCCGGCCACCGTCCGCGAAGTCGCCGACCGAGAACTCATCCTCTCCCGCAACGGCTGCGGCATCACCCGTACCATGCAGGCGCTGATGGACGAGGCCGGGCTGCCGCTGAACCAGGCGGAGATCGAGGTCGCGAACTGTTCCACCCTGTTCAGCTGGGTCGGCCGCGGCATGGGCTCGGTCGTGCTGCCGGAGCGCAATGTCACCCCCGGCACCCCGGTCCGCCGCATCGTCCGGGACGACGGCACCTACGCCGAGATGTTCAACGAGATGATCTGGGACCCCGGTTCACAGGACGCCGTCTACCTCGACGGTCTTGCGCGGGCCCTTGCCGAATCGTCGGCGGCCCCGGCATCGTGACCCCATAAGTACCGCTGCTAACCCCATTAATATCAGCCCTCTACCTGCGATGATCGGACAATCATAGCGTTGTCGGAAGACACTTGCGGTGAACTGTCCCCGTTCCACAACCGGGGACGCCAGGTCCACCGCGCGCACCAGGAGGTAGACCAATGACAGCGGTAGCTCCGCGGGAGGACGCCGGTTCGCCGGTCACCACCGCACGGCCCGCACCCCAGGGCGGGAAGTCCCTCAAGGGCTTCCATGCGTGGGACATGCTGACCACCACCGACCACAAGAAGCTCGGGATCATGTACATCGTGATGTCCTTCTGCTTCTTCTTCGCCGGCGGACTCATGGCACTGCTCATCCGGTTGGAACTGTTCCACCCGGGCATGCAGTACCTCTCCAACGAGCAGTTCAACCAGCTGTTCACCATGCACGGCACCGTGATGCTGCTGCTCTACGGCACCCCGGTCGTCTGGGGTTTCGCGAACTACATCATGCCGCTGCAGATCGGCGCCCCCGACGTCGCCTTCCCCCGCCTCAACGCCTTCGGCTTCTGGATCACCACCTTCGGCGGCATCATCATGCTCTCCGGGTTCCTCACCCCGGGCGGCGCGGCCGACTTCGGCTGGACGATGTACATGCCGCTGGCGGACGCCATCCACAGCCCCGGCGTGGGCACCAACCTGTGGATCATCGGCGTTGGTCTGACCGGCGTCGGCACCATCGTCTCGGCGGTCAACATGATCACCACCATCCTCTGCCTGCGTGCACCGGGCATGACCATGTTCCGGATGTCCATCTTCACCTGGAACATCCTGGTCACCTCGCTGCTGGCCCTGCTGATCTTCCCGATGCTCACCGCGGCCGCTCTCGGCGTCCTCTATGACCGTCTCTTCGGCGGCCACATCTTCGACCCGGCCAACGGCGGCGGCGTGCTGTGGCAGCACCTGTTCTGGTTCTTCGGCCACCCCGAGGTGTACGTCCTGGCCCTGCCGTTCTTCGGCATCGTCTCCGAGATCTTCCCGGTGTTCAGCCGCAAGCCGATGTTCGGTTACGTCGGCCTGGTCTTCGCGACGCTGTCGATCGCCGCCCTGTCGCTCAGCGTGTGGGCGCACCACATGTTCGTCACCGGTGCTGTGCTGCTGCCGTTCTTCTCCTTCATGACCTTCCTCATCGCCGTGCCGACCGGCCTGAAGTTCTTCAACTGGCTCGGCACCATGTGGAAGGGCCGGCTCACTTTCGAGACCCCGATGGTCTTCGCCATCGGCTTCTTCGCCACCTTCCTGTTCGGTGGTCTGACGGGCATCATGCTGGCGTCCCCGGCCCTGGACTTCCACCTGTCGGACACCTACTTCGTGGTCGCCCACTTCCACTACACCCTCTTCGGAACCATCGTGTTCGCCTCCTACGCCGGCGTGTACTTCTGGTTCCCGAAGATGACCGGTCGCATGCTCAACGAGAAGCTGGGGAAGATCCACTTCTGGCTGACCTTCATCGGCTTCCACACCACGTTCCTCATCCAGCACTGGCTGGGCAACATGGGCATGCCGCGTCGCTACGCCGACTACCTCGAGTCGGACGGCTTCACGATCTACAACCAGATCTCCACCATCGGTGCACTGATCCTCGGTATCTCCGTTATCCCGTTCGTCTGGAACGTCTTCAGCTCCTGGCGCTACGGCGAGGTCGTCACCGTCGACGACCCGTGGGGTTACGGCAACTCCCTGGAGTGGGCCACCAGCTGCCCGCCGCCGCGCCACAACTTCGAGTCCCTGCCCCGGATCCGTTCGGAGCGGCCTGCCTTCGAGCTGCACTACCCGCACATGGTCAAGAACATGCGCGAGGAAGCTCACGTGGGACGCCACTTCTAGGCGCCCTCTCCACCCGGCCGCAGGCCAGGCACCGGTTGAACGACAGCCGCACCCCAGCTACGCGGGGTGCGGCTGTCGCCGTCTGTGCCCCAGGTGCGACAATGGAGGACGTGGACAACTCCCAGACCAACACCGCCGACAACGCTCACCTGACCGTCACCCTCGCTGACGGACTCACCCCCGCGGTCGTGACGCTCACCGGGCCGGACCAGCCCGGCGTGACCGCCGAGTTCTTCCGGACACTTGCCGAGCACGGTACCCAACTCCTCGACGTGGAACAGGCCGTCTTCCGCGGCAACCTCAACCTCGCCGCCTACGTCGGCTACCGGCCGTCCGAGGGAACCGTTCTCAGGGAGGACCTCGACGCAGTGCTCGAGGGCACCGGCATGAGCGTCACTGTCGACGTCTCCGACGAGATCCAGAAGGCCCGCGGACGCTCCACTCACGCGGTCATCGTCCTCGGCGACCCGGTGACCGCCGAGCACATCTCCACGATCGGTCGCGTCCTCGCCGACCACGGTGCCAATATCGACCGGATCCGTGGCATCGCCGACTATCCGGTCACCGGCCTCGAACTGAAGATCACCGTCGCGAATCCTGCGCCCGGCGGTTCCACCGAACTGCGTGAGGCTCTCGCCGAGGTCGCTCACGGCTCCGGCGTGGACATCGCCATCCAGCGCGCCGGCCTGGCCAACAAGACCAAGCGTCTGATCTGCTTCGATGTGGACTCCACCCTCATCCAGCAGGAGGTCATCGAGCTGCTGGCCGCGCACGCCGGCCGTGAGGCGGAGGTCGCCGCCGTCACCGACCGCGCGATGCGCGGCGAGATCGACTTCTCCGAGTCCCTCCACGAGCGGGTCAAGGCCCTCGCCGGCCTGGACGCCACCGTCATTGACGAGGTCTCCCGCGCGGTCCAGCTGACCCCCGGTGCGCGCACCACCATCCGGACCCTCAAGCGCCTCGGCTACCGCACCGGCGCGGTCTCCGGTGGCTTCGTCCAGGTGCTGGAGCCTCTGGCACGCGAGCTCGGCCTCGACTTCTACCGGGCGAACACTCTGGAGATCGTCGACGGCAAGCTCACCGGCCGCGTCATCGGCCAGGTCATCGACCGTGAGGTGAAGGCCGAGAGCCTCAAGGAGTTCGCCTGGTCCAACGGCATCGCCCTGAACCAGACCGTCGCCGTCGGTGACGGGGCCAACGACATCGCCATGCTGTCGGTGGCCGGTCTGGGCATCGCCTTCAACGCCAAGCCCGCTCTCCGCGAGATCGCGGATGCCACCGTCAACCACCCCTTCCTCGACGAGGTGCTCTTCATGCTCGGTATCTCCCGCGAAGAGATCGACTCCGCCGACCTGGAGGACGGGACCTACCGGCGCGTCCCGCTCGAGCCGCGGTGAGTACGGCAGACGGGACAGACCCCGACTCCACCACTCCGCTGATCCGTCGGGCCCACACCCGCCTGCAGAACGCCATGCATGTCGACCGTGACGGCGAGAACCCGGACGACCCCGCCACGGTCCAGGCCATGCCGCTGGTGATGGAGTTCCCGCATGATCCGTTGCCGGACCGTCGCGCACTGCTGGAGGCCGCCGCCACCGCCTGCGTAGCCGTCTGCCTCGATCCGAGAGCAGGGGAGGACTCGTTCTTCGCCGATGCCCTGGGCCGCTGGTACGGCGCGAGGATCCGCAAGATCGCCCGTCGGGCCCGCAACAGGAAGTGGCGGGATGTCCAGGGGATGCCCGGGGTCACCGTGTCCGTGAACGACGCCTCGGTCCGTGCTTTCACCCCCTGTCCGGTGACTGAGACCCCTGAGCTGCTCAACAAGCTGCAGATCCAGGGCGCGGACCTGGTCTCCGACCCGTCCTACGCGGACACTCCCGAGGCAGTACTCGTCCACGATGACGCGCCGGTGATCTACGTCGACGCCTCCCTGGAGATGACGGTCGGCAAGGCCGCGGCACAGGTCTCCCACGGCTCGATGCTGCTGGCTGCGGCGATGGCGGGGGACGCCGCCCTCGACTGGGCGGCCCACGGCTTCCCGCTGCATGTCTGTGAGGTGTCCGCCGGACGCTTCGCCGAGGTCCGTGCCGAGGCGGAGCAGCGGATCAAGGAAGTGACGGAGACCTCCAACAGACCTGCGGCTCGGGCCGCCGCGGTCGTGCAGGACGCCGGATACACGGAGATCGCCCCCGGCTCCTTCACCGTCGTCGCTCTACAGCGGGGCTGATCAGCCCCGGTCGCGCAGCGTGCGGCGCAGGATCTTGCCGGTGGCCGACTTCGGCACCTCACGCACGAACTCCAGCGCCCGGATCCTCTTGTAGGGCTCGACGCGCGCGTTCACGGTGTCCTCGATGGCGGTGGCGACCTCGTCCTCGGAGCGGGTGTCTCCCTCGGCGACCGCCTGGCGAACCACGTACGCCTTGGGGATCTCCTCACCGGTCTCCGGGTCGGAGGCGCCGACGACGGCGGCGTCCGCGACATCGGGCAGGGTGAGCAGCACGGCCTCGAGTTCCGCCGGGGGAACCTGGTAGCCCTTGTACTTGATGATCTCCTTGAGCCGGTCGACGATGTACACGTCGCCGTGGTGGTCCTGGCGGGCCAGGTCACCGGTGCGCAGCCAACCGTCACCGGGCAGGGACTCCGCGGTGGCGTCCTCGTCGCCCAGGTAACCGGACATGACCTGGGGTCCGCGGACCCACAGCTCGCCGTCGGCGCTGACGCCCTCGGCCGGGACCGGGATCTCCTCGAGGGAGTCCGGGTCGACGATCTTGTGCTCGGTGCCGGCGACCGGTCTGCCGACGGAGCCACGGGAGAGGTTCGCGTCGGTGTTCATGTGCGTCACCGGGCTGGCCTCGGTGAGACCGTAGCCCTGGTAGACGCGGATGTCGAGGCGCTGCTCCACCGCGCGGGCGAGGTCGTCGTCGAGCGGGGCCGCACCACTGAACACACCGCGCAGGGAGGAGAGGTCGTGGCTGTCGACCGCCGGGTCCTTCGCCAGGGCGACAGCCACGGGCGGGGCGATGAAGGTGAAGGTGACCTTGTGCTCCTGATGGGCGGCGAGGAAGGTGTTCAGCTGGAACCGGGGGGAGGTCAGCAGCCGGGCGCGCAACCGCATCGCCGCGTTGGCCAGGACGGTGAGTCCGTAGATGTGGAAGAAGGGCAGGATGCCGAAGATGGTGTCGGCCCGGTTTACCACACCGGCGGTCTCGATCTGGGCGATATTGGCCACCAGGTTCGCGTGGGTCAGCTTCACCCCCTTGGGCAGGCCGGTGGTGCCCGAGGAGTAGGGCAGCGCGGCCAGGTGCGTGGCGGGGTCGAAGGAGACCTCGGGGGGAGTGCTGCGCTCGGCGTACATCTGCTTGAGCCCGCGGGAGGCGTCCAGGTGGATCAGCCTCTCGGCGGGCAGCCCGGCAAGCCCTGCGGCCTCCTCGCCACCGTCGCCGAAGCCGGCGAGGGTCAGCAGCAGCGTCGCGCCCGAGTCCTTGATCTGGTGGGCGACGGTCTCCGGGGTGGAGAGCAGCGGAACAGGGGTCAGGACCGCACCGAGGCGCCAGACGGCGTGGGCGGCCACGAGGAAGTTCTCGGAGTTGGGGCACTGCAGCGCGACGACATCACCGGTGCGCACCCCGAAACGGTGGAACCAGCCTGCCGCGGCGTCCACGTGGCTGCGCAGTGTGGCGAAGGTGGATTCGGTGCCTTCCGCCAGATCGACCACGGCGACACGGTCCTCGTCCTCCGGAGCGAGCGAGCCGTAGATGTAGTCGTAGAGGCTCACCGGGGGGACGGTGAAGTCGCTCTGGTCACTGGTCACGGGCATACGGGTACTCCTGTGGACATTTCGACGCTGCAATAACTACATGGGCGATCCTACGCGGTAGCGCAGCTCATCCGCGCAGGCGGCGTAGTGCGCCGCGGACCTTACCCCCGTCGGTGGTGGTCCAGAACGGTGGCATCGAGGAGCGGAAGAAGGACCCGTAGCGTTTTGTCGCGATCCGTGAGTCAAGGACGGCGACCACGCCACGGTCATCGACACTTCGCAGCAGTCGGCCCGCGCCCTGCGCCATGAGCAGGGCGGCGTGGGTGGCGGAGACCTCCATGAACCCGTTGCGTCCCGCCTTGTCGGCGGCCTCCTTCCGGGCCTGCATCAGCGGGTCATCCGGACGGGGGAAGGGGATCCGGTCCATCACCACCAGCGACAGCGACGGGCCCGGCACATCCACACCCTGCCACAGGCTGAGGGTGCCGAACAGGCACGTCTCCGGCTCCGCCCGGAAGCGGTCGATGAGGGTGCCGAGGGTGTCCTCACCCTGCAGCATGATGTCGTAGGGCACCAGGGTGCGCATCTCCGCGGCGGCGGCCTCGGCGGCTCGCCGGGAGGAGAACAATCCGAGGGTGCGACCGCCGGCGGCGTTGATGAGCTGGGCCAGTTCGTCCATCGTCGTCGGCGACGCGGCATCCCGGCCCGGCGGATCGAGGTGGCGGGCCATGTAGAGGATCCCGTGGGTGCCGGCGTCGAAGGGGGTGCCGACATCCAGGGTGGTGCACTTCGACGTGGACAGTCCCCAGGACGCCAGCATCGCGGTGAACCGGCCGCCCAGGGCAAGCGTCGCGGAGGTGAGGACCACGGTGGAGTCCCCGAACAACCGGGTGCGCAGCAGGTCGGCGACACTCAGCGGGGCAACCCGCACCGCGCGCCGCGAGCGGTCACCGCCGAGCCAGACGACGTCCTCGCCGAAGATGCTGTCATCGTCGGAGCCTCCCTCGTCGAGGATCCGCACGACCGTGTCATGCAGTTCCTCGCAGGAGGAGACGCAGTGGTGCAGTTCGGCGGCCTTCTCGGCATCCTTCGCACTCTCGGCGCCGGTCGGCACGGTGCCTTTTGTACCCTGCAGCTTCGAGCGCAGCCCCCACAGGGCGTCACGCAGGGCGATGAGCGGTTCCTGCAGCTGGACCGGTACCTGCAGCCAGCGCCCCTCCGGGGCGGTACCGGCGGTGACCGCGGCCTCGACCTCGGCGGTCCAGGTGTCCGCGGCCTCCTGCAGGGCGTCCGAGCAGCCGTCGGGGCCGACCTTGGCGCAGCGCTTGGCGAGGATGGCCAGGGACGCGGCGGTGAGTTCGGCGGTCGCCACCGAGGTGATCCGGGCCTCGAGTTCGTGGGCCTCGTCGATGACCGCCACATCGTGCATCGGCAGCACGGAACTGTCCGCCATCGCGTCGATCGCCAGCAGGGCGTGGTTGGTGACCACCACATCGGCCTCGGCGGCCTCGGCACGGGCGGCTTCGGCGAAGCACTGCTCGCCGAAGGGACAGCGGGTCGCCCCGACACACTCCCGGCTGGTCACACTGACCTGACGCCACGCCTGGTCGGAGACACCGCGGGGCAGGGAATCACGGTCGCCGGTGCCCTCTCCGGTCTCCAGGATCTCCTGGGCCCAGTCACGCAGTCGGGTGACCTGGGCGCCGGTCCGGGTCAGCTCCGCCTCGTCGAGCAGGGAATCCTCCCCGTTCTCCGAGGAGGGGGAGCCACCACCGGTGCGATGCAGGCAGAGGTAGTTGTTACGGCCCTTGAGGATCGCGAAGGTCGGACGCCGCCCCAGTTTCGGGGCGAGGGCGTCCACCACCCGCGGCAGGTCCCGGTTCACCAGCTGACGCTGCAGGGCAATGGTGGCGGTGGACACGACGACGCGACGTCCGGTCTCGACCGCGTGGGCCAGCGACGGCACCAGGTAGGCCATGGACTTACCGGTACCGGTACCGGCCTGGACGGCCAGGTGGCGTTCCTCCGCGATCGCATCGGCGACGGCGGCGGCCATGGTGCGCTGCCCGTCGCGTCGGGTACCACCGAGGGTCTCGACGGTGTGGTCCAGCAGGTCGAGCGGAGACGGCGTGCCGGAGTCGGCGGGGGTGTCGCTCACAGGCCGACGAAACGCACTGACAAGGCCGGCTCGTCGCGGGACAGGGCCAGGCCCTCCCACGGCAGGGACACCAGCTGGGTGGCCAGGTGCTCCCGCGACTCGTCGAGGGTCGGCAGGTCGGCGACCGGCGCACCGTCGCGGATCAGCGGCACGGTGAGCTGCACCGTGTTGAGGACGCCGCCGAGGTCCGGGGCGTCGGCGTCGATGGACCAGGCGACCTCCTCCACGGCGGTGCCGGTGGACCGGCAGGCTCGCAGCGCCTGCTTCGCCCCACCGTGGCTGGCCTTGCCGCGGCTGCGCTTGTGGACGTGGGTGCCGTCGACCTCGACCAGCTTGTAGACCAGTCCGGCGGTCGGGGCGCCGGAGCCGGTCACCACGGAGGTGCCGGCACCGTAGGTGTCCACCGGCTCACTGCGTAGCGAGGCGATGGCGAACTCGTCGAGGTCGGAGGAGACGCAGATCTTCGTGTCGTAGGCACCGAGGGAGTCCAGCTGGTCCCGGACCTGACGGGCGAGCACACCCAGGTCACCGGAGTCGATACGCACCGCGCCGAGTCCTGTACCGGCGACCTCGACGGCGTTGGCGACACCCTGGCGGATGTCGTAGGTGTCCACCAGCAGGGTGGTGCCCACCCCCTGGGACTCGATCTGCGCCCGGAAGGCGGCCTTCTCGTCGGGCTGCCCGTCGGCGTCCGTATGCAGCAGCGTCCAGGCGTGGGCGCTGGTGCCACCCACCGGGACGCCGTAGCGCGCGGCGGCCTCCAGGTTAGAGGTCGAGGTGAAGCCCGCGAGATAGGCGGCGCGTGCGGCGGAGACCGCGGCGTCCTCATGGGTACGACGCGAGCCCATCTCGATGATCGGACGCCCCTCGGCGGCGGTGACCATACGGGCCGCGGCGGAGGCGACGGCTGAGTCGAAGTTGAGGATCGACAGGACCACGGTCTCCAGCACGACGCATTCGGCGAAGGTGCCGCGCACGGTGAGGATGGGGGAGTTGGGGAAGTAGAGCTCGCCTTCGCGGTAGCCGTCGATCTGCCCGGAGAATCGGTAGTTCTCCAGGTAACTGCGGGTGCGTTCGTCGAGGAAGGGCAGCCCGTCGAGCTGTTCGGTGGTGAAGCGGAAGTTCTTCACGGCCTCGATGACCCGGGCGGTGCCGGCGACGACGCCGTAGCGTCGTTCATTCGGCAGGCGGCGGGTGAAGATCTCGAAGGCACACCGACGGTCGGCGGTGCCGTCGGCCAGCGCGGCCTGCAGCATCGTCAGTTCGTACATGTCGGTGAACAGGGCCGTGGAGGCGGTACCGGAAGGCGTGGTGGATGCGGTCACACTGTCACATAGTAGTGATGTCCCGTTGCCGCGTCGGTGACCACCGGTAGTCTGGGTGACATGACTTCTCCTGCCGCCCCGGCTGCCACACCTGTGGCAGAGCAACTGCCGGACACACTCACCGAGGCCGACCTGCCCTGGCTGTGTATCTGCTGGGACGATCCGGTCAACCTCATGAGCTACGTCACCTACGTCTTCCAGACCGTGCTCGGCTACTCCCGCAAACGTGCCACCGCACTGATGATGGAGGTGCACACCGAAGGCAAGGCCATCGTGAGCTCCGGGGACCGTGACAAGGTGGAGGCGGACGTGAAGAAGCTTCAGACCGCCGGCCTGTGGGCCACCATGCAGCGCAGCGAAGGATGATCACGTGATCCCCTGGACGAAGAAGAAGGGTCTGGTCCGCGGTACCCGCTACCAGATGCGTCTCGAACCACTGGAGCGCGAGATGCTCGGCGATTCCGCCGTGACGGTCTCCGACGCCCTCATGGGCCGCGCCCGGTCAGCCCCGAAAGACGAGCTCGCCGAGATGACCGGCCTGCCCTCCGGTCACACGGACGCGCCGGAGGACCCGGCCCTGGCCCGTCTACTGCCCTCCTTCTTCCGCGACGGGGCGGAGGAGGTCGAGGGGGAGGCGTCCGTCACCCGGCAGTTCACCGAGACCGACATCATCAAGGCGAAGCTGATCAACCTCCGGATCCTCATCGACGCCCTCGGCCCCGACGGGTCGGTGAACATCAGCATCGGTACCGACCAGGCCGGGCCGTGGCTCAATGCGGTGGCAGACATCCGCACGTACCACTCCGCCCAGCTCGACGTGTACCGCGTGGAGCACGGGGAATCCTCCCAGGAAGCCGAGACCGCCGCGAACTACCTCGACTGGCTCGGCTACCACCAGGATACGCTGCTCAGCGCCATGATGGGCGAGCTCGACGTGCCCGACGGATTCGAGGAGGGATAGACGCCGTGGCAGCCATGTCGTCCTCCTTCGGTGCGGTCCCCGGCCGGGTCAACGGCCTGGCGGACGTCCCCGGCATCGCCGTCGGCCATGCCCCGGCCCGTGATGACGCCGGCACGCCGGTCTCCTCCGGCGTCACCGTGGTCACCTGCCCCTCCGGTGCTGTCGGTGCGGTGGACGTCCGTGGCGGCGGCCCGGGGGCCCGTGAAACCGACCTGCTCAGGCCCTCGAACTCCATGCAGGCGGTCCACGCCGTCGCCCTGTGCGGTGGCTCCGCCTTCGGGTTGGACGCCGCGGGCGGAGTCATGTCCGGGCTCGAGGAGCGCGGTATCGGATTCCCCGTTTTCGGGGACGCCGTGCCGGACGGCCCGATCGTGCCCATCGTCCCGGCCGCCGTGATCTTCGACCTGCCCGTCGGCTCACCGGCGGAGCGGCCTGACGCCGACTGTGGACGCGAGGCGCTGGTGAATGCGCTCGGCACACTCGACGAACTGCCCGGGGTGACCGGCCCGTCGGTCAACGGCTGTGTCGGTGCCGGACGTGCCGCCACCGCCGGTGCCCTCAAAGGCGGCTTCGGCCAGGCCAGTGCGGTCCTGCCCACCGGGGAGACGGTCGCCGTCGGCCTGGTCGCCAACCCGGTCGGCTCGGTCGTGGATCCTTTGACCGGCTGGCCCTGGGGCCTCGGAGCCGAGCTCGATCACGACGGTGTCGGAGAGTTCGACCGCTACTGGGGCGGGCTCCCTGACCCGGACGACGGTGGTCTGGCGGCACTGCTCGCCCGAGGGCTCGGCGGGACGAAACTGCCGCCACCGGATGCGTCCGCTGCATCCGTTGCATCCGACGGGTCTCCGCTGAATACCGTGATCGGCGTCGTCGCCACGGACGCCCCGGTCACCAAGGCCCAGGCAGAACGGCTCGCCATGGCCGCCCATGACGGGCTGGCCCGGGCGGTGCGTCCCTCCCACCTGCCGATGGACGGCGACACCTTCTTCGCACTGTCCACCGGCGGTGGGGGAGAGACCGGTGCCGGTGTCCCCGGTGAGGAACTCGCCCTGCTCGCCACGGTCGCCGCCGACTGTGCGGAGCGCGCCGTGGTGCATGCGGTGCTCGCGGCGTCCTCGATGTACGACGTACCCTCGTGGACGGAACTGATGTCGTGACCACACCTGCGTCCCCCGGTGTGCCCGCCACCACCGGTGGGAAGTCGCCGTCGACCTTCCGCCGCAGCCGCACCGGTAGGGCCCTGATCACCTCCGGGTCCTTCCTGGTCCTCATCTGGGTGCTGATGGCGGTCAACGCCCTGTCGAACTACCGGCTCACCGGCTACGGCGTCGAACCCCGGGAGCTGGAGGGGCTACGGGGGATCTTCATCGCCCCGTTCCTCCACGTGGACGTCAACCACCTCCTGGCGAACACCCCGGCATGTGCTGTACTGCTCTTCCTCATCGCCCTGTCCGGGCAGAAGGCCGTGTGGGGCTCCTCGGTGTGCACGGTGATCATCGGCGGTGTGGGGATCTGGCTCACCGGCCCGGAGAACACGGTGCATGTCGGTGCATCGATCCTCATCTACGGCTGGGTCGCCTTCCTGGTACTGCGCGGCTTCTTCGTGAAGTCCTTCGGGCAGATGGCTCTCGGCGTGGTCGTCGCACTGGTCTACGCCGGCCTGTTCTGGGGCCTGTTCCCCGGTGATCCCGGTGTGAGCTGGCAGGGCCACCTCTTCGGCGCGGTCGGCGGCGGTGTCGCAGCATTCCTCACCGGGCGGCAGGCCTCTTCTGGCCCGGCTTTCCGGAAGTAGTGCCGAAGAGCCGGTTCCGCGCGGGCTGAGCAACCTCCCGCCACTACTTCCGGACATCCGGGGCGGGGTGCCGGGGAGATCCGACTAGGATCGGACGCCATGGCAGGAGACACCGCAGGCATGGCAGGCACGGCAGAAGCAGGTTTCGACAATTCCCCCATCGGCGTCTTCGACTCCGGTGTCGGCGGACTCACCGTCGCCCGCGCGATTGTCGACCAGCTGCCGGAGGAGTCGATGATCTACATCGGCGACACCGCCAACTCACCATACGGTGACAAGCCCCTGGCCGTCGTCCGTGAGCTCGCCACCTCCATCGCCGACGACCTCGTCGACCGCGGCTGCAAGACGATCGTCGTGGCCTGCAACACCGCGTCCGCCGCCTTCCTGCGTGACGCCCGCGAGCGCTACCCGGTCCCGATCATCGAGGTGATCCTGCCGGCGGTGCGACGGGCTGTGTCCGTCACCCGCAACGGCCGGGTCGGCGTCATCGGCACGCACGGCACCATCACCTCGGGTGCCTACCAGGACCTCTTCCGCGCCAACCCGAACGTCGAGGTCTTCGCGCAGGCCTGTCCCCAGTTCGTCCCGTTCGTCGAGCGCGGTATCACCACCGGACGCCAGATCCTCGGACTCGCCGAGGCGTACCTGGAACCGTTGAAGGACGAGGGTGTGGACACCCTCGTCCTCGGCTGCACCCATTACCCGCTGCTCACCGGCGTCCTCCAGCTGGTGATGGGGGATGACGTGACCCTGGTGAACTCCGCGGAGGAGACGATGAAGACCGTCTACCGCACGCTCAACGAGGGCGGGATCCTCGCCGACCGCAGTGAAGGTGACCAGCCGGTGCACACCTTCGAGTCCACCGGTGACCCGCAGCGGTTCGCACATCTCGCCAGCCGGTTCCTGGGGCCGCAGGTCACCAGCGTGAGTCAGATCCCGGAGATCCTGCGGTGAGCACTCCGGCGGACGCGGACGTGAGCCTACGGTAAGTCCGGTCACCGCCCGGATGTCGACCTGTGGGACAATGCGTGTCATGGAGATGACGATTCTGGGATGTTCCGGCAGCCTCGCATCGCCCGACAATGCCGCGTCGGGTTATCTGCTGCGTATGTCCGACGGACAGCGCATCCTCATGGACATCGGTCCCGGCGTCCTCGCCCGCCTGCAGGCGCACGACCGTCCCGGTGACGTCCACATGGTGTTCTCCCACCTGCACCCGGACCACTGCCTCGACTTCCCGTCACTGGCCGTGTGGCAGCGCTACCATCCGACGGACGCCGCGACACGCAGGCACACGCTCCTCGGACCGTCGATCGCCCCGGTGCACCTGGGCCGGGCGTCCGCCGACAGGCTCGAGGACGTCGACGACTTCTCCGACATCTTCGACATGGTCACCTGGGGCGCACCGACCGAGGGACCGGTCGCGTTCCCCGATCCGGCCTACACCGAGCACCGCATCGGCGACGCCCGGCTCTACGCCGCCCCCGCTGTGCACCCGACCGAGTCGTACCTCATGCGTATCGAGGACGCCGACGGTTCCTCACTCGTCTACTCCGGGGACACGGCCGCCACCCCGCATCTCGCGGCCCTCGCCGCCGGTGCTGATGTGCTGCTGTGCGAGGCGACCTGGGGGGAGCGCGACAACGGCAACAACCCGCCGCAGATGCACCTGTCCGGCGAGGAGGCCGGCCAGGCCGCCGCAGAGGCAGGGGTGGGACGCCTGGTGCTCACCCACATTCCGCCCTGGGGTGATGTAGAGGGGGCACTGCGCGGGGCACGGCGCTTCTACGACGGGCCGGTGGATGTCGCGGTGCCCGACATGGTGGTCACGCCGGGGCGGTAAGGACGGGGACTTCCCGGCCGGTAGGCTGTCCGGCATGACTTCCTCCGATTACACCCGCTTCGACGGGCGCGCCGTCAATGAACTGCGTCCGGTCCGTATCACCCGTGGTTTCACCACCAACCCCGCCGGTTCCGTGCTGGTCGAGTTCGGGAACACCCGCGTGATGTGCACCGCCAGCGTCTCCGAGGGCGTGCCGCGGTTCAAGCGTGACTCCGGCGAAGGCTGGCTCACCGCCGAGTACGCCATGCTCCCCTCCGCCACCGCCGAGCGCATGCCGCGTGAGGCGCTCAAGGGCAAGGTCAAGGGCCGTACCCACGAGATCTCCCGCCTCATCGGCCGCTCCCTGCGCGCCGCCGTGGATCTGCGGGCCCTCGGCGAGAACACGGTCAACATCGACTGTGACGTCCTCCAGGCCGACGGCGGTACCCGCACCGCCTCGATCACCGGCGCCTACGTCGCCCTGGCTGATGCGCTGGCCGTGCTCCGGCAGCGTGGCGTGGTCCCCGGTGAGCCGCTGCTCGACCCGGTGGCCGCCGTGTCCGTCGGCGTCATCGACGGTGTGCCCTGCCTCGACCTGCCGTATCCGGAGGACAGTCGGGCGGACGTCGACATGAACGTCGTCATGACCGCCGAGGGAAAGTTCGTCGAGATCCAGGGCACCGGCGAGCACGCCGAGTTCAGCCGTGGCGAGCTCAACGAGCTGCTCGACCTCGCTGAGGGCGGTCTCTACGACCTCGTCGACCTGCAGCGCGCCGCCCTCGACGCCGAGCTGGGCGAGGCCGTCACCCTGGGGGAGTGGAACTAGATGGCCGTCCAGGTTCTGGTGGCGTCCCGTAACACCAAGAAGCTCGGTGAGCTCGAGCGCGTCCTCGCCGCCGCCGGCATCGAGGGCATCGAACTGCTCACCCTGCGTGATATCGACGAGTACCCCGAGACCCCGGAAACCGGCGCGACCTTCGAGGACAATGCGCTGATCAAGGCACGCGACGGCGTCCGCTACGCCGGGTTGCCCACTGTCGCCGACGACTCCGGCATCACGGTGGACGCCCTCAACGGCATGCCCGGCGTCCTCTCGGCGCGCTGGTCCGGCAGCCACGGTGACGATGAGGCGAACAACGCCCTGCTGCTCGCCCAGACCTCCGACGTCCCCGATGACCGGCGTGGTGCAGGCTTCGTCTCGGCGTGCGCGCTCGCCCTGCCGGCGGAGATGGCGTCCTCCCTCGGGAAGGACGCCGAGACGACCGTGCGCGGGACCTGGCGTGGAACCCTGCTGCGCGGCCCGAAGGGGGAGAACGGGTTCGGCTACGACCCACTGTTCGAACCGGAGGAGGCCCCCGGTAGATCCAGCGCCGAGTTGTCCCCGGAGGAGAAGGACGCCCTGTCCCACCGTGGTCGCGCACTGGCTCAGCTGGTGCCGATGCTGCGGGTGCTGGCTACAGTAGGGAACTGAAACCCCTTCCCCCAGTCAGAGAGGAACCGGTGACGCCGTGAGTGTGTCCGGTAGTCCGTCCCAGATCGTCAGTGACGCCGTGGGAGCCGCCGGCCCCGTCGACCTGAGCTGGCAGGTGGACCTCTACAAGGACCTGCACCGGTACCCGGAGCTCTCCGGTGCGGAGCGGGAGACCGCCGCCCGGATCCACGCCGAGTTGCACCGCTTCCCGGACTGGGAGGTCACCACCAATATCGGCGGCTACGGCATCACCGCCGTGCTGCGCAACGGCGAGGGACCGACGGTGCTCTACCGGGCAGACTTCGACGGACTGCCCGTCGCCGAGGCCACCGACGTGCCCTACGCCTCGACCCATTCGCAGCTCAACGCGCACGGCCAGCAGGTGCCGACGATGCACGCCTGCGGCCACGACGCGCACACCGCCACCGCGCTCGGTGCCATGGCGGTGCTGGACGCCACCCGGTCGGACTGGTCCGGCACGGTCATCATGGTCTTCCAGCCGGCCGAGGAGGCCGCTATCGGCGCCCACGGCATGGTCACCGACGGTCTGTGTGATGTGGTACCCCGGCCCGATGTGTGCCTGGACCAGCATGTGCTACCCGGTCCGTCCGGGACGGTGTACTGCTCGCCGGGGCCGATGACGACGAGCTCCACCACCATCGAAATCACCCTGTTCGGACGAGGTGCGCACGCCTCGATGCCGCACCGGGGTGTGGACCCGGTGGTGCTCACCGCGGCGGTGGTGATGAAGCTGCAGACCATCGTCTCCCGCGAACTGCCGCCGGGGGAGTTCGGTGTGGTCACCGTCGCCTCGATAGAGGCCGGCAAGGCGAACAACGTCATCCCCGATTCGGCGAAGATCGCGCTGAGCTGCCGGTTCTACTCGGAGCGGTGGCGGCTGAAGGCGGTGGAGTCCATCAAACGCATCGTGCGTGCCGAGGCGGTGGCGGCCGGTTGTGAACGCGAGCCGGAGTTCCGCTTCGTCGGCCTGCTCGCCGCGACCGACAATGACGCCGGGGTCTTCGAGGTGGTGCGTCCGCACTTCGACGCGCACTTCGGTGCGGATTCGCAGGACATGGAGCCGTGGACGGCGTCCGAGGACTTCCCGGTCATCCCCACCGCCTTCGGCTGCCCCTACCTGTTCTGGACTGTGGGGATCACACCGCGTCGGCAGTGGGCCCGTGCGGAGGCGGCGGGGCGCCTCGACATCGACATCCCCTCGAACCACAATCCGGGATTCCTGCCGGACCTGGCGTCCCTGCCGGTGACGACGGAGTCCGCGGCGGTGGCGGTGCTGGCGTGCCTGGGCCACCAGTGGCGTCCGACCGGTCTGCCGGACGACGACTGGGCGGCGGCGGACTGGGCAGGGGAGCCGTCGGGGGCTTCGAAGCCGGCGGGTGCCGCCGGCAAGGTTGACTGAGCTCCGTCATGCTCTGCCATGCTCTGCCAGACACCCGCCCGACCCAGGGACGAGCGGTGACGCGGTGAACCTGCGTCAGAGGTCGAAGGTTTCGCGGACTTCGTCGCGGCGACGGCGCTCCAGCACGAAGGAGAGCACCGGGATGACGCCGGCGAGGATCGTGGTGACCCACTTGCCCGGCGCCCAGCGGGCCTTGACACCCAGGTCGAGGCAGGTCACGCAGTAGACCATGAAGATCCAGCCGTGGGCGATGGCGACGAACTTGAACCAGCTGGGCGTGTCGATGTCCGCGATATTGAAGACGATGTACTGCAGGATCATGTCGACACAGAGCCACAGCAGCATGACACCGGTGATGTAGGCCATGACGGAGTAGCGGGTCAGTGCACCTTGGACCCGACGCTTGCGCTCGGGGGTGGCGGCGACGGCCGGTGCGGCGGACTTCTGCGTGGGGTTGGCAGGGGAGGACATGCTGTTCAGGAGATCCTGTTCTCGTCGGTGGAGGTGGTGCCGGAGTCACGGGCCTCGCGTGCTTCGCGTGCTTCGCGGGCACGGCGTCGGCGGTCGTCGGTGAAGACGTCGGCGGCGTCCTCGGAGCGCTGGTGGGATTGGCGCTGCGGCAGGACGTCCGTGGACAGCTCGGTGATCTCGTCCGGGGAGGTCGGCTTGGTGACGGCGGGGGCTTCGTCGCCGTTGGCGCGGTCACGCTCGTACTCCATGTATTTGCGGTAACACACGATGAAGAAGAGGCCGAAGATCGGCCATTGCAGGGCGTAGCCGAGGTTCTGGAAGGTGCCGTCACTGTCGTGCCAGCGCCCCCACTGCCACCACGCCAGGCACAGTGTGGCGATCACCGCGGCGGTGAGAAAGCTCCACTGCACGATGCGGACACGCAGCGGAAAAGGATTCTTCTGGGCTTCCCGGGACACGCACTCCACCGTACCCGTGCGTGTGGACGGGGTCGAAACCCCGGCGGACCGGCGTGACAGGGGACACAGTGACGCTCTCCGGTCTGCCCGGCCACCGGGTCCGCCGGGCCGGATCCACACCCTTGATCAGGCGTTGCTACGATGATCTCTGCGCACGTGAGAGCGTGCATGCGCCCGTGGCGGAATTGGCAGACGCGCCAGGTTTAGGTCCTGGTGTCTACGGACGTGGGAGTTCAAGTCTCCCCGGGCGCACATGCAGGTCAGAGGCCACTTTCGGAATCATCCGGGGTGGCCTTCTTCTTCGTTTTACGCACATTTGACGCACTCCCAAGAATCTCGTCCATCCGATCCGCCACCGCATCGAGGTCACCATCGAAGAGATCCGCGTACCGGTTCAGCGTCTCCACCGCCGACGAGTGCCCCATCTGCCGCTGCACGACCTTCACGTTCGCGCCGGAGGACACCATCAGTCCGGCAGCAACGTGACGCAGCCCGTGGGGCGACAGTCGGGGGAAGTCAGGATCGGCAGCCATGCGCCGCTTCACCGCACCGTGGAAGAAGCTGGAGCCGGTGAGCTTCAGAAGTGGCCGACCGTCCGCCCGGTGCCACAGCAGATCGTCTGGACGCTTACCCTTCGCCCGCTCTTTCAGCTTCGCCAGCACTTCACCCGGCACCGAGACCGTGCGGTACTCGCCAGGCTTCGGGGTGCCCATAATCACGTCCTGGTTCACGGTCACGGCGTTGCGGGTGATGCTGATTCGCCGGCGGTCGAAGTCAACATCTTTCACGCGCAGTGCTGCCGCCTCGCCCCACCGGAGTCCCACGGTGCCGAGGAGGAAAATCAGATCACCCTTCACACTGCACTCATCCACGAGGGCGCGGAGCTGTTCGGCGGTGAGGTACACGTTCACCCCCTTGCCTTTCTTCGGGAGCTTCACACCCCGGGCGGGATTGGTGGCGAGCCTGCGTTCATCGACGGCGAGGTCGAGGATTTTGGCGAGGATTGCGTGTGCGCCGAGGACGGTTGAGGGGCCGCTGTCGATCTCGACGCTGACCCACGCTTGCACGTCGGGTGTTGTGATTTCGCGGACGGGTGTGTCGCCCCACCGGGGTTTGACGTGTGCGTTCCACTGGCCTTCTGTCAGGTTGATGGTGGATGGTTTGAGGTGGGTTTGCATTCGCATCCAGCGAGCACCTAGAGCGCCGATGGTGGCCTTCCCCTTCTCGGGGTCCACCCATGTGCCTGCGGAGCGTTCTAGGAGGTTTTCAGCGGCCCAGTGTTCGGCTTGCTTCTTTGTCTTGAAGCCGGTTTTGGTGCGGCGTGTGCCGGTGGGGTCGCGGTATTGGATGCGCCAGCGGGTGCCGGTTGCGGCTTGGTATTTCTGTGGTGTTGGCATGGTGTCCTAAAAGGTGAAGCCCCGCTCGGTGGCGGGGCTAGATGAGTCCGAGTTCGTTGGCTTTCTCGTCGGTGAATGTGTCGTACAGCCTGTCTGACTGTCCCGCAAGGTAGTGATCCCATACCCACCCTTCACATGTCTCACCGTCCGGGGCGACGGTGAGCGGTACGCCGGGGTCGATGGCGTCTGAGCCTTGGAACTTCAGAAGGATGTCGAGCGCTGTGGTCTTGTCGTTCTGGTTGTCACTGTTGAGTGCGGTTGTCGCCGCGCCGCTGGAGACGACTGTCTGGTCGGCGTTCTTCCCTGTGTCGCAGATCCAGTGTTCGAATACGTTTCTGCGGTCCTGTTCGGAGCCGAAGTGCGTCGTAGTGCCGTCCCGGTCGGTGGTGACGCTGCGGTTGTTCAGCATGTCTTCGGGTATCCAGTTGTCGGAAGACGGACTACTTGCGGTCTGTGATGGATCAGTGCCGTTGTCGCCACACGCTGCGAGGCTGAGGACAGTGACCGCAGCTAGTGCTGTGAGTGCTCGTTTCATTTGATGTGGCCCGCTTCCCACAGTCCGGTTCCGATGCGTGCGACGGCGGACAGGATGAGACCGAGGGCGGCGAAGCATACGGCTGCTCCGATGATGGCGACGCCTGCGGTGTCATCGTCTCCTGCGGTTGCGAGTCCGATGATGATGCCGATGATTGCGAGGGCGACGATGAGCGATCCGGTGATGTCGGCGGTGTGGAAGGGGTTCTTGCGGGGCTTCGCTTGGTCTTGGGGTCCGTAGCCGGGTTGATGTTGATTGCCCCAGGTGTTGCTGCTCATGCTGTCTCCTCTGTCGTGCGCGTGTAGGACTTGCCATTTAACCATGCCGTCTTGTCATTTGACATGACGGGGGTGAACGTTTGGGGGTGATAGTGACCATACGTGTCCGGCCCGACTGCTACCATCATCCGAACAGCGTATCGAACGGGCGTTCGAACAATGCTGCACTGTTCGAGTCGGACACCACGCCGACGATAAGAGAAGGGCGAAGGATGACACTCACCACAGATCACGATGATTGGCTGATCGAGGCCGCCTGCGGAGAGGATTGCCGGCGCGTGCTGGCGGCACTGTCGCTGCTGCGGTTCCCGCATACTGCTGCGGCTCTGGCGGATGAGGTGAGGGCAGAGTAAAACCCCCGCCCTGGGGTCGGGGGTTATTGGTTGTCGAGGGCTTCGAACATCTCGCGTAGGAGCTGTTTCTTCTCTTCAGCTGTCGGGGGTTTGGCGTCCATGTACTCCGGGGGAACCTTCCCAGTCTCTACGAGGGACAGTAGGGGATCTTTCCCGTAGGCCAGGCTGATCCGGATGATGTAGTCCGCGCTGAGCTTGTTGTTGTTGCGCTTCAGGTAGCGGGTTAGCGTCGAGGGTGCGACGTTGATCATCTCGGCAGTGCCGGTGATAGTGCTGTCGGCAGCGAGGGACTTGATCCAGGCACTGTGGTCTTCGTAGATGTTCATGCTTGTCATCATACACAATCCACTTGCCATATGGCAGGTCCTGTTCGGCTGCCGTTCGAAGACCTGCGAAGTTGCAGTTTTGTCTTCTCGTGCCCGCGATAGGGCGCTTCCCGGTCGCATCTGTGACATGGATTGCGCTGATCTTTCGACCGCAGATACCGCGTTCTACCTGCGCCGATTGCAAGAAGGCAAAAAAAGATTGCCGTGGGGCTTGCTATATGGCAAACACTTCGCCTACAGTTGTGCTCACCGGCACGGAGAAGCCGCCCGAACAGGGCAGGCGGAGCGCCGGGGAACCTAGTGAAGTAGCCCTGGGGGATTACGTGACTACGAGAGAGGTCCGCCCAGTGAACGTTGGGGAACTTACGTACATCGCAGTTGCTTACGCACGGAACCACCAGGTTCCGATCACGCGTAGGCAGTGCCGCACTATGGCTACCGAAGCCATGCGCCGCATGGATGCTGAACACGAACGACTCGAAGAGATCAGACTTGTCACCCCGCTGGCAGCGCATCGCCCTAGCCATTCCGACCCAACCGGAGAGGCGGCGATACGTCATGTGCAGAACTTGGTAGATCAACTCGCTGCTGCGTAATCCCCCAGGCCCTACAGCCCCGCCGAACATATCGGCGGGGTTTCTGCATGGAGGAGAGATCTTGTGAAGTGGGACAGCAATACGACGAGACGATACGAGAAGACGGTTCACCCGGGGCGCGGTGGCTGCTACTCGGATGACCGTTTTCCCTCGACGGTGAAGTCGTGGCGGCGGGGTCGGCATCTGGTGACGACTACCGAAGAGTGCGCGGAGTACCTGGAGGCTATGCGGTTCGAGCTGAAGTCGGTGCTTTCGCGGGCGGATGGTTCGTTCGAGGGTAGGGGGCAGGCGAGGCTTATCGCTTCTGAGATGGAGCAGGTTCGTGCGGTGTGTGTGGCCCTGATGAAGTCGCAGGCGGTGGCGGCATGAGTGACGATTTTACCTACTGGTATCTGCGTGGCTGCGAAGAGTTGGATCACGGGAATCCGCTGTATGGGGCTTCAATCATTGAGGGGCTTCGGGACGATCTGGCGGCGCGGGGGTTGCCTGGCCTTCCGGAGGTTGGCGATGACGCGGCGTGAGGCGCGGCGAGATGTGTGGGACGCGCTGGGCAAGCAGGGGGTTTTGGTTCTCACTGTCGCTGATATGGCGAGGGTGACGGGGTTGTCGGAGAAGACGGTTCGCCGGCGTGTTGATGCTGGTGAGATTCGGTCTTCGTCGGAGTTTGACGGGCGTCGTATTCGTATCCCGATTGATGAGGCTGTTCGTTATTGCATGGTCTGAGGAGGCCCTGATGTTGGTTGTTTTGGTTGCAATGTTGGTCGGCTTGCTGTTCGTTGCCGGTGAGCTGCTGGACGGTTCGCCGCAGGTGGACGCGGTTTCGGGGGTGTCGTGATGCGCGTGTTTCATGAGCGGCTGACTGATGTGGTTGGCAGTTCGCTGCTGACAGTGAATGTGGAGCGGGGCGGCGTGTCGATTGATCGCGTGTTGTCGCGTGCTGGTCGTGATGATCTTTGCGGTGGCGTGTCGGTGTCATGGGATCGGTGGGATGCGCTTGTTGCGGCGGTTGAGGAGAACCGCCCAGTTCCCTACGAGGTGGTGCCATAGTGGGTTTCATTATCCTGCCGAACACCGGCGAGACCGAATGGCTTCAGCAGCGGCAGAAGGTTGTGACCGCTACGGACATGGCGAAGATCCGCAGTGGGTCGGACGCGGCGTTCATGTCACTGTGGCGGGAGAAGCACAACCCGCCGAGGAAGTTCCACAATAAGTGGACAGAGCATGGAAAGAAGCGGGAGCCGGTGATCGCTGCGGCTATCACAGCGAACCGCCCGGAGCTGCTGCCTAACAAGTCGCTCGCCGTGAACGAGGATGAGCCGCGTTTCGGTGCGACCCCGGACATGATGACTGCGGATGGGTTGATGGTGGGGGAGATCAAAACCCACCTGATTCATGACGAGTCGGATGCGTGGGTTGACTGGTCGGATGTGCGGAAAGACAAGCCGCAGTACGTGGTGCAGGTGCAGTGGCAGCTCGCCGTCACCGGGGCTGCGGAGTGCCTGTTCTCGTGGGAGGACTGGTCGGACGAGGACGGTTGGGCGGATCTGCGCCCTGTCCGTCACTGCATGGTTCGCCGCGACGAGGAACTGATCGCGGAGCTTCAGGCGGTCGCCCTGCGGTTTCTGGACTGGACGCCGCCGGATCTGCGGACGGGTGATAGTGCGGACTTTGAGACGCAGGCAGCTGCGCAGTTGTTGGGTGAGGCTGAGGCTGAGGCTGCACGGTTGCGTGCCGAGCTTCGACGGGCTGACGAGATGGTGAAGGCGGCTCGCGCTGACCTGCTCGCACTGGTCGGTGTTTCCCCGTCGCGCACGGAGTTCCCGAACGCGGTTGTGGAGGTCGCACCGGGTAGGAGGACAAACAGCTTCGACCGGAGGGGCCTCGCCGCTGATTATCCGGAGTTGGACGAGAAGTACACGATCAAGAAGGACGGGGCACCGAGCGTGAAGGTGACCCTGAAGGAGGATGAATGACAGAACAGAAGATGAACGTGCATGACGCGATCAACGCTGTTATGCGTGACGTTACCTACCTTGCCAAGGGAGACAAGAATACCCACCAGGGGTTTAACTTCCGGGGCATTGATGCGGTTCTAAATATTTGCGGCCCCGCAATGCGTAAGCATGGCCTGATCGCCTACCCGCGTCTGCTGCCGGAGTTCACCGTGTACGGCGAGAAGCCGACGAAGAACAGCAAGGCTAAGACGGTGGACATTGTTGTCGAGGTGGTGTGGCGCGGCCCGGATGGTTCAGAGCTGGTGAGTCGTGTTGCTGCGGAGTCGTTTGATTCTGGCGATAAGGCGACGGCTAAGGCTATGTCGGTGGCGTTGCGTACGGCGTATTTGCAGACGCTTTGCCTGCCGACTGACGAGCCGGACCCCGATTCGTTCAGTTACGAGATCGTTAACGATGACGAGAAGGCGGCGTTCATCGAGAAGATGTCTCAGGTCACCGATCTGGACGAGCTTCGGAAGATGCAGGCTCGGGCGAAGCACGCTGGCGCGGAGAAGGAGTGGGCGGCTTATGGTCGGACGCTCGCCGGGGCGAAGTAGGAGGTTCGGATGGATGAACCGCTGAATCCGGTTCAGATCGAAGCCCATTTGACGGAGCTGGTGACCCGCATTTCACGCGGCATCCGCATCACGTCGGACAGGTATGCGGCGTTCCTGGAGGCAGACCGGGAGTACGACCGAGCGAAAGCGCGGTGGTACCTGGAGGCTGAGGGGCCGGTGAAGGAGCGTGAGGCAGTTGTTGAGCTGGAGACCGCTGTGGAGCGTGAGGCACGGGACGTTGCGGAGGCCGCTTATAAGCACGCGGACAGGCAGAGTAAGGCGCTCGACTTGGAGGTTAGGACCTACCAGTCGTTAGGCGCGTCAGTACGACAGGCGTATGGGAACGCCGGGAGGTAGGAGAGAGTATGGCAACGGATATTGGTCGGATCAATGCCGCTATGGGCGGCATCCGGGCACTGGATTACCAGGGGCCGGAGACGCGGCAAGTGCTGTCGCATCTCGGGGCACTGTCGTGGGCAGTGAAGAAAGATCAGGCGGAGCGAGACAAGGAGCGAACGAAGAAGGCTGAGACTCTGGGAAAGTCCCCAGGGTTCCTGCGGTTCGCTGCGATTGTCGAGGCTCGCGTGAAGGAGCGAGAGAGGGCCGAGCGGGAGAAGGTGAAGCCTCCGGAGTTCCTGCGGTGCGCTGCGGACTATCAGGACGCTCCCGTCGGTACGAAGATTGCTAAGCGGTTCGGTTCGGGCTGGTGGAGGAAGGTTGATGACGGGTGGATTGATGAGTCATGCACGGTGATGCCGGGTAGTCACATTGCTACTGCACCGCGTGAGGTTCTGAAGTGGGGTGGCGAGTGAGCAGGATCTATGTCGGGGGTGTCAGCAGGGCACTTCAGAAGGCGTATTGGCGTGCGTTCCGCAGGGGCGCGGTCATTGATTCCACGGCGGTCAGTGCGACCCCGCAGGGTGATGTGATCTTCGCTCAGGTGACGGACGGTGGCAGGCCAGAGCATGTGGTCGTTAGGGCGGCGAAGGTTGGCCTGATGGTGGAGGTGTTGCAGCACGTGATTGATGACGCGGCAGAGCATGGGAGGTTGGCGACATGGGAATTAGAGAACGTGACCGAGACATCGTGATCTTCGGCGATGAGATCCATAACAGGCTAGAAGACGGGGCGGCGATCATCGATGGAGACCAGGTGATCCACTTTCGCAACGGCAATGTGTACAAGTCGCAACGGTGCGGCGCGTCGTGGGCTCGCCCGGCAGGACAACTGTACGGGCGACTAGTAGAGGTTCTCAGGTGGTCGGATGCCCCCTAAGCAAATGCCGGCGACGGTATACAGGCGCGTGTTTGAACGCGCTGAGGACATGGCGGGGTGGCCGGCGTGTGAGGCACTGATTCCGGGGGTGTGTGGTGGTGTTGCTGAGCATTGGCATCATCGGCAGCTTCGGTCGCAGGGTGGTGAGCATGTGGTGGTGAACGGGATCGGGATCTGCCATGACTGCCACACCTACATTCATGGTCATCCTGCGGAGTCGTACCGCAACGGTTGGATTGTTCACGGGTTTGATTACCCGGAGGATGAGCCGGTGCTGCGCCGTGGCCGGTGGGTGCTTTTGCATGAGGACGGGACAATGACGGAGGTGGAGAAAGAGTGAGCGATTTTGAGTGGGAGTACATCTTCCAGATCCGGGATAAGTGCTCGGGAGAATGGGAAACACGCGGGTCCGCCACTGTGCCCCCGTGGGAACGCGTAGATGGAGGGCACACGGCAGAGCGGGTTTACTCGGACCACGAGCACCGATGGATGCGGCGTAAGGTCGGCCCGCTAGAGGAGGTGGATCGTGACCAGAGTGACGCAGGGGCCGAGGCCGGAGGATGACTTCACCCTTGTATCGAACACCCTCATGCGTGACCCAGACCTGACGGACCGGGCGAAGGCAGTGTACTTGTACATGCGCTCGCATCGCACCGGGTGGCAGCTGAACACGTCAACCATTGCGGAGGCGTTGGGACGCTCACGGAACACGGTCATGTCGGCCATTAACGATCTGATCGAAGCCGGTTACGTTGAGCGGATTCAGGGGAGGGTGAACGGCGGGATGTTTAGCACCATCGAGTATGTGGTTCACGCTTCCCCCCGTTGCGTAAATAGTGAGCAACGGTCGGATGGTGTTCAAGAATTGAGCACGGGGTGTTCAAATATTGAGCAGGCAAGTGTTCAAAAATTGAGCACAAACTGTTCAAATATTGAGCCGCATAAGAAGACTAGAAACAAGACTAAGGAGAAGACTAGAGAGAATACTAGTGCGTACCCCGATGAGTTCGAGACGTTCTGGCGGGCGTACCCGAAGAAGACAGGGAAGAAAGCGGCGCTGCGACGGTGGCGTGAGGCAGTGAAGACGACCGACCCGGCACTGATCACGGCGAAGGCTGCGGAGTATGCCAGGTCTGTCGCGGGCACTGAGAAGCGGTACGTCAAGAATCCGGAGGGTTGGTTGTCGGCTGGCCGGTATGAGGACGAGTTCGAGCCTGCCGTGTCGTCGTGGTTGTCGGTGGTGGGTTCGGATGTGATCGAAGGAGAGATCGTGAAGGAGATCGAGTGACTGATTGGACGCGCCTTGCCGCGCACGTCCTAGAGAAGGGGGCGACACTGGTCCCCGACAAGTTCCCCCCACCGTCACCGCAAGCCGCCCACGCATGGGGCGAGGCACTGTCACAAGTGCCTGTCCCGGTGGAGGTGTGGCCGGAGGCGGTCACATGGTGGGCGCTGAACCGGTCGAAGTGGGGGAAGGTCACACCGCAGGACATGAAGGAGGCTGCACTGGCGGTGTTGAGCAAGTGGGAGCAGGACCCTCGGAAGCGTGCGGAGTTGGAGCGCCGTCGTGAGGTTCGGAGGGATGAGCGTGATCGGCGTATCGGGCTGATTGCGAATGGGGAACGCAGGGCACTGGAATAGCGCCTGTACGCCCCGTAGAGAGAGTTTTATCCGCCGCGTGAGCAAACTTATGCCGCGCGGCTTTTCGATGCCGCAAATCGCGGTTTTTACACTATCGCCCAACCGGGCAGAAAAGAGACACACATGGCCTACGGCGATGTCATCACCATCCGCAACGCACGAGTCACCGACAAGGGCGTCGAACTAAAGACCAGCAACGCGGGCAAGGAATACGCCAGCCTCACCATCATGTGGGGCACCAGCAAGAAGAACCGACAGTCGGGGGAGTACGAGAACGGCCCGACCAAGTTCGTCCGCGTCACCGTCCTCGGCTTCGACGCGAAGGACATTGCAGCCGCCGTCAACGGCGGTGACCGTATCGACGTGACCGGCTCCATCGAGCACACCACCTGGACCACGAAGGAAGGCGAGGAGAAGGACTCGTGGGATCTGCTCGCTGAGCGCGTCACCCTGCCCGTGCCGCGTGCCGGCCAGGGTTTCCAGCAGCCGCAGCAGTCGTTCGGCGGCGGATTCAACACCACCGGTGACGACGCCCCGTTCTGACCTGAAAAACAATCACAAGCCGAAAGGAAACCGCTTGACGAAGAAGATCATCGCCGCAGCCGCACTAGCGGCAACCGCCGCAACACTCACAAGCTGCGCCGCCATGAACCAACAGGACATCACCTGCACCGTGGAAGACAAGGAAGCGAAGGACAAGACCTGGTTCGTCTTCACCGACGACTGCGGAACCCTCACCGTCGAAGACTCCATCAGCAAGTGGAAGTTCGATGCGACCGACCGCTACGACTCCATTGAGGTGGGGAAGACCTACACCTTCCATGTCGGCGGTTACCGAAACCACGCGCTGAGCACCTATCCGAACATTCTGGAGGTCACCCCCGTTGACTGATGTCACCGTCTACTCGAAGCCCAACTGCCCCCACTGCAACATCGTCAAGGCACAGTTCAAGAAGTACAACGTGCCCTACCAGGAGATCGACATTCTCCAGGACGCGGACGCTCTGAAGCTCATCAAATCGCACGGATTCACCGCCGCCCCGGTGGTCACGGACGGGTTCGACTCGTTCTCCGGTGCCGACGCCCAGGGAATCGCACGATTCGTAGAAAAGCACGGCGCTTGATTGTCGGCCTGCTACTGGCCTACGGGCTGGCGATAGCGCTAATCATCGCCGGGAATGAGAAGGAGAAACCATGACCAACATTGACGACGCCGCCGAGGTCATCGGACGGTACGTGCACCCGGACTTCGCAGAAGACGCGGCACGCGACCTTGCAGCCGAAGGCCACCTCACCCCCGCCCCGCAGATCATCCGCACCGTGGAGGAACTGGAAGCACTCGACCCGGACACGGTTGTCTGGCCTGTGAGGCACTACGCCCCCTACACCGTATCCAGCATGACACCCGATCCGTTCAATGCCGACTGGACGCCACCCCTCCCCGCCGTGGTGATCCGCGAGGGTGCCGAGGTCCGCGCCGCACGCAAAGCACTGGAGGAAGCATGAGCTACGAGGACTACAAGCTTGGCGTCCGAGCGTGCCAAGAGCGCCACGGTAGGACCGAGAAACGCCGCCTAGGCGGGTACTACGCCGGGCTGTCACTCGCCGTCATTGCGCCGGTATCCGCCGTCGCGTCGTTCATCGCTGCATGGGTAATCGCAGTGCAGACCGACGGGGAAGTGGCGACCGCCCTACGAATCGGGTTCGCCTCCCTCGCGCTTATCCCCGTCGCCGCCTACCTGATCGGGGCCAACGAATGAACATCACACCAGAACAGGCCCGCGCACTGCTCGACGGGGCAACCCCCGGGCCGTGGACAATGCACCGCTACGTCCCCGAGGACTTCATTCGCGTCACCGGACAAGACCTCAAAGACATAGCAGCCAACGGCGTGGTGGAAGACGGTGACGCCCGCATCATCGCCGCTGCCCCGGACCTCGCACAGACCATCGCCAAACAGACGTGGGAGTGGGGCGTGCAGGACGCCTACGGAGACACCGCGTGGATGGTGCGTGACCATTACGAAGGCACGCAAGACAGCGAGACTGAGGCCAGGGAGTATCTGTCAACATTCGGTCCTGACTCCGACTCCCGCCTTGTCCGCCGACTGGTCGGACCCGTGGAGGAGGTGGAATGAGTGTCCTCGCCCTGATCGTCTCTCTCGCCGCCCTCACGACCACCGCTTGCCTCGCCGTCGTGCTCAACCGGCAGCAACACACCATCGACCGCCTCGACGCCGACATGGATGACCTCTGGGGCGTCACTGACACCCTCGACCTAGACCAGGAGACCCCGAATGAGTGACATCACCGACCATGACCGCCGCGAAGCCCTCCGCTTCGCGGAAACCGTTCTCCGTCCCGTACGCGGCGTACCCAGCACGTGGGACACGGTCGCCGCCGCCCGTGTCATCCTCGCCACTGTGGATGCCCCGGCCCCCACCCTCGCGGACGAGATCAGAGAATGGGCGGAGAAGCACTACACGGGCGTCGTGGGCACAGGGAAGCACGAACTGCTCGCCCTCGCCGACCTCGCCGCCCAGTTGGAGCACGACCTCGCGGAAGCCCGCGCCGAGGTGGAGCGGGTCACCAACGAGCGGAAAAGGTCGCTTGCGCAGGTTCAAGGACTCGCCAGACGGGAAAGCGATCTCACCTCCGAGGTACGGATGCTCACCGACGAGCGCGATGAAGCCCACGCCGAAGTGAAGGAACTGGCCGAAGACCTCGCCGGGGCAGAATCCGAGGTGGAACGCCTCACCTCCGAGAACAAGAGCATCCTCGACCTTGTCATGCTCCGCACCGCCGAGCGCGACGAGGCTCAGGACGAAGTAGACCGCCTCACCGCCGAGCGGGACCGGCTGGAAGCCGCGCAGCACATCTCCGACGGCAGCGCATGGGGCGGACCCGTCCGCGAACCCTGCACCGATCACCTGGACCGAAACCCCGAGACCAAGACTCGCGTGGAGGCGGCACTGAACAACCTCAACAAGGTCGAGACCGTCACCGTCGAGCGAACTAGCAAGAATTCCTTGCCGGTTGTCGGAGGCGAGTACTTCGATGACCTGCCCGCCAACATTCCCGCAGGGGAAGCGTGGAGCGCAATCCATGAAGGCTCCGAGGTCACTGCCGTCAGGAAAGCCGGGCTAGGAGGTGCAGCGTGGGTGGTCGTACGACGCAACGGAGACAGCGGATTCGCCATGCTGAGAGATGTAACCCTGCTCCGCCGTCTGGTGCCCGCGCCGCGTGTCATCACCAACCCCGACGAACTCGACACGCTGGCGGTTGGGGCCATCATCCGCACCTGTGAAGACCTCGCCATGCAGAAGAAGGGCGGCGATACGCCCTGGTGGTACTACGCCGACAGTGAACTGGGGTGGGACGTAAACCAGATGCTCAACGATCTCCCCGTCACGGTCCTGTGGGAGCCGGAAGCATGACCCACCACAACCGACTAGCCCCGCCACAATGCGGGGCTTCACTCATGAAGGAGGGAACCTGACCACACTACGAAGCAAAGCGGAACGCGCCGTACTCGGCGGCATCCTCCAGCACCCCGAACGCATCCCCGAAGTCCTCACCCTGATTAAACCGCAGGACATGGACACCGACCGGCACCGGGCGATCTTCGCCGGGCTGGTCGAGGGGTACAACGCGGGCGAGGTGGTGGACGATCTATCCGGCGCGAACTACCTGCTGGAAAACGGTGTCCTCGACAACGCGGATGACGCGGTAGCAGTCACCTCACTCGTCAGCGAAGCGCCACTACAGATCAGCCTGATGCTGCACGTCGAGCAAGTGGCCGACAACGCGGCAAGGCGCAGGATCGACGCAGGAACCAAGCGACTAGCGCAGGCATACCGCGAAGGTGTGCCCGTCGAAACACTGACCGA
Source organism: Corynebacterium sp. (assembly GCF_022712275.1). Taxonomy (GTDB): domain Bacteria; phylum Actinomycetota; class Actinomycetes; order Mycobacteriales; family Mycobacteriaceae; genus Corynebacterium. The sequence continues at coordinate 12,750 of NZ_JALAGU010000050.1, read as the reverse complement.
ACTGGCGCAGGAAATCGTGGACAGTGCCACGGCGGTCAACGACCAGGACATGCGCCGCATCGGAACCACGATTGACGAGCTGCTGGACACCATCTCAATGCGTGCCGACGGGGCGACGGAAGACCGGATCGAAACCGGGTTCCCCGACCTCGACAAGACACTGAACGGCGGACTGAAACCCGGGCAGATGGTGATTGTCGCAGCCCGCCCCGGTGTGGGTAAGTCCACACTTGCTTTGGACATCATGCGTCACATGAGCATCACCCACAATCAGCCGAGCCTGCTGTTCAGTCTGGAGATGACGGAGGACGAGGTGCAGGAACGTGCCCTGTCCGCCGAAGCGCAAGTGCCGATCAATCAACTCAAAACCGGGCATGTCCCGCAGGACGGTTGGGAACGGATCAAAACCGCCCGCGAAAAGTTCAGCGACGCGCCACTGTGGGTCGATGACTCACCGGAGCTAACAATGCTGGACATCACCGCGAAGTCGAAACTGGCGGTGAGGCAGCACGGGATACGGCTGATCGCGGTGGACTACCTTCAGTTGCTCAGGTCCGGGGGCAAGGAGGAGTCACGGCAGCAGGAGGTGTCGAACTTCTCCCGGTCGTTGAAGTTGTTGGCGAAGTCATGTGGTGTGCCGGTGATCGCCATCGCGCAGCTGAACCGTGAGGTTGCGAAGCGCGGGGATGATGCACTACCGAAGCCGTCTGACCTGCGGGAATCCGGTTCCCTGGAGCAGGACGCCGACGTCATCGTGCTTATCAACAGGCCGGATGCGGAGAACAAGGACCACGAGCGGGCGGGTGAGGCCGACCTGATCGTGGCGAAGAACCGTGGTGGGGCGACGGGGATTGTGACGGTGACTAACCAGTTGCATTACTCGCGCTTCACTCCATTTGCATAGGAGGACAGATGGTCACGATTTTTTGTGGACTGCTGATAGGCGTGGTCGCATTCGTGGCGGGGGTAGCTCTTGGAGCCGCGTTCATGCGCCCGAGCGGAAGGCGAGATAAACGGATCGAACAATCCATACCAGATGACGTGGAGTTAGCGCGGGAGACGATGAGAGTCCTGCGGATACTCGGCCAGTCGGAAAATCACAAGCGAAAGTAGGAGGACACACTGGACATCAAGATCATTGCGGAGCCGTCGCAGGTGCCGCAGAGGAAGCACCCCACGGACGCTGGCGCGGATCTGATCGCAGCGGAGGATGTGACGATCCTGCCGGCTGAGTGGCAGCTGGTGGGGACGGGCGTGGCGGCTGCTATCCCGGTGGGGTTCGCGGGGTTTGTGCATTCCCGGTCGGGGTTGGCCGCACTGCATGGCGTGAGCGTCCTCAATGCCCCCGGCGTGATCGACTCGGACTACCGGGGTGAGATCAAGGTGAACCTACACAACGCGGGCATGTTTCCCGTCGAGATCAAGAAGGGGCACCGGATCGCGCAGCTCATCATCCAGCGGGTTGAACGGCCCACGCTCGTCCCCGTCAAGTCGCTGGATGTCACGGAGCGTGGTGACGGCGGGCACGGGTCCACCGGGCGGTGACGGACACTGAACAGTGGGTGAGGGACGCGCTGAACAGTGGCATGGAGTGCAGCCTGTACACGCTGAAATCGTGCGTGTTGCGGGAGGACGCGCACAAGGTTGAGGGAATCATGCACGCCCTAGTCAAGGAGGGCTGGGCCGTGCAGGTGAAGAAGGACAAGTGGAGGAAAATTGAACATCGCTGAACTGAGGAAGTACGGCAGCGGCGGGAAGCCGCGAACCGCTCGGGCATGGTTCGACCGGCTCGACGGTGAAGAGCGCGAGGTGGTGGCGGGGGTGATCCTGTCGCAGTCCGCACCGGTCGCACTCGAAGCACTACGGGAGCACGCGAGCTTCCCGTTCAAGAAGACCGCACTGAAAGAACTTCGATACCAGCTGGAAAAGGAGACTGCGTGAACATTGACGCACTGAAGAACCTGAATACCCCCGCGCCGACAGGCTGGACGCCCGGTGTGCAGTGGGACGGGGAGCAGGGATTCGTCACGACCATTCCCACCAGCAGTGAAGATGCGCCGGGGGATGGACAGTGGGACCACATTCTCCGAGAGTTCGGATACGACCCGGAGAAGTACGTCATCGAGGGAGCCGTCAGGCACTCTACGTGGCAGGTTGCGGGGCATGGCTGGCTTCGTGCCTACCGGGCACAGATCGTTGAGCGACCGGATCGGACGTTCAACGTGGAAGACCTGCTCGACAACATCTACGCCGAGCCGTCGTACCCCTACGAACCACGCAGCGGGTGGCGCACCATCATGCTCAGTGACACGCACATCGGCAAGAGCGCGGAAGACGGTGGCGGTTCAGACATCCTCATCCAACGCTGGCGAGACAGCGTGGACCGCGCACTAGAGGATGGACCTTTCGAGGGGATCAACCTCGTCTTCGGCGGTGACCTGATCGAAGGGTACGTGTCGCAGAACGGGAAGAACATCGGCGGCTGCGACCTGACCCTCACCGAGCAGATCCGGGTCGCCTGCCACCTCGTATCAGACACGGTGCAGAAGTGCCTAGAGGCCGCATCGGAGGTGATTGTGGCGGCGATCCCCGGCAACCACGGGGAGAGCACCCGCGTGTCGAACGTGTCCATGACTGACTCGTTCGATATTCAGATCGTCAACAACGTGCAGCAGGCAATCGAACTCGCCGGACTGGATGACCGTGTGAGCTTCTACTACCCGGAGCCGAACACCGGGGACGTGACCTACACGGCAGGATCGTTGACCTACGCGGTGGTGCACGGTCACCGGTTTAGTGGTGGTCCGGTGAACGGCGCTGAGAAGTGGTGGGCGGGGCAGATCACGAATGACAGGCCTGCCGCCGCTGCGGATGTGCTGCTGTTCGGACATTTCCATGGGATGCGGGCGTGGTCGTGGACGGCTCGTCGGTGGATCATGTGCGCCCCCGCGCTGGAAACCGAGAGTCGATGGTTCGCCAACAGCACTGGCGCGACCGGCAATCCGGGTGTCCTCGTCTTCGATGACGTGGACGGCAAGCCCGCGAACATCTCAATCGTCTAGGAGGACACGTGAGCGACTACTACAAGTTCGGGAAGGTGCAGGTGCTCGACATTAGTCGTCACCTCACGTCGAACGCGGGGCAGGCTGTGCAGTACATTGCCCGGTCCTGCCGACTGGATGGCAACAACAAGGGGGAGGTTGAATCGGACCTGCGGAAGGCGATCGACTTCCTGAAGGATGAACTAGACAGGATCAACGCATCAGGACACAACAGTGATTGGTTCAAAGATGCGGCGGTGGGGACTGAGGTTACTTCACCTGACTGCACTGTTTGGCGAAAAGGCGCTTGGGGTGGATGGGATATTGTGCGTCCCAAGTTCCGGTGCGGATGGTCAGATAGTGAGGGCCTGGCCGAAAGGTTCCGCCGGTGACTGACCCCGTTCACGAATTGTACGAGAACGCTAACCACACGAACCGCCGCACTTTCGAGGTGACGGCGGTTTTTCATGTGGAGGCACGCAACTGGGAGCACGCAATCGAGTTGGCGCTGGATGATCCCCGCGAGGGTGATTGGGACGCCAGCGAGTCGTGAGCGGCGAATCGCACTGGCCGGGAGGCGAACTGCACAACGAGGAGGACACATGAGGGAACTAGCACTGTTGGTCGTCGGTTGTTTAGCGATCCTCTGTCACGCGAGGGGGCAGAAGTGAGGCACGAGGACGACGAGGCGGAATATCAGCACGACGAGCAAGACGCGCACGAAGCGGGCTGGCGGTACACCCCGGGCGCTTACGGCGGCTGGTGGCGGAAGCATCACAACGAGGAGGACGAATACCTGTGAGTACCTGGATCTACTACCAGTGCCACTCCCACAATCCTCCCATCGAATCAGATTGGGAAGTGGGTCAGCACCGATACGATATTCCGAACGCCCAGTACATGCTGCGGAACCGTGAAGCAATCGTTGAGCACGGCATCAAATGGAACCGCTGGCCGGACGGCGTGCGCCACCAGCGGTCATGTGCGGCAACTTCATTCTTCCGGGCGCACTCTGACTGCAAGATCAGAATCTTCACCGAGTATGGGGAAGACGTAACCGACTATGAGGAGACCACGTGAACATTGTTACCCCGCAGATTGAGTTGATCGCATCAACCACCCTCACGTACACGCCGGGGGGCGGGCCGAAGATTGAGGACTGGATGAGCCTCGACCCTGCCGCAACCGACGCGGAATGCCTGGTCGAGTTCGCAGGGCGCGGCTGCTATGAATCCTGGGACAAGCCAAACCCGAAGACCGCACGCAACGCTGACTACATCCGCCGTACCGCGTTTGAGATGCAGCACGGCAGCATCCTGGAGCACGCAAGCGCAACGTTCCGATTCTCTGGAATCTCGCGGGCCTGTCTGCTCGAACTTGAGCGCCACAGGCACCTGTCCTGGTCTGTCGTCAGTCAGAGGTACGTGGACGCAAACACGTTCGGCGTTGTCATGCCACCCGCACTCAAAGAGGTGCCCACAGACCTCGCTCAGGACGATTGGGGACAGGAAACCATCCGAGACCTGAACTCCTACAACTACTTCGTGAGCCTTCTCGAAGCAGACGGAGTCCCCCGTAAACAGGCGCGTGAAGCTGCCCGCTCCGTCCTCCCGAACTGCACCGAGGTTCGCGGCGTCGTCACCGGCAACCTGCGAGCCTGGTCCACCATCCTCCCACTACGAGCACACCCCAGCGCCGACAGGGAGATGCAAGAGATTGCACGGCTCATTGCAGACGCGCTAGAGCCGGTCGCGCCCACCGTCGTCCGGTACATCAACGAGCAGATCGCCTACGGGGAAATGGGCGAAGAACGCCCCGACCGTGAAGCAGTCCTGGCACGCCGGAAGCGCATCGGAGAACGACACAACAAGGAGACCGCATGAGCCTGTTCGCCATCAAGCACACCACCGAAGAACGCATCACCCACCTCGGCTACGGCGTTGTCCGATACCAGCTCGAACAACGCGAGAAGACGGAAAGCGTAGACGGTGACGAGTGGGACATCTGGTACGAAACCATCTTCGTCATCGGAAACGTCGAAGAAATGAAGCACTGGGTACTGGTCACCGACAAAGCCGACGGCACCGTCCACATCCCACGCCGCGACGTGGACCAGATCGTCACCTGCGAGGACGAAGAAGCGTGGGACTCGTACCGGCTGCACGCTGATCTGGAGGACGCAATGGGGGCAGATGCCTAGCTTCTTCGTAGAGGGGACACCAGCACCGCAGGGCAGTAAGACGGGGTTCATCCGTGGGGGCCGGGTGGTGTTGGTGGAGTCGAGCAAGAAGGTGAAGCCGTGGCGGGAAGCGGTGGGGAGGGTGGCGCGGGAGTCGGTGGGGGAACTGCTAGACGGGCCGCTCGTCCTCGACGTTGTATTCGTCATGCCCCGCCCGAAAGCGCTGGGGGACAAGCCCGCACCACCAATGGTGCAGCGCCCGGATTGCGACAAGTTGCTGCGTTCCACCTGTGACGGGCTGACCGGCACCGCATACGGCGACGATTCGCAGGTTGTCACCATCCACGCGCACAAGAGACGCGCCGAGCCGGGGGAAACACCCGGAGCACACATCACACTCACCCCCGCGTAATCGAACAGTTGAGCGCGTGCGACGCTCCACAACCCCCGCTCGCACACCACGCGGGGGTTAACAACCATGCAAGGAGAACCATTGACCAATACCACCTACCAGTCACTCAACAGCGAAGTGAACATCCTGAAGGATGGGAAGCTCCAGCTCGACAAAGACCACGAAGCGGCACGCGCCTACTTCCTCGAAGAGGTCAACCAGAACACCGTCTTCTTCCACAACCTCCGAGAGAAGACGAACTACCTGGTGGACAACAACCTGTGGAAGCGTGAAACCGTCGAACGGTTCACCTTCGACCAGTTCAAGGCACTGTTCCAACAGGCATACGCTCACAAGTACCGCTTCCAGTCGTACATGGGTGCACTGAAGTTCTACACCTCCTACGCGCTGCGCACTGAGGACGGCACCCGCTACTACGAACGGTTTGAGGACCGGGTTGTGATGACCGCCGTGGACCTTTCCGGTGGGGACTACGACGCGGCGAAGGATCTCGTGGACGCGATCATCACCGGAAGATTCCAGCCGGCAACCCCCACATTCCTTAACGCCGGGCGGGCGAAGGGCGGGGAGCGGGTGTCCTGCTTCCTCCTCGACGTGCAGGACAACATGGAATCCATCGGCCGGGTGAGCAACAGTGCCCTCCAACTGTCGAAGCGTGGCGGGGGTGTGGGCATCAACCTCACGAACCTGCGCGAATCCGGCGCAGCAATCAAGGGCATTCCCGATGCCGCATCCGGCCTCGTGCCGGTGATGAAGATCCTCGAATCGGACTTCCGGTACGCAAACCAGCTCGGTCAGCGGCAGGGTGCGGGCGCGGTGTACATCAGCGCCCACCACCCCGACATCATGGCAGCGTTGGACACGAAGAAGGAGAACGCGGATGAGGCGATCCGCATCAAGACGCTCAGCATCGGCGTGATCGTCCCGGACATCACGTTCGAGCTGGCGAAGCGGGACGCTGACATGTACCTGTTCTCCCCATATGACGTGGAGCGGGTGGAGGGCAAGCCGTTCAGCGAGTGTGACATCACCGACCGTTACAGCTCGTGGGTGGACGATGACCGGATCACGAAGCGGAAGATCAACGCACGAACGTTCTTCCAGACCCTCTCCGAGGTGCAGTTCGAATCTGGTTACCCATACGTCCTGTTCTCTGATGTCGCGTCCCGCGCTAACCCGATGAACCATGTGGGACGCATCCAGATGTCCAACCTGTGCGTAGCGCCAGAAACGCTCCTCCTCACCCGGTCGGGAAACGTCCCGATTGTGGACCTAGCAGGCCAGGACGTTGAAGTGTGGAACGGCGAAGAATGGTCACTGTCTAGGGTCGAGCAGACAGGTAAGGGACAGCCGCTAATCACCGTCGATTTCGACAATGGCGCGTCGATGGACGTCACCCCGTACCACAAGTTCTACGTCAAGACGGGATACGGGAGCCGTAAGGTTGTCGAGACCCGGGCCGGGGAACTGAAGCCGGGCGACATGATCGACAAGTTCAGTCTTCCGGTGGTGGACAACGAGGACGCCCCCGACTTCCCCTACGCCTACACCGCTGGCCTGCATAGCGCAGACGGCACCTACGGGGTGAACGGATCGCCAATCCTCCGGCTTTACCCTGGCAAGACTCACCTCGGGGAGTTCATTGAGTATAAGTCCAGCTCACTGAAGCCGGATGCAACCGGTCGAGTGTCCTACGTGCTGCACCAGGGGACTCCCCGGAAGTATGTTGTCCCGGACTCTACATACTCACTGAAGAGTCGCCTGGAATGGCTTGCAGGAATGCTCGACGGTGACGGATGGGGCAACGGGAAGGTGGGCCTTCAGATCGGGTCAATCCACCCCGAGTTCCTGGAAGACATCCGCATCATGCTCACCGAGATGGGCGTGTCGTCACGGTGGAAGAAGATGCGTGATGCTGGACGGACGCGGTTCAAGCCGGGGCAGAAGGAGTACGAGACCAAGACCGCTTATCGACTCATCATTAGCGGTACTGAATCGCAGACACTCCGGAAGCTCGGACTGCCTACCCGCAGGGTCATCGTTGAGGAAGTGGACCATCAGCGTGCCGCCAACGGCTACATCAGGGTGGAAAGCGTCATTGACGAGGGTCGCGTGGATGACACGTACTGCCTGAACGAGCCAAAGCGACACAAGGTGATCTTCAACGGTGTTCAGACGGGCAACTGTTCCGAGATCATGCAGGTTCAGACCCCCTCGGTCCTGAACGATGACCTGACCTACCAGACGGTCGGACATGACATCAGTTGCAACCTTGGTTCGTTCAACATGCGGAAGATGCTGGACCTCACCACGGACGAGTTCACGGACACGGTTGTGGTGGCGACTAAGGCACTGGATCAGGTGTCCCGGACAACAAGCATTGATTCGGTGCCGTCCGTGCGTAAGGGCAACGACGATTCGCACAGTATCGGTTTGGGGCAGATGAACTGGCATGGGGCGTTGGGGGATCTCGGGATTGAGTATGGCGCGCCGGAGTCGCTACGCATCCTGGATCGCTATATGGCTCGTGTGACGTGGGCGGCGATGCTCGCCTCAACGCAGATCGCACGGGAGCACGGCCCGCACGCTTGGTTTGATGGGTGTGAGTACGACACCGGGGCGTGGTTCGAGCGTGTGGCGTACCCGAAGTGCGAGGAGTTCGGCGACGATCTGGAGATCATGCCGGGACTGTCAGCGCCGACCCGCGAGGAGTGGGACGCACTGCGGGTGGAGGTGGCGAAGTACGGCATGGCGAACGCTTACCTTCAGGCGATCCCGCCGACCGGCAGTATCTCGTACATCAACCACAGCACCTCCTCTATCCACCCGGTGGCGTCCGGTGTGGAGATCCGCAAGGAGGGGAAGCTTGGGCGCGTGTACTACCCGCAGCCGCACCTGACGAACGAGAACGCGCACCTGTTCCAGTCCGCGTCCACCATCGGCTACAAGAAAGTGATCGACACTTACGCGGTGTCGCAGCATTGGGTGGATCAGGGGCAGTCGCTCACCTTGTTCTTCACGGATAAGGCGACGACGAGGGACATCAACCTGGCGCAGATTCGAGCGTGGCGCATGGGCTGCAAGTCGCTCTACTACATCCGACTTCAGCAGCCCGCGTTCGAGGGGACCGAGGTGGAGGGCACTGCTGCGGGGTTCTGCGAGTCCTGCGCACTGTAGCCAGCGGGAGGTGGGGAGCGCATACCTGTCACGCTCATTCAATCGAGGGAGAAACAAATGAAGGAATCAGCAGCACTACTACTCGCGGTCGCAGTGCTTCAGTGCTTGTGTGTTGCGGCGCTTGTCGAGTGGGGGATTCGCCCACTGGTCGCAGAGTTCGGACACGAGGTGGGGTTCTGGCCGGTGTTCATCACGATCGTTCTGGGCCTGTTCGTGTTCCGGGATACGCGCATTGAGACGAAGGGGAGCAAATGAGCGACACGCTGAAACTGTACCCGCCACCCCAGGGCGGACGGTGGGAAGTTGAGGAAGAGCGCTATCGGTTCTGTCGAGCCAAACTGATTATCCGCGACCCTGGATTCTTCGGATCGGAACACGAAGTAGATTACGAGTGCGTCAGTACGCTCAAGACAGACATAGAACTCGAACGTAAGCGGATTAAAGCCGTCGACGAGGGAGACTACTGGACCGCAAAATACACCAACTCGACCGTGCCTCGCACCGAAGATGAGATGGACAAAGCGATCTGGGAAGCGTCACGGGAGATCGTACGGAAATACAACAGCAAGCGACGACCGCACGAGTACGTCACCGAATGGGGGAACGCATGAGCAAGTCCGTAATCAACCTAATGCCAGAACCACCAGCGGGCAGCAAATGGTGGGTAACCGTCCTCGACAGCAACACCGGGGAGTTGGGGGTGAAGTTGATCCGCACGAAGCCTTACCACCCGTGGGGTGCGGCGGTCATCAACGAGCGCTGGTCGCCGGCGAAGGTGGCGGCGAAGGTCGCATGGATCATGGAGGAGGCGAACACTGGACGCGCAGCAGCTTAGAGACCACCTCGCAGAAGTCACCGAGTACGTCGAACGGGCACGCACAGACTTCCTCCACAACAACCCCCTCACCGTACCGCACGAGGACGACCCGTTCGTGAAACCACCGCCCCCCGGGTCGAAACCACCGGGGAACCTGTCGGCACAAGCCCTGGCAGACATGGAGGTGTGCTTCGTCGGGAACCTGATCGACTACTGCGTAGCAATGGGGTCGGTGCCACCGGTGAAGATGGGGTGCTTCTGGAGGGACTGTGAGGGCGGGATCTTGGGGCTGAGATCGTCGGGGATTGTGGAGGATGAGCATGGGGAGCGGTACCCGGACCTGGAGCGCGTGATCTCGCACCTGCGGGCGTATGCGGGGGAGGTAGTCACCACCGAGGGGGTGGGGGATCTTCTTCGTGCAGGGGAGGCTACGCGGGATTGTTTGCGGTTCTACTACGACAAGCCGGACAAGAACTATCGGACGATTGGGGAAGTGGCGACACTTACCGGCAGGGGCAAGTCCACTATCTACCGGTGGGTGGATCAACAGTGGGTGGACTGCATTCAAGACATTCACGGCGACGTGGTGGTTGAGCTGAACTCTGCCCTAGCGGTTCGGGATATTCTCGACGCGAAACGGAAAAACCCGAAGAGTTTCACAACCCCGTGAGAATAGCGGGGTACAATAGTGATAGCGGGAAATTGAGAAAACATCTCACCACCCGCTAACACTCTCCTTCTCTTGTGGTTCTCCACTTACCCCGGCTCTCCACCGGGGTTCATGCCCAACCCTTTTGCGCAAGCCGACACCGGACTTAACGATTGTTGCTGCCGGATCACGGAGCGCAGGGGTGAGGGCACCTAGCCGCCTGGCGAAACAGGCAGACGCGACGGATTCAAAATCCGTTGCCCGTGAGGGCGTGAGGGTTCGATCCCCTCGGCGGCTACGGATTCATGCAGCGCGGTCGTGCTCCATGAATCAGGTGACACTGTAGCTACTGGCAGGTGTCGCCACAGGTACGGCAAGCACGTACTGCACTGGTCTGCCTCTCAACGATGCAGCCATAGCAGGTGCCTCTGTCGACCTATTGCTCCTGACCGTCCCGGGACTGGTCAGGTTTTTATGAAGAGGTCGGGATACCCTCGCGGGTTGCGCCGCAAAATGTAACAGCCGTGGCAATAGTCACGGTGCCCCGGACGCGGGGCAGCGCAAGTAGTCCACAGTGTGGATGGTCAGGTCTTTAGGGTCTGGTTCTAGTGGTGTCGAAACCCGCTTGCGCACAGGGAGCCTGGACCGCCCATGTTGGTCAGTGATGGTGCACCATCACGTCAGGAGTCCACCCCGGTATGCCTCTCAACGATGCGCCTCATCCGGGGTCTCTGTCCACGGCGGGCGCTGACAGCACCACCTCACGGGGGTCTGTCTCAGCCGTAGTTGGAAGCGGAAACCACAGCACGGTGTGGGGAAAGCGACCAGCGATGCGCGTTCACTCAATGGTTAGAGAACTGCCCGATAGGGCGGGAGTCCGGGGTTCAAGTCCTCGGACGCGCACGAACCTCCCGTTACGACGGTGAGGAATAGCGGCTGACGGTGTTCTCGCCGGACGACGAGACCCGCCAACGCTCACAAGCCAACAGGCCGCATGACGAAGCCGGAAGAGCGAAATGACACACACACCAAACCATGTTCGTATCTACCGAGACGCCGCAGGAAAACACATCACCCTCGACGGCCACGAACTCCTACTCGCCGAGGACGGGATCTTCATAGACGGGGTCGAGAACCCCCACGAGATCACCAAGGTTCAGCTCACACTCCTCGCTCCGAAGGTGACCATCGAATCAGAACTGCAATAGCCAACAGGCCGCGTGACAGGCAGGCACCAGGGTTCAAGCCCCCGGCACGCACAACACCCCACCCGGGGCACAACACACAGAGGGGAGGGCACGCACCATCCCCCTCCACATCATCACCGGACCACCCGCCCGGCAGCCTAGCGGGCGTCGTAGGCGTCCAGAATCTTCTGCGCCACACGCCCCCGATCGGACACCGTGAAACCGTTCTCACGCGCCCACGCGCGCACCTCGTCCAGATCGTTGCGCGCCGGAACCTTAGACGAAGCACGACGACCCGACACCCGCGTCGCAACCTTCAACCACGGGGACAGAACCTCGCGCAACCTATCCGCATTCTCCTGCGACAGGTCCAGAGTGTAATCCTTCCCCGAGTAGGAGAAGTTCACGGTGCGCACCTCATCGGAGGACAACTGCTCACCGGTCAGGTCATCGACGTACTGGATTACTTCCTTGCGTGCCATGATGCACAACCTTTCAATAGGGGATAGGCAACATACTACATGAGGGGGGAAGGGTTATGGACATCGCAATACCCGTCGCCACATACACACTCACCTACGGACTAGACGAAGACGGACACCCCCATCATCGGGGAAGAGTGGCAATCCCACGGGGATGAAGAAGTCCCCATGCTCACAAAGACGGGGCTACTCGCAATGGCTCAGCAGGCATTGATGATGGACATCCTCGGGGTCGATGACGAATAGCCCCACCCCCACTGGCACATGACCCCTCGGAAGGAACACCGCCCCGTGCGCTTCACCATCCACACCCCCGACGGGGAAACCTACACCACCCCCGAAGACGCCTACCCCCTCCTCGATGAAGAGGGGACAGGGGCACTCCACATCATCCGGTCAGGCGGTGACCGCACCATCGCCATGTTCCCCGCAGGGCAGTGGACACGGTACGTCCCCGCCGAGGAGTCGACAGTAGACGAGACGTGGGATGAACTACTCAACGCAGTGTGGGCAGTCATTGAAGCTAGACGGAAGCAACTCAGCAACGGACAGTTCACCATCGTAGGGGATGAGGCCAACCTGTACCGCGCATACCTCAACGCAACCAAGCACAACAAGGCAACCATCCGATGACCCACGCCGACTGGTACGACCAGGACGACAGGGAACACTGGGACGACAAGACCACACGACACCGAACCGAACGACAACACACAAGACAACTACTCAACCAATGGCACACCACAGACCACGACACCGCATGGGACTAGGCACCACCGGCACCCGGGCACCCCACACCCCCACGC
>NZ_JALAGU010000008.1 GCF_022712275.1 Corynebacterium sp. | reverse complement strand
GGCCGTGATCAACGGGATGTGCCTGTGCCGGCTGCATCATGCCCTGAAAACTGCGGGACTGTGGGCGGCGGAGACCACCGATGGTGGGGTGACGGTGATCTGGACCGGCCCGGCAGGTGTCATCGCGGTGACCGAGGCTGACGGTCCCCTGTCCCCGGCCAGAGCAGGCCCCGAACCCTGACCTGTGCCCTTCCACATACGGAAAGACCCGGCGTCCCTGCCGCCATGACAGACGGGGACGACCGGGCTACGGCTGCGCGATTACGCGATCTTCGCCGCAGCCTCCGTGCCCTGGCGGATCGCACGCTTGGCGTCCAGTTCGGCAGCCAGGTCAGCGCCACCCACGATGGTGACGTCGATGCCGGCAGCCTTCAGCGGCTCCGCGAGCTCCTTCACCGACTCCTGGCCGGTGCACAGCACGATATTGTCGACCTCGATGACGCGGCGCTCCTTGAGCTCCTTCGAGATGACCCTGCCCTTCCTGTCCTTCGTCTCCTCGTAGAAGGCTAGGTGCAGGCCGGCGTCGTCGATCTTCTCGTACGTCGCACCGCTGATCTGCTCGACCTTCTTCCCCCTCACCGAGGCCTTGTGTACCCAGCCGGAGGTCTTGCCCAGCGACTTACCCTGGCGGGACGCCTTGCGCTGGATCATGTACACCTTGCGCAGTGGAGCTTCCGGACGCGGCTTCGTGAGGAAACCGGGGGTCTCAAGATCTTCGGTCACACCCCACTCCTGCTCCCACTCCTTGAGGTTGAGCGTCGGGGAATCCTCGCCGGTCGGGGTGGTGAGGAACTCGGAGACATCGAAGCCGATACCGCCGGCCCCTAGCACGGCGACCCGGTGGCCGATCTCGCGCTCGCCGAGTACGGCCTGGGCGTAGGTCATCACCGAGGGGTGGTCGATCCCGTCGATCTGTGGGATGCGCGGCGTCACACCGGTGGCCAGGATGACATCGTCGAAACCGCCGGCCACCAGATCCTCCGCCGATGCCCGGGTGTTCAGCCGGACATCCACACCACGGACCGCCAGCTGCGTCCGGAAGTAGCGGATGGAGTCATGGAACTCCTCCTTGCCGGGGATCCGGGCAGCTATGGCGAACTGACCGCCGACATGGTCACGGGACTCGAACAGGGTCACCTTGTGGCCCTTCTCCGCTGCAGAGACCGCCGCCGACAGGCCCGCCGGGCCCGCACCGATGACCGCGACCTTCTTCGCCGACCGGGTGGGGGAGAGCACCAGCTTCGTCTCCCGACCGGCCCGGGGGTTCACCAGGCAGGTGACCTTCTTGCCGACGAAGGCGTGGTCGAGGCAGGCCTGGTTGCAGCCGATGCAGGTGTTGATCTCCTCGGACCTGCCCTGCGAAGCCTTGTTCATGAACGCCGGATCGGCGAGGAAAGGTCGGGCCATCGAGACGGCGTCCACCCGGCGGTCGGTGAGAATGTCCTCGGCGACCTCCGGGGTGTTGATCCGGTTCGAGGCGATGAGCGGGATCTTCACCACGTCGGCCAGTCGCTCGGTGAACTTCACGAAGGCACCACGCGGCACCGAGGTGACGATGGTCGGTACCTTCGCCTCGTGCCAGCCGATGTCGGTGTTGATGGCGTCCACCCCGTGGCGCTCGGCACGCTTGGCGAGCAGGGCGATCTCGTCGAAGGTCTGGCCGTCCTTGACGAAGTCGGCGACGGACTGGCGCAGAATGACCGGGAAATCGCGCGGGACCTGGCGTCGGATCTCATCGATGACCTCGACGAGGAACCGCTGCCGGTTGACGGTCGACCCACCCCACCGGTCGGTGCGGTCGTTGGTGTGCGGGCACAGGAACTGGTTGATCAGGTAGCCCTCGCCGCCCATGATTTCCACGGCGTCGTACCCGGCCTTGCGCGCCAGTCGTGCCGCCCGACCGTAGGAGCGGATGGTGTACCGGATCATGCGGTCGGTCATCCGGATGTGCTTGAAGGGGTGGATCGGCGAGGGCTCGGAACCAGGCGCGGCCTTGAACGGGGTCACGCCGTAGCGTCCGGCGTGGAGGATCTGCATGGCGATCAGTCCGCCGGCCTCGTGGACCTTGGAGGTGATCCGGCGGTGGTGGAGGACCGACAGCGGGGTCGCCATGCGTCCGCCCAGCGGCATGAGGTCGCCGGAGCGGGTCGGGGTGATGCCACCGGTGATGATGAGGCCCACGCCACCACGGGCGCGTTCCGCGTAGAACTCGCCGAGCTCGTCGGCGTGCCAGATGCGCTCCTCCATGCCGGTGTGCATCGAGCCCATGACCGAGCGGTTGGGCAGGGTGATACCGCCGATGTCCAGGGGACGGAACAGGTTCGGGAAGGGGGCAGTGGTGTCAGTCATGTCAGCTCTTCTCGGTAGTCAGAGGGAGTCAGGGTCTCGAGTACCTCGTCGCACCAGGCGACGAATCCTTCCTCCATGCGGATGCCGCCGCGCAGGACGAGGTACTGGTGCAGTCGTCGGCCGGTCAGGGCCGTGGGTCCGGACGCGGCCTCGGGGAACTGGGTGACCGCGTAGCCGCGGTACAGGGCCAGTCGTTCGGCGTGGACGGCGCGGTGGTGCCGGACGTCGGTCAGGACGTCAGCCAGGTCGCCGTGTTCGGCGCCGCGCAGTTTCACACCCAGGCTGTCCCGCAGGGTGGGGACGGGGGAGGGCTCGGCGATCCAGGACGCCAGGGCGTCCTCCCCGGCGGGGGAGAGGGTGTAGACCCTCTTGTCCGGACGGCCCTGCTGGGGGACGTCTTCACAGGTCACCAGGCCACGGTCATGCAGGCGGGACAGGGTGCGGTAGATCTGCTGGCGGGTCGCCGGCCAGAAGTGGCCGAGGGACGTGGAGAACTGCCGGCTCAGCTCGTAGCCGGTGCCGGGTCGTTCCGCCAGGGAGATCATGATCGCGTGGTCCAACGCCATGGCAGGCAGTGTAACCGCCATCACATGATTATGTGCAACTCGTTGCCTATACCCCGGTGCGGGGGTGCACGTTCAGTCTGCAACGTACTGTGAGCCCATGAGTGTGGAACTCGATGAAATCCGCCGCTTCCTCGCAGAACAGGAGCCCTTCGCCCACCTGCCGGAGGCTGACCTCGACGCGCTGCCGGCGAAGATGACGATGACCTATGTCCGGCGCGGCGACACGGTCATCACCTCAGGCAACGACAACGACCATCTGTTCATCGTCCGCTCCGGCGCGGTGGACGTCACCGATGACTCCGGGGTCCTGCTCGATCGACGAGGCACCGGTGATTCCTTCGGCTATTCGGCGATGCTGCCCGGGGTGAGAGGGGACTACCTCGCCGCCCCTGATACGCACGGCCCGTCGTACTACACGATGGTCGCCGTCGAGGACAGTCTCCTGCTGACCCTGCCCGGCGCGGACCTGCTCGAACTCGTCGGCCGCAATCCCGATGTCGCCCGCTACTACGCGGGGCTCTCGGTGCGTATCCGTGCGGATGCCGACCGCCTCCGCCAGCGCGCCGGCACCGACGTCCTGCGTCGTACCGTCGCCGACATGGAGCACCACTGTCGGGACCTGGTCACCGTCGACGCGTCGGTGGCTGTCGCGGAAGCCGCCGCGCTGATGGGGGAGCAGCGGGTCTCCTGCCTGCCGGTGGTGGACAGTGCAGCGGAAGGACGCCGCCTCGTGGGCATCATCACCGACCGGGACCTGCGTAACCGTGTTCTCGCCGCCGGGGTGGACGCCGGCGTCCCGGTCCGTCAGATCATGACGCCTGACCCGGTGTCCGTCGAACCGGAGGGCACCGTCTTCGAGGCGATGCTGCGGATGAGCGACCTGCACATTCATCACCTGCCGGTCACCGATGCCTCGCAGGGCGGTGTGCTGGTCGGCATTCTCGCTGCGTCCGACGTCATGCGCACCATGCGCAATGACCCGATCTACCTCACGGCTGACCTGGCCAAGGCCAGCACCGACGAGCAGATGAAACGCATCGTCGACGACGCCGCGACGATGGCCGCCGGGTTCATCGAGCGCGGCGCGTCGCCGGAGGAGGTCAGTGAGCTGCTCACCGTCGGCCTGGACTCCCTGGCCCGCCGGCTGCTCACGCTCGCCGAGGAGGAGCTCGGCCCGCCGCCGGTGCCCTACGGTTTCGCCGTGGTGGGGTCACAGGGCCGTCGTGCCGCCGGTTTCGCCTCCGACCAGGACAACTGCCTGGTGCTCTCCGATGACTACGACGAGGACGCCCACAGTGGGTACTTCGCCGCCCTGTCGGCCATGGTGTGCGACGGGCTGGCCGCGGCCGGTCAGGTGTACTGCCCCGGGGACATGATGGCCTCCAATCCGGCATGGCGGATGACGGTGGGGCAGTGGGCGGACATCTTCCACACCTGGGTGACGGCGCCGGACCCGGACGCGCTGCTCTATGCCCAGACCTTCTTCGACATGCGTGTCGTCCACGGTTCCCGTGAGCTCGTCGAGCAGGTCCACCGTGCCGCGGTCGCCTCGGCCAAAAGCTCCGGACGCCTGCATGCCCAGCTCGCGGCGCTGGCGGTGCGCCGGGAACCGCCACTTGGGGTCTTCCGTGGCCTGGTGGTTCGCCGGGGTGGCGACTACGCCAACACCCTCGACGTGAAGAAGGGCGGGATCGCCGCCATCGTCCAGATTGCGCGGCTGTACGCCCTCGTCGCCGGGGCACCGGTGGTGGGGACCGGCCAGCGCCTCGCCGCAGCCGCACAGGCAGGCGTCGTCTCCGCGAAGGGGGCCCGCGACCTCACCGACGCCTTCGGGGTGCTGACCGGCCTGGCGCTGCGTCATCAGGCGCGGCAGCTGCGCGCCGGGGAGACCACCGACTACGCCGTCGTCCCGGATGCGCTGGGGCGGCTGGAACGGGAGAACCTGCGCGACGCCTTCGGCATCATCAAGTCCATCCAGTCCGCCCTGACCACCGCCTACCCGGTCCGGAGCACGTGATGGGGTTTCTGCGGCGCCGGCGCCGCGTCGACCTGTCCCCACCGGCCCCGGACACCCCGTTGGGGACGCTGCCGTTGCTCGCGGTCGATGTGGAGACCACCGGGCTGGACCCGAAGAAGGACCGGCTGCTGTCCATCGGGTGGGTGCCGCTCGATGGCAGGGTGATCGACCTGTCCGGTGCACGGGAGGTGATCCTGCGCGACACGGTCGACGATGACACAGGTGTGGGCACGTCCGTGACCCTGCACGGCCTCACCGATGATGCGGTGGCGGCCGGCATCCCGGCCGGTGAGGCGCTCGGGCAACTTCTCGAGGCGGTCGAGGGGCGGGCGCTGCTGGCCCATTTCGCGGTGATGGAGACCGGGTTCCTCGACGCGGTGTGCCGGCAGGAACTCGGGCTGCGGTTCGAGGTGCCGGTGGTGGACACCCTGGACCTGGAGCGACGCCACATGGAGCGGATGGGCACCTACCCGCGCGGTGAGGACCTGCGGCTGCCCCGGGTACGGTCGCGCTACGGACTACCGTACTACGGCAACCACCGGGCGGTCACCGACGCGCTGGCGTGCGCTGAGCTCTACCTCGCGCTGACGGCGGGCGGGGAGGGGGCTCGGAAGTTCACCACGCTACGTTCCACTCAGGTGTGACATTCCTCACCCGAACTTCCCACGATATGGGCATTTTCGTCCATTAATGCCGGATCAGGGGCGGTGGGTGGGTGACACCCAGGACACTCTCTGTAGGGTGTCAAGACATGCGTATCTCCCGAATTGCACACCCCGAAGGCATGGCCTTCGCAGTCGTGGAAGGGGGCCAGCCGGACGGCACAGGTGCGACCTGCCGCGAGATCGCGGGTCATCCCTTCGGCGAGCCCGAGTTCACCGGCCGCAGCTGGCCGTTCGAGGATGTCCGGCTGCTCGCCCCCATCCTCCCCTCCAAGGTTGTCGCCGTCGGCCGTAACTACGCCGACCACGTCAAGGAGGTCTTCAAGAAGTCCGCGGAGCACCTTCCCCCGACGATCTTCATCAAGCCCCCGACAGCCGTCGTCGGTCCGCAGGCCCCGATCCGTATCCCGGAGTGGGCCACCCGCGTCGAGTTCGAGGGCGAGCTCGCCATCGTCATCGGCAAGCCCTGCAAGGACGTCAAGCGCGACGACTGGAAGTCCGTCGTCCTCGGCTTCACCATCGTCAATGACGTGTCCTCCCGCGACCTGCAGTTCGCTGACGGCCAGTGGGCTCGTGCCAAGGGCCTGGACTCCTTCTGTCCGCTGGGCCCGTGGATCGAGACCGACCTGGACTTCGCCGAGCTCGACAACCTGCCGATCAAGGCGCATCTCACCCACGACGGTGCCACCGAGACCAAGCAGAACTCGAACTCCGACCAGATGATCAAGTCCATCCCGGAGATTGTCGAGTGGGTGTCCTCCGCGTTCACCCTGCTGCCCGGCGATGTCATCTGCACCGGTTCCCCGGCCGGTACCGCCGAGATGGTCCCCGGTGACTCGATCGATGTCGAGATCCCCGGTCTCGGCCACCTGGTCAACCCCATCGAGCGCTACTAGAGCTACCGGCGCACAGAAGGACGCCCCGACCTCCACCGGGAGGTCGGGGCGTCCGTCGTCACTGCCGGATCAGGGGAGCTTCGGCAGCTGGATGTTGAGCGCGTTGCCCAGGCCGATGACGGTGGAGATGCTCGCGATGGTGTCGAACGGGTTGTCGGTTCACGCGGAGGATCCGAGGGAGAGGATGCTCTAACGGAGCTTCATGGATGTGTCCTTGTCAGCAGGTGTCTGGTGGTCGACCGATCGTCGACCGGTCCGGCGTCTGTGACGCCTTCCGACCATGTTTCTGGCCGCTGTTCCGGAACGTCGATTACGCAACTGCTGGTCAAGTCACAAGGCTGGATACAGAGGTTTCCGGGGGACTTCTACACCGCGCGCAGTGCTGCCGGCACATTGAGGGCCCGCAGAGCGGTCTGGAGCTTCGCGGTGGTCTCCGCGGCTTCGGCGGACGCCGAGGAGTTCGCCACGATCCCGCCACCGGCCCATGCCCGGGCACCGGCTCCGGCGACCTCGGCACAGCGGATGGAGACCATGTACTCGCCGTCACCGTTGTCGCGGCACCAGCCGACGAAACCGGCGTAGAAGTCCCGCGGCTCCTCGACCTCGTCGATGATCCCGAGGGCCTCATGGGTGGGGTACCCGCCGACCGCTGGGGTGGGGTGCAGCATGAGAGCCAGATCCAGGGCGGAGGGGCCGTCCTCCGGCACCGTGCCCTGGATCCGTGTGCCCAGGTGCCACATCTCGTTGGTCTGGATCAGCTCCGGGCGGTCCGGGACCGACAGCTCCGTGCAGACCGGGGACAGGACCCGTTCATAGTGGTCGGTGACCCAGCGATGCTCTGAGAGGTCCTTGACCGAGTCCTGGAGCATCCGGCCGACCGTCACATCGGCGTCCCGGTCACGCAGTCGCGCCGCCGAGCCCGCCAGAGGCAGGGCCTCCACGGTGGTGCCGCGGCGTCGGATCAGCAGTTCGGGGGAGGAGCCCACGAGCATGGTGTCCTTGTCGTCGTGGCGTCCGGTCGCGCCCAGGTCCACGGCGAAGCCGTCCCGGCGGGCGGAGAGGTCGATCATCCGGGCCGCGATGAGCAGCGGGTCGACCTCCTCGGCGAACTCGACGTCGACCGCGCGGGCCAGCACCACCTTCTCCAGGGTCGAGTTCTGGATCGTGGCGATCGCCGCCGCCGCCGTGGTCTGGTGCTCCTCGCTGGTGGTCAGCGGGGTCACCGAGAGGACCTCGGCCTTCTGTCCGGCGTCCAGACCGCGGTAGTGCGCCGGCGGCTCCAGCGGCCCCTCGGATTCGGTGATGACCTCCGGGACGGTCAGTGCCGCCCGGTTGGCGGTGTCGAAGGGGACCGCGCCGACGATGAGCCCGGCGTCCCCGTTGCGCAGTGCGGTCGCGGCCTCGAACGGATCCGGCCAGTTCGCCCGGGACCCGCGCGTGCGCAGGCTTCCGGAGGAGCGCGACAACAGGAAGTCCGGGGCGGTCGCGGGGCGGTCGAGGTAGGTCACGCAGACAACCGTACCCAGCGGTCACGGGTGACAGAAATCACGTCGTCGCTATCCTCGCCCCAGATAGGGCATCCCCGTCGCGGTGACGGTCACCGTGTCCACGCTGACATCCGCCGGCAGGTCTGCGACGGTGACGAGCAGCCGGGCCGCCTCGGTGGCGTCGAACATCGGCTCGGTGGAGCTGAAGGTGGACAGCAGCTCCGTACGGGCGTTGCCGATATCCAGTTCGGTGGCGGTGATCCCGACGTCACGGCCGTCGAGCGCGGTGGAGACGGTGAGGGACGCCACGGCGGCCTTCGACGCGGCATAGGCGGCGACTCCGGCGCGCGGGGCATGGGCGGCGATGGACCCGTTGTTGATGATCCGGCCCCCGCCGTGGGACGCCATCCAGGCGAAGACCTCCCGGGTGCACAGGAAGGTGCCGAGGGTGTTGGTACGCAGGGTGTGTTCGAAGGTCGCCGCGTCCACCCCG
Source organism: Corynebacterium sp. (assembly GCF_022712275.1). GTDB lineage: Bacteria > Actinomycetota > Actinomycetes > Mycobacteriales > Mycobacteriaceae > Corynebacterium. The sequence continues at coordinate 85,449 of NZ_JALAGU010000008.1, read as the reverse complement.
TCGATGCGGCCGGTGGGGCCGGGCGTGCCGGCGTTGTTGACCAGCAGGTCGAGCCGGCCATAGCGGCCGGTGACGGTACGGACCGCCTCGGTGACCGAGGCCTCGTCGGTGACGTCGCAGACCACCGCGGAGTGTGGCCGGGGACTGTCGGCGGCGGCACTGGCGGACGCACAGGCGGTCACTGTCTCGCTGAGTGAGGACAGGGTGCGGCCCAGGGCGGCGACGGTCCAGCCGTCACGGGCCAGGGCGGTGGAGAAGGCACGGCCCAGGCCACCGCCGGCGCCGGTGACCACGGCGACGCGGGAGATGCCGGACGCGGGAGTGTTCAGGGACCTCATGAGGCCGATGGTACGGGAGGGGTCAGATCTCCAGCGGCACTTTGGTGCCCCGACCGTCCTTGAGCTCCTCGACATCGTCCTCCAGTTCACGGGCCGGACGCGTCACGACCCAACCGGTGGTGGGGTAGTGGCCCTGCGCCATCGCGTCGATGACCTCGCGGAAGTCGGCCGCCGGACAGGCGTAGCTGTGCAAAACCGACCGCTCCCGGGCGAGCAGCACCATCGTCGGGTTGAAGGGGAACTCACGGGTGTGGATCGCCACGACCACCATCCGGCCCAGCAGGCCCAGCAGGCCCAGCAGGCCCAGCAGGCCCAGCAGGCGCAGTACGGCGGTGAAGGCTGCCGCGGACCCGGCGGCATCGAATCCGACGGTCGGACGCTCCGGGCTGACGAGTGCCCGCACCTGCGCCGAGGAATCGGGTGCGGTGGCGTCGACGACCTGTGCACCGAGCGCTGCGGCGGCCTCCTGACGCTCCGCCGAGGGTTCGGAGAGGACCACGTTCTCCACCCCCCCTGTGCCCGCCCTGTGCCCGCAATGCGAGAAACAGCCCCAGTCCGATGGGGCCGGCACCGGCGATGACCACGGCGTCCTCCGGGGTGACCTCGGCGAGGCGGACCGCGTGCCATGCCACGGCCATCGGCTCCACCAGCGCGCTGAGCTGCAGGATGCAGCCGGAGGTCTCCGGATCGTCGATGAGGTGGATGCCCGAGCCGCAGATGCCGTTGAAGGCGGGGCGGATCCGGACCTCGCCGGAACCGGGGGAGGCCGGGGTGAGCTTGTCGAAACGGACGTCGTGGGCACCGTGGACGGTGGTGGTGTACGTGGAAGCACTCCTCGATGATTGAAAGAAGATTCAGTTTCAGGGTCTGACGGAGTAGCCGGCGCGACAGTGCCACACTGGGTGAGGTGAAACTCGCCCCGGACGCGTACTGCACCGCGATCAACTGCTCCATCGGCCGACCGCCCGGCGACCCCGACTTCGACCGGGCCCGTGCCCTCGGCATCGACCGGATCGAACTGTGGTGGCCCTGGACCACGCCCGAACCCACCGACACCCAGGTCGACGACCTCGTCGAGGAACTGAAACGGCGGGAACTCACCCTCGTCGCCCTGAACTTCTGGGCAGGGGACCTGGACTTCGGGGAGCGCGGCGTCCTTCACCGGGAACCGCTGAGCCGGCGCCACCTGGAGGCGCACGCGCGCCTCGCGGGCAAGACGGGTGCGGAACTGTTCAATCTCCTCGTCGGCCGCGACGGACGGCAGATCACCGACACCCAGCGCGAACGGATCGCCGCCGTCGCAGAGTCCGTGATCGGGCGACACCTGGGGACCGTCCTCATCGAACCCAGCCGCAGCCCGGAACCCGGGCCCACCGACTACCCCGTGCAGACCATCGCTGACGCCCACGAGATCATCGACTCCACCCCGGGCACCGGCCTGCTCGCCGATCTGTGGCACCTCGCGGGAACCGTCGGGGACAAGGGGATCACCGACTGGCTGGAGGGCCTGCGCTGGAACGGGCAGCTGCCGGCCCATGTCCAACTCGCCGACGACCCCGGGCGCTGCGTGCCTGAGAGCGGGGTTCTGCCGCTGGATGCCTGGCTGTGTGATCTGGAGGCGGTGGGCTACACCGGCGAGGTCGCGGGGGAGTGGATGTGGTGAAATAGACGGTTATGAGTGACATTCGCGTCCGTTTCTGCCCGTCGCCGACCGGGACCCCGCACGTCGGCATGGTGCGCACCGCACTGTTCAACTGGGCCTACGCCCGCCACACCGGCGGCAAGCTGGTCTTCCGCATCGAGGACACCGACGCCGCCCGCGACTCCGAGGAGTCCTACCAGGCCATCGTCGACTCGCTGAGCTGGCTCGGGATGAGCTGGGACGAGGGTGTGGACCCGGTCGGCGGCCCGTTCGCCCCGTACCGCCAGTCGCAGCGTATGGATATCTACGCCGATGTCCTGCAGAAGCTCAAGGACGCCGGAGAGGTCTACCCTGCCTACTCCACCGCGGAGGAGGTCGAGGAGCGACACAAGGCCGCCGGCCGCGACCCCAAGCTCGGCTACGACAACTACGATCGCGAGCTGACCGACGGCCAGATCGCCGCTTTCGAGGCTGAGGGACGCAAGCCCGTGTGGCGGCTGCGGATGCCGCAGAAGACCTGGACCTGGAATGACCTGGTCCGTGGTGAGGTCAGCGTCGAGGCCGCGAACGTGCCTGACTTCGTCGTCGCACGTTCCAACGGTGCTCCACTGTACACCCTGGTCAACCCGGTCGATGACGCGCTCATGCAGATCACCCATGTGCTGCGCGGTGAGGACCTGCTGCCGTCGACCCCGCGCCAGCTCGCCCTCTACGAGGCGCTGGAGCGCATCGGCGTCGCGAAGTTCACTCCGGAGTTCGGCCACCTGCCGTTCGTCATGGGTGAGGGCAACAAGAAGCTGTCGAAGCGCGACCCGGAGTCCAACCTCTTCAACCACCGGGACGCCGGCATCATCCCCGAGGGCATGATCAACTACCTGTCCCTGCTGGGCTGGTCACTGTCCGCCGACCAGGACATCTTCAGCGTCGACGACCTCATCGCGAACTTCGACGTCGCCGATGTGAAGCCGAACCCGGCCCGCTTCGACCAGAAGAAGCTCGAGGCGATCAACGCCGACCACATCCGGCTGCTGGAGCCGGCGGACTTCGCGGCCCGTCTGCGCAGCTACCTGGAGGAGTACAAGGGTTTCCCGGCGGACTACCCGGCCGAGAAGTTCACCTTCGCCGCCGACCTGGTCCAGACCCGCATCAAGATGCTCGGCGACGCCGACGGTCTGCTGCGCTTCCTCGTCACCGCGGACGCCGACCTGGAGCTTGATCCCAAGGCCGCCAAGAAGAATCTCAAGGAGGACGCCGTCGAGGTGCTCGACGCCACCATCGAGGAGCTTGAGGCACTGGGCGAGGGCGAGTTCGTCACCGCGACCATCGAGGCGAAGGTCGGTGGTCGGCTCATCGAGAGCATGGAGCTCAAGCCTCGTAAGGCCTACGGTGCACTGCGTGTCGCCGTGACCGGCGAGCAGGTTTCCCCGCCGCTGTTCGAGTCCATGGAGCTGCTGGGCCGTGAGTCCACCCTCGCGCGGCTGCGTGCGGCCCGGGCCGTCACTCCCTTCGTGGCGCCTGAGCAGTAGGGAACCGGCAGAGGACAGGAACTACCTGCAGGTTTGCGCCCTGTAGGGGCGCGGGCTACAGTAGTCCCCGTTGCACGGCAGGGGGCACCGTTTCACGGAGTCTTCTTCACCGTCGTAATGATTGGCCTATGGTGTAATTGGCAACACAGCGGTTTCTGGTACCGTCGTTCTAGGTTCGAGTCCTGGTAGGCCAGCTGAAAAGCTGGAATCTCCTTCTACTTTTCAATGCTCCGTTCGTCTAGCGGCCTAGGACGCTGGCCTCTCACGCCGGTAACACGGGTTCAAATCCCGTACGGAGTACCACGCATTCTTTCGCGAGAGTGCCTTGTTTTTGGCCTATGGTGTAATTGGCAACACAGCGGTTTCTGGTACCGTCGTTCTAGGTTCGAGTCCTGGTAGGCCAGCGGAAATACTTTTTCGCGGTATTTCAACTGTATATGCTCCGTTCGTCTAGCGGCCTAGGACGCTGGCCTCTCACGCCGGTAACACGGGTTCAAATCCCGTACGGAGTACCACTTGAAGAAAGTCCCGTTCCCATACTGTCCCCGGACAGAATGGAACGGGACTTTCTGCGTGCGACGCCTCCGGTTCGATCGGTCTATTCTGGGGCGCATGACCATGCCCAGGAATCTGGTCCTCGTCCGGCACGGACAGAGCGAGGCCAATGTCATCCAGAAGCGCGACAAGGCAGGTGACCAGCGACTCTTCACCGAGGCGACGATGCTCGTCGCCGACCGGTCCTGGCGCCTCACCGAAGCCGGGGTGGCACAGGCGAAGACGGCGGGGCAGTGGATCCGGGAGAACATCGACGACTTCGACCGGTGCATCACCTCGCCGTTCGTCCGGACCCGGGAGACCGCGGCGACCCTCGGCATCCCGGACGCGTCCTGGGAGGAGAACCGTGTGGTCCGGGAGCGGTCCTGGGGCGAGATCTCCCCGCTGCCACGGGCGGTCTTCGAGGAGCAGTACTCCCACAATGCACTGCTCAAGCGGAAGGACCCGCTGTACTGGTCCCCGCCGGCCGGCGAGTCGATCGCCGAGGTAGCAGAGAACCGGGTGCGCAACCTGCTGAGCACCCTGCACCGGGAGAGTGAGAACCAGAACGTCCTCGTGGTCTCCCACGGTGACTTCATGTGGTCTACCCGCCTGGTGCTGGAACGCTGGAGCGACGAGGAGTTCCTCAGGAATGACAAGGACCCCACGATGACCATCCACAACTGCTCGGTGGTGCACTACACGCGCATCAACCCGGAGACCGGCGAGGTGGAGCCGAAGATCCGGTGGGTGCGCTTCGCCCACCCGCGTCGTGACCCGGAGACCGGGGAGTGGCACATGCACGTCCAGGGTTGGAAGTCCTTCGAGCGCCGCTACCTCACCAGCGAGGAGCTGCTGGCGAAGGCGGAAGAGCAGGCGAGGATCCTCACCGCCGGCCAGTGACCACGCCTGCCCGCAGGACGCTGGGACGGACCAGGCCGTTCTTCGTCGGGCCGACCTCGACGGTGACGTCCGGGGTGATGATGTCGGAGCGGTTCGTGTAGGCCATGAGATACTCGTCGAAGGCGGGCAGGGAGATGTCCGCGTGCTCCGGGGAGACGGCGTCCGCCAGTTCTGCGGCGGTGACATCCGCCTGCCAGTCAGCCAGGTACATCGTGCGGCCGTCGTCCGCGGATGCCTCGGTCACGGAGCCGGAGGCCACGGCGAGAGCCGTGCCCTTCTTCGCGTCGGTGACGGTCACTCCGGTCCACCAGGCGAAGTCCTTCACCGTCGCCGGACCTCGGGAGTGGAAGTAGCGGGTGGCCAGGGTGCCCAGGGCGTCCTGGCCGGTGAGCCTGACGGGATCACTGACGGCGACGTCATGGAGCACAAAGGTCTCCTCCCGCCCGGCAGGGACGCCCTGGATGATGTCGCCCTCGCCGCCGAAGTGGCGGAGCATGTGCGGGCCACGTCCACCGTCGGGATCCACGCCGGCGTCCCGGAAGACCCCGTAGCACTGGGTCCGGGTCAGGGAGGTGCCGTCGGCGAGGGCGTCCAGCAGGGACGCGCGGCCCAGCTCGACGTCGGCGTCGGTGAGACCCAGCTGTCCCCGGCGCTTCGCCGAGGCGCGTTGGACACGCGGTGAGCACAACAGTGTGATCCAGCGGACGTCCCGGGCGGGGAGGTAGTGGTGCGTGCCGCGCTGGGACCAGCTGCGCACGACACCGGCCGCGGTGAGGTCGGCAGGGGAGAGGGAGTCCGACCCGGTGCGTAGCGCGAGGGCCTCGCGGCCGGCGGCGGCGTTCTGGGCCTGTACGGCGGTGAGCCAGGTCGCCGTCTCCGCCAGAGACCCGGGCTCAGGGCGGGCCGCTGAGGGGGCCAGCAGCTGGGCGATGAGCCGGCGGGCGCGGAGCTCGGTGGTATCGGTCAGGGCAAGGGTCATACCGCGAGGCTACGTCAGTGTCGGATGCGCAGTATCTGAGCAGGTCACACTGTATTTCTGCCGTCGATTAGGCGTTCTGTGCGACGTTCCTATATAGTTCAACGCGTTGCAGAGAGCGGCGCATGCCGGATCTCACCAACGAATGCTCCGTTCGTCTAGCGGCCCAGGACGCTGGCCTCTCACGCCGGTAACACGGGTTCAAATCCCGTACGGAGTACCGACAGGCAAAGCCCCGCACCAGAACTTCTGGTGCGGGGCTTTCCGCTTGCGTGAGTCACTGCGTCCGGTGTCACCGCCGGCGCAGTCTCCTACCGCAGGTGCTCCTCCAGGTCCATCGCCGCGGCGTGCAGGGCCTCACGGTGGCGGGCGGCGGGGGAGGGGCCCATCCGGTCGATCGGCCCGGAGATCGACAGCGCGGCGATGACGCCCGTGGCGTCCCGCACCGGTACCGAGGTGCTGGCCAGCACCGGCTCGCGCTCGCCCATGGACTCGGCGATCCGGGCGACCCGGATCTGCTCCAGATCGGCGGCGGTGTAGGTCGCGGTCTGCAGGATCTCGTCCTGGAAGCTCTTGGGGGAGAAGGCGACGAGGATCTTCGCCGCGGACCCGGCGGCCAGCGTCATCCGGGCACCGACCGGGACGGTGTCGCGAAGGCCCAGCGGGGGCTCGGAGGTGGCCACGCAGATGCGCTCGGCACCGGAGAGTTTGTAGAGCTGGCAGGACTCGCCGGTACGCTGGACCAGCGACGGGAGCACGTACTCCGCAGCTTCGTCGAGGCGTGCCGAGGACTTCGGTGCGAGCTCGGCCAGGGCCGGACCGGCGGTCCACTGGCCGTCGTCGAGTCGCGTCACCATGCGGTGCTTCTCGAGGGCGACGGCGATACGGTGCGCGGTGGCGCGTGGCAGGCCGGTGGTCTCGCAGAGTTCGGAGAGACTGTGCGGTCGTCGTGCGACGATGCCCAGGATCAGCAGCGCACGGTCAAGTACCTGGATGCCGCTGGTGACGGGTACCGGGACGTCAGAGGTAGTTCCCATAATCTGATATACTACATTCCATCCAGTGGAACTGCCAGGACCGGGTCCCGGACTGACTACCCGGGGCATCTGCCGCTCCTGCGTCCCACCGTGTGAAACTCATACCGCAGCACTTTTTCATGAGGAGAGCAACCGTGACCGCTGTGACACAGCAGAACCGGGGCACCACACGACCGGACACACCCCGCACCCTGGCCGAGAAAGTGTGGGACGACCACGTCGTCACCAGGGGCGAACCCGGCGAACCCGACCTGATCTACATCGACCTCCACCTGATCCACGAGGTCACCAGCCCGCAGGCCTTCGACGGTCTGCGCCAGGCGGGACGCCCCGTGCGGCGTCCCGACCTGACCCTGGGTACCGAGGACCACAACGTGCCGACCCTCGGTGTCCATACCGGCAACCTGCTGGAGATCGAGGACAAGGTCTCCCGCCTGCAGGTCGAGACACTGCGGAAGAACTGTGACGAGTTCGGTGTGGAACTGCACCCGATGGGGGACGCCGACCAGGGCATCGTCCACACCGTCGGCCCGCAGCTCGGCGCCAGCCAGCCCGGCATGACCATCGTCTGCGGCGACTCGCACACCTCCACCCACGGCGCCTTCGGCTCCATCGGCATGGGGATCGGAACCAGTGAGGTCGAGCACGTCCTGGCCACCCAGACGCTGCGTCTCAAGCCGTTCAAGACGATGTCCATCGAGGTCAGCGGGGAACTGCAGCCCGGCGTCACCGCCAAGGACCTCATCCTCGCCATCATCGCGAAGATCGGCACCGGCGGCGCTCAGGGTCACATCATCGAGTACCGGGGCGAGGCGATCCGGAAGCTGTCCATGGAGGGTCGGCTGACGATCTGCAACATGAGCATCGAGGCCGGCGCCCGTGCCGGCATGATCGCCCCGGACGACATCACCTTCGACTACCTCAGAGGCCGTCGCTTCGCGCCGACCGGACAGGACTGGGTGGACGCGGTGGACTACTGGCGTTCCCTGGCCACCGACGAGGGCGCGGTCTTCGACACCGTCGTCGAGATCGACGGCTCTGCGCTGACCCCCTTCGTCACCTGGGGCACCAACCCCGGCCAGGGGCTGCCGCTGTCCGGCCATGTCCCGTACCTCGAGGACATCACCGACGAGACCGAGCGCATCGCCGCCGAGGGTGCGATCAGGTACATGGGGCTGGAGGAAGGCACTCCGCTGCGCGACATCAGCATCGACACCGTCTTCTTCGGCTCCTGCACCAACTCCCGCATCGAGGACATGCGCGCCGCCGCCGAGGTGCTGCGCGGACGCCACGTCGCCGACGGTCTGCGGATGATGGTCGTCCCGTCGTCGACCCAGGTGAAGAAGCAGGCCGAGGAGGAGGGGCTGGACAAGATCTTCCTCGACGCCGGTGCCGAATGGCGCACCGCCGGCTGCTCCATGTGCCTGGGCATGAACCCCGACCAGCTCTCCCCGGGTGAGCGGTCGGCCTCCACCTCCAACCGCAACTTCGAGGGACGCCAGGGCAAGGGTGGACGCACCCACCTGGTCTCTCCGCCGGTCGCCGCAGCCACAGCGGTGCTCGGTCACCTGGCGAGCCCGGCCGATCTCTGAGGAGAGCTGACATGGAAGCATTCACCACCCACACCGGTGTGGCGCTGCCGCTGAAGCGGTCCAACGTCGACACCGACCAGATCGTGCCCGCCGAGTACCTCAAGTTGGTGACCAGGACCGGCTTCGAGTCCGGTCTGTTCAGGTCCTGGCGCACGGACCCGGAGTTCATCCTCAACCAGAAGCCCTACGTGCACTCCTCGGTGCTCGTCGCCGGGCCCGACTTCGGTACCGGTTCCTCCCGTGAGCACGCCGTCTGGGCACTGCTCGACTACGGGTTCCGTGTCGTGTTCTCGCCGCGCTTCGGCGACATCTTCCGTGGCAACACCGCCAAGAACGGTCTGCTCGCCGGCGTCATGCCCGAGGAACAGATCGAACTGATCTGGAAGCTGCTGGAGCAGCGTCCCGGTGCGGAGATGACCGTCGACCTGGACGCACAGACCGCCACCCTCGGGGAGCACGTCTTCCCCTTCGTGGTCGACGAGGACACCCGCTGGCGCCTGCTCAACGGACTCGACGACATCGGCATCACCCTGCAGGACGCCGACGCGATCGCCGCCTACGAGAAGACCCGGCCGTCCTTCAAGCCGGTGATCCGGTAACTCCGGCGCTTACCGCACCGGCAGCGGGGACGCCAGGTAGTCCGCACCCAGCAGCTTCTCCGCGGCGCTGAAGTGCAGGACCCACACCGAACCCTTCTTCGCGCGCAGGTCCTCGATCTCGATCCCTTCATCTGCGGCCAGTCCGTTGACCACCGCGGGGATCACCACGCCCTGGGCGCAGACCTCACTGACCGGGGCGGCGGAGGCCCGCACCAGGGCGTCCATCACGGTCCGGGGGCCGTCCTCGACCGCCGCATCGCCCAGAGATGCGTCCACCGCGGTCTCCAGTCCGAGTGCCCCGGCAGTCGGGGCGAGGGTGTCGGTGCACCGCTCCGGTGCCGCTGAGCTCAGCGACTTCACGCCGTAGCCGCGGGCCACGTCGACCAGTGCCTCGGCCTGACGGCGTCCCTTCTTCGTCAGCGGGCGCAGGCGGTCATCGCCCTGCCAACCGCGACGGTCGGCGGCCTTGGCGTGACGGACGTAGAGCACCCGTCGCGTCGCTCCGAGGGACAGTCGCGCCTGGGCGGCGGCGATGATCTCGCGGTCCGCCTCGTAGGAGCACCGTCGGGTGGCCTCGGAGGGGGAGACCCAACGCAGTTCGCCGACCTCGTCGGTGTCCTCCGGGGTGGGCTCGGAGTAGTCGGTGACCTCGGCGGTCCAGTACCAGACGACCTTGGTGGAGGTGCCGACCGGATAGTGGACGTAGCCGAGCAGCCAGCCGAGCGAGGAGGCGTACCCGGTCTCCTCGACCAGTTCGCGGACCGCGGTCTGGACGATGCCCTCACCCTTGTCGACCTTGCCCTTGGGCAGGGACCAGTCGTCGTAGCGGGGGCGGTGGATCATCGCGATCTCGACGGCGTCCTCCGCGCCGGTCTCCGGGGTACCCGGGTCGGCGGGGGAGAGGCGCCGCCACATCACCGCGCCGGCGGCGAAGGTCGGATTGACGAACTCGTCGGAGGGGGAGCTGCCGATGCGGGCGACCGCGGTTCCCGAGGCGTCCCCGGGATTCCGGGATGCGACGGGCGTGGACAGGTCACCGATACCGGAATGGGTGATCACGTGAGTTACCTTCTTCGGGTCTGGCAGTCTGGTTCAATGTACAGCGTACTGATAGGCACGACGACGACAGGAGAGTGGGCAGCATGGTGCAGGTCGCGGTGATGGGGGCGGGATCCTGGGGGACCGCGGTGGCGAAGGTCTGCGCAGATGCCGGCAGTGACGTCACCCTCTGGGCCCGCCGTGACGAGATCGCCCGCGAGATCAACGGGGGAAAGGACGGCAACGACGGCCGTCACACCAACTCCACCTACCTCAGGGAGGTGGAACTGCCGGAGCCCCTGACCGCGACCACCGATCCGGCACAGGCACTCGAGGGCGCGGAGATCGTCTTCCTCGGCGTGCCTTCGCAGTCCATGCGCTCCAACCTCGCCGCCTGGCGGGACCTCATCGGGCCGGATGCCACCCTCGTCAGCCTCACCAAGGGCATCGAACACTCCAGCCGCCGGCGCATGAGTCAGGTCATCGCGGAAGTCGCCGAGGTGCCGGAGGAACGCGTCGCCGTGCTCTCCGGGCCGAACCTCGCCTACGAGGTCGCCCGCAACCAGCCCGCCGCCACGGTCGTGGCCTGCACCGACGACGCCCGGGCCGTGGCGGTCCAGGAGGCCGCCGCAGCCCCCTACTTCCGGCCGTACACCAACGACGACGTCATCGGCTGTGAAATCGCCGGCGCCTGCAAGAACGTCATCGCCCTGGCCTGCGGCATGGGGGCGGGCATGGGGCTGGGCCACAACTCCATCGCCACGCTGATCACCCGCGGTCTCGCGGAGATCACCCGGCTCGCCGTGGCCCTGGGCGGCTCCGAGCGCACCATGGCCGGTCTCGCCGGTCTCGGTGACCTGGTGGCGACCTGCAACTCCCCGCTGTCGCGCAACCGCACCTTCGGCGAGCGGCTGGGCCGGGGCGAGACCCTGGACCAGGCCCGTGAGTCGACCCGCGGCCAGGTCGCCGAGGGTGTCATCTCCTCGATCTCCATCGCGGAGATCGCCGAGGAGGCCGGGGTGGATATGCCGATCACCGATGCGGTGGTCGATGTCTGCCACCGTGGCGGCAGCGTGGCGGACGCGGTGCGCTCCCTGCTGGGCCGTACCAGGAAAGCCGAGTAGGCGACCGGTAGACTCTGCCGGGTGAGCAACACTGAACCGACATCACCCGCCGCCCGCACCGTCGTCGCCGTCCTCTACGGTGGCCAGAACTCCGAGCACAGCATCTCCTGCCTGTCCGCCGCCGCGGTGATGAGCCACCTCGACCCTGACCGCTACGAGGTCGTCCCCGTCGGCATCACCGAGACCGGGATGTGGGTCAAGGGAACCACCGACATCGAGGCACTCTCCGCCCGCGGCCGGGACCTGCCGACCGTGAAAATGTCGCGCGGCGTCAACCTGGTGCCGGGGTCCTTCGCCTCAGGACGCGGCCAGCTCCGCTACGGCGACGGCTCCCTCTACGCCGAAGTCGACGTCATCTTCCCGGTCCTCCACGGCCGCAACGGTGAGGACGGCACCGTCCAGGGCGTCATCGAGCTGGCGAACGTGCCCTACGTCGGCAACGGCGTGCTCGCCTCTGCCGCCTGCATGGACAAGCAGTACACCAAGCTCATCGCCCGCGCCGCCGGTGTGCCGGTCGGTGACGAGGTCGTGCTCACCGAGCGTCGTGACCTCACCGACGAGGAGAAGCAGAAGGTCGGTCTGCCGGTCTTCGTCAAGCCCGCCCGTGGCGGCTCCTCGGTCGGCATCTCCAAGGTCAGCGACTGGGCGGACCTGGACGCGGCCGAGGCGCACGCCTTCGAACACGACACGAAGATCCTCGTCGAGGCCATGCTCCACGGTGTGGAGGTCGAGTGCGGTGTGCTGCAGTACCCCGACGGCACGGTCCACGCCTCCCATCCCTCACTGCTCAAGGGCACCGAGGACGGACCGGAGGGCTTCTACGGTTTCGACACGAAGTACCTCGACGACATCATCAGCTACGAGATCCCCGCCCCGCTGCCCGAGGGCCAGGCCGACGCAGTGCGCCGCTGGGCCGTCGAGACCTTCCGGGCGCTGGACTGCGAGGGGCTGGCCCGCGTCGACTTCTTCGTCACCGAGGACGGCCCCGTGCTCAACGAGCCGAACACCATGCCCGGGTTCACCCCGATCAGCATGTACCCGAAGATGTTCGAGGCGACCGGGGTGACCTATCCCGAGCTGCTCGACATCCTCATCGCCCGCGCCCTGGTGCGGAAGTAACTACTCCCCGGTCTTGACCATGGTGTCGGTGATGATGCCGCTGAGCTGCGGCAGCACCGTGTCGCCGACATCCAGCGGCAGGGAGACGGCCACCGTCGCGCCGTAGCCGAGGGCGTACCAGACCCCGGCCGTCGACCCGTTGCCCAGGGCACTGTCCTCGTACCACGGCACGTCGTCGACCTGGGTCAGCTGTGCACCGGCGGCGTAGGACTCCGGCATCCCGACCCCGCAACGCACCACGACCGGCTCAGCCCCGGGCTCGGTCCACACCGCCACCCCGTCGATCGGCTCGCCCGCCGTAGTCTCCGTGATCCGGCGGTGGGCGCCGAAGGCGTCCGGCAGGGCGTCCTCGAAGTCCGTGCAGGACGCCGCACCGCGGTCGGCGGGAAGATTCGTCAGCGGCAGCTCGCGCGGGGTGGGGGCCGCGTCCTCGGACGCGTCGGCGTTGTCGGCGATCGCCCGGCCGAAACCGTCGAAGCTGACGGTGCTGTCCAGCGCGGTGTCCGGGGCAGAACTGCCCGTCACCGCGACCACCGGGGTGGAGCTGACGGAGTACCAGGTCGACAGGTCCGAGCCGGCGGTGGCGTCATCCACCCGCAGCCAGTCTGTGCCGCCGTGGGAGACCACGGGGCTGACCACGGAGTACTGCGCCGGCACCGACACACCGCACCGTACCGTCAGTTCGGCACCGCCGGAGTCGCGGTAGGCCGCCGCGCCGGCCGGCGCCGGATCCGTGATACCCACCGAGCGGTAGTCGGAGGTGCGGTCCGGCAGTGCGCCCATGACCGCGTCACAGGCGGGGGAGTCCGCGTCCGGGGCGTCCACCGGGCCCATGGAGATATCGGTGTACACGTTGCGGTCGACGAGGATCTTCGCCCCCGCCAGCACCGCTCCGACGAAGACGACCGCCAGGACCAGTGCCAGCACCGTCGTGGTGCGGGACAGTCCTCCGGTACTGCTACCCTGATCAGTGACTTCCGGGGAACCGGGACGCTGCTCTGCCATGGCCCCGATCATACGGGTGGCACCGGCGGCGACGACTACTGCCTACTGGATGGATGAGGGTGCGGATGGCTGTGACGGCAGGGACGGCAGGGACGGCAGGGGCGGAAGACCCCTCAGCGAACTACGGCGGACACTCCGCCGACGGCCCCACAGTCTCCGAGGTCGGAGAGGCGGCGACGATCGCGGCGATCCGTGAAGCAGCCCCCAGTGAGGTCAACGGCGATGACGCCGCGGTCCTCGACCCTGCCCCGCCGAACTCGCGGGATATCGCCACCACCGACGTCCTCGTAGACGGTGAACACTTCCGCCTCGACTGGTCCACCCCCTACGAGGTCGGGGCGAAGGCCGTCAGCCAGAACTTCGCCGACATCCAGGCCATGGGCGGCCGACCCACCGCCGTCCTCATGTCCCTGTCCACCCCCGCCGACCTACCCGTCGGCATCGTGAGCGACGTCGCCCGCGGCATCAGCGACACCGCCGCTCCCTGGGGTGTCGAACTGGTCGGTGGGGACGTGGTCACCTCACGCCAGCTCATTGTGGCCGTCACCGCCATCGGTGTCCTCGCCGGACCCGATCCGGCGCTCACCGTGGATGCCGCACGCCCCGGCCACCTTGTCGTCGCCTCGGGTGTGATCGGCCACTCCGCCGCAGGGCTCGCCCTGCTCAACTACTTCGGCTCCCGAGAGGCCGTGCCGGATGACCCCGTGCTCCAGGACCTCGTCTCCCGGCACTGCGCACCCCATCTCATCGTCGGCCGGGGCCAGGTGGGCCGGGCCGCCGGGATGTCCGCGATGACCGACAACTCCGACGGACTCGTCCACGACCTCGCCAACGTCGCGCGACGCTCCGAGGCCATCATCGATCTCGACGGGGCGGCCCTGACCCCCGACGCACAGCTGTACTACGCCGCCGAGATCACCGGCGACGACCCGTGGGAATGGGTGCTCTCCGGTGGCGAGGACCACACCCTGCTCGGCACCACGGACACCGAACCCCCGGCCGGCTACCGCATCATCGGTGAGGTCAGGGACGCCGGGGACGCCACCCGGTTCGGTGAACTCGCCGACCCGGTGACCGTCGACGGGCAGCGTCCTCTCTATGTCACGGGGTGGGATTCCCTGTGACCACCACCGAAGCCGTCGCCGGGACGATCCTGGCGACCGTCCACCCGTCCTGGCGCACCGAACTGGACGCCGCCGGTGTGGACCTGCCCGCCGCCGCCGGGCGCACCGCCGCCCGCATCACCGCCGGCGAGCAGCTGCTGCCCGCCCCGGAGAACATCTTCCGTGCCCTCGCCAGGCCCACCGACGAGACCCGCGTCCTCATTCTCGGCCAGGACCCGTACCCGACGCCCGGACACTCCGTCGGCCTGGCATTCTCCTCGGCCGCCACGACCCGGCCGCTGCCGAAGTCGCTGCGCAACATCTACACCGAGTACGAGTCCGACCTCGGACTGCCGCAGCCGGAGTCCGCGGACCTGACCCCGTGGGCCGACCACGGCGTCATGCTGCTCAACCGGGTGCTCACCGTGCAGGCCGGAACCGCCGGCAGCGACCGGGGCACCGGTTGGGAGGAAATCACCGGTGCGGTGGTCTCCCACCTGGCGACCCGGCCGCTCGCCGCGGTCCTGTGGGGACGCCAGGCCCAGTCGGTCGCCGGACTGGTCGGTGAGGACAGGTGCGTGATGTCCGCGCACCCCTCGCCACTGTCGGCCTACCGTGGCTTCTTCGGTTCCCGCCCGTTCAGCCGTGTCAACGAGATCCTCGCCGCCCAGGGTGCCGCCCCGGTCGACTGGTCCCTGGCCGACCAGGAGGTCGCACAGTGACCGGCCACACCCCCGACACCCTCACGGGTGACTACCTCGACGCGTGGGCGACCGCCTCCCTGGAGGGGCTGCGCCGCCACCGTGCCGAGATCAACCAGCTCAACGTCTTCCCGATCCCGGACTCGGACACCGGTACGAACATGGCCGCGACGATGGAGTCCGCGGTCGCCCGGTTGCGGGAGGTCCGGGCGGAGAGCGGGGTCCACGGTGCGGTGGAGGTCGCCGCCGCCCTGGCTTCAGGTGCGGTCGCCGGTGCCCGCGGCAACTCCGGCATGGTGCTCAGCCAGATTCTCCGCGCTGTCGCGGACACCGCCGCACTGTCCGCCACCGGTGAGCTCTCCGCCCGCGCGGTGCCTGCCATGCTCGCCCGCGCCAGGGCGCTGGTGCTCGACGCCCTGTCGGACCCGGTGGAGGGAACCATTGTCACGGTGCTGCGCGCCGCCGCCGAGGGGGCCCGGGACGCAGAGGCCACTGACGGGGCGTCCCTCAGCGACGTCGTCACCGCAGCCCGCGACGCCGCGGTCAGCGCCCTGGAGCAGACCACCGGACAGCTCGCCGCCCTCAGCGACGCCGGTGTGGTCGACGCCGGAGGACGCGGACTCGTCGTCATCCTCCAGGCACTGGTCGATGCACTGCAGGCGGACCCGGACGCTGCGGTGGCCGGTGACGCCGGAGACACAGTGGATTCCCACGGCAGCGGCGCCGACCCGCACCTCGAACTCGTCTTCGGCTTCCACGGCGACACCGGGGAGCTGCGGGCCCTGCTGGAGCGGCTCGGCGACAGTGTCGTCGTCGTCAGTGACGGTGCCGGCGACGACCCCGACCACCACGCGCACGTCCACACCACCAGGTCAGGTGAGCTCATCGAGCAGATCTTCGCCCTCGGTGACGTCCATGACCTACGTATCGAGGTCCTGCCCGAGGTGGCTGAGCCCAGGTCCACGTCCCCGGCGTCCCCGGTCATCGCCCTGGTGCCGGGCGGCGGCGACGCGGCCGGTGACGGCCTGGCCGCCCTCTTCCGCTCCGCCGGTGCTGCTGTCGGTGACAGTCCCGCCGCCCTCGCCGCCGCCGTCGCCGCAGTCGCCGGGCCGGTCATCGTCCTGACCAACGGTCAGGACACCACCGGCCTCTTCGCGGTCCTCGACGACACCGGCGCATCGGTGACCGTGGTGGATACCGGCAGTGTCGTCGGCGGGCTGGCCGCACTCGCCGTCTACAGCCCCACCTCGGACCTCGAGGACAACGCCGAGGACATGGCGGACGCCGTCCACGGCCAACGCTGGGCCGACGTCACCGGGGAGGACCTCGTCACCGAGGTGGTCGCAGAACTCCTCGCCGACGGTGGGGAACTGGTCACAATCCTCTACGGCGACGCACTCGGCGCCGACGGGATGGCGCAGGCCGAGGCGCAGATCGCGGCGTCCCACCCGGATGCCGAGTTCCACGCCGTCCATGTCCCCGGACTGCAGGTGACCGCGCAGGTGGGGGTGGAGTAGATGTTGGGATGGGATGACCCCCGGCCGCTGAGCCTGGTCATCACGCCCGACCGGGCACGGAACCTCGCCGGGAAGCCGGGGCTGGCGACCATGGGGCAGGCGCTGATGAACTTTCCGGTCGCCTACGTCCACAGTTCCGGCACCGGTGCCTTCACCGACCACGGCGGAGTGCCCGGGGAGATGCCGGAGGAGGGGGACCGGTTCACCTGCCTCGCCGAGGTGCTCACCGCCCAGGTCCAGGACAACCGCGGCCGGCGCGGACCCCGCGAGATCCTCCAGTTCACCTTCCGGGTGGCGGACACGGTCTTCTCCTCGGCCCTGTTCGGAAATGTCCGGATGCACCGTCCCTTCGTCACCCCGGGGGCGAAGCTCATGTTCTCCGGCACTCTCGGCATCTGGCGTGACCAGTGGCAGCTGAAGAACCCCTCCTACATCACCCTGCACCCGGCCCCGACCGCCGACGGACACCGACGGACCGACGAGGAGTACGAGGCGGCCTTCGGGGCCTTTGGCCCGCTGGCCACCATCGTCGACGTCGCCGGCGGCATGCGTGCGGCCCAGAAGGTGCTCTCGCACCCGTGGCTGCCGACCTACCGGCGGCGTCCCGGCACCTCGACCGCCGAGGTCACCGCGGTGATGGACCATGTCCTCGTCGCAATGGGTGAACCCTCCGAGATGCTGCCGCGGGTGCCGGGCGCGCCGGCCTGGCCGCAGATCGAGGGGGCGCCCGTGCTCGATTTCGCCACCGCACTGCGTCAGGTCCACCGGCCACCGGAGGACGGACCGGACGCCGCGCGCACCCGACTGAAGTTCAACGAGGCCCTCGGCCTGCAGCTGGTCATGGCGCTGCGCCGCGCTGATTCCACCGCCCGCCACGCCCGACCCGTCGTCCCCGTTTCCCCGGACTCGCGCTACACGACCCTGCTTGACCGGCTGCCCTACGATCTCACCACGCCGCAGCAGGACGCACTGGCGACCATCGGGGACGCCATGGGCGGAGACACCGACACCGTGACCCCGATGAGCATGCTGCTGCAGGGTGACGTCGGTTCCGGCAAGACGGTGGTGGCGCTGCTCGCGATGCTCCGCGTCGTCGACTCCGGGGCACAGTGCGCCTTCCTCGCCCCCACCGAGGTGCTCGCCGTCCAGCACGCCGGGACCCTCACCGGGCTGCTCGAGCGGGTCGACGGGCCCCAGGTGACCGTCACCCTGCTCACCGGGTCGATGACCGCCGCCGAGCGCAAGGCCGCCCTGCTCGACATCATCGCCGGTACCTCCGACATCGTCGTCGGCACCCATGCGATCATCCAGGACAGTGTCGATTTCTTTGACCTGGGCATGGTCGTCGTCGATGAGCAGCACCGCTTCGGTGTGCGTCAGCGTGACCGGCTGCGGGAGAACGCCCCGGTCGAGCGCACCCCGCATCTGCTGGTCATGACCGCGACTCCGATTCCGCGCACCGTCGCGATGACCATGTTCGGTGATCTGTCGGTCTGTACCCTGGCCGGCTCCCCGGCAGGACGCGGAAAGGTCGACACCTTCGTCGTCCCCACCTACAAGCGCAGATGGGTCGACCGGGTCTTCGCCGTGATCCGGGAACAGGTCGCCTCCGGGCACCGCGCCTTCATCGTCGTCCCCCGCATCGACGGGGAGGGCGGGGTCGACGATGTGGCCTCGCGACTGGAGAACGGCGTCCTGGCAGGTCTGAGGATCGGCCGACTCCACGGGAAGATGGACGACAAGGCCGAGGTCATGGCGGACCTGGCGTCCGGTGAGATCGACGTACTCGTCGCCACCACCGTCGTCGAGGTCGGTGTCGACATCCCCGAGGCGACCGTGATGGTCGTCGTCGACGCGGAGAACTTCGGTGTCTCCCAGCTCCACCAGCTGCGCGGACGCGTGGGCCGTGGCGCCGACAACTCCTGGTGCTTCCTGTGTACGGCCGTGCCGGAGGGGGAGGCATCCTCCCGGCGGCTGGAATCCATCGCCGCGACCCGCGACGGTTTCGCACTGGCGGAACTGGACCTGCGTGCCAGAACGGAGGGTGACGTGCTCGGGGAGAGTCAGTCCGGCTCGCGGGCACGCCGGGTGAGCCTGCTGTCGCTGGCCGATGACGCCGCGGTGATCGAGGAGGCCCGCCGGTACGCCGGGGAGCTTGTCGGCTATGACACGGCGCTGGCCCGGGCACTGGTCGCCGAGATCGCCGATGACGACCAGGAGTTCATCGAGCGGAGCTGACCTTCAGCGCGGAGCTGCGGTCCCCGTCATGCCGACCACCGGGCGCCGACTACACTGCGGGGCATGGATATTTTCGCGCCCTTCGCCGGGCACGTCAGGTTCGAGGTGGAGGACGGGCAGACCGTCGCCGCCGGTGACCGTCTCGCCGTGGTCGAGGCCGTCAAAGTGGAGGCCAATGTCGTCGCGCCGGGTCCGGGCACCGCACGTCGCGGCGGGGTCGAGGACTTCTCCGCCGTCGACGGAGGGGACCTCCTGCTGACGCTGGAGGCGCTGCAGTGACCCGCATCATCTCCGGGAATGCCCGCGGCCGGAAGCTCAAGGTGCCGTCCGAGGGGACGCGGCCGACCTCCGACCGCGCCCGCGAGGGGCTCTTCTCCTCCCTGCAGGTGCGCTTCGGTTTCGACGGTGAGGTCGTCCTCGATCTCTTCGCCGGGTCCGGGGCACTCGGCCTGGAGGCGGCGTCCCGC
This sequence comes from Corynebacterium sp., assembly GCF_022712275.1. Classification (GTDB taxonomy): domain Bacteria; phylum Actinomycetota; class Actinomycetes; order Mycobacteriales; family Mycobacteriaceae; genus Corynebacterium. Next base: position 65,990 of record NZ_JALAGU010000008.1, on the reverse strand, counting down.
GGTGCAGCGGAAGTGACCCTGGTCGACGACAACAACCGGGCCTGCGAGACCGCGCGAGCCAATGCCGCCGTGGTCGGTCACCCCGCCACCCGGGTCGTCGAGGCGAAGGCTTCGGTCTTCCTCGCCGGTGCGCCGCGCGAGCACTACACGATGGTGCTGGCCGACCCGCCCTATGAGCTCGCCGACGAGGCTGTCGACGAGATGGTCCGGGCGCTGATCCCGCTGCTGACGAAGGACGCCGTGGTGGTCGTCGAGCGGCACGTCGAATCCGCCGAGGTCGACTGGCCCGAGGGGTTCGAGACCACCGGTCAGAAGCTCAAGAAGCGCACCTTCGGCATCGCCCGGATGGATATGGCGATCTGGCGGGGGACCGAGGACTGAGTGCGCTGAGTGGCGCACCGGCGCGCGGCGGGGGTGGCCGGTCCCGGTCTCGGTGGTGGGGACCGTGGTGCTCGCCGTGGCCGTCGTCGGTGGCCGTCGTCAGCCAGTGCATCGGCCGTTTCACCGGGGCTCCTCGTAGTCTCCGGCATCCTTGTCGTGGCGGTGTGCGGGCACCTCGGACAGCACGGTGGACGGCGCAGGCCGTAAAATACGGGCCATGCGAGTCTGCTGCCCCGGGTCCTTCGACCCCGTCACCAACGGTCACATCAACATCTTCACCCGCGCCGCGCGGATGTTCGACGAGGTCACCGTGCTGGTGACCTTCAACCCGAACAAGTCCGGGCTCTTCGACGCCGACGAGCGCATCGCGCTGATCCGGGAGGCACTGGACGCCACCGGTCTGCCGGAGGCGGAGAAGATCACCATCGACACCTGGGACAGTCTGCTGGTCGACTACCTCAGCGAGCACGACATCCCGGCCCTGGTGAAGGGGCTGCGCAGCTCCCTGGACTACGAGTACGAGCTGCCGATGGCCCAGATGAACCAGCGGCTCACCGGGGTGGAGACGTTCTTCCTCCTCACCGACCCGGAGTACGGCTACGTCTCCTCGACGATCTGCAAGGAGGTCGCGAAGTACGGCGGTGACGTCAACGGTCTGCTGCCGGAGAATGTCGCCGACGCCGTGCTCGCCAAGTACCGGGGGTAGCGGCCGGGCCGGTGGCCACCCAGATGTCCGGGTCCCGCGTGTCACATCCGTAACATCTCACCGGTTTCTGGCATGCTGGCTGTCATGTACAAGACTTTCGAGGGCCTCGACGATCTGCAGACACTGGTGGAACAGGCCTATGGAGTCCCCATGTCGGGGAACTGCATGGTCAACCGTTCCAGTGCCATCGATCTGCTCGACATGGTCCGGCACTCCATCCCCGGTGACCTGGACGATGCCCAGGATGTTCTTGACCGGGAGGACGCGATCCTCTCCGAGGCGGAGATGAAGGCGACCAACCTCGTCTCTGACGCCGAGGCCGAACGCGACCAGATCCTCTCGGACGCCCGCAACCAGGCGGAAGACACTCTGGCGGACGCCGAGGAGCGGGCGAACGCCACCGTCTCCGACGCCGAGGCGCAGGCGGTGCGCCTGGAGGAGGACGCCCGCCGTGAGTACCAGGAGACCACCGCCCGAGCCGAGGCGGAGAAGACCCGCCTGGTGGACGAGGGGAACAATCTCTACGACCGGGCGGTCAACGAAGGTATCGCCGAGCAGCGTCGACTGGTCAGCGAGTCCGAGGTCGTCCGCGAGGCCGAGGCAGAGGCCCGCCGCATCATCGAGTCCGCACACGCCGACTCCGACCGGCTGCGCCGCGAGTGCGACCAGTACGTCGACAGCACGCTGGCCCAGTTCGAGGAGTCCCTCAACGGGTCGCTGCGCACCGTGTCCCGCGACCGCTCCGCACTGCGCAAGGGTGCGGGTGTCTCCGGCAACCGGTACCCGCGTGAGCAGCGGGAGGGGCGTGAACCGCGCGAGAGCCGCAACGACTGGGGCGAGCGCGGCTGATTCGACCCGCCTGACCTGAGAAGGGTAAGAATGACAAGGTGAGTACGAATCCCTTCCAGCTTGAAGTCCGTGAGGTCCTCCGGTCCACCGGAATGCCTCAGCACCTGACCACCACCGGCCCCGCACCGGTCCGCCTCGGCGGTGAGATGCTCGGTGTCACCGAGGGATCGCCGATCGAGGTCGACGCCGACGTGTCGAACCTGGGGGAGTCCCTGCTGGTGGACGCCACCGTCCACGGCCAGGCCACCGGCCAGTGCTCCCGCTGCCTGGCGGAACTCGATGAGCCGTTGTCGGTGCACATCAGCGACGTCTTCGGCCTCAACGCCGACTTCATCACCCGTGACGGTGTCGCCGGGGGCGAGACCGAGGACGACGATGATTTCGAGCCGCTGCTCGTCCAGGACGACATGGTCGACATCACCCAGCTGGTGCTCGACGAGGTGGGCCTGAACCTGCCGTTCAACCCGGTGTGCGAGGACTACGGTCACGAGTGCGCCGAGGACACCCCCGCTCCCGACGGCATCTCCGAGGAGCAGGCGGCTGCCCCGGACACCCGGTGGGCGGGCCTGGCCGGCAAGCTCGACGAGATCGCCGACGAGGCAGGCTCCGACGACAGTGAAGACGGGAAGAACTGATGTCGCGTAAGCGTCGCCTGACCGGCGAAGCCGCACTGGAAGCGGCATTCTCGAAGACCGACCATGCCCCGCTGCTTGCGGCGTGGGGTGTGGAACTGTCCGACGGGATGCTGCGTCTGGCACTGTCGCACCGTTCCTTCGCCAACGAGAACGGCAACCTGCCGAACAATGAGCGGCTCGAGTTTCTCGGGGACGCCGTCCTCGGTCTCTCCGTCGCCGAGCAGCTCTACCGGCAGTTCCCGGACCGTTCCGAGTCCGACATCTCCAAGATGCGCGCCGGTGTGGTCAACATGTACGCCCTGGCTGAGGTGGCCCGGGAGCTGGGCATGGGTGCAAATATCCTGCTCGGACGCGGCGAGGAGATGACCGGCGGTGCCGACAAGCACTCCATCCTCGCCGACTCGGTGGAGGCCATGCTCGGCGCGATCTACCTGGAGTGCGGCTTCGAGGTCGCCCGTGCCACGGTGCTGCGCATCTTCGAGCGCAAGATCACCACCGCCCCGTCCACCGGTCTCACCATGGACTGGAAGACCGTGCTGCTGGAGAAGATGTCCGACCTGAGGATCTCCGGGGACCCGGTGTACGCCTCCGACGTCAAGGGGCCGGACCACGACCAGACCTTCAGCGCGACCGTCTCCTTTGACGGTGAGGTGCGCGGCACGGGGACCGGGCACACGAAGAAGGAGGCGGAGCACCATGCCGCCCGTGAAGCCTACCGCATGCTCAGTGGGCTGAACGGCTGAGTCGCCGGTGCCTGAGCTTCCTGAGGTCGAGGTCGTCCGCAGCGGTCTGGCCGAGCACATCACCGGTGCGACCATCATCGGCACCGAAGTGCTTCACCCACGCGCGGTACGTGGCCAGCCCGGCGGTGCCGCGGCCCTGGAAGCGGGTCTGGAGGACGCCAGGATCACCGCTCTCCGACGGCGGGGCAAGTACTTCTGGATCGACCTGGAGTACCCGCGTGTGGCTGAGGGGGCAGGACAGGGTTCAGGACGTTGCCTCCTGGTCCACCTCGGTATGTCCGGGCAGATGCTGCTCGGCGAGCCGGGCCAGGTGACCTCACCGCATCTGCGGATCCGGTCACTGCTGGTCACAGACACCGGGAGAGAACTGGAGCTCAGCTTCGTCGACCAGCGGACCTTCGGCCGCTGGGAGCTCAACGCCCCGGGGGTGACCGACCCGGTGCCGCATATCGCCGTGGATCCGCTGGACGCGGCCTTCGATACCGCGCACACCGCCCGCGTCATCCGGAAGAAGCGCTCCGAGATCAAGCGTGTCCTGCTGGACCAGACCGTGGTCTCCGGAATCGGGAACATCTACGCCGACGAAGCACTGTGGGCGGCACAGGTGCATCCGCGGAAGAAGGCGACCGCGATGCGTCAGGCCGATGTCGTGGCCCTGCTGGACGCCGCCGCTGAGGTGATGACCCGGGCCCTGGCCGCGGGCGGGACCTCCTTCGATGACCTCTACGTCAACGTCAACGGGGCGTCCGGGTACTTCTCCCGGTCGCTCAACGTCTACGGACGCGAGGGCGAGCCGTGTCCTCGGTGCGGGACGCCCGTTGTCCGGGAACAGTGGACCAACCGGTCCTCGCACTACTGCCCGGAGTGTCAGCGGCGCTGAGCCGCAGCTAGTCGAAGAACACCGAGCCGTCGTCGGCGATGTACCAGCCCGGGTTGTGGGCGATCTCCCAGATGACGCCGTTCGGGTCTGCCGCGTGGCCGTGGAAGACTCCGCCGAATGGGCCTTCCTGGGCCGGCGTGAGGATCGTTCCACCTGCCGCCTCGAACGCGGCGAGCGTGTCCGTGACACTGTCCCGGTCAGGTACGTTGTGGGCCAGCGTGACACCGCTGACGGCACTGCCACCGCCGCTCGCCCGGTCACGGAGAAGGTCCTCGTCGAACTTCCCGGCGTCGAACAGTCCGAGCAGCAGCCCCGGGGCGATCTGGAAGAAGATGATCTCGCCCGGCTCGTCATGTGCCATGGGCCACCCCAGCCCATCGTGGTAGAACCTCCGTGCCGCGTCGAGGTCGGGAGTTGCGAGCGTGAGGAAGTGCAGGCGTGGTTCCATGGACCGAGTCTGACAGGTGCCTGTCCCGGTGCCAACCACCCGGCGAATCTCTTCCGGGGCTCCGGCAGTGGTAGGAGGCGCCGGTCAGCTGACGAGCTTCAGCCCGATCACGCCGCCGATGATGACCGTGAGGAACAGGATCCGCAGTGCAGTGACCGGTTCTTCGCCGGTCGTCATCGCCCAGGCCACGGTGCACACTGCACCGACCGCCACCCATACCGCGTAGGCGGTGCCGGTCGGCAGATCCCGCATCGACCACGCGAGACCGCCCATGCTGACGACCAGTGCGGAGAAGAACACGACAGTCGGCCAGAGGCGGGAGAGTCCGTCGGAACGCCCGAGCGCGGTCGCCCAGACCGCCTCGAAGACACCGGAGACAACGAGAATGAACCATGACATGGCAGCCACGACCTTTCGTGGCCGTCTTGTCGTCGTCCGGGTACGGCTCCCTCGTCCGGCGGTGAACGTCTCTGGTCACCGTCGCCTCCAGTAATAGCACACGGTACCGGTGGACCTTGGGCGAGCAACCTCCCGGAACCTGTGCTCAGACTGACCCAGGGGAACGCGGCGGATTGACTGGTCGACAATCGCCTACCGCGTGTAGCGAAGGAGCACCACGCCGCCGGAGAACGCCCTGCTTTCTGCGAGGGTGAGGTCGAGCAGTGTCGAGAGTTCACGGATCTGCCCGGCAAGGTCGTCCCCACCACGCAGGACGGTGGTGCCCTCCCAGTCCGGATCCTCGAGACTGCAGGAGACGACATATTTCCCGACGCGGTCGAGATGGTCGGTGACGCCGGTCCTGTCGTCGACCTGTCCCGGCCAGAACTCCTGCATCTCCTCGAACGTGATGCGTCCGACGAGGAAACCGTCTGAGGCGGCCGCGTGGTCCTGAGTGACTCCGGCCAGTTCTCGCCCCTGCTCGTCGTTGTCGGTGGGGTCGAACCAGGTGCCGTCAATCTCGACGACACCGTACGGGGTGATGTCCTCGGTGATGATGAGCCGACGTGTCACGGAGCCTACCAGCGGCGACAGTCGCTGCCGAGCGCCCCGGCGTCCCCTACCGTAAAGTCGCCCGACATGGCGGATTTCATCACCTCACTAAATGACTCCTACTGGGGCGTCGTTGTCTGGATCCTCGTCGGTGCCGGTGTCTACTTCGGTATCCGAACGATCGTGGTCCAGATCCGGCTGCTGCCCCATATGTTCGGTGCGGTGACTGAGCCACCGTCCCAGGATGACGACATCCTGGCGCAAGGTGCCGCGGCCCATGCCGGGGAGAAGGGCACCAAGGCCCCGGAAAAGAGCATCTCGCCGTTCAAGGCGTTCACGATCTCCGCGGCGTCCCGCGTCGGTACCGGCAATGTGGCCGGCGTGGCTGTCGCGATCACCCTCGGTGGCCCCGGTGCGGTGTTCTGGATGTGGATGATCGCCATCCTCGGCGGTGCCACCGCCTTCATCGAGGCGACGCTGGCCCAGCTCTACAAGACCCGTGACTACGCCGCCAACGCCTACCGTGGCGGCCCGGCGTACTACATGACCCGTGGACTCAACGCGAAGTGGCTGGCGGTGATCTTCGGCGTGGTCATCACGATCACCTTCGGATTCATCAACAACGCCCTGCAGACCAACTCCATCGTCAGCTCCGTCGCCACCTCGGTCGACAGCGACACCACCACGATGAAGGTCGTCATCGGTGTCGCCGTCGCTCTGCTCACCGCGATGATCGTCTTCGGTGGTGTCCAGCGCATCGCGTCCTTCACCCAGATCTTCGTGCCGTTCATGGCGATCGCCTACATCCTGCTCGGGCTGCTGGTGATCGGGATGAACATCTCCGAGATCCCCTCAGTTGTCGGGGACATCATCGGCGGGGCATTCGGGTTCAAGGAGTTCGCCGGCGCGACTGTCGGTGCCGCGTTCATGAACGGCATGCGTCGCGGTCTGTTCTCCAACGAGGCAGGTCAGGGTTCCGCCCCGAACGCTGCCGGTACCGCCGCGGCGTCCCACCCATGCAAGCAGGGCCTGGTGCAGACCCTCGGCGTCTATTTCGACACCCTCGTCGTCTGCTCGGTGACCGCCTTCATCATCCTGCTGTCCAATCCGACCTTCGGAACCGATGTCGAGGGGGCGAAGCTGACGCAGGATTCGATGGCGGCCCAGGTCGGTGACTGGGGCACGCACGCGGTGACGTTGATCCTGTTCTTCCTCGCCTTCTCCTCGGTCATCGGCAACTACTACCTCGCCCAGTCGAATGTGGAGTACTTCACGAAGAACCCGGTGGTCATGCTTGTCTTCCGGTCGCTGGTGGTGATCTGCGTCTTCCTCGGCGCGATCGTCGATGTGCCGGTCATCTGGGCGCTAGCGGACACGGGGGCGGCGACGATGGTGGTGCTCAACCTCTGTGCGCTGATCCCGCTGTGTCCGGTGGTGCTCAAGCTGCTGCGGAACTACAGCCTCCAGAAGAGGGAGGGCAAGGACCCGGTGTTCCGCCGGTCCATGATCCCGGGCCTGAAGAATGTCGAGTGCTGGGACGACAAGGACGACTCCTTCGAGGCCGTGGGAACGGTCGGACTGCGTATCTGATCAGGGCAGTTGATCAGGGCAGTTGATCAGGGCAGTTGATCAGGGCACTGTGTGGACGCCGTCTCATCGTCGGTGTTGAGGTGGCTGTAGCGGAAGCTCAGCGTGTCGTCGGCCCGGGTACCGACGAGGAACCCCCGGCGGACCTCGCCACCGGCGTACTCGGCCCAGATTTCACCGTCGGCCTCGTGGTAGTGGAAGACGGTGGTGGGGCGGATCTCACCGCCCTCGGCCTGGGCGGCGGCCGTGAAGCGGCGGTCATCAAGTGAGGGGAGGGGGTTGGTGTTCTGCACGGGGACGACACTAACGGCGGTGGCGAACCCAGGGGTACGGATGCGGAATATCGCACCCACCTCCAACTTGCCAATAGAAAGTGTCCAGTTCGTGGCGGTCGATGTTGCAGGCGAGGTGCGATATCCGACAGTCGCCCGACTGGATTAGACTCGGCGGCATGACTGACCAGGCCGATCCCGCCCGACCCGCCGAACCCGCCGAACCCGCCGACCTCGCCGCGTCCCCCGTCCGCCTCACCGCGTGGGTCCACGGGCACGTCCAGGGCGTCGGCTTCCGCTGGGCGACCCGGACGAGGGCCCTGTCACTCGGGCTTGTCGGGTTCGCGTCGAACTACCCGGACGGCCGCGTCCTCGTCGTCGCCGAAGGGCGTGAGGACTCCACCGACACTCTGCTGGCCTGGCTGCGTTCCGGCGACACGCCTGGCTGCGTCGACACCGTGGTGGACTCCGTGACCGGCCCACGCGGCGGCTACGAGGGATTCGGGACCCGGTGAGAGCCTGACAGTTCACCTGAACGTCACCTCGCCGCCGCTGCGGGGGAAGCTCCGCGCCTCTTTCGGGTGCGAGGGTGTTCGATGGTCGCCGCACGGGTGACCGTCCGTGGCAGTCTCCGACCCAGAAAGTCCATCATGACCTCCCCCCTTCCTTCCCGGTTCCCCCGTATTCTTCCAACCAAACGACGTACCGCTCGGACGGTGCTCACCGGCGTGGTTGCCACTGGTGCCCTGGCACTCAGCGGGTGTCAGTCTGACGGAGATGCCGTCGGAGCGGCAGCGGCAGCATCAGAGACAGTGGAGGCGGATGGGTCGGTTACACCTGTTGTCCTGGACACTCCTCGGCTTTCCTCTGCCGACAACTTCCGCGACGTCGCCGGTATCACTGAGGCATACGCGGCCGGTGACGCGACACTTCGGCCCGGTGTCGTCTACCGGTCCAATGTACTTGACCTTTCTGATGCGGACCTGTCCACCGTGGAGAGTCTCGGGGTGGGAACCGTCATTGATCTGCGTACCTCGGAAGAGATCGCGGAGACACCGGACCGGGTTCCCGCGGGCGCCGAGTACAGGAATATCAATATCCTGGGAGACACGGAGAATGCGGCCAATCAGCAATCTGACCTGGACTTGTCGACTCCGGAGAAGGCAAGGGAGATGCTCCGGCAGGCGAACGTCCAGTTCGTCGAAGACGCCACGATGCGTGAAGGCATCGGCAAGGTGATCACCGCCGTCGCTGAGTCGGATGGGCCGGTGCTCTTCCACTGCACCGCCGGTAAGGACCGGGCGGGTTGGGTCGCGGCAGTGCTGCAACTCGCGTCAGGAGTGTCGAGGGAGGATGTGATTGCCAACTACACCGCGACGAATGACTACACCAGAGATCGTGTGGCAGCCACCGTCGACCAGATTGAGGCACACAAGGGTGACGCGGAGGCCGCATCGTATCGCGTGCTCCTCGGTGTCAGTCCGGACTTTCTTGAGGCGGGGCTAGACGCCATGGACGCGCAGTACGGAGGAATCGACCGCTATCTGACCGATGGGCTCAACCTCGGTGACGAGACAGTGGATGCTCTACGGGACAAGCTTGTGGCCTGACCGGGAACGCGGAACGGGCAGGTAGGATGGCATAGTCATCATCTGTTCTGTACTGCCTCGCGAACACCGAAAGCCCCGACCTGCCCCATGCACCTGAAGTCACTGACCCTCAAGGGGTTCAAGTCCTTCGCCTCGGCGACGACCCTGAAGTTCGAGCCGGGGATCTGTGGCGTCGTCGGGCCCAACGGCTCCGGCAAGTCCAATGTCGTCGACGCGCTGGCCTGGGTGATGGGGGAGCAGGGTGCGAAGACCCTGCGTGGCGGCAAGATGGAGGACGTCATCTTCGCCGGCGCCGGTGACCGTAAAGCCCTCGGCCGTGCCGAGGTCACGCTGACCATCGACAACTCCGACGGGGCACTGCCCATCGACTACTCCGAGGTGTCCGTCACCCGACGGATGTTCCGCGACGGGGCGTCCGAGTACGAGATCAACGGGGCGAAGGCCCGGCTGATGGACATCCAGGAACTGCTCTCGGACTCCGGCATCGGCCGCGAGATGCACGTCATCGTCGGCCAGGGGCGCCTCTCCCAGATCCTCGAGTCCCGGCCCGAGGAACGTCGCGCCTACATCGAGGAAGCGGCCGGCGTCCTCAAGCACCGCCGCCGCAAGGAGAAGGCGCAGCGCAAGCTCGTCTCTATGCAGGGCAACCTCGACCGCCTCCACGACCTCACCGAAGAGCTCGCCAAGCAGCTCAAGCCACTGGCCCGGCAGGCCGAGGCCGCACAGAAGGCCGAGCGGGTCCAGGCCACCATCCGCGACAACCGGCTGCTGCTCGCCGCCGACAAGGTCCGCCGGCTCACCGACCAGCTCACCGAAGCGGACGCCGAACTCTCCGTCCTCACCGCCGACACCGACGCGGTGCGCGTCGAGCTGGAGGAGTACTCCGGGGAACTCGCGGTCACCGAGGAGGAACTGCGCACCGCCCTGGAGGACGCCGAATCCGCCAGGAACCTCTGGTTCACCCTCTCGACCATCGCGGAGAAGAACGCCGCGACCCTGCGTATCGCCGCCGACCGTGCCTCCGAGTCCGGTATGTCGGACACCTGGACCGGCACCGACCCCGATGACCTGATCGCCCGTGCCGAGGCCGCCGAGGAGGAGCAGGCGACCCTCGACGAGGAAGTGGAGATCGCCACCGAGCGGCTCAGCGAGGTCCGCGAGGAGGTCGAGGACCGGGCCGAGGCCGCCCGCGAGGCGGAGCACGAACATCTCGCCCAGGTCCGCGCCATCGCCGACCGTCGGGAAGGCATCGTGCGCTTGCTCGCCCAGCAGGACGCCCTGGAACAGCGCCGCTCCGCGCTCGACAACGAGATCGCCCGACTCGAGCAGACCGTCGCCGAGCACCGCGAGTCCATCGAGGAGACCACCGGTGCCGAAGTCGCCGAGGCGGTCGAGGCACTCGATGAGATCGAGGCTGCCGGGGAAGGACTGGCAGAGGCTGCGACACGGGCCGCCGAGGAATCCACCGGTGCCGAGACCCGCGTCACCGAACTGCGGAAGACCGAGCGCGAGCTGGAGAAGAAGCTCGCCACCCTCGACGCCCGCATCGACGGCTGGCGCGACCGGCTGCGTCCCACCGACGGCGGGGCGGTGGCGGTGAAGACCGCCAGGCAGCTCGGTCACGCCGAACCCCGCCCGCTGGCCGGTCTGGTCACCGTCAACCACGGCTGGGCCGCCGCCGTCGCCGCCGTCCTGCCCGAGGGGCTGGTCGGCTCCGCGGACCGGGAGGCCGTCGCCGCGGTCGTCGCCGCCCTGGTGGACGCCGGGGAGGGACGCACCACCCTGGTCCGCGCGACCGGCGAGGGCTCGGACGGTTCACCCTGGCGGTTGGACTCCCAGGCGCTGGCGGAGGTCTCCGGGGCAACCTGGTTGCTTGACCACCTCGACATCGCCGCCGAGGTCGTCACACCGGTCACGTCACTGCTCGTCGATGTCGTCGCGGTGGATTCGGTGGACGCCGGACGCGCCGTCGTCACCGCCGATCCCCGGCTGCGCGCGGTGACCAGGGACGGCGTCCTGCTGGGTACCGGCTGGATCGCGGCCGGTTCCGGTGGGGCCACCCCGGTCGAGCTGTCGACCCGTATCACCGAGGCCACCGTCGAGGTCGATGACCTGCGCAGTGAACTCGGTGACCTGCAGGCCTCACTACGCGGGGCGGAGCAGACCGCCGAGGAACTGCGCACCGCCGCCGCGTCCGCCAAGGCCGCCGTCCGGGACCATGAGGGACGCCTGGCTGCGGCGAAACGGCGCGCCGAGGCGTCCTCCCGGGCAGCCGAGCAGGCCGGACGCCTGCTCGCCCGGGCGACCGCTGACCGCGATGAGGCTGAACAGCGACGCGAAAAGCTCGCCGCAGAGGCCGACGAGGTCGCCGACCGGCTCGCCCGCGTCGGCTCCGAGGACACCGGCGAGGAACCTTCCACCGCCGAGCGGGACTCCACCGCCCAGGCGCTGACCCAGACCCGGGCCATGGAGATGGAGGCACGCCTGGCACTGCGCACCGCCGAGGAACGGGCCGGGTCCCACCGCGGCCGGGCCGAGGGGCTGCGCCGGCAGGCCCGCCAGGAAGCGTCCGCCCGCGAACAGTTCGAACGTGCGGCGGCGAGACGCCGGGCCGCCCGGGAGCGCGCCGGCGTGGTGCACGCCCAGGCGCAGCGCGTCGACCTGCGGCTGAAGGACGCCCTGAACCGGGCGGCAGAGTCCCGCACCCGGACCGCGGAAGCGCACCGGCAGTGGCAGGAGACCCTTGCACGCAGTAAGGACAAGGTCAACACCTTGACCCTGCGGCTCAACCACCTCACCGACAAGTCCCACCAGGCCGAGATCGCCCGCTCCCAGGCGCAGCTGCGCCTCGAGCAGGCCCTCGACCAGGCCATGGACCAGCTCGGCATGACGGCACCCCAGCTGCTCGCCGAGGCACCCGGCGAGGACTTCGACCGGGATGTCGCGGCGAAGGAACTCGCCGCCGCCGAGAAGTCCCTGCGCAACCTCGGCAAGGTCAACCCCCTGGCCCTCGAGGAGTTCTCCGCGCTGGAGGAACGTCACCGCTTCCTCGCCACCCAGCTCGACGATGTCGAGCGTGCCCGCGCCGACCTGGAGGACGTCATCCGGGACGTGGACTCCACCATCCTCCAGTTGTTCACCGACGCGTGGACCGATGTCGAGGCGGAGTTCCCACGGGTCTTCGACACCCTCTTCCCGGGTGGCGCCGGACGCCTGATCCTCACCGACCCCTCCGACATGCTCACCACCGGTATCGAGGTCGAGGCCCGTCCGCCGGGCAAGAAGGTCAAGCGGCTGTCGCTGCTGTCCGGTGGCGAGAAGTCGCTGACGGCCCTGGCGCTGCTGGTGGCGATCTTCCGCGCCCGACCCAGCCCCTTCTACGTCATGGACGAGGTCGAAGCCGCCCTCGACGACGTGAACCTGCGCCGCCTCATCGCCCTGTTCCTGGAGCTCAGGCGCGATTCCCAGCTCATCGTCATCACCCACCAGAAGCCGACGATGGACATCGCCAATGTGCTCTACGGTGTGACGATGCGCGGCGACGGGGTGACCCGCGTCATCTCCCAGCGCATGCACCCGATGGAGGCCGTGCCCGATGACGCGGTGGTCGTCGAGACCCCTTAGAATGGGTCGTCGTGAGTGCACCGAGCCCAATTGCAGACCTGTCCGATTCCCTCCTTGCCTGGGCCTCGAGCACCGAGGTGGATCTCGCCCGTCGTCTCGGCGAGCTCCCCGGTGACCCCGCCATCTTCGTCCGCCTCGACATCAACGGCGACGAACTCGAACGGCTCACCACCTTCTACGGCACCTTCCTGTCCCGGCAGATCGACGCAGGCGGGGATGAGGCGGCGCTGCTGGCCACCTGCCCGGCACTGACCGCCTCCACCCTCCTGTTCCGTGCCGCACGGCTGAACACCGTCGCGGAACTCTCCGCCGAGTTCTGGTCCGGTCTCGGACTGGAACCCACCCCGGAGCGCATCGCCCTGGTCAGCCCCGACACCTACGCCGATCTGCTCACCGCCGCCGGCCTTGACCCGGTGGACATCGCCGCGACCGGATCCGACGGTGAGACCGGCCGACTGTTCGCCCACATCGGTCTGGCCACCGACTGGATCCCCGAGCTCATCGAGCTCATCGACACCCGACGTCTCGACGGCATCGCCGAGGAGGACGCGGACGCCGAAGCAGCTGCCGTGGCCGCTGTCCTGGCGACCGAGTCGCTGCAGGCCGGCCCGATGTGTGCGGTACTGCCCGCACTGGCCGCCGACCTCATCGCCCCGGTCGTGCGCGTCGTCCGCTATGTCGCCGAACACCCCGGTCACTGGCGGCACGGCCTGGAGGCAGACGCCGTGGACGGCGTCCCGCCGCTGATCCTCGAGGACGTCATCGAGGAACTCTCCGAGCGTCCCGCGGGTACCACCGCCCGGCGTCACCGTGTCGGTGTCGGTTCCCGTGAAGACCGGCCGCGTCTGGCCCTCGACCTGGCCCGCCAGCGCACCGTACTGCGTCTGCCCGAGGTCCCCCTGGCGGAGGACGGTGACGGTGAGGTCCGCTGGCACGTCGACATCGAGGGCCGTCCGGCCGGATTCCGTACCCGTCGCGCCGATGTCCCAGGCAGTGCCGTCACCGGTATCCTCGACATCCCGGTGCGCCATCCGGTCCGCGAGATCGGCGTCCGCGATCTGACCCACGACGACTCCTGGGTCGTCAACGGGGTCGACGAGACCGACCCGGCGCTCGTCTTCACCCGGCGTGGCAAGGACCTCACCGACCGGGTGTCCCTGCACCATGACCGCGTCCTCGTCGTCTGCCCGGCGGACGCCACCGCCGTCGACGCCGTCCGTGACGTGCCGCTTCCCGTGATCGCCGAACGTCCCGTCAAGACGTGGGACGGCTGGGTGATCCGTGACATCGACCTGGCGGACGCCGTCTCCCTGCACATCGACCGACCCGGGGTGGCACGCCCGGCGATGGGGAAGATCCGGTGCGTCGACCCCCGTCAGCGCGTCGTCTTCCACGAGCCCGACGATCCGGCCCCCGGTGTGCGCTCCCTCGGTGGACTGCCGGTGCACACCGAGAGCCTGCAGGCAGTGTTCCCGCCGACTGTCTCCGGGGCCCCGGAGATCTGGTTCCTGTCGGTGAGTTCCTGGGCGGGCCCCGACGAGACCGGCGAAGAGGTCACCGAGGAGGAGCCGCTGGAAGTCCCGGCCGAAGGTGGCCTGTTCGATGTCTTCGACCCGGAGGCCTACGACACCCCCTGGGTGGGTGAGTACCTGGTCCGCATGCGCGGCCCGCGCAACGAGTCCTTCCGCCACGAGTACGCCATCGTCGAAGGTCTCCAGGTCGAGGCACCCGAATCGCCGCGCCTGGCCCGTCTCACCGGCCTGTCTCCGGTGACCGTGAACTTCCGCGGCGGCGACAAGCCGCTGATCATCGCCGGTTCCGTGGATCTGGGGCCGGGGGAGAAGCAGGTCCAGGTCATCGCCGAGACCGACGCCGGCGACGCCCTGCCGTTGGTCGTCGAACCGCCGCGGCTGCGCTACCAGCTGCCGCTCATCGGCGAGGACCCGATGTGGCGCACCGAGTCCATGGTGCTCTCCGCGGACGCCGTGGACACCACCACCCGGTTCCGGATCCGCCCCGGTCTGCCCGTCGAAAAGCCCGTGCTGGTCATCCGCGACCACCACGGTAGCGCGGTGCGGACCCTGCGTCTCGGGACCGTTGACGCCGTGACCTGGTCCATCTCCCTCAAGCCGCTGGCGGGGTCGCTGGCGATGCTGCGCGAAGGCTCCTGCGAGCTGGAGTTCATCGCCGACGGCCGGAAGCACTCGGTGCGCCTGGCGTCCTTCACCCCCTCGGTGGAACGGACCGCCGAGCTCGTCGACGGTGTGCTGACGGTGACTCCGACGCCGGTCGCCCTGACCGACCGGCCCGTCGGCGCATGGGTGTGGCAACTCACCGCACCGTGGCAGTCCGCGGTCACCGTCATGTTCGCCGAGGGCGGCGCGACGGCCACGGTGCCGGCGGAGTTCTGCGACGCCGGCCCACTGAAGGTGCAGCTGTTCGCCGGTGACCGGTTCAGCGGCCTGCACGCCCCGGCGACGCCCGGGCCTGCGGCGATCCGTGTCGAGGCCCCCGGCCACGCGCGTCCCGACGAGGACGGCCCGTGGACCCGGCTGTCCGCCTTCCTCGCGGGTGAATCCGACGAGGCCCCCGACGACATCGACGTCCTCACGACCCTGTGGGATGTGCTGGCCGGCTGGCTGTCCGGTGGAGCGCCGGACGCCGCGGGCGAGTCCATGCGTGCCGCCCTGTCCCGCCACCCGCGGGAGTCACTGCGGGCGATGTCCCGGTCGCTGGTGCCCTCCACGGACCGGCCGGCGCAGTTCATCCTCTCCGGCCTGGTCCACGCACCGCTGCGCACCGACGAGGCCGACCCGAATCCTGGTGTCGCCTGGATCGCTGCCCTGGAGATCCTCGGTGAGCTGGCCGCCACCGACGACGAGGACACCGCCGCGCGTCGCGAGATCGGCCAGCGGCTGACCACCGTCGGTGGTGCCGAGCTGGCCCGTACCGTCGAATCCGGTCGCGACGCGACCCTGGAGACCTCCTGCATCGACGCGACGACGGTGCAGATCGCCCAGCTCTCCCCGGAGCAGCAGGAGGCGGTCCTCGGTGCCTTCTTCGCCGGCTCGAAGGTGGTGCCCGGCGCGCTGTCGGAGGAGAACTCGAGGCTCATCGCCGTCTTCGAGACCTTCCGTCAGCGGGAGGAGCTCAATGAGATCCTGGCTGATCCGGAGCTGCTGCGGGTCGCTCTGACGCTGCTGCGTCGGATCCGTCAGACCAACCGTCAGCTGTTCACCTCGGCGCGGGTGCGCTTCGACAAGCTGGACAACGTCGACACCGACAACCCGGACAACCGGTGGGCTCTGGCTCCGGTGATCAGCATGATCCTGGCGATGGCCGCGCGCCTGCGCGCCCATGGTCGCCTGGGTGCGCCCGGTCAGCTGACCTCGGCGTATGTGGGGTGGGCGCAGCTGGCGCGCATCGTCCCGGACCTCATCACCGGTGACCTCGTCGCCGCCGACGCCATGGTGCTCGGTGTCTTCGGACCGGACGATCCGGAGTCGGACGCGTCGGACGCTGCAGACGCTGCAGAAGCTGCGGAGGGTGCAGACGCTGCGGAGGGTGCCGAGGCAGCTTTGAGTGCCGCTGATGTGGTGGACGCCGCGTCCGCGTCCTCAGACGGTGCCGGGGAGGCTGCCGCAGGGCGCGTCGCCCGCCAGCCGCGTGGTCCGCGTCAGCCGCGCACCCCGCGTGAGCCGAGGACGCCCCGCGGGCGGGCCTGATTCTCTGAGAGCCTGCAGGGTGGGAGTGCCGGGTGGGATTGCTGGGGCGGCGTCATGAGAAACTCGCGCAAAAGCCCGTTGAACCGGGATTCTCTCATGACGCCCGAGAGGAACGCATGACGCAGTGGGCCCAGGTGCAGTGAGTGACCTGCCAGTGTGGGGGTGCTGTGGCCGCGTGGGGGCGTGTTCTGATTCACTGGGGGACATGAACTCGGTCACCTGGATCATCATCGCCGTCGTCGCAGTCCTCGTCATCATTGCGCTGCTTGTCGTTCTGGGGCTGCGCAGGGGGAAGACCAAACAGGTCTCCTTCGAGAAGAAGGAGGAGCTGGAACAGAAGAAGCCGACCTCGGGGGACTATGAGGCCAAGGGCGGATTCAACTTCAGCGCCGGTACCGCCACCGGGCTCGCCGATGAGGCGCAGAAGATCGCCGAGGGGAAGAGCCCGGAGAAGGAGCCGGTGGAAAAGCCGGCGCCGACGCCTGCTCCGGAGCCCACCCCGGAGCCAGAGCCCGAGGTCGAGCCTGAGCCGGAACCCACTCCCGAGCCTGCCCCTGAGCAGGAGGCAGCGCCGGAGCCTGTTGAGGCAGAACCTGGGGCTGAGCAGGAACCGGAGCCTGAGATTGTCGAGCCGGAAGCCGAGCCGGAGCCCGAGCCGGAGCCCGAGCCTGAGGCAGAGTCGGAGCCCGAGGTTGAACCCGAACCGAGTCCCGGGTCCGCTCCCGCAGCTGCACCGGTCGAGGAGATCGCCCCGGTCGAGGGTCGTCTCGGCCGACTGCGCGGCAGCCTCTCCAAGTCCCAGAACGTCATCGGACGCGGCGTCCTCGGTATTCTGTCCGCCGGCGACCTCGACGAGGACGCCTGGGAGGAGATCGAGGACACGCTGATCATGGCCGATCTCGGTACCAAGACCACCGTCGCCGTCGTCGAGAAGCTGCGCGACCGGATCGCCACCGAGGGTGTCGAGAGCGAGGCCCAGGCCCGCGCGATGCTACGCGAGTGCCTTATCGAGGCCGCCCGTCCCGAACTCGACCGCTCCATCCACGCCATGCCCTACGACGGTAAGCCCGCCGTCATCATGGTGGTGGGCGTCAACGGCACCGGCAAGACCACCACCACCGGCAAACTGTCCCGCGTCCTCGTCGGCATGGGGCACAGCGTCCTGCTGGGTGCGGCCGACACCTTCCGTGCCGCCGCGGCCGACCAGCTCGAGACCTGGGGACGCCGCGTCGGTGCCGAGACCGTCCGTGGCAAGGAAGGCGCAGACCCGGCGTCCGTCGCCTTCGACGCCGTCGCCCGTGGCGTCGACGAGGGAGTCGATGTCGTGGTAGTCGACACCGCCGGACGCCTGCACACCTCCGTCGGCCTCATGGACCAGCTCGGCAAGGTCAAGCGTGTCGTCGAGAAGAAGGCCAAGGTCGACGAGGTCATCCTCGTGCTCGACGCCACCGTCGGGCAGAACGGCCTGATGCAGGCCCGTACCTTCCGCGACGTCGTCGACATCTCCGGTGTCGCCCTGACCAAGCTCGACGGCTCCGCCAAGGGAGGCATCGTCTTCCAGGTGCAGGAGGAACTCGGCGTCCCCGTGAAGCTCGTCGGACTGGGAGAGGGCGCGGACGATCTCGCCCCCTTCGAGGTCGAGAGCTTCGTGGATGCGCTGCTGGGGTAGCAGTCCCGGGGCCTGACAGGCCCTGATGTCAGATGCGTGACCGAGGTCGCCGTCGCAGGAAACGATCCTGTAACGGCGGCCTCGTCTCATTTCACGTGTACGAAATCTTCAGGGGCGGACCCGTGAAACACGGCTGCATTTGACTGTCTCCTGTGGCCGGTAGCCGACGCCGGCGCTAACGATCCCGAGGAGATGGACAATGACCCCAGAGGAAATGGTGACCGCCACCGGTGACTCTGCCTGGATGCTGATGAGTGCAGCTCTCGTGCTGCTCATGACCCCGGCGCTCGCGCTGTTCTACGGCGGCATGTCCCGCCAGAAGTCCGCGATCAACATGATGATGATGTCCTTCGGCACCCTGGGACTGGTGGGCGTGATCTACGTCCTCTGGGGCTGGTCGATGTCCTACGGCACCGAATCGGTGGGCGGCTGGTTCGCCAACCCCTTCGAGTTCTTCGGGCTGAAGGACTCGATCACCGATGACGCCGGTAACTACATCGTGGGTGCGGCCGGGTACGCGAATGTCATCGACATCGGATTCCAGCTGACCTTCGCCGTGATCACTGTGGCGATCATCTCCGGCTCCCTGGCCAACCGCGTGAAGTTCTCCACCTGGATGGTCTTCGCCGGCATCTGGGTCACCCTGGCCTACTTCCCCCTGGCACACATGGTCTGGGGTGGCGGCTTCCTGTCCGACTCCGAGGACGGCATCGCCGCGATGATGTTCGGCAGCACCGACGGTGAGGCGGACATCGCCCCGATCGACTTCGCCGGCGGTACGGTCGTCCACATCAACGCCGGTATGGCCGCCCTGATCCTCGCCCTGATCATCGGCCGCTCCCGTTCCTTCATGAAGTCCGACGCCCGTCCGCACAACCTCCCGCTGGTCATGCTCGGTGCGGCTCTGCTGTGGTTCGGCTGGTTCGGTTTCAACGGCGGTTCCGCCTTCGGCGCCAACGGGGACGCCGGCTTGGCCTGGCTCAACACCACTGTCGCCACCTGTGCCGCGATGCTCGGCTGGCTCCTGGTCGAGCAGCTGCGTGACAAGCACGTCACCTCCCTGGGCGCGGCGTCCGGTGTCGTCGCCGGTCTGGTCGCGGTCACCCCGGCCGCCGGTAACCTCACCCCGGTCACCGCGATCATCCTCGGTGCCGTCGGTGGTGCCCTCGCCGCGGTGGGTGTCGGCCTGAAGTACAAGTTCAAGTTCGACGACTCCCTCGACGTCGTCGGCGTCCACCTCGTCGCCGGCCTGTGGGGCACCGTCGGTATCGGCCTGCTGGCCACCGACGACGGCCTGCTCACCGGTGGTGGCGGAGACGGCTTCAAGCTGTTTATCGTCCAGATCGTCATCGCCGTGGTCGCGCTGGTCTACACCGCGATCGTCACCGCTGTCATCGGCATCATCCTGAAGAAGACCATGGGCTGGCGTATCTCCGGCAATGACGAGGTCGCCGGTATCGACTCCGTCCTGCATTCCGAGTCGGCCTACTCCGACGACGGTGACCTCACCGCCCTGGAGGCTGAGCAGGACGCAGCGGGGGTCGCCACGAAGGGCTGACGCTCCGCACCCGGCCTCCTGTCGGGCCCGTGAAACCACCGGAACCCGGTACAGATCCCGCGAACCACGCAGTTCGCGGGATCTGTGCCGGGTTCTGGTGGGTCGGTGTCCTTCTCCGATGGCTGAGACCCGGGTCCATGAGTGATGATGGCGCAACTTCCGGCCCCTCCGAATGTGCCGCCCCGTCGACACCGGGTACTGTGGTGGGGTCCGAAATCTGTAGTCCCAAGGGAGTAGTTCCACAGTGTTTGAGTCCTTGTCAGACCGCCTCGCAGGCGCCCTCAAGGGGCTGCGGGACAAAGGCCGGCTGACCGAAGCCGACATCAACGCCACCGCGCGGGAGATCCGGCTCGCCCTGCTCGAGGCCGATGTCTCGCTGACCGTGGTCCGTGGCTTCATCAAGCGGGTCAAGGAGCGCGCCAACGGTGTCGTCGTCTCCGAGGCACTCAACCCCGCCCAGCAGGTCATCAAGATCGTCGACGAGGAGCTCAAGGAGATTCTCGGCGGTGAGACCCGTCGGCTCAACCTGGCGAAGAACCCGCCGACCGTGATCATGCTCGCCGGTCTGCAGGGTGCCGGTAAGACCACGCTGGCCGGAAAGCTGGCCAAGCACCTGGTCAAGCAGGGGCACACCCCGATGCTGGTCGCCTGTGACCTGCAGCGTCCGGGCGCGGTCCAGCAGCTCCAGATCGTCGGTGAGCGCGCCGACGTCACCACCTTCGCCCCTGACCCGGGCACCTCGCTCGACTCCCTCGACCACGAGATGGGCACCAGTCACGGTGACCCGGTCGCCGTGGCCCAGGCCGGTATCGAGGAGGCCGCCCGCACCAAGCATGACGTGGTCATCATCGATACCGCCGGTCGCCTCGGCATCGACGAGGAGCTCATGACCCAGGCGCGGAACATCCGCGACGCGGTCAACCCCGACGAGGTCCTCTTCGTCATCGACGCGATGATCGGTCAGGACGCCGTCACCACCGCGGAAGCCTTCCGTGACGGTGTCGACTTCACCGGCGTCGTCCTCACCAAGCTCGACGGTGATGCCCGTGGTGGCGCCGCCCTGTCGATCCGTGAGGTCACCGGCAAGCCCATCCTCTTCGCGTCCACCGGTGAGAAGCTCGAGGACTTCGACGTCTTCCACCCGGACCGTATGGCCAACCGGATCCTCGGCATGGGTGACGTGCTCACCCTCATCGAGCAGGCCGAGCAGGTCATGGACCAGGAGAAGGCCGAGACCGCCGCCCAGCGTATGGCGTCCGGCGAACTCACCCTCGAGGACTTCCTCGAGCAGATGATGATGATCCGCCGGATGGGTCCGCTGGGCAACGTCCTCAAGATGCTGCCCGGCGGCAAGCAGATGAGCCAGATGGCCGACAACGTCGACGAGGGGCAGCTCGACCGCATCCAGGCGATCATCCGCGGTATGACCCCGGCGGAGCGTCAGGACCCGAACATCCTCAACGCCTCGCGCCGTAAGCGCATCGCCAACGGTTCCGGTGTCGCAGTCTCCGAGGTGAACCAGCTGGTCAACCGCTTCTTCGAAGCGAAGAAGATGATGGGCAGGATGGCCGGGCAGATGGGCATGGGCGGCATGAACCGTTCGGCGACGAAGAAGAAGCCGAAGGGGCGCAAGGGCAAGAACGGCAAGCGCAAGCCCGCGAAGAAGGGCGGCGGTCAGCAGCGCATGCCGCAGGGTATGCCGGGCATGCCCGGAATGGGTGGCGGAATGCCGGGTATGGGGGGCGGTATGCCGTCGATGGCCGACCTGCAGAAGATGCAGCAGCAGATGCCCCCGGGGTTCGAGAACGTCGACCTCGACAATCTCGACTTCGGCAAGAAGTAGGGGAGTAGCCGGGGCTGGTCAGGTTTGGTTCCGGGCACTTCCCTCGGGTAGTGTTGAGCGGTCTGCGTAACACCGTCACCGACCATGGTCGGCCGGTGGTCACGCGCAGGATAAATCCAAGGGTTGAACCGGCCCGGTGCCGCACCGTGAAGGTGGGCAGCGGGTGTCAGCACTGCCCGGTGACCGTCTGAAAAGAAAGAGGACCAGCAATGGCCGTCAAGATCAAGCTCCAGCGTCTCGGTAAGATCCGGACCCCGCACTACCGCGTCGTCATCGCCGACGCCCGCACCCGCCGCTCCGGCAAGGTCATCGAGAACATCGGTACCTACGAGCCGAAGGCCGAGCCGTCCGTCATCAAGATCGACTCCGAGCGCGCCCAGCACTGGCTGTCCGTCGGCGCCCAGCCGACCGAGCCGGTCCTCGCTCTGCTGAAGGTCACCGGTGACTGGCAGAAGTACAAGGGCATCGAGGGTGCCGAGGGCACCCTGAAGGTGGCAGAGGAGAAGCCGTCCAAGCTGGACCTCTTCAACGCCGCTCTCGCCGAGGCCGCCGACGGCCCGACCGCCGAGGCCATCACCTCCAAGAAGCGCGAGGCCAAGGCTGCCGCCGAGGCCAAGGCTGCCGCTGAGGCCGAGGCTGCTGACGCCGCTGAGGAAGAGGCTCCCGCCGAGGAGTCCGCGGAGTAGTCCACTCCGGCATCAGACCCCGTCGCCGCACATCGTGTGCGGAGGCGGGGTTTTCTGCATTCCGGGGTGGGGGAGGACGCCGTGGGGCGCTGCGCCGGGCCGTAGCGGGACCGGGGGTCCGACGGGGACGCCGGGGTTGGCCGTCAGCCGGTGTCGGACGGGGTGCATCCCGGCCGAATGTTTCAGGGTTCCGATGATCCGCCCCCGAATATGGTCCCCGGCCACCCCCGAAATCTCATCCAGTGGATCAATTGTTACGGCAGCGTAAAACGGAGGGCCGGAGATTGCGGTTACATTTCAGGCCGAGTGCCCTACCGGTAAACTGTCTAAGGTTTCTTGTTACGGGGACGTTACGAATGTTTCCCCGGCATGACAATACCGGACGACACTGCAGAATTACACTGAAGGAGCACGATGGACGTCGAATCCACAGTCAAGGGCTATTACGAGAAGATCCTCCAGCGCAACGCCGGTGAGCCTGAGTTCCACCAGGCCGTTTCCGAGGTGCTGGACAGCCTCCGTTTCGTCCTCGCGCAGGACCCCCACTACGCCGACCAGGGCCTCATTGAGCGCCTCGCCGAGCCGGAGCGCCAGATCATCTTCCGCGTCCCGTGGATCGACGACCAGGGCAACGTCCAGGTCAACCGTGGTTTCCGTGTGCAGTTCAACTCGGTCCTCGGCCCGTACAAGGGTGGTCTGCGTTTCCACCCGTCGGTGAACCTGGGCATCATCAAGTTCCTCGGCTTCGAGCAGATCTTCAAGAACTCCCTCACCGGCCTGCCCATCGGCGGCGGCAAGGGTGGCTCCGACTTCGACCCCAAGGGCCGCAGCGAGCTCGAGATCATGCGCTTCTGCCAGTCCTTCATGACTGAGCTGCACCGCCACATCGGCGACAAGACCGACGTCCCCGCCGGTGATATCGGAGTCGGTGGCCGTGAGATCGGCTACCTCTTCGGTCAGTACCGCAAGATGACCGGCCGTCACGAGTCCGGCACCCTGACCGGCAAGGGCCTGCAGTGGGGTGGCTCCCTCGTCCGCACCGAGGCCACCGGCTACGGCTGCGTGTACTTCACCCAGGAGATGATGGCGGCCCGTCACGAGCGCCTCCACGGCTCCAAGGTCATCGTCTCCGGTTCCGGCAACGTGGCCATCTACGCCATCGAGAAGGCCCAGGAGCTCGGCGCCACTGTCGTCGGCTTCTCCGACTCCTCCGGCTACGTCTTCACCCCCGACGGCGTGGATGTCGAGCTGCTCAAGGACATCAAGGAGGTCCGTCGCCTGCGTGTGTCCGACTACGCCAAGGAAGTTTCCGGCGCCACCTTCCACAAGGGCGGCAACATCTGGGAGCTTGAGGCTGACGTCGCTCTGCCGTGTGCCACCCAGAACGAGCTGGACGGCGAGTCCGCCCAGATGCTCGCCGACAACGGTGTGAAGTACGTCGCCGAGGGTGCGAACATGCCCTGCACCCACGACGCCGTCCAGGTCTTCCAGAAGCGCAAGATCGACTTCGCCCCGGGCAAGGCCGCCAACGCCGGTGGTGTCGCCACCTCGGCCCTGGAGATGCAGCAGAACGCCTCCCGTGACTCCTGGTCCTTCGAGTACACCGACAAGCGTCTGCAGGACATCATGCGCAAGATCTTCAAGAACACCGCGCGTACCGCCGGCGAGTACGGTGTCGAAGGCGACTACGTCGTCGGCGCGAACATCGCCGGCTTCAAGAAGGTCGCCGACGCGATGATCGCCCAGGGCGTCATCTAGTCTGTAGTGCATGACAGAACTGCAGATCGGACGGGTCATCAAGCCGCACGGTGTGCGCGGCGAACTCGTCGTCGACGCCACGACCGATGACCCGTCCACCCGCTTCGCCGTGGGTACGGCACTCACCGGGCGCCAGGGGGGAAGTGCACGGGGAGGGCGCTCCGGCAAGGAGACCACTCTCACGGTGAAGTCGGTGCGGCCCCACCAGAGTCGCCTGCTCGTCACTTTCGAGGAGGTCGCTGACCGTACAGCCGCGGAGTCTCTGCGCGGTATGCGCTTCTTCGCCCCGCCGGTCTTCGACGAGGACGACGAGGGCTACTACGACCACGAGCTCGAGGGGCTGCGCGTCCTCAACTGTGGCCCGGTGGACGCCGAGACCGCCAACGCCCGCGCCTACGAGGGGGCGGAGCCCGCGCCGGTCGACATCGGCGAGGTCGCCGGTGTGACCCACGGCCCGGCGGGCACCCTGCTGGAGATCGCGGTGGACGCCGACACCGACCTCCCCACCGCCGGGGCCACCATCCTGGTGCCCTTCCGCCACGCCATCGTCCCCATCGTGGACGTGGACAACGGCGCACTGGTCGTCACCCCGCCGGAGGGGCTGCTCGAACTGCAGTGACCGGTCACTATGATCGGTGCAATGCGTATCGACGTCGTCACCATCTTCCCCGAGTACCTCGACCCGCTGCGGCATGCGCTGCTGGGGCGTGCCATTGAGCGGGGCATCCTGGAGGTCGGCGTCCATAATCTGCGTGACTGGGCCCATGACGTGCACAAGGCCGTCGACGACACGCCCTTCGGCGGTGGCCCGGGGATGGTCATGAAGCCGGAGGTCTGGGGTCCGGCGCTCGACGACGTCGCTGCCCTGACAGGGCCGGTCGCTGACGACGCACTGCTGGCCTCGGCGTCCCCGCATGTCCGGTCCGGCCTCCGCGCCGGCAAGGAGACAGCGCAGGAGACAGCGCAGGAGACAGCGCAGGAGACAGCGCAGGAGACCACGAAGGACGCCGCGGGGGAGCCGCAGGATGACGACCGCCCCGACCGCCCCGTCCTCATCGTCCCGACCCCGGCCGGACGTCCCTTCACCCAGGAGATGGCGCAGCAGTGGGCCTCGGCGCAGCGGCTGGTCTTCGCCTGTGGCCGCTACGAGGGCATCGACCAGCGGGTCTTCACCGACGCGGAGCAGCGTTACCGGGTCGAGGAGGTCTCACTGGGTGACTACGTCCTCATCGGTGGCGAGGTTGCGGTGCTCGTCATCGCCGAGGCCGTGGTGCGGCTGATCCCCGGCGTCCTCGGCAACCGGGCCAGCCACGAGGAGGATTCCTTCCAGGACGGCCTGCTTGAAGGCCCGAGCTACACCAAGCCGCGGGTCTGGCGGGATCTG
Organism: Corynebacterium sp.; assembly: GCF_022712275.1. Taxonomy (GTDB): domain Bacteria; phylum Actinomycetota; class Actinomycetes; order Mycobacteriales; family Mycobacteriaceae; genus Corynebacterium. The sequence continues at coordinate 40,642 of NZ_JALAGU010000008.1, read as the reverse complement.
GAGGTACCCGAGGTTCTCACCTCCGGCAACCACGCGAAGGTCGACCGGTGGCGTCGTGACCAGTCACTGCACCGGACCCTCAGCGTACGTCCGGAACTGGTCGAGGCGCAGGAGGCCACCGGCCAGCTGGACAAGAAGGACCGGGCCACGCTCCGTGACCTTGACAAGGCTGTGACCTGGTCGGATCCGGCACAGAAAAAGTAGTCCACAGCCCCCGGGTTATCCACAGGGTCCTGGGCTTTCAGGTCTGAGGCCGATGGTGGCGTCCTCCCGGCAGGCTAGTGTCGGCTCCCACGCCCCGGGAACCGGACGGTCCGGCAGGGGGCGGGGAGGGGCCCAGCCATGCTGTACAAGAACCCGGTCGACCATCCGACCATCGAGGAGATCACCGTCTACCCGCTCAACCGTGCAGAACTGCGGATGGCGGACGCCTACGTCAGCGACCGCTCCTCGGTGGAGCGGTCAGCCCTGGAACAGGCGGTGCGGGGCCGGGGAACGGCCTATGTCGCACGGTTCCGGCACACCACGGAGATGTCCTGGCGGATGCCGGTGCTGTACTCCGAGGCACTGGCCGACGGCCGGATGACCATCGACCACCTCGACACCGTGTGGCGTCGGCTGGACCGGCATCCCGGGGTGCGGACCGAGATCGACGACCAGATCCTCCGGAGAGAGGAACGGAAGGCCGAACGCGAGAAACGGTTGAAGGTCGCACACGAGGCGGCCGAGGCAGGGGAACCGGTGCCGGACTGGACGGGGGAGGAGGACCATGACGACCGGTGGAGTGAGCGCCACCACGAGGAGGCGTACAACAAGTACGACCACCCGCTGCCCCGGCCGGAGAACGGGCGCTGCTCCCATATCGACCAGGCCGTGGAACGAGAGGTCATCGACTGGCTGCGGTCCACCCCGCGACGGTTGTCCTCGGTCGACGGTTCCCGCACAGTCGCCCCGTCACCGTCGGTGACCGTCCACAAACTCCGCGACATCGTCGACCGGGCGGCGGACGCGGTGGTCGAGGAACTGGGCCGGTTGCGGGAGCAGTCCCTGGAGCGGGAAGAGGAGGCGGACCGCCGGCGTGAGGCAGCCGCGGTCAAGGCACGGGAGGACGCTGGGAAGCGGGCGAAGCGCCGGGCCGAACGTGCGGCGAAGAAGAAGGCTGAGGAGAAGGCGGAGGAGAAGGCGGAGGAGAAGGCGGAGGCTGAGGCGGCGGCCACGGCGAAGCCGGCGGGGGAGACCGGCCTCCCGTTCTGACCCCTCAGTGCCCCGGCTACAGTGGTCCGAATGACCGGACGTGAGATCAACGGACAGATGACCACAGCAGTGATCAGGACGATCGCCAGCGAACTCGGGGTCTCCGAGTCGCAGGTGTCGGCCACCGTGAACCTGCTCGATGAGGGTAATACCGTGCCCTTCATCGCCCGCTACCGCAAGGAGGTCACCGGAGGTCTCGACGACGCGCAGCTGCGCACCCTCGAGACCCGGCTGACCTACCTGCGGGAACTGGAGGCCCGTAAGGCCACGGTCCTCGCCGCGATCGAGGAGCAGGGAAAGCTCACCGACGACCTGCGGGACCTCATCCTCGGCTGTGGGACCAAGGCCCGGCTGGAGGACCTCTACCTGCCGTTCAAGTCCACCCGCCGCACCAAGGCCACCATCGCCCGGGAGGCCGGTCTGGAGCCGCTGGTCGAGTTGCTGCTCGGCGACTGCACCACTGATCCCGCCGAGCTGGCGGCGTCCTACATCACCGAGGGATTCGATGATGCCAAGGCGGTGCTCACCGGTGCGCGTGCCATCGTCCTGGAGGAGATCTCCACCGATGCCGACCTGGTCGGCGAGGTGCGCGAGCGCTTCTACACCACCGGCGCGATGACCGCCGGTGTCGTCGAGGGGAAGCAGAACTCCACCGAGGCCCAGAAGTACCGCGACTACTTCGAGTTCTCCGAGCCCTTCACCGCACTGCCGTCCCACCGCATCCTCGCGCTGCTGCGCGGTGAATCCGAGGGCGTCCTCCAGCTCACCCTCGACCCGGGTGAGGATGAGATCTACCAGGGCATGATCGCCAATGCCCGTGGTCTTGAGCCGCAGGGGGACGCCGCCGACAAGTTCCGTGCCGAGTGCGTCCGCTACGGCTGGCGTACGAAGCTGCAGATCTCCTCCGGTGTGGATGTGCGCATGCGTCTCAAGGAGAAGGCGGACGCCGGGGCAGTCGATGTCTTCGCCCGTAATCTGCGCGACCTGCTGCTCGCCGCACCCGCCGGACAGCGTGCGACCCTGGGCCTGGACCCCGGCTACCGCAACGGTGTGAAGTGCGCTGCGGTCGACCCGACCGGCAAGGTCCTCGACACCGTCGTCATCTACCCGCACCAGCCGCAGAACAAGTGGAACCAGTCTGTCGACACTCTCGCCCGGATCTGTGCGAAGGACGGCGTCGACCTCATGGCCGTCGGCAACGGCACCGCGTCCCGTGAGACCGAGAAGTTGGCCCGTGAGATCTCCGAGAAGGTCTCCGCCGCCACCGGCCGGCGTCCGACCCCCGTCGTCGTCTCCGAGGCCGGTGCCTCGGTGTACTCCGCCTCCGAGCTCGCCGCCGACGAGTTCCCCGACATGGACGTCTCGCTGCGTGGTGCAGTGTCCATCGCACGCCGGCTCCAGGACCCGCTGGCCGAGCTGGTGAAAATCGACCCGAAGTCCATCGGTGTCGGCCAGTACCAGCACGATGTCAACCAGGTCATGCTGGCCGACAGCCTCGACAGCGTCGTCGAGGACGCGGTGAACTCCGTCGGCGTGGACGTCAACACCGCCTCGGCACCGCTGCTGCGCCGGGTCGCCGGGGTGACCGCCACCCTCGCGGAGAACATCGTCCACCACCGTGAGGACAATGGCGCGTTCACCTCCCGCCGTCAGCTCAAGGACGTCTCCCGGCTGGGACCGAAGGCCTTTGAGCAGTGCGCCGGCTTCCTGCGGATCCGCGGTGCGACCGACCCACTGGACGCCTCCGCGGTGCACCCCGAGGCCTACCCGCTGGTCCGGCGGATCACCGAGCGCACCGGGGTGGGCGTGGCCGAGCTCATCGGCAACACCCGGGTGCTGTCGGAGCTGCGTCCGGAGGATTTCGCCGACGACACTTTCGGCGTACCCACCGTCACCGACGTCCTCGCCGAGCTGGACAAGCCGGGCCGTGACCCGCGTCCGGAGTTCAGGACAGCCGCCCTGGCAGAGGGGATCGAGAAAATCTCCGACCTCACCCCGGGCATGGTGCTCGAGGGCACGGTGACCAATGTCGCCGCCTTCGGCGCCTTCGTGGACGTGGGAGTGCACCAGGACGGCCTGGTCCATGTCTCGGCGATGGCTGAACGGCGCGTCAACGACCCGCACGAGATTGTCCGCACCGGTCAGGTCGTCAAGGTCAAGGTCATGGAGATCGACGTGGAGCGTCAGCGCATCGGGCTGTCTCTCCGGCTCACCGATGAGCCCGGGAAGCCGGCGCAGCGTAGCCGCGGTGGTCGTGGCGGCAACGGTGGCAACGGCGGTGGACGCCGCGACGGCCAGCGAGGACAGGGTCGACAGAACCAGGGCGGTCGACAGGGCGGTCGACAGGGTGGCAGGGGAGCGGCCCCCGCCGCGTCCGGATCGATGGCGGACGCACTGCGTCGGGCAGGGAAGATTTGATCCCGACCTCCACCCGCTGGCATACTTGACCGGTTGCGTGTCATGCGCACGAAAACTCAATGGTGTGGGCACGAACGCGCCGACCGCCGGTGGACACCGGTGGCGTCGTGAGTCCTCTGTCCGATCGAAAAGAAACAGGAGTGCCACATGCACTATCTCGACAAGGTCGACGCCGCTCAGCTGCGTTCCGACATCCCGGATTTCCGTCCCGGCGACACCCTTGACGTCCACGTCAAGGTCATCGAGGGCTCCAAGAGCCGTATCCAGGTGTTCCGTGGTGTCGTCATCCGCCGCCAGAACTCCGGCATCCGCGAGACCTTCACCGTCCGCAAGATCTCCTTCGGCATCGGCGTGGAGCGTACCTTCCCGGTCCACTCCCCGAACATCGACCACATCGACGTCCTGACCCGCGGTAAGGTTCGTCGCGCGAAGCTGTACTACCTGCGCGAGCTGCGTGGCAAGAAGGCCAAGATCAAGGAGCGCCGCTAGGCGCCACCGGGTCTTCGACCGAGCACCTTCTGTACAGACCCCGTCCGGCAGGACGTCCTGAAAACGGACATCCGCCGGGCGGGGTTCTGTCATACCTGTCCGCGTCAATCCCGCTCTGACCCGCCGGTCCTGCCTCGCATACAGGGGGTTGACAGAGTCGGCTGATATTGTCATTTACGTGACCCACGCCAGCAATTCTCACCCGGGATCCGCCGGTGACTCCGGTGATTCGGTGCCAGCATCGTCAGCAGCGACCGACCGACCCCTGACGGAGAAGGAGAAGGTCGCCGCCCGTCGGCGGGCGGAGGAGGAGCGACGGGGGAAGAAGCGGACGTACCCCTGGTGGGTCGAGTTCCCGATCATCCTCGTCGTCGCTCTGGCGCTGCTGGCGCTGTTCAACACCTTCGTCGGACGCCTCTACCAGATTCCCTCGGAGTCGATGGAGCCCACGCTCCACGGCTGTGAGGGCTGTACCGGTGACCGCATCTTCGTCAACAAGCTCGCCTACCGGTTCGGCGGCGACCCGGAGCCGGGGGACGTCGTCGTCTTCGTCGGCCCGGACTCCTGGAACGACAGGTACGTCTCCCAGCGTTCCGACAACAGCGTCACCCGCGGGATCCAGACCGGCCTGTCCTATATCGGCATCCTCGCGCCTGATGAGAACACCCTGGTCAAGCGTGTTATCGCCACGGGTGGTCAGACCGTCCAGTGCCTCGAGGGCGACCCCGGGATCATGGTCGACGGCAAGGAGGTCGACAGTTCCTACGTCCAGGACCCGGCAGCCTACCCGGTCGACCCGGTCACCGGCTCCGACGTCTGCGGCGGTGCCTACTTCGGTCCGGTCACCGTCCCCGACGGCAACCTGTGGATGATGGGCGACAACCGCACCAACTCCGGCGACTCCCGCTACCACCTCGGCGACGAACTCCAGGGCACCGTTCCGGTCGACAATGTCGTCGGCAAGGTCGAGGGCAAGGTCTGGCCGCTCAGCCGGCTCGGCAGCGTCGACGACCCCGACATCCAGAAGTAGGTGCTCCGGTGAGCGCGACAGTGGAGGTGCACCCGGTGCGTTCCATGCCGGAGGGACGCACCCTCGAATGGGCCGTACACAAAGCCGGACTCGACCCGGTCGTCGGCGTCGACGAGGCAGGACGCGGCGCCTGCTGTGGACCGGTCACCATCGCCGCCTGTATCCTCCCGCCGGGGCCGCTGCCGGAACTCGACGGCCTCACGGACTCGAAGAAGCTCACCGCGAAGAAACGGGACAGGCTCTTCGACATCATCGTGGATCTGGCCGTGGACTATGCGGTCGTGCACGTCCCTGCGTCCTACGTCGATGAGTGGGGCATCCAGCACGCCAACCTGGGCGGGATGCGCCGGGCGGTGGCGCGGCTGGACGTGCGTCCCGGCTACATCCTCACCGATGCCATGAAGATCGACGGCTTCACCCGGCCACACCTGCCGGTGGTCAAGGGGGACCTGATCTGCCGGTGTATCTCGGCGGCGAGTGTGCTGGCGAAGGTGAGCCGCGACCGGATGATGGTCGACCTGGATTCTCGGTACCCCGGCTACGGCCTGGCCGGGCACAAGGGCTACGGGACCGCCGCGCACATGGAGTCGGTGTGCCTGCTCGGCGGGACCCCGGAACACCGATACACTTACTCGAACGTGGCCGCCGCACATGCGCGGTGGCGTGAAAGCCAACAGACCCAGCCGACCCAGCAGAAGGGGTGATCCGTACACCGTGAGTGCCGAGGATCTTGAGGACTACGAAGCCAATGTCGAGCTGTCCATGTACCGCGAGTACCGCGACGTGGTCAGTCAGTTCAGCTACGTCGTCGAGACGGAGCGGCGCTTCTACCTCGCCAATGCGGTCGAGCTGATCCCGCGGAACTCCGGCGGCGAGGTCTACTACGAGGTGCGTATGTCGGACGCCTGGGTGTGGGACATGTACCGTCCCGCCCGGTTCGTCCGCTACGTCCGGGTGATCACCTACAAGGACGTCAACATCGAGGAACTCGACAAGCCTGACCTCAGGCTGCCGGAGTAGATTCCGGCGCCTTCAGGGAGGACGCCGCGCGCAGCCGCGGACTGACCATTGCCCCGACGGCGACGAGCGCCGTGACGACGGCTCCGGCGATCACCGGGACCGATCCGCCGAGCTCGTAGAGCAGGGTACCGGCGGTGGGGGCGATCACCATCGTCAGACCCATGGACGCGGTGACCAGACCGGCCACCCCGCCCTGTTCAGCCGGGGTGACCTGGAGACTCGCACCGGCGGTGAACCCGGGCGTCGCCGTGCCCATACCGAGGGCCACCACGCCGACACCGACGTACAGCAGGACCGCGGTCAGGGGGACCGAGGAGACGGCGGGGGCCAGCAGGAGGAAACCGACCGCCGCAGTGGACGCCCCGACGCGCAGCAGCGTCCCCGGGCCCCATCCGCTGCGCGGCACGATGACGGCCTGGGAGACGACCACCCCGGCACCGGCGACCAGCAGTGCGAGGCCGGTGAGCAGTCCGGCCCGGTCATCAGTGACATCGAGCCGGTCCTGGACCAGGAACCCGATGATGATCTGGATGAAGCCGAGGGCCAGGTACATGCCGAAACAACAGAGCAGGAACGGCAGGACGCGCGGGTCGGTGGGCCGGACGGTGCAGGGACGCTTCATCAACTCGGTGGGCGCCTGGGGCCGCAGCCGGGTTCTCACGAGAACCACGGCGGCGACCAGGAGCACGGGTACAGCGACCAGGGGAACCATGAGTCCGAAGATCGCGAGCAGTCCACCGACCGCCGAACCGACGACCTGACCGACACCCTGGGTCGCTCCGAGTCTGGCCATACCCTTCACCCGGGCACCGCTGTCCACGGTGCCGTCGGCGGCGGTGGTCACATCGGCGATGGCGGCCTGGGCGGTCGGCGGAACCGCGGCCATTGCCGCCCCGAAGAACACACCGCGCAGCAGGAGGAAGAGAAGGAACAGTCCGACTCCGCCGATGACGCCGGTCATGCCGAGTCCGGCGACAAGGGCGAACAGGGCGGTGGCGACCGCCGCAGCGGACAGTGCGGCGGTGAGGACGCTGCGTCGGCCGGCGGACTGGGAGCGGCGTCCCCAGGCGGGGCTGGTCAGCGCGACCATCAGGGCGGCGGCGCTGAGAGTGACACCCACCTGCCAGTCCGCCAGACCGACATTGCGGGCCAGCGGGGCGATCACCGGGCTCAGCGACATCTGGGCCAGGATGGTGATGAAGGTGACGGTCAGCAGGATCCGGATCTGTGCGTCTGTGCTGTCGGTACTGTCTTCGCCGACGGTGGTCGTCATGTCACTCCTGTGTGCGGGGCGGGGCAGAAAATGGCGAGCCTCACCTTAGTTCACCGTGGTTACCGCGGGGAACAGGAGGGGACAACCGGCCCGGGAGAAGTTTGTCCACAGGGGTCGAGTTATCCACAGGGTCCTGGGCTTTCGTCTTTTTCCACGGCGGGAACGTCCCGGTACTGTGCCACAGTTCCTCCATGACCCGAGACACTTCTGATGCACGCGACCCGATCAACCCGTCGCGCTCCCGTAACCTGCGCACTGTCGGAGCCGCCGGGGAGGACGAGGCCGCCGCCTGGTTCACCGCCCGCGGCTACGTTCTGCTGGACCGTAACTACTTCACCACCCGCGGCGAGGTGGACATCATCCTGCACACCCCACCTGACCACCCGGACCATCCGGCACTTGTCTTCGTCGAGGTGAAGTGGCGGCTCGACGACCGCTACGGCGTCGGGGCGGAGGCGGTCACCCCGGCGAAACTGCGGGCGATGCGGGCCGCCGCCACCCGGTGGCTCGACAGGAACCCGCAGCACCGGACCGGCACCCTGCGCTTCGACGTTCTCGACATCACCGCCGGGGAGCTCACCCATTACGAAGGGGTGGAGTGATGACCACTGTCAGCAACCGCTCGCTGGTGCGGGTGGGGCAGGCCCGCAGCGTGGGGCTCGACGGGTTGACCGGGATCCCCGTCACCGTCGACTGCGACATCAGCCGCGGGCTGCCGGGGATGAACATCGTCGGACTGGGGGATGCCGCCGTCGTCCAGGCCCGCGACCGGGTACGCTCCGCGGTGATCAACAGTGGACTGCAGTGGCCGAAGTCGCGGGTGGTGGTGAGTCTGTCCCCGGCGTCGGTGCCGAAGACCGGGTCCGGCTTCGACCTGCCGATGGTGCTGGCGATCCTCGCCGCCCAGGGGGTGGTCCACCCGGACGACCTCGCCGACGCCGCCGTGGTCGGGGAACTGGGGCTCGACGGCACGGTACGTGGTGTGCCTGGCGTCCTTCCGATGGTGCTGGCCGCGCGGGAAGCCGGGGTGGGGCGTCTCGCCGTGCCGGTCGACAACCTCGCCGAAGCCTCACGGGTGCCGGGGATCCGGGTCGGCGGGCTGGAACACCTGACTCAGCTGGTGGGTTGGGCTGTGGGACAGGAGCCCGGGCTCATCGCGCCGGAGCCTGCGGCGGGAACCGGGGCGACAGTTCCCGACCTGTGTGAGGTCACCGGACAGTCGGTGGCCCGCCGTGCCCTGGAGACCGCCGCGGCCGGCGGGCACCACCTGTGGTTGTCGGGTGCGCCGGGTTCCGGAAAATCGATGCTCGCTGAGCGGCTGCCGGGGATCCTGCCGCCGCTGGACGACGAGGAACAGCTGGAGGCCGCGGCAGTGCACTCCGTCGCCGCGGAGAAGGGCGATCTCGCCGGGATCTGGCGGCGGACCAGGCCGTTCGTGGCACCTCATCCGTCACTGACCCTGCCCGCGCTGACCGGTGGTGGATCCGGGCGCCTCCGACCCGGGGCGGTGAGTCTGGCCCACCACGGCGTCCTCTTCCTCGACGAAGCGCCGGAGGTGTCACGGAGTGTGTTGGAGGGACTGCGGGTACCGATGGAACGCGGCACGGTGTCGGTGGAACGGGTGCGCCGTACCCTCGTGCTTCCCGCCAGGTTCCAGCTGGTCATCGCCTCGAACCCGTGTCCGTGCGGGGCAGAGGAATCTGCGGAGTGCCTCTGCCGGGGCGGGGTACGCGACCGCTACCTGCAGCGCATCTCGGGTCCGCTGCGTGACCGGATCGACATCATCGCCACCACCGGTGGTAACCGGGCGGCATCCGTCGCCGGGGAGACCGGGGAATCCTCGGCGGTGGTGCGTGAGCGGGTGTCCGCCGCAAGGGCCCGGGCGGCGTCCCGCTGGTCGGTGAGGGGAGACGACCCGTCCTGGCGGACGACCGCGGACGTGCCGGGCCCGGTGCTGCGCCGGGAGTTCCCCGCCGAGGACGCCGCGATGCTGGTCCTGGAGGACCAGCTGCGCCGCGGGGTGCTGTCGCAGCGTGGGGTGGACCGGAGTATGCGCGTCGCGTGGACGCTGGCGGATCTCGCAGGAAAGGACCGGCCGGGGGTCGGGGACGTGATGGACGCGGTGGACATGTTCACCGGGACAGTGGAGGGGCAGGACAGTGACCGTGGTGGATATTGACGAGGCCAGGGCAGAGCGGGATCCGGAACGACTGCTGGCCTGGGCGGTACTGCGACGCCTGGTGGAGGCGTCCCGCACTGATGTGGTGCGGCTGCTGTGGCCGGACGGGGACACCACCGCACCCGCCCGGGTGATCCGGCTGGTCGAGATGCTGCGGCAGGGGGATGTCTCGCTGCCGGCGGGACTGCAGGGGCTGACCGCGGAGAAGACCGCACAGATCAGCCAGCAGGCGGAGGCGGACCTGCAGTGGGCGCGGGTCAACCGGTGGCGGCTGATCACCCCGGACGACCCGGAGTGGCCGATGCGTCGGCTCGAGGAGTCTTTCGGGGCGACGGGTGACCTGGACGGGCCGGTGCTCTCCGGCGGTGCGGTGCCGGGGGAGTCCGGGGACGCGCCGGGGGTCCGTCGCCGTGCGGCCCGGCCGTTCGCCCTGTGGGGACGTGGACCGGCGGAGCTGGCGTCCACCGTGGAGCGCAGTGTGGCTCTGGTGGGGACACGGTCGTCGACGTCCTACGGCAACCGCACCACCCACCGCTTCGCCGGGGAGCTCGCCGGGGCCGGCTACACGGTCGTGTCCGGCGGGGCGGTCGGGATCGACACCGCCGCCCACCGCGGTGCCCTGGAGGCCTCCGGTGCGACGGTGGCCGTGGCGGCCAGTGGACCGGGGGAGATCTATCCGCGGTCGAATGAGGACCTGTTCCGCCGCATCGCGCAGACCGGACTGGTCGTCACGGAGTACCCGCCGATGACCCGTCCCGCCCGCTACCGGTTCCTCACCCGCAACCGGCTCGTCGCCGCCCTGACCCGTGGGACGGTACTGCTCGCCGCCGGGCACCGCTCCGGTGCGGTGAACACCGCCAACTGGGCCGATGTGATGCTCCGGCCGGTGATGGTGTTGCCCGGGCCGGTGGACAGTGCGGAGTACGTCGGGTGTCACAAGCGGATCCGGGACGGTGCGGGGACGCTGGTCACCACGACCGCGGAAGTCCGGGAGATCATCGAGCCGATCGGTTCCGTGGACCCGGACAGGCAGCTCGACCTGGAGTTCGCCGCCAGCCCCGTCCAGCAGCTCAGCCGGGACCAGCTAGCCGTGTTCGACGCCTGCGGGATCGCCACCGACGACACCGGGCACCTCGACCAGATCGCCGCGGAGATCGGACTACCGGTCGCGGCGGTGGTGCGCACCGTCGGTGAACTGGAGGGGACGGGCCTCGTCGTGCGCAACGGTGACCGGTGGGTGAAGAACGACAGGTGACGGGGATGGGGGGGAGAGAACCGGGAAGCACAACCGGGATGATCTACGACGGATACGACACCCAGGGATGACAGGGACGCCGAGGTCAAGGAGGGCTGAGGGCTGATGAGTACCCGCTACGACACCGGAGAGGACAACCTCCGACGGTGGTACGGCGATCCCGACTGCATCAGTGGTCTACTGTGATGACATGAGTTCCAGTGGGAGCAGCGACATGGCCGGGGCCATCGACGGCTACCTGGAGTACCTCGACCTGGTCAAAGGGCGCTCGGCCAACACTGTCCGCGCCTACGGGGCTGACCTGCGTGCCGCCTTCGAGGGGGTCGGGACTCTCGACGGCTTCACCCTCGACCACTGCCGCGACGTCCTGGACTGGGCCGTGGAGAACGGGGACGCGAAAGCCACCCTCGCCCGCATCGCCTCCAGTCTGCGCGGCTTCGGCGCCTGGCTCGTCCACACCGGGGCTCTGCAGGTGAACCCCGCCGCCGGACTGCAGACCCCGAAAACCTCGCGCACCCTGCCCCGGGTGCTGCGGGAGGACCAGGTCGGCGGCGTCCTGGAACAGGCCAGGGCACATGCCCACCGTTCACCCACCGAGGGCGACACCGGCCCGACCCCGAAGGACATCCGTGACTGGGTGATGCTCGAAGTCCTCTACGCCACCGGTATCCGCGTCTCCGAGCTCGCCGGTGCCGATGTCGACGATCTGGGTGGTAACGGCGATCCCGGCGCCCGCAGTCTCCGGGTGGTCGGCAAGGGCGACAAGACCCGCGTCGTCCCCTTCGGCCCGACCGTGGAGAACGCACTGCGTGAATGGCTGGCGGTGCGCCCAGGGATGCTGCCGACGACCGGCGGAATACGGGCAGCACAACCGGCACTGTTCCTCGGTGCCCGGGGAGGACGCATAGACGTCCGACAGGTCCGCACCGTCGTCCACCGGGCCACCGGAGGGGCCGGCGTCCCCGAGATCGCCCCACACGGACTGCGGCACTCCGCCGCCACCGCCGTCCTCGACGGTGGAGCGGACCTGCGCGTGGTCCAGCAGCTGCTGGGGCACACCTCGATGAACACCACGCAGATCTACACCCACGTCGGCACCGAACGGCTCCGCGCGGTCTACAAGCAGGCGCATCCGCGGTCCGGGTCCCAGGACTGAGTCAGGGCTCCAGGGTGTTCAGCGCCAGAGCCTGACCTGCACGGGGCCCAGCAGCGTCATCGGGTCGATGTAGTGCTCGGCGTCCTCGGCAGGTGGGCCGAGCACCGCACCCCAGTGCAGGCCCGGATCACGCCGGGCGGTCTCCGGCAGTGAGGAGTTGCCGGCCAGCACGCCGAGGACGTCGCCACGACCCAGCTGCTCACCGGCGCGTACCTGGGCGAGTACGGGCTCATAAGTGGTGCGCAGGCCGTTCCCGTGGTCGACGGACACGGTCGGCGTCCCCGCGACCACCCCGGCGAAGCGCACCGTGCCCGCGGCGCTGGCCCGGACCGGTAGCCCGGGCGAGGCGTCCAGATCCACGCCGCGGTGGCCGGGCAGCCAGTTCTGTTCGGGGATGTCCGCCGGCACCAGGACTGCACCGGGCGCCGGACGCAGATGATTCGCGCCCGGTGGAGAGCCCGGTGGAGACTCGGGCGCGGCGGCGGTCGGTACGGTGGTGAGGCCCACGGACAGTGCGGTGCTGAGGAGTGCAGCGGCGAGCCGAGGTACGGTGTCGACTGTCTTCGTTGTCATCCGTCCATCGTCGCGGCCGCCGTCCCCCGTCACCAGGGGGTCAGCGAAATGTGGACAACCGCTGAGACGTCGTCCACAGGACAGTCACCGGGACTTGGTTAATCGCGGGAAGCCAGGTAATGTCGCACCCTGCAGTATGCCCGGCCGGTGGTCGGCGGGACTGTCGCGCAGGTCGTCTCCTCACACGCAGAGGCCGGTCGGCGCAGGTACCGCACCAATCACGGACACAGGTCCAGGTGTACTGACATCGCGCAGGTTCAGCGTGATCCGAACAAGGCCCGTCCGTCAACGGTGCCCTCCTGCTTCAAGGAGGGTTTACTGGGCGGGGACAATCCGGGATACCTGCCAGGTCAGCCGATGTACGACCACGTCACGAGGACGCGGCGTACCCGGCCGAGAAAACCGTCACCCCCAAACTTTTGAAAGCGAGGAAGGGGAGAGGCGCCAGGCACTGTCACAGTGCCCCACGGCAGCGAGCTCCCCTGACACAACATGGCTGTTGTCACCATGCGCGAACTGCTGGACGCCGGCGTCCACTTCGGTCACCAGACCCGTCGTTGGAACCCGAAGATGCGTCGTTTCATCTTCACCGACCGTAACGGCATCTACATCATCGACCTCCAGCAGACGCTGACCTTCATCGACGAGGCCTACGAGTTCGTCAAGGAGACCGTCGCCCACGGCGGAAACATCCTCTACGTCGGCACCAAGAAGCAGGCCCAGGAAGGCATCGCCTCCGAGGCCGAGCGAGTCGGCATGCCCTACGTCAACCACCGTTGGCTCGGTGGCATGCTCACCAACTTCCAGACGGTCGCCAAGCGTCTGCACCGCCTCAAGGAGCTCCAGGCCATGGAGTCCGCCGAGGACGGCTACGCCGGTCGCACCAAGAAGGAAGTCCTCATGCTGACCCGCGAGCGCAACAAGCTCGAGCGCGTCCTGGGCGGTATCGCCGACATGTCCAAGGTCCCCTCCGCTCTGTGGATCGTCGACACCAACAAGGAGCACATCGCGGTCGCCGAGGCCAAGAAGCTCAACATCCCGGTCGTCGCCATCCTGGACACCAACTGCGATCCCGACGTCGTCGACTTCCCGATCCCGGGCAACGACGACGCCATCCGCGCCACCAACCTGCTGACCTCTGTCATCTCCTCCGCCGTCGAGGAGGGCCGCAAGGTCCGCGCCGAGCGTCAGGCCGCCGCCGCCAAGGAGACCGCCGGTGACGCCGAGGTCGCCGAGATCGTCGTCGAAGCCGAGCGGGCCGAGACCGAGAAGGCCGCCGAGATCGCCGAGGCTGAGGTCAAGGCCGAAGAGGCCACCCCCTCCGCCGAGTAGTACCCCCCACCCGGTAGTACCGGTCGGGGACAAACCAGTCACCCCGACCTTCCAACCACGTACAAGGAGGATCGCCGCACATGGCGAACTACACCGCTGCTGATGTCAAGAAGCTCCGTGAGCTCACCGGCTCCGGCATGATGGCCTGCAAGAAGGCTCTGGACGAGGCCGAGGGCGACTTCGACAAGGCCGTCGAGATCCTGCGCATCAAGGGCGCCAAGGACGTCGGAAAGCGCGCTGAGCGCACCGCCGCCGAGGGCCTGATCGCCGTTTCCGGCGCCACCATGGTCGAGATCAACTCGGAGACCGACTTCGTCGCCAAGACCGACGAGTTCATCGCTTTCGCGAACCGCGTCGCCGAGGCCGCCGCCGAGGCCAAGGCCAACTCCGCTGAGGAGCTCGCCGCCGCCACCGTCGACGGCAAGACCGCCCAGGAGGCTCTCGACGAGCTCTCCGCCAAGATCGGTGAGAAGCTGCAGCTGCGTCGCGCCGTCACCCTCGAGGGTGACAACGTGGCCGTCTACCTGCACCACCGTTCCGCCGACCTGCCGCCGGCCGTCGGTGTGCTCGTCGCCTACACCGGTGACGACGAGGCTGCCGCCAAGGGCGCCGCCATGCAGGTCGCCGCGCTCAAGGCCCAGTACCTGACCGACGCCGAGATCCCGGACGAGGTCAAGGACAAGGAGCGCGAGATCGCCGCCGCCACCGCCCGCGAAGAGGGCAAGCCGGAGAAGATCATCCCGAACATCGTGGAAGGCCGCCTCAAGGGCTTCTACAAGGATGTCTGCCTCCTGGACCAGCCCTCCGTCACGGAGTCCAAGAAGACCGTCAAGCAGGTCCTCGACGAGGCCGGCGTGACCCTCACCGGGTTCGTCCGCTTCGAGGTCGGCCAGCAGTAGTTCGCTGACGGCTCTCCGCCACACCCGCCGCCACCCGGAAACCCGGGGGCGGCGGGCGTTGTCGTATGCGGTGAGGGATGCACGGAAACCCCGGTGGCGGTCGCACGGGTGGGTCGGCGGCAGGCTAGACTGGGCGACCGGACTATGTGCCCTACCCACAATCCTGACCTCGATCCCCAAGGAGACCCCACGGTGACTGCCAGCGAGAATTCCGAACGACGACCAGGCTTCAAGCGGGTCATGCTCAAGCTCGGGGGAGAGATGTTCGGTGGTGGCAACGTGGGCGTCGATCCGGACGTCGTCGAGAATGTCGCCCGTCAGATCGCCGAGGTCGCCCGCACCGGCGCCGAGGTCGCCGTGGTCATCGGCGGTGGCAACTTCTTCCGTGGTGCCGAACTCCAGCAGCGCGGCATGGACCGGGCCCGCTCGGATTACATGGGCATGCTGGGCACCGTGATGAACTGCCTGGCTCTCCAGGATTTCCTCGTGAAGCAGGGCATCGACACCCGCGTCCAGACCTCCATCAACATGGCGCAGGTCGCCGAGCCCTACCTGCCGCTGCGCGCCGTGCGTCACCTGGAGAAGGGGCGCGTCGTCATCTTCGGTGCCGGCATGGGCCTGCCCTACTTCTCCACCGACACCACCGCCGCCCAGCGCGCCCTGGAGATCGGCTGTGAGGTCCTCCTCATGGCCAAGGCGGTCGACGGCGTCTACTCCGACGACCCCCGCACCAACCCGGAGGCCGAGCTCTTCACCGAGATCACCCACAGCGAGGTCATCGAGCGCGGCCTCAAGGTCGCCGACGCCACCTCCTTCAGCCTCTGCATGGACAACGAGATGCCGATGCTCGTCTTCAACCTGCTCACCGAGGGCAACATCGCCCGCGCGGTGGCCGGTGAGCGCATCGGCACCCTGGTCTCCACCCCCTCCGCACAGGGCTGACGGACGCACTTCCGGCCGGGGAGAACCCGGCAACCTGGTACATTCACCGTAGAAAATCTTACCGAGGACGAGGACCATCCCATGATTGACGACACCCTGCTCGACGCCGAAGACCACATGAGCCGTTCCGTGGACCATGTGCGGGAGGATCTGACCACCATCCGTACCGGTCGCGCCAACCCGGCCATGTTCAACGGCGTCTTCGCCGAGTACTACGGCATGCGCACCCCGATCACCCAGATGGCCACGATCAGCGTCCCGGAGCCGCGGATGCTCATCATCAAGCCCTACGAGATGTCCGTCATGCAGGAGATCGAGAACGCGATCCGCAACTCCGACCTCGGCGTCAACCCCACCAATGACGGCCAGGTGCTGCGCGTCACCATCCCGCAGCTCACCGAGGAGCGTCGTAAGGATCTCGTGAAGGTCGCCCGCGGCAAGGGGGAGGACGCCAAGATCTCCATCCGCAATATCCGTCGCAAGGGCATGGACGCCCTGAAGAAGATCCAGAAGGACGGCGATGCCGGCGAGGATGAGGTCCAGGCAGCCGAGAAGGAGCTGGACAAGATCACCCAGGGCTACGTCGCCCGGGTCGACGAGGTCGTATCGTCGAAGGAAAAGGAACTGATGGAGGTCTAGTGGACTCCCATCCTGATTCCGGCCGGATCCACCTTCCGCAGCCGAAGAACTCCGCCGGACGGTCCCTGCCCGTCGCCATCAGTGTCGGCGTCGGGCTCGGCGCGCTGGTGATCGCCTGTCTGGTGATCCCCTACGCCTGGTACCCGCTCATCGCCGTGGCCATGGGCCTGGCGACCTGGGAGGTCACCAGACGCCTCGGTGAGAACGGCTACGACGTCCAGTTCCCCGTCCTGCTGCTGTGCGGTCAGGCGATGATCTGGTTGTCCTGGCCTTTCAACGCGACCGGTCTGCTCTCCGCCTTCGGGGTGTCGGCCTTGGTGACCGTCGTCGCCCGGTTGTTCCACCACGGACGGACGGTGAAGCCCGAGAACTGGCTGCGGGACGCCGGCATCTCCGTCTTCGTGCTCGTCTGGATCCCGCTGTGCGGAGGGTTCGGGGCTATGCTCTCCCTGATCTCCCGCGACGACGTCTCCGGCTGGGCCTTCATCGTCTCGTTCATGCTCTGCGTCATCGCCTCCGATGTCGGCGGCTACGCCTCGGGTGTGTTCTTCGGCAGCCACCCCATGGCACCGGCGATCAGCCCGAAGAAGTCCTGGGAGGGCTTCGCCGGGTCCGTGATCTTCGCCTCGGTCGTCGGCGTGATTGTCATGGTCACCCTGCTGAAGTACGACGACCCCGTGCACTATCTGCTGGGCCTCGGCTTCGGCGCCGGACTGTCCCTGTGCGCGATCCTGGGCGACCTGGTGGAGTCGCAGTTCAAGCGGGACCTGGACATCAAGGACATGTCTGCGATGATCCCCGGACACGGCGGAATCATGGACCGCATCGACGGCATGTTGCCCGCCGCGATGCTGACCTGGATCATGCTCAGCGCCCTGTCCTGACACCCGTGCGTGACACCCGTGCGTGACGCCCGGGGCAGGGGCGTTACTTTCCCTTCCTGACCTGGTGGCGCAGCTGGAAAATCCGGACCGTACCGATACTCGCCGCCACCAGTGCGCCACCGACCGCGGCGATGAGCATCCCGACCCCGATCGGGAAGTTCCAGGTCCAGAAGAAGACATTGAGCTCGGTGCTGTCACCGTTCTGCAGGATGAACACCAGCAGCAGAACCAGGATCACCGCACCGATGATCAGAGCCACCCACGTCGACCCCGCGACTGTGCGGGTCACGTCGTGGCCTGTCGGCACAGGCGTAGCATCCTCGGTGTCAGAGGTCTCCGGTGCCTCCGCCCCAGAGGCGTCTGTGGCGTCCCGGTCGGTGGCGTCCTGCGGCCTGGAGCCGTCGAGGAACTCCGGGGAGTCGGGAGACCCTGCGGAGACGGTGGAGTCGGTGAAGTCAGCGTCGGTGGGCTGGCCCTCGGGCAGCTCCTGGTCCTTGTTCTTCATGGCGCCCCATCATAGGCGTCCTGCGGGGTCCGCTGTGTGCGGCACATCCCACGATGTGTCCGAACCCACGGTGAGGTGCAATAATGGGCCAATCATGGCTGAACCCGTACAACTGCAGTTCCGCGCCCCGACCCGCGGCATGCCCCCGACCCACCTGGCCGACCTCACCGACGACGAGGTCAAGGCCGCCGTCAAGGACGCCGGCCTGCCTGGCTTCCGCGCCAACCAGATCGCCCGCCAGTACTACGGCCGCCTCGAGGGCGACCCGACGGCGATGACCGATCTGCCGGAGAATCTCCGCGCCACGGTCAAGGACACCCTGTTCCCCACGCTGATGGATCCGGTGCGTCACATCTCCTGTGACGAGGGACAGACCCGCAAGACCCTCTGGAAGCTGCACGATTCGACCCTGCTCGAGTCCGTGCTCATGCGTTACCCCGACCGGGCGACGCTGTGCATCTCCTCCCAGGCCGGCTGCGGTATGGCCTGCCCGTTCTGTGCCACCGGCCAGGGCGGACTTGACCGCAACCTGTCCACCGGCGAGATCGTCGAGCAGGTCCGCGCCGCGGCCAAGGCCATGCGCGACGGTGATGTCGAGGGTGGCGAAGGTCGACTGTCGAACATTGTCTTCATGGGCATGGGCGAGCCGCTGGCCAACTACAAGCGCGTCGTCGCCGCCATCAAGCGGATCACCTCGCCGTCGCCGGAGGGCTTCGGTATCTCCCAGCGCAATATCACCGTCTCCACCGTGGGCCTCGCCCCGGCGATCCGCCGACTGGCCGACGAGGGCATGCACATGCGCCTGGCTGTCAGCCTGCACTGCCCGGACGATGAACTGCGCGACACCCTCGTCCCGGTCAACAACCGCTGGTCCATCGAGGAGGTGCTTGACGCCGCCGCCTATTACGCGGAGAAGTCGGGACGCCGAGTTTCGATCGAGTACGCGCTCATCAAGGAAGTCAACGACCACCCGTGGCGTGCCGACCTGCTGGGAAAGCGGCTCAAGAAGAAGCTGGGCAACCAGGTCCACGTCAACCTCATCCCGCTGAATCCGACCCCGGGGTCGGAGTGGGACGCCTCGCCGAAGCCGGTGCAGGACGAGTTCGTCCGTCGCGTCAATGAGCAGGGTGTGGCCTGTACCGTGCGAGACACCCGTGGCCAGGAGATCGCCGCGGCCTGTGGTCAGCTCGCCGCCGAGGAGCGGTAGTAGTCCGTCCCGGACATCGGCTGCTCTGAATGCTGCTGGCACAGCGGAGTATCGCACCTGCCCCTGGATCGCGCTCGAGGTGACCAGGACACTTACCTGAAGTGAGTGATCGGCAGGTGCGATATTCCGCATCCGGGGTCGGGGAAGCGGTCCATCAGCCCACCGTGTCCGGAAGCGTCCACCGTGTCCGGAAGCGTCCACTGTGTCCGGAAGTAGTCCCGAGGGGGCGAATACTCTGACTCCGGGCGACCTGTCGGCACTACTTCCGTACCGGGGCATTGTAGGAGCGACCTGTGGACACTACTTCCGTACAGGACAGAGCCATAAGGTCTGGTCGTGGGGGCTGGGGCACACGAAAAACCCCGCCGGCTGCGGAGTGCAGCGGGCGGGGTGACGGGGTCCGGCCGGTGACGGAGAACCGACCGGCCTATCCGGGGGCCTACTTGTGGTGGGCCAGACCGTGCGGCGGGGTGGGGACGTCTTCCACACCGTCGACACCGACGCCGGGGAGGTTCCAGGAACGCAGTTCGGCAGTGGTGAGGTCCGCGTAGCGACCGGTGAGGTTGCGCTGGTCCTCGGTCCAGACCGGCTCGATGTGGCCGACCGGCTTGTTGTGGGAGGTCACCGTCGTGCGGGCGGCACGGGGCTTCCAGTTCGGGGAAGACTTGCGGGCGTAGAGCGTCACACCGAGAAGGATCGCGAGGCCGATCACGACGATGTAGATGTCCTCGACCTTGCCGTGGTGGTTACCGAAGAGGAATCCGAACATGCAGATTCCGGCGACGTAACCGATGATGATCGTGGTCTTGCGCGGGAACTGGTGCCAGCCCCAGGCGGCGGAGGGCTCATCCTCCGTGGAAACGCCGTTGTACACTTCGACCTTAGTGCCGTGGTCAGCCACTTCGAGATCCTCCTGAAGTACGTGGCAGTAGTCACCTGCCAGATTTAGTGCCCCTATTGTTACACATGACGGGCCCGGGAACGAACACCACCCGGCGTTTCGGGGGCACCACGGGGGAACCACGGGGAACCACGGGGAACAGTCGGGAGAACCCCGGGGAGAGCGGCGCGGCAACCGGCCAACCTGCCCCCTTCACAGGTTCCCGGCAGCCATCCGTGGAACAATGGTCCGGGTGAAAACGCGTGTAGTGGTGCTCGGCAGCACCGGATCCATCGGCACCCAGGCCCTGGACATCATCGCGGAGAACCCCGACCAGTTCGAACTTGTCGGTGTGTCCGCCCAGGGGTCCCGTCCGGAGCTTCTCCTCGACCAGGTTCGGAGCTTCGGTCTCGACCCCTCGCATGTCGCGGTGGCCAGTGATGTCGCAGCCGACATGCTCGACCGGGAACTCGACGGACACGTCATCCGCGGCACCCGTTCGCCCCGCACCCTTGTCGAGGAGGCGGGGGAGTACGGCTGCGATGTCGTCCTCAACGCCCTCGTCGGATCGCTCGGCCTCGACGCCACCCTCGCCACACTCCAGGGGGACGCGCGCCTGGCCCTGGCGAACAAGGAGTCTCTCGTCGCCGGCGGCGATCTGGTGCTGGACACCGCCTCGGAAGGCCAGCTCGTGCCGGTGGACTCCGAACACTCCGCCATCGCCCAGTGTCTGCGTGCCGGTACCCGCGAGGAGGTGGCGTCCCTGGTCCTCACGGCTTCCGGCGGGCCGTTCCGCGGCTGGACCCGCGAGCAGCTCGAACCGGTCACCCCGTTGGACGCCAAGTGCCATCCCACCTGGTCGATGGGTCAGATGAAGTCCCTCAACAATGCGACGATGGTGAACAAGGGGCTCGAGGTCATCGAGGCATCCCTGCTGTTCGATGTGCCCGCGGAGAAGATCGAGGTCACTGTTCACCCCGAGATGACCGTGCACTCCATGGTCACCTTCACCGACGGTGCGACCATCGCCCAGGCGTCCACCCCGTCGATGCGTCTGCCGATCTCCCTGGCACTGGGCTGGCCGGGCCGCGTGCCCGGTGCGAAGACACCGCTGAGCTTCGCCGAGGCGTCCACCTGGACCTTCGAACCACTCGATGACGCCGTGTTCCCCGCCGTCCGGCTCGCCCGTGACGCGGTCTCGGCCGGGGGCTGCATGCCCGCGGTCTACAACGCCGCCAACGAGGAAGCCGCCGTCGAGTTCCTCGCCGGGACACTGAGCTTCCCGCGGATCGTCGATACCGTCGCTGCCGTCCTCGACGACTGCTCGCGCTTCACCACCCGACCCCGTGACCTCGACGATGTGCTGGAGGCTGAGCGTGCCGCCCGCGCCGCCGCACACGAAAGGATGGCGTCGTGGCTTACGCGATAGGCGTCCTCCTCTTCGCGGTGGGAATCGCCGCGTCCATCGCCCTGCACGAGGCCGGACACATGGTCGCCGCCCGCAGCTTCGGCATGCGGGTGCGCCGCTACTTCATCGGTTTCGGCCCCACCCTGTGGTCGAAGAAGAAGGGGCACACCGAGTACGGCTTCAAGGCCGTACCCTTCGGCGGTTTCTGCGACATCGCCGGCATGACCGCCCTTGACCCGTACACCGAGGACGAGAAGCCGTACCTCATGGTCGACCGGCCAGGTTGGCAGCGCATCCTCGTGATGCTCGCCGGCATCGCGGTGAACATCGTGCTGGCCATGGCGATCATCTTCGGCGTCGCCGTGACCTGGGGCCTGCCGCAGACCTCCAATGACCCGGCACCCGCGGTCGTCGCGGAGACGATGTGCACCCCGACCAGCATCGAGGACGCGAAGGCCGACGACGGTGCAGGACACTGCGAGGGCGCGGGTCCGGCCGCGGATTCCGGACTGAAGGTCGGTGACGAGGTCACCTCCGTCAACGGGGTCGATGTCGATGACTTCCCGGCGATGGTCGAGGAGCTCGACACCGTCGGGTCTGACGCAGCCTCCGGCGGCGCCGTCGCCGGCGACCGGGTCACTGTCCCGGCCACCGTCGAGCGTAACGGTCAGGAGATCAGCCTTGACCTCCAGGTGGAGGTCGTAGAACGCCAGACGCAGTCCGGCGACGCCGTGCTCACCGGTGCCATCGGCATGCGGATCGACAACCCGAACGCGGAACTGGTGGACTACAACGTCCTCACCGCGATCCCCGGCACAGTGCACTACTCCGGTTACATCGTCACCGAGACCGCCAAGGCGCTCGTCGACCTGCCGGCACGGTACTGGCCGGTGGTGGAGTCCATCTTCGGCGCCGACCGTGCCGATGATTCGCCGGTGAGTGTCGTCGGGGCGTCCCGCGCCGGCGGCGAGCTCGTCCAGCACGACCAGTGGATGGCGTTCCTGCTGCTGCTGGCGAACCTCAACTTCTTCCTCGCCGCCTTCAACCTTGTGCCGCTGCCCCCGATGGACGGTGGCCATGCGATCGTCGTCGTCTACGAGAAGATCCGTGACTGGTTCCGCCGTCGTCGGGGCCTGGAACCCGGCGGCCCGGCCGACTACACCCGTCTGCTGCCGGTGACCTATGCCGTCGCCGCGATCCTCCTCGTCTTCGGTCTCACGGTCATCGTCGCCGACGTGATCAACCCGGTGCAGTTGTTCTGACGCCCATACCGGATCCACCGGCGCGGTATCCCGAGGTCACGGCGACCCGTTGGTAATCTCGGTGAGCATGCGCCCTACCCGCTTTCCCCGCCGCAACCGTCGGCGGGCCCGTGCCCTGACGACCACGGTCGCCGCTCCTGTCGCCGCCACCGTCGTCTCTCTGGGACTGGTGGTGAGCCTGGCGTCCTGCACCCCGCGTCCCGATAGTGCCGACGATACCGTCGGTGATTTCCTCCACGCTCTCGAAGACCGCGACGTCGACGGCGCGTCCGGGGCCACGGACGCAACGGAGAACGCGGCGTCCGACATCGACGCCACCTGGAACGGCCTGCAGGCCGAGTCGCTGGACGCCACGCTGCACGATGTCAGCACCGACGGGCAGGTTGCCACCGCGTCCTACACCCTCGACTGGGACCTGCCTGGCGAGCGCGACTTCACCTACGACGCCACCCTCACCGCCACGAAGACCGGTGACGACTGGTCGGTGCGCTGGGTGCCTTCGGTCCTGCACCCCGATCTCGGCAACGGCCAGCACCTTGAACTGCGCAAGGTTGAGGCGACGACCGCCGATGTCGTCGGCTCCGACGGGGCGGTGCTGCTCACCCCGGGGCTGCAGTGGCGGATCAAGGTCGACACCGACAAGTACGACAGCCTCACCGACCTGCAGTCCACCATGCGCAAGATCAACGCCGCCCTTGAATCGGCGCATTCCCGCGACGAGTCGGTGCCGACCATCAACCCCGACGAGGTGGCGAAGGACGCCCGGGTCGAAGGTGGCGTCTACTCCGTCGCCGTCCTCGCCGACCCGGTCGGCACGCAGGTCCGGGACATCCTCGGTGAGGTCGACGGGGTGGAGTTCAACGACGAACCGGCGATGGTGCGCCCGGACCCGGGCTTCGCACCGGACATCATGTCGCGTGTCTCCCAACTTGTCGGTGATGACCTCAAGGGCGACGACGGCTGGGAGATCGTCAAGGCCACCTCGGGTGGTGCTGCGGTCGGCACGGTGGACTCCTCGGCGGCGTCCCCGGCGTCCGCGGTGAAGGTCAGCCTGTCGAAGAAGGTGCAGAATGCCGCGCAGCAGGCGGTGGACACCCGTGCCGAGGACAAGGCGATGATGGTCGTCATGCGTCCGTCGACCGGTGAGATCCTCGCCGTCGCGCAGACCCCGGAGGCGGACAAGGAGGGTGATCTCGCGCTGTCCGGCCAGTACCCGCCGGGCTCGACGTTCAAGATCATCACCGCGGCCGCCGGTGTGGCGGAGCAGGGCCTGGACCAGGGGACGATTGTCGGCTGCCCGTCGACGTTGAACCTCTACGGCCGCAACGTCACCAACTACAACGGGTTCTCCCTGGGGAACACCACACTGTCCAACGCCTTCGCGCAGTCGTGCAACACCACTTTCGCCGAGGTCTCCACGAACCTGCCCGAGGGCAAGCTCAAGGAGACCGCCGAGGGCTTCGGCCTGGGCCGCGACTACGAGATCCCCGGGCTGACCACGATCACCGGGTCCGTGCCCGAGGGGGAGACTCCCCTGGACCGCACCGAGGCCGGCTACGGCCAGGGCCTCGACCTGGCCAGCCCTTTCGGCATGGCCCTGGTCTCGGCCACCGCCGCCAACGGCAGCACTCCGGTCCCGACGTTGCTGCAGACCGAGGCGGGTGCGACGAAGGACGCCGACGGGAAGGACGCCAAGCCCGGTGAACCCCTCGACCCGGTGGTGCTGGACAACCTGCGGTCCATGATGCGCGCCGTGGTGACCAGCGGTTCCGGTTCGGCGATCTCCGGGTCCGGCGAGATCTACGCCAAGACCGGTGAGGCGGAGTTCAACGGCGGTTCCCACGCCTGGTTCACCGGCTACCGGGATGACCTGGCTTTCGCCACCCTCATCGTCGGCGGCGGTGGATCCGAGCATTCGGTCGAGGTGACCCGGCAGTTCTTCGCCGCACTCGACGGCGAGTAGGCTCGGTGCCCATGACTAGAGCACCACTGACCCCCGGCGTCCCCACCCCTGTCCGTACCGTTCCCTCGGGCATCGAGCGGCCCGAGTACGCCTGGAAGGACGAGGTGCAGGAGAACGTCGGTGAGCCGTGGGTGCAGACCCCCGAGGTCGTCGAGGCGATGCGTGAATCCTCGAAGATCGCCGCGGACGCCCTGTCTGCCGCAGGTGCCGCCGTCGCCCCCGGTGTGACCACCGACGAGATCGACCGGATCGCCCACGAGTACATGTGCGACCACGGCGCCTACCCCTCCACTCTGGGCTACCGGCACTTCCCGAAGTCCGTGTGCACCAGCCTCAATGAGATCGTCTGCCACGGAATCCCGGATTCCACGGTGATCCAGGACGGCGACATCGTCAACATCGACATCACCGCCTACAAGAACGGTGTGCACGGCGACACCTCCGCCATGTTCACCGCCGGTGAGGTCTCCGAGGAACACCAGCTGCTCGTTGACCGGACCTACACCGCCATGTGGCGTGGCATCAAGGCCGTGAAACCGGGACGCGAGGTCAGCATCATCGGCCGCGTCATCGAGGCCTACGCCAAGCGCTTCGGCTACAACGTGGTCCGCGACTTCACCGGACACGGTGTGGGCCCGACCTTCCACAACGGACTGATCATCGTCCACCACGACGAAGAGGCGTACAACACCGTCCTGGAGCCGGGGATGACGCTGACCATCGAGCCGATGTTCAACCTCGGCGCTCTGGACTACACCATCTGGGACGACGACTGGACCGTGCAGAACACGGACCACAAGTGGACCGCCCAGTGGGAGCACACCATGGTCGTCACCGAGGACGGCGTGGACGTGCTCACCCTGCGCGAGGGGGAGAAAGACCAGACGAAGAAGTAAGTCTCCGGTAGCGTCGGGGCATGACTGTTTCACGGGATGAGCCACGACGTCCAGGGGAGAAGCGGCCGGGGCTGCGTGAACTCGGACCACTGAACTACGCCGTCGAGCGGATCGGGGCGAGGGTCCAGGGCAGGAAGTCCCTCGGAGTCTTCGCCACCATCGGCCGGGTGCGGCGCATGCTGCCACCGTGGCTGGCGTACTCGGCGACGATGATGCCCTTCGGGGCGCTCGGTCGGGCGGAGTCGGAGCTGGTGATCCTGCGGGTCGCCGCGCTGAAGGGCAACTCCGGTGGTGACTACGAGATGGACCACCACACCGCACTGGGGAAGAAGGCGGGGCTGATCGAGGGGGACATCGCCGCGGCGACCAGGATCGACGAGGGCTGGGAACCGGGACGTCACGGATTCCACGGTCGACGCGGAGCGATGCTCGACGTCGCCGACGAGATCGTCCAGTTCGGGGATGTCTCCGACCCGGCGTGGGGGCGCCTGGCATCCTTCCTCAGTGACCGGGAATGCGTGGCACTGGTGATGCTGGTGACGAACTACGCGGGTCTGGCCACCGCGCTGACCGTGCTGCGCACCCCGGTCGACGAGAGGCGGTGACCGGGAAACCCGGTCACCGCCTCTCAGATTCTGGCGTCAGTTGTTGACGGTCAGCGCATCGACTGGTTGTCCATGGCACTGTGCATCGACCAGGTGGACTTGGAGTCGATGAGGAACTTCTCGACATCCTTGGCGGACGCCTTGAGCTCCGGGTCGAAGTCCAGGTAGGCCTTGGTTTCGCGGGCGATGAGTCCGGAGAGGATGATCAGACCGATGAGGTTCGGCAGTGCCATGAGGCCGTTGGCGAGGTCGGAGAAGGTCCAGGCCATGTCGAGTTCCATGGTGGCACCGACGACGACCACGCAGGTGAAGATCGCACGGTAGGGGACCGTGGCGTGGGAACCGAAGATGCGCTGGGCGTTGCGCTCACCGTAGTAGGACCAGCCGAGGATCGTGGAGAAGGCGAAGAAGACGATGGAGATGGTCACGATGTGGCCACCCCAGTCGCCGGGGAGGGCCTCCTTGAATGCGTCGGAGGTCATCA
Source organism: Corynebacterium sp. (assembly GCF_022712275.1). Lineage (GTDB taxonomy): Bacteria > Actinomycetota > Actinomycetes > Mycobacteriales > Mycobacteriaceae > Corynebacterium. The sequence continues at coordinate 14,089 of NZ_JALAGU010000008.1, read as the reverse complement.
GGCCGGCGCGGTCCTCGCCCTGATCCCAGACACCGGAGCTGATGATGACCAGACCGGTGAAGGAGACGACGATGATGGTGTCGATGAAGGTCTGGGTCATGGAGACCAGGCCCTGGCGGACCGGGTGAGTGGTCTTCGCGGCCGCGGCGGCGACAGCGGCGGAACCCATGCCGGACTCGTTGGAGAAGATACCGCGGGCGACACCCATCTGGAGGGCCAGGAGGATGCCGGAGCCGACGAATCCACCGACCGCGGAGGTCCCAGAGAAAGCGTCGGAGAAGATCAGGCCGAAGGCGTGGGGGATCTCGCCGGCGTTGATGCACAGCACCACGATGCCGCCGATGATGTAGATGACGATCATCAGCGGGACGAACGCCGAGGTGACCTTGCCGATGGACTGGATTCCGCCGAGCAGGACAGCACCGATGAAGATGAACATGATGATGCCGGAGACCGTCGGGTCGATGTCGAAGGACTCCTCCAGGTTCGCGGAGACCGCGTTGGCCTGGGTCATGTTGCCGATACCGAAGGACGCGATGACCGCGGCGATGGCGAAGAACCAGGCGAGAAACTTGCCGAGGGGACCCTTGATGCCGCGCTCGAGGTAGCGCTGCGGGCCGCCGGACATGTTGCCCTTGGCGTCCGCGATGCGGTACCGGACACCGAGGAACGCCTCGGAGTACTTGGACGCCATGCCGAGCAGACCGGTGATCCACATCCAGAACAGGGCGCCGGGGCCACCGATCGAGATCGCCGTGGCGACACCGACGATATTGCCCACGCCCACGGTGGCGGCCAGGGCGGTGGTCAGAGCCTGGTACTGGGAGATGTCACCTTCGCCGCCGTCGTCGTTGCGGTCGAGGAGGCCGAGTCGGAGGGCAGGGAAGAGCTTTCGGAACTGCACCCCCCTCAGCCGGATGGTGAGGATGAGGCCGGTGCCGAGCAGCAGGGGGATGAGGAACCAGGGGCCCCAGACAAAGGAGTCGGCGTCGCCGAGCCAGTCATTGAGTGTGTCCATGAGCAGACAGCGTATAGGGCGTTCGCGCGGTAAGGAGCGTACACCTGTTAAAAACATGGAAATTCTGTCAGTTCGCTGGCAGTGGGAGTTTTCCGGCGGGGAGACGGGGGATGGTCCGGGGGTGAGACGGTGTCACTTTCATAAATGACTATGTGGTAATAACTGTGTCCAATGCCGCTCTGCACTGAGGGGGAGATATGTGTAGACTGTTTCTTGAGTGCCTGGCTCGTGAGGTCGGGTGGCTCCTTTCGGATGATTCCTTGGTAGGGGGTTGACGAATGTGGAGAGAGGGTCGGGTTTCCCGGCCCTCTCTTCTTCGGTTGTCGCCCGGCGGCGACGGGGGTCAACGACGGGGGTCAACGGGGCTACACGACAGAGTGTGCGTCTTTTCCCGCTGTGTCGCGGGGCCCGGTCTGGTAGACCGGACAGTCGGCGGTGGTCCGTGCAGCAGGGCAGGTTCTCCGGTCGGCCGGAGCCCGCTGAGACGATGAGCATCTCTGCCGCTGTTCGCGCACCTCTGCCACCCTCTTCATGTTCGGTTGTAGTGGCGGGAAGTCGCTCTGGGTCGATCTGGGCGACCTGTCGGCACTACAACTGAACCGGGTAGGGCCAGTTCCCGAGCACCTCGTGATGACGGTGGATCCGTCATCTGCGATCAGTCAGCAGAGGTTGACGTGGCGCTGACTCTCAGCGGAAGTCCGGGACGCTAAGCTACAGGTCAATCGCGCCGGCCTCCCCCCCCCATCGGCCGGTGCCGGACCACAGGAGGAACCGCGTGACCGATCCGGGCACCTGGAACAGCAGTGACGGTCGGCCGGCCGACGACGGTGGCCAGGCAGGCCAGGCAGGCCAGTACCCGCAGTACGGTCAGTATCCGGAGCAGCCGGCCTACGGGCAGTACCCGCCGCAGGGCGTCCCCGCCGGTTACCCGCCCTATGCCCCGAATGCCCCGTACGGCCAGTATCCCCAGTACGCTGCAGCCCCGGCCTACGGCATGTACCCGGGGCACCCCGGCTTCTCAGAGAAGTCGAAGACCACTGCCGCGGTGCTGGCGTTCTTCCTCGGCTGGGCCGGCGGACACAACTTCTATCTCCGCAAGAACGGCAAGGCCCTGGCCCAGCTGCTGCTGGTGATCCTCGGCTGGATCTTCATCGTCGTCGGCATCATCCTCGCCGCGAACTACGACACCGGCTCCTCCTACTATTACGACAACGGCAACGAAGCTCTCTTCGCCATGGGCCTCATCATGATCTTCGGGACGCTCTACGTCCTGTTCCCCGCGATCGGCATCTGGGCTTTCGTCGAGTTCATCCTCATCCTCACCGGATCGGCCGGGTACGCCACCGACGACAAGGGTCTTGTGCTGCGTTAGACGATGCTGGCCCAGGGGGGCGGTGCCATCCGTTACGATGAGCGGGCACATCGCACGTTTCCCGCCGCAGTGAACCCACGTGACCCCAGAGGAGCCCACCGTGACTGATCCAGGACCGTCGACCAACCGGGACGACGAGCAGTTCCCGCAGTCGCCCTTCTCCGACGAGTTCGAGAAGGTGCAGAACGAGGGGGGCTTCCAGGCTGACCAGCAGTCCGGTAACCCCGGCGGTTATCCGCAGCAGGCCGGCTATCCCCAGCAGGGTGCCTACCCGCAGAACGCCTACGTCGTTCCCGGCTACGCACAGCCCGGGTACCCCGGTGGCGCGTACCCCGCTCAGGGCTACGCGGGGCCCGGTTTCCCACCGAATGTCCCGGTCTCCCCGAAGACGAAGATCGTCGGCGCGTTGCTGGCGTTCTTCCTCGGCAGCCTCGGTGCCCACAACTTCTACTTCGGCAAGACGGGCAAGTCCGTCGCCCAGCTGGTCATGACCGTGGTGGGCTGGGTCGGCCTCATCGTCGGTTTCGTCTGTATCGGCGCCGGTATCGACGCCAACAGTGACTGGGTCACCACGTCCTCCGGCTACGGCTACTACCGCTACGACGACAATGACGGCCTCATCGGCCTCGGTGTCGTGCTGCTTATCGCCGCCGGACTCCTCATCACCGCCGTGGCGATCTGGGCGTTCGTCGAGTTCATCATGATTCTCTCCGGTGCGCGCACCTACCAGTTCGACCAGGAAGGACGCCTCGTCCAGTAACCAGGAAGAGGCCTGGGGCTCAGGCCTCCGCCGCGATCTTCAGCTGGTCCTTGATGGTGTCCAGCAGCCAGGCGTTGGACAGCGAGGAGGGGATGTTCAGCGCGGCCATGACCGACTTGTCGTCCTCGACGACGGCACCGGACTCGACCTGGGGCAGTTTGTCGTAGCCGGCGATCGCGCGGATCTTGTCCATGCCCTCGGTGGCGTACATGCCCATGAAGTCGGCGGAGAGGTCATCGACCCGCTCGTAGGAGATCATCACACGGCCGTTCTCGACCTGCAGGGTTCCGTCGGTGAAGGCCTCGGGCAGCGTCATGCCGAGCCGGGAGTAGAAGCTGTTGGCGATATTGTCCGGGTCGGCGATGACGCCGAACTGGCCACCACGGTCCTGGACGGTCAGGGCGGTCTTGCCCTCGAGTCCGGAGAGCTCTTCACGGGCATCGGCGAAAGCCTGCTCATCGTCGTCGATGACCTGCTGTGCCTCGTCCTCCTTCTGGTAGATCTTGCCGAGCGCCTGCAGCTGCGGTTCCCAGTCTGCGGTCTGGTCGATACCGGGCAGGACCGGGGAGACGTCCTTCAGTGCGTCGTACGCCTCCTCGGGAATGCGGTAGAGGTCGCCGACGATGAGGTCGGGTTCGAGCGCGGCGATCTCCTCCAGCGGGACGTTCTGGTCCGACAGGGGGATACGCTCTACGTCTTCGAGCTGGTCGTTCTTCCAGGCGGCGTCCTTGTCATCGGGGCGTTCGACGATGGCGTCCGGGGTGATGCCGAGGGCGAGGAGGTTGTCGACGGCGGTGCCGATGGCGACGACGGTCTCCGGGTTGGTGGGGTAGGTGTCTTCGCCGTAGACGTGGCTGATGGTGACCTCGGAGGCGTCGTTGCCGGAATCAGCGTCGGCAGAGGTGTTGGAGCTGGAGTCGCTGTCGTCGTCGGAGGAACAGCCGGCGATGACGAGGCTGGCGGCGACGACGACGGCGGTGAGGCCGGTGCGCGGGGAGCGTAGCGGACTGGTCGAGCGGGCGAGGGAGCGGAGAAGCACGGAGATCCTTCGTGGGTTTTCAGTGTGGGGAGGGCATGGACAGAACGTTCATGGGGAAGATCGGGAAGCGTTGGATAAGGAAATGCTTCCTTCACTTTCGGGTGGTGACCGTTCCTGAACGTACTACCGGGGCCGCCGGTCACACAAGGATGAACACTGTGCACTTCCTCACTGTCTAGCTTCCCAGCAGCATGTCCAGCGTCGCCTCCGCTCCGTCGGTGTGCAGCGATGCCAGTGTCCGGGTGTACGTCGCAGTGAAGTCGGGGGAATCCACCAGATCGCCGAAAACCTCACGGTCGCGCAGGAATGCCAGTGCGTCCTCGTGGTTGTGGGACGCGGACGCCGTGAGACGGTCGGCCATCCGGTCGACCACCGTGATGGGCCTGCCCTGCTCGTCGGTGCCCTCGGCATAGCGCGCCCAGGAGGCGACGATCGCCGCGGAGAGGTCGACGGGGCGTCCTGCAGCGAGGTTCTCCCGGATGACCGGCAGCAGCCACTTCGGGATCCGGTCGGAGCTCTCGGCGCACAGCCGCGCGACCGTGTCCTTCACCGCGACATTGCCGAACCGGGCGATGAGGGTGTGTCGGTAGGCGTCCAGGTCCACCCCGGGCAGCGGACGCAGTGTGGGGGTCGCCTCATTCTCCATGTACGCTAGCAGGAACCGTGCGAAGCGGGGATCCGCCATCACCTCGTGGACCATCCGGTGCCCGGCGAGGTGACCGAAGTAGCAGAGACCCTGGTGGGAGGCGTTGAGCAGCCGGAGCTTCATCAGTTCGTAGGGGACGACGTCCTCGACGACCTCGACCCCGACCTTCTCAAAGGGGGGACGCCCCGCGGTGAAACGGTCCTCCAGCACCCACTGGGTGAAGTCCTCGGACACCACCGGCCAGGCATCCGTGTACCCGTGTCCGGCGACGTCGGCGCGGTCGGCGTCGGTGGTCTCCGGGGTGATCCGGTCGACCATGGAGTTGGGGAAGACGACGTTCTCTTCGATCCAGGTCGCCAGCTCCGCGTCCACGGACGCCGCGAAGGCGAGGAAGGTGCGGTGGGCCACCTCTCCGTTGCCCTGGATGTTGTCGCAGCTCATGACGGTGAACGGCGGAATCCCTGCGGCGCGGCGTACGGCCAGGGCGGCGGTGACGAGCCCGAAGAAGGTCCGCAGGTCACTGTGGCGTCCGGCCTGCAGTTCGGCCCGGTCGTGGGCGATGTGCTCCGAGGTGTGGAGGAACTCGCCGGTGACGTGGTCGATGTTGTATCCGCCCTCGGTGACGGTGAGGCTGACGATGCGGATCTGCGGGTCGGCGAGCAGGTTGACGGCGGCGGCCGGGTCGTCCGGAGCGAAGACGTAGTCGATGATGCTGCCGATGACCCGGGCGTCCTCGATGCCGTCCGGTGCTTTGGTTGTCAGGGTGTAGAGGTGGTCCTGGCCGGCGAGGGCATCGCGCATGCGGACATCGGAGGGCATGACGCCCAGGCCGACGATGCCCCAGTCCAGTGCCTGGCCCTGGTTCATCAGTCGGTCGAGGTACATCGCCTGGTGGGCCCGGTGGAACCCGCCGACGCCGATGTGGACGATGCCCGGGGTGACGGCGGCCCGGTCGTAGGCGGGGACGGCCGCCCCGGTCGCGGCGACGGCGTCCAGGGTCGCGGTGCCGAGGTGGGGGAGGGTGGAGGTGGTCGGGGTGCTCACTGGATGTTCTCCTTGTCGGGTGCGGATGAGGGTTCGGATGCGGAGGTGGATTCGGATGCGTGGGCGACGCGGACGGGGGTGCCGTCGAAGCCGGGCTGGGTGCCCTTGAGACGGGTCGACATCCAGGCGGACACGAAGTAGAGGCCGATCATGATGACGGTGAGTCCGGTGGGGCCGACGAGCGGCAGGAAGACAGCGACGAGCAGGGGGCCGACGGCCACCGCCGCGCCGACGCCGAGGTTGTAGGTCGCCATCGCGGCACCCGGGTGCTCGGGATCCAGGGAGATGGCGATGGCGGACAGCGGGACATACCCGGCCAGTCCGATACCGAAGACAGCGCCGAAGGCGAGGGTGATGCCGTAGGTCACCGGATCGGGCAGCCCGAGCGCCTGGCCGACGAGCGGAGTGAAGTAGACCAGCCCGAGTGCGACGGCGCAGAGCACCGCGCCGCACCAGAACATGGTGCGCGCCCAGCCGTAGCGGTCACCGATGCGTCCGAACAGCGGGTTGAAGGGGAGGTTCACCGCGTAGATCACCGTGGTGAGGATGAGGAACCATCCGAGTCGCCAGCCGAGATCGTCGGTGAAGTAGGCGGGGAAGAAGACCGCCATGGCGTAGGTCGGCACCGAGTTGATGGTGCGGATCGCGGTGACATAGCGGAAGCGGGAGTCGGTGACCAGCAGGCGGACGCCACGTGAGAGCGTCGCGCTGACCTCCTCGGGGTTGTCGACCAGTGGACGGCGTCCACGGGGTTCGCGGACCCCGACGAAGACGATGGTGGAGCCGACCAGGACAAGGACCAGAGAGACCCAGAGGGTCTGGTAGAAGTCCAGGTCGATGACATTGAGCGAGATGGTGGCGACGAGGGCGCCGAGGGTCGGCAGGCCGGCGGAGAAGGCGACATAGAACCAGCCGACGCCGGTGGCCCGGTCCTCGGGGCGGGCCACGGCACTGATCCAGACGAGGAAACCGTAGGCGAAGAGCGGATAGCCGAAGCCGCGGAGTCCGTAGGTGATGAAGATCAGCGGGGCATTCGAGGTGGTCAGGGCGACGAGCAGGAAGGTGAGTTCCAGGACCACCCAGACGACCGCGCCGAGGGCCATCACGCGGCGTGGACCCCAGAGGTCGGAGAGCGCGGCGGCGAAGAAGGCGGCGATCGCGACGGCGATGCCGTAGACGGTGACGAGGGTGCCGACCCGGGAGGTCGAGAAGCCGTGGTCGTCGCGGAGGAAGGGTTCGAGGATGTTGGTCTCGACCCCGTCGCCGATCATGAACAGGGTGAGGCCGATGAATCCCCAGATGAGGGCGCGGGGTATGCCGAGCCGGTCGAGGAGGGGCTGTGGTGAGGTCATGTGTTCTCCTGTGCTCCAGGGGAGGGTATGGGGCGCACGTCACAACTTTTGGTGCGCAATGCGGCTAAATGTACCGCGTATGTGTGGAAAAGTCACGCAAAATCACATGGTTATGTTGAAAAGTGAGGTCAGATCACATGGCGCCGTGGTAGCGTGTACCCCATGTCACAACCCGCCAGCGTCGCCGGGCCCGACCGACGACGGGAGAACATCGTCGCCTACGTCACCCGGCACGGCACCGCCCGCATCGAGGAACTCGCCCGGCACTTCGACGTCAGCCAGATGACCGTCCACCGAGACCTCGACACCCTCGCCGCAGACCATCTGCTGGAGCGGGTCCGCGGCGGAGCGCGCTCGGTCAGCCCCTCGATGAGTGAGCTGGCGGTCGGCCAGCGCCGCCAACTACGCCGGGACACCAAGACGGCGCTGTGCACCCGGGCCGCCGAACTCATCGGGGAGGGCGACGTGGTCGCCGTCGATGACTCGACCACCCTCGAACCGCTCGTCGGCCTGCTTCCGGACCGGCACCCCTCGGCGCTGATCACCCACTCCCTGGCCGCGATGTACAACCACACCCGCCGCAGCGGCGTCACCGGGATCCGCCTCATCGCCTGCGGCGGACAGTACATCCCGGAGACCGATTCCTTCCTCGGGGCCGGCACCAATGAGCAGCTCTGCCAGCTGTCCGCCGACATCACCTTCGTCTCGACGACCTCGTTGCGCGCCACCGCCGACGGCACCGCCCTGTTCCACCCCGACGTCGAGGCCGCGGACACCAAGCGCGCCCTCGTGGCACTGGGCCTGGTCAAGGTCCTGCTCGTCGACGCGACGAAGTTCGACGCCCCGGGACTGTTCAAGGTCGCCGATCTCAGCGACTTCGACCACATCGTCGCCGACGCGGACACCTCCGAGGCCGACCGGGAACGGCTGCGGGCGTCCGGCGCGAACGTCCACATCGTCGGGGACACCGACACCACCGGAAAGGAACTCTGATGGCATTCGTCCTGGGAATCGACAGCTCCACCCAGTCCTGCAAGGCGCTGCTCGTCGACGCCGCCACCGGCGAGGTCGTAGGTGAGGGTCGCGCCACCCATCCCGAGGGCACGGAGGTCGATCCCCGGGCCTGGATTGACGCGATGCAGACCGCCACCGCCGGACTGCTGGAGAAGGCGGACGCCGTCGCCGTCGCCGGCCAGCAGCACGGCATGGTCGCCCTGGACGGGTCAGGCGAGGTCGTGCGGGACGCCCTGCTGTGGAACGACACCCGGTCCGCCCGCGCCGCCGAGGAGCTCATCGAGGAGCTCGGTGGGCCTGCGGCCTGCGTCGATCTCACGGGCAGTCGCTACGTAGCCTCGATCACCGCGACGAAACTGCGGTGGATGCGGGACCACGAGCCGGAGAATGCCGCCCGCACCGCCTCGGTCCTGCTGCCGCACGACTACCTCACGCGATTCCTGTCCGGTGGGCTGGTCACCGCGACCGATCACGGGGAGGCGTCCGGAACCGGGTACTACAGCACCCGGGAGCGCCGGTGGCTGCCGGAGCTCGCCGAGAGTGCCCTGGGGCATCCCGTCGACCTGCCGTACCTCGCCGCGCCGAACGAGGCATTGGGCACTGTCGCGGCGTCGGTGTGTGCCGGGGCTGCGGCGCGGGGGACAGTTATCGCGCCGGGCACGGGGGACAACCAGGGCGCGGCCCTCGGTCTGGGGCTCGGTCCCGGGGACGTGTGTGTCTCCATCGGGACCTCCGGGGTGGCGTCTGCGGTGGTTGAGGACAGTGTCCACGATTCCGCCGGCGTGGTCACCGGCTTCGCCGACGCCTCGGGGAGGTACCTGCCGCTGGTCGCGACGTTGAATGCGGCCCGCGTCCTTGATCTGGGACGCCGCCTGCTGGGCGTGGACTGGGAGGAGTTCGACCGGCTGGCGCTGGACGCCGCTCCCGGCGCCGGTGGTCTTGTTCTGCAGCCTTACCTCGACGGGGAGCGGACGCCGAACCGACCGGACGCCACCGGCATCATCCAGGGGCTGACCACCGCCACGACCAGGGAGGACTTCGCCCGGATGACGGTCGAGGGGCTGCTCTGCTCGATGAAGGACGCGGTGGAGGCGCTCGTCGGCGCGACGGGGGAGAAGGTGCGCCGCGTACTGCTGATCGGCGGCGGTGCCCGGTCGGCGGCGGTGCGGGCGATCGCCCCTTCGATCTTCGGGGTGGAGGTTCTGGTCCCGGATCCTGCGGAGTACGTGGCCCTGGGTGCCGCCCGTCAGGCGGCGTGGACGCTCTCCGGCGAGGACGCGCCGCCGACCTGGACCGTTCCCGGGACGGCCCCGGCCTCCGCACCGTTCAACGGGCGGACGGTGCGGTCCTACGCCCACCTGCGTACCGCGACGGCGGGGTGGAACTGGGGGTTGGAGTAGGCGGGGGCCTGTTGCAGGCGCATCGGCGCCTGGGGGCCGGGGCCGGGGACCGGTTTACGGACGCCCGCCGTGGGGAGTGGTGATCCGGGCGAGGCGGACCGTGGCCTCCGGAGTCGCTGAGCGCCGCTTCTCGTCGAAGTCGGGTGCGCAGCAGAGGAAGAGGTCCCTGCCGTCGGGCCCGCCGGCCATGCAGGCGAAGACGGGGGAGTCGAGGCTCACGCGCCGGAGGATCTCGCCACCCTCGGCGACGAGCAGGGTAGGGCCACCCAGGGCGTCCGCCACCCATAGGTTGCCGTCGGCGTCCAGACCGCAGCCATCTGCGGAGACCACGGACTGCGCCTCGACGACGTCGAGGTTCCGGTTCTCCGACAGCGGGCCGAAGACCGCCCAGTCGCGGCGCGGGCCCAGCGAACCGTCCTCGAGGATGTCGAAGCTACTGACGCGGTTGCCGAAGGTCTCGTTGACGATGAGGGTCTTACCGTCCGGAGTGATGACGGATCCGTTGGGGAAGTACAGCGGCTCGCTGATGTGCCGGGCCGACCCGTCGGTGTCGACGAGGATGAGCGGGGTGGGGGCGGCGTCCTCCCCGGCCATGAGGTCGAAGCCGAAGTTGCCGACGTAGGCGCGCCCCACCTCGTCGACGACCATGTCGTTGAGCGGGTAGGCGGCCAGGTCGCTGAGGTCGGCATGCTCGACGACGGTGCCGTCGGCCTCGCGGCGCAGGATCTTCCGGTCCTTCATGGACACCACGAGCAGGCGCCCGTCCGGTAGCCAACCCAGGCCCGACGGTTGGGCGGGGACGGTGAGCTCGGTGCGCAGGTCAGCCCCGTCGGCCTCCATCGACAGGACGCGGTGGCTGTAGAAGTCGACGAAGTACCAGCGGCCCCCGTGCCAGCGTGGGCACTCGGTGAAGGTCATGCCGGTGGCGACGGTGGTGGGGGCAGGGTTGTCTGCCGGAGATGTGCTTTCAGTCATGAAATGGAGCGTAGCAGCGTGACGCGTCCAGACAGTGATTCATCCTGCAAGTATCGTGCCTGTCTCGACGGATGCCTCTGGCACGCTGAATTTCACGCAGGGCACGGACGACCCGTGTCCCACCGACAACGAGAGGGGCACACGATGACATTCACGTATCCGGAGGCGACGCCGTCATGAGCGGGGTCATCGCACTCGCGCTCGTCGGAGCACTGTGCAGCGCCGGGGTGCTGCTGCGCCGGTGGGTACCACTGTTCCGGAACAATCTCGTCCCGGCCATCGTCATCGCCGGTGTACTCGGCACGGTCGTCATGAACGCCGGCCTCGGGTCGGCCATCGACGGGGTGGACGCCACCCTGTTCGGCAACATCACCATCGAACTGTTCACCCTGACCTTCATCTCCATCGGGCTCACCGCCGCGCCGGCGTCCCCGGATCCGGACCAGGGGAGTGGAACAACGGGTCGCCGTGGTCGGCGCCGCTTCGTGCCCCAGTCGCCGCTGCTGCGCGGTGCCTGGGCCATGGGCCTGACCTGGGTCGTCCTCTTCGCGGTCCAGGAGCTCATCGGTGTCGGGGTCGTGGCATCCCTCGGCAGCGTGTTCGGCATGCCCGCGGAGTACGGGCTCATGGCCGCGTTCGGCTTCGCCCAGGGGCCGGGCCAGGCCGCGACCTTCGGGGCGATCTTCGCCGACCAGGGCTGGGACCAGGCGGTGAGCGTGGGGCTGACCTTCGCCTCCCTCGGCTTCCTCGCCGCATTCCTCATCGGGGTGCCACTGGCCAAACGCGGAATCTCCCGTGACGCGACGCACCACACGGTGGGAATCACCGGGTTCACGAAGCGGGGACTCCACGGCCCCGGGGACGACGCCGAATCCATGGGCCGGGAAACCACGTTCTCCGGCAGCATCGAGTCCCTCGGCTTCGCCCTGTCCATCGTCGGGGTCTGCTACCTCGGCGCCACAGGTATCTCCGCACTCTTCGGACTGATCCCCGGATTCGTCGGTGAGACGATGAGCGGCATGATGTTCATGAACGGTCTGTTCGCCGCCTATCTGCTGCGCTGGCTGTTGGGCAGGGCCGGGGCCGCCCACATCATCGACCCGGGGCTGCAGCGGCGGATCACCGGTCTGTTCAGCGACTTCACCGTGGTCACCGCGTTCATGGCGGTGCAGCTGTCCGTGGTGGTGGACTGGATCGTCCCGATCCTCGTCGTCACGGTCGTGGTCTCTGCGGTCACCCTACTGATCAGTGTGTACCTCGGGAAGCACTACGGCAGTGACCATGATTTCGAGCGGACTCTCGGGGTCTTCGGCACGGGTACGGGCACAGCTCCGACCGGGCTGGCGCTGGTCCGTATCGTGGACCCGTCACTGCGGACGCCGACCGGCGCGGAGATGGGACTGATGAACCTGCCGGAGCAGGTGGTGTTTCCGGTGGTGATCATCGTCTCGGCGGTCTTCGCAGGGGCACTGTCCACTCCGTTGGCCGTGGTGCTCATCGCCGTGTGTCTGCTCGGCTATCTGCTGCTGGCATACTGGGCCGGGGACTTCGACCGGGCGTCCTACCGTCTCACCGGGACGCCGAAGGACGCTGGAACACCGGAGGCTGTCGCAGACGACGTCCCGGAGACCGGGGTCGACGCGGCATCCACGGTGGGCCGACCGGCCGCCGACACCGCACCGACGGGAGGCAACTGACATGGCGACGCTCTACCACTCCGGCACGGTCATCACGATGGATGAGGACGCTGCGACCGGTGGGGAGGCACCGGCCACCCCGGTGGAGGCCGTGGTCACCGAGGGTGACCGGATCGTCTACGTCGGTGATCTCGTCACGGCCCGGCAGCGGTTCGGGGACGCGGGCAGCGAGGTCGATGAGGTGGACCTGGCGGGGCGTGTCCTGCTGCCGGCATTCATTGACGCCCACGGGCACTTCATGAGCTACGGCAAGGCAGCGCGCCAGGTCGATCTGCGCGACTGTACGGACATCGACGGTATCGTCGACGCGCTGGCCGAACGGCTTGTCGGGCGTCCTGCACAGGATGCCTCGCCGGTGGTCGGTCTGGGCTACGACCACAACAATCTGCCCGGCTACCGGCATCCCACCCGGCACGATCTCGACCGGGTGAGCACCACGGTGCCTGTCATCGCCGTGCACCGCTCCTCGCACATGCTGGTGGTGAACTCGGTGGTGCTGGAACTGGTGGGGATCACGTCCGGAACGCCGGATCCCGACGGCGGCCGGTTCGGTCGAGAGGACGATCGCGTGACCCCGGACGGGTACGTAGAGGAGATCTCCGCGATGCTGGTGCTGGCCGAGGGACTCGCCGCCGCCGGTGGAGACGGGGAGACGGGACCGTCGCTGCTGAGCCCCGGGAGTCCGGGGGACCAGCGGGAGGCGATTCTCACCGCCCAGCGTGAGTACCTTTCCCGAGGCATCACCACGGTGCAGGAGGGCGCGGCCTCGCCCGAGGAGGTGGACGCCCTGATCGCCGCCGGTGAGGACGGTGATCTCGCGTTGGATGTGGTGGCCTACCCGATCGTCACCACCGGTGGGTTGGACGTCCTCGATGCTCATCCCGAGCGCATCGGCAGCTATGAGGGGCGGGTCAGGCTGGGCGGCTGCAAACTGATCCTCGACGGCTCGCCGCAGGCTCGCTCGGCATGGCTGTCGGAACCCTATGAGCCGGAGGAAGAGGTTGCTTCGGGTGGTGGTGCTGAAAGTGAAGCTGCTGCGGACCACCAGCACGAGGAACCGGGACGGTGCCAGTGCGGCTATCCGGCACTGCCGGACGACCAGGTCGGCAGTCTCATCGCCCGCGCGGTGGACAGTGGCTATCAGGTGCTCGCGCACTGCAACGGGGACGCCGCCTCGGAGCAGTTCCTCGACGCCTACGCCCATGTGGCGGAGTCTCATCCGGGGGCGGCGTCACTGCGTCCGGTGATGATCCACGCCCAGACGGTACGCGCCGACCAGCTGGACCGGATGCCGGCACTGGGGATGATCGCATCATTCTTCGTGGGACATGTCTGGTTCTGGGGGGACACCCACCTACGCAACCTCGGGCCCGGGCGTGGTCGGCGGATTTCCCCGGTGCGTTCCGCCCTCGACAGGGGAGTAGCGGTCACCTTCCACCAGGATGCGCCGGTCACCGATCCGGACATGCCGGTCTCGGTTGCAACAGCGGTGACCAGGCGGAGTTCGCGGGGCACACTTGTCGGCCCGGAGCAGTCGGTGGACCGTTACGAGGCGTTGCGCGCGGTGACCAGCGCAGCTGCGTACCAGTACGGCGAGGAAGCGGACAAAGGCAGGATCCGCGCCGGGCTGCGGGCCGACCTCATCGTTGTCGACCGGGACCCGCTGACCTGTGCGCACGAGGATCTGGCGGGGCTGACGGTGCTGTCGACGGTGAAGGACGGGGTGGAGGTGTACCGGCAGGGGTAGGTGTGGCTGGGGTGGGGTGTTGAGG
>NZ_JALAGU010000049.1 GCF_022712275.1 Corynebacterium sp. | reverse complement strand
GGTGCAGGGGGTGCAGGGGGTGCGACGGGAGTGGTTTCACCCCCGTACTGAGTTGTGTCCTTATGTATACGGGCAAATGCCAGACTAGTAGGTCTACTACAGACGGTGGATACACCCGAACCGGTGTCCACCTAAGAGGGGGTGATCCACGGAATGCACTTAGACTGGCGAACGGACAACCCACCGACCCTTCAGGAGTGCCCACCGTGCAATCCACCGCCCCCGTCACCTCCCCTGTCACCGTGACCGTCACCGGCGCCGCCGGACAGATCGCCTACTCCCTTCTCTTCCGCCTCGCCACCGGCGAGGTCTTCGGCCGCGACACCGTAGTAAACCTCAACCTCCTGGAGATTCCCGCGGCCACCACCGCCGCCGAGGGCGTCGCCATGGAGCTGCAGGACGCCGCTTTCCCGCTGCTCGGAACCGTCACCGTCACCGATGACGCCGACGTCGCCTTCACCGGGGCGGACGCGGCCTTCCTCGTCGGTGCCAAGCCGCGGGGCAAGGGTGCGGAGCGCTCCGAGCTGCTCGCCGACAACGGCGGCATCTTCGGCCCCCAGGGCAGGGCCATCGCGGCCAACGCCAACCCGGGCGTCCGTGTCCTGGTCGTCGGCAACCCGGCGAACACCAACGCCGCCATTGCCGCAGCCGCCGGTGGACTGCCTGCCGGTTCAGTCACCGCGATGACGCGGCTGGACCACAACCGTGCCCTGTCCCAGGTCGCGCAGCGGCTCGGGACGCCGGTCTCGGGCCTGCACCGGATGACGGTCTGGGGCAACCACTCCACCACACAGTTCCCGGACATCACCGAGCTCGTCGACGACACCGGACGCTCACTCACCGAGGATCTCGGCGGACTGGAGGGAACCTGGAACACCGAGGAGTTCATCCCGCGGGTCGCCAAGCGTGGCGCGGAGATCATCAGTGTGCGCGGTTCCTCCTCGGCGGCGTCCGCGGCCTCGGCGGCCGTGGACCACATGCGCGACTGGGTCCAGGGCACTCCGGAGGGCGACTGGGTCTCGGTCGTCCTGGCGTCTGACGGCTCCTACGGTGTGCCCGAGGGTCTGATGTGCAGCTTCCCGTGCCGCTCGGTCGACGGGGCCTGGCAGATCGTGCAGGGCCTGGCGCTGTCCGAAGCGCAGCGGGCCCGGCTGGACGCCTCGGTCGAGGAGCTCGCCGACGAATGGTCGACGGTGCAGGAACTCGGTCTCGTGTAGCCTGGGCTGAAGTTTTTTCGGGGCCGAAGGTTCCCTTTTGCGGGGTCTACCCCCTATGGTTGTGATCTATGTCACAGACTTCGCAACTGAATGCCCGTGCCAGCGCCAACCAGGGGGCGGAGACCTACCGCCCTTCCGTGCTCGACCGGATCATCGCCGCCGGGGCCCGCGCCCTCCGCTTCATCCCCGCTCCGCTGCTCTCGGTCTTCTCCCGGACGAACAACGCCGGCGACCGGCTCGACGGTGACGTCGCCCTCTCCCTGCTCACGCTGAAACTCGTCGGCGGATCCGACATTGCCGACCAGGACGCCGTGGACGCCCGACGCAACGTCGACCGGCAGGCCTACCTCGCCGGCTCCTGCGGGACGAAGTCACTGGAGGTCGGCCTCGTCGACCACCGCATCGTCGGCGGCGTCCGCGTGCGCGTCTACACTCCGGCCGGTGCGGCCCGGTGGCAGGGCGGTAGACCGGCGCCGGCCATCATCTACATGCACGGAGGAGGGTGGGCGACCGGATCCCTCGACAGTCACGACTCGACCTGCCGTTTCCTCTGCCGTCGCAGCAGTGTCCAGGTCTATTCGATCGACTACCGGATGGCTCCCGAGCACCCGTTCCCCGCCCCGCTGGAGGACGTCACCACCGTGATCTCGGCAGCCGTGTCCGGACAGATCGCCGAGATCGACCCGGAGCAGGTCATCATCGCCGGCGACTCCGCCGGTGCGCACCTCGCCACCGCGTCCACGCTCTGGCTGCGTGACCGGGGACTGCCGCAGCCGGCCCTGCAGATGCTCTTCGCGCCGGTCGTGGACCTCCGGGAGGTCGACGAGGTGATGGCGACCTACGCGAGCCGCCGCGAATTCCACGACGGTCCGTACATCACCGAAGACCACTTCCGCTGGTACGACAAGGCCTTCGTCAGTGAGCTCAGTGACGAGGAGCGACGGGGTGACCTCGTCTCCCCGATCCTGGCCGAGGACCTGTCCGGCATCGCCCCGGCCTATGTCGCCGTTGCCGGACATGACCCGCTGCGTGACGAAGGTGAGGCCTACGCCGCCCGCCTGGATGAGGCCGGGGTGCCGGTGACGGCGCGTCGACACCGCGGCCTGGTGCACCCCTTCGTGAACTCCAGCGTGATCTGGTCGGGGTCCGGGCGAGCCCTGGATGAGGCGGTCGGTGCGGTGCGGCACGTGCTGAGTATCTGAGCGTCTCCGTCCCCGGCACCACCTACCCCAGGTGGTCGAACTTCGACTCCCACGCGGCGGCGACCGGATTGGCGTCCGCGATGAGGTTGTTGAAACGGTCATTGGAGATCTCCACGACCTCGCCCAGCAACTGCAGGTGCTCCTGCTCCGGGGAGTTCTCCAGCCGGCGCAGACCCTCCGTGACGATCTGACTACGGGAGTCCATCCGGCCCAGGCAGGCGACGAAAGGCATCCCGAACCGCTCCCGGTACTGGTCAGAAAGGTCCCGGAGCTGCTCCTGCTCCACATCGTCCATATCCTCCAGGGCGAGCGAGCCGGCGAACCCCGACTCGCGCCTCAGAGCGTCCTCGTCGAGCAGGAGATCAGCCATCGACGGGTAGTCGTGGATCAGAGCATCCTGCTGCTCGCGCGGGGCGGTGAGCACGGCGTCCTGCACCGCATCGCGCAGGTCCTGGACCGTGGCGAAGGGGCCGACGGCATGGGCGCGCTCCAGCGGCCACGTCGCATTGTTGAACAGCGGTGAGAAGGTGCGCAGGAAGGACGCCTGATCCATGGCGTTGACGTCCTCCAGAGTGAGCATCCGGCCCGCCGCATCGCGGGTGACGTCGGGGGACGGGCGGCGTCCCACATGGAAGAACAGCAGGTTCAGCACGATCGCGGCGATCGAACCGGTCGTCACACCCGAAGCGAAGAAGACCTGTGCCCACTCCGGGAAGACTTCGGCGATGCCCGGCTTGAACGTCACCAGCATGCCCAGACCCATCGAGATCGTGAGGATCGTGGCATTGCGCGTGTCCGTCAGATCGACCTTGCCGAGCGTCTGGATACCGACCAGCGCCACATTGGCGAACAGTGCCATACTCGCCGCACCCAGCACCGGGGAGGGGATTGCGGCGACGATCGCGCCGGCCTTCGGGATCAGACCGATGACGATCATGAGGACGCCGGCCGCCGCGACGACCCACCGCGACCGTACACGGGTCATGCGCACCAGACCGACGTTCTGCGCGAAGCAGGTGTAAGGGAAGGAGTTCATCACGCCGCCCAGGGTGGTGGACAGGCCGTCGGCCCGCAGCGCGCGGGCGATGTCCTCCTTGGTGGTGCGGCGTCCGACGATCTCGCCGGCAGCGAAGACGTCTCCGGTGGACTCCACCATCGTGATCAGCATGACGATGATCATCGAGATCGCGCCGGTGAGCACGAACTCCGGGGCGCCGAAGTAGAAGGGGGTCGTGAAACCGACCCAGTCGGAGGTGCCCACGTCATCGAAGCCCGTGTCGCCGAAACCGAAGGCGACGGCGGTGCCGATGACCAGGCCGACGAGGATCGACAGGGTACCGAGGAAGCCCTTGAAGAAGCGCTGCATGACGATGATGATCGCCAGCGTGAGACCGGCGTAGGCCAGGTCCTTCGTCTCCGGGGCGCCTTCGGCGTAGTTCGTGAAGTCGTTCGCGGCGACCGAGAGCAGCGTGATGCCCATTGTCGTCAGCACCGTGCCGATGACCACCGGCGGGAAGAACCGGATGAACTTCGCGAAGTACGGGGCGGCGAGGAAGGTGAAGATGCCCGAGATGATGATCGAGCCGTAGATCGCCGGGAGGACGCCCACCCCGCCGTCCTCGTTGACGGCCAGGCCGATCGCCACGATCGGTGCGACGGCCGTGGTCGTCACACCCTGGATGATCGGCAGGCGCACACCGACCTTCCAGAAACCGACCGACTGGATCAGTGTGGCGATACCGCAGGTGAACAGGTCGGCGTTGATGAGATGGATCGTCGTCTTCGCGTCGAGATTCAGCTGGCCGGCGATGAGGAGCGGGACGACGACGGCGCCGGCGTAGAACGCGAGGAGGTGCTGGACGGACAGGACCGCGAGCTTGCCGGCGGGCGGGACCTGGTCGACGGGATGCTTCTGCTGGGCCGGAGGGGCGTAGGTGGTTGTGCTCATGCAGGTTCTTTCCGTGCAGGTTCTTTCCGGGAAACGTCAACGGTCCGAGGTTTGATCGAGGTCAGTGGATGTCTGATCGATGCCGATCGATGTCAGATGGACCGGGGTACCGACACAGGGTAGTCCGCCGGTAGGGGCGGCCTGGAATCGTGGGGTGCTTCACATGTTCTGTGACCTGCACGTCGCGCTTTCTCATGTCATCGCCCCTCTTATGTCCGGATGTAGTGCTGAGGGGTCGTTTTCGCTGGGGCTGAGCGACCTGTCGGCACTACTTCCGGACAAGGGGGCCCGGGTTGAAGGGCAGCCCGGGTTGAAGGGCAGCCCGGGTTGAAGGGCAGCCCGGGAAGACAGCAGCCCGGGTTGAAGGGCAGCCCGGGAAGACAGCAGCCCGGAACGGGGGCTTGTAGGGCGCGCCGTGCTCCGCTTCACTGGACGGCGGGGCGGGTGAGATGTCTTTCGCCGACAACTGAACAGATCCGGGAGGGGATCACACAACATGGGGGAGAAACACCCGACCACAGGGGAGAGTCTGCGACAGTGGTGGCGGCGCGCCGCAGACGAGAAACGACTGCCTCCGGGCAATGGACCGGAACACACCCGGCGGATACTGCCGAGCAGACTCCCGTTCCGGCGTAAGGAAGCGATGGACTCCGGGACAGTGACCCGTCACAAGCTTGACCGGTTGTATGTCGAGGTCGCCCGCGGCGTCCTCTTCCTGGAGCTCGGGCCGGAGACACCGCGGCAGGTGGCCGGTGATCATCCCGGAGAGTTTCTGGTGGACATCATCACCCGGGCCAGAGCGCAGTGGCTGCGGCACCGCGACCTCGTCACCGGATCGTGGGCCGCCGCCGCATTCCACGGACTCCTCTACTGGGCGGACTCCGCACCGGTGCTGTTGCTCACCGACAAGTCACATCGTCATACCGGAGGCGGCGACGGCACCGGGAAGGCACGGCTGCGTCCGGTGATACGGCGGTGGCCGGCCTGCCTGACCCGCGAGACCGTCTGTCCTGATCCGAAATTGCCGGAGCTGCGGTGCGTCACCGCTCCAGTGGCTGCAGCCCAGTGCCTGAAGTCGGTGTTCATGCGGTCGCACCACTGGGTTGTCCCGGAGGTCCCCGGGCTGACCGATGTACAGGTGCGTGCGGTGCAGCTCATCGACGCGTTCCTCCAGTGCACCACGGTCACCGTCGACGAGATCATGCATGCGTGCCGAGGACTGGTCTCTGCACGCAAGCTCAGGGAGGTGCTCCCGCTGGTCGATCCGGGTGCGCAGTCACCCCGCGAGACCCTGCTCCGACTGGTTGTCCGGGACATACTGCCCGACGGTCACCGCTGGACCTCGCAGGTGCGGCTGGACCTGCCCACGGAGACCTGGACCGTGCTGGACCTGGCGTGTGCCTCGCTGAAGGTGGCGCTGTACTACGACGGTTCCACACACCAGGACGCCGGTCAGAACCAGAAAGACATCGATCAGCTCCAGGAACTCAAGGATCTGGGCTGGGAGGTTGTCCGGGTGGACGCGGCACTGTTCGCCGACCGCAGACGACTGCTCCGACTGGTGTCAGGTGCGATTTCCAGGGCAGCCGCAGTTGCTGCGGCGGCTGCTTAGATTCTCTGTCCGGAAGTAGTGCTGAGGAGTCGGTGGCGGCATCCTCGTGTCCGGAAGTAGTGCTGAGGAGTCGGTGGCGGCATCCTCGTGTCCGGAAGTAGTGCTGAGGAGTCGGTTCTGCCGGGGCGGAGTGACCTGTCGGCACTACTTCCGGACATGTGGGGTGGCGGAGCACCCGGATCATCACATGAAGCCGTCACACGCCCGGATCGTGGGTTTCATCGTGCACTGCAGCAGACATGAGGCAGTATGGGAGGACATCGGGACTGTTCTCCGGGTTCACCCTCACGTTCACGGACCCCGGTGCCGGCGACGTCCGCACAGTCGCCTTCACGGTCGTCTGCGTGCTCGACGGCACCGTCGCCAGTACCGTCGACAGTGTCGGCATTTTGCCGGTGGGCGTCGTCTGCGGCACTCTGAACAAGTTGGGCGTGGGCTACGGCGTGCAGATCGCGACGCTGTACTCTTCCCCCAGGATCGTCCTGAACCTGCTGTAGCGAGAAAGGCTTCCGTGGCACCTCACGTCGGACACGGCCAGACCGTGGCCAAGATCATCCTCTTCGGGGACCATTCCGTGGTCTACGGGCACCCCGCCATCGCGATGCCGCTGCGCACGCTGCGCATGATCGCGCGCGTCGAGCCCACGGACGGTCCAGGCACCCTCTCCGGCCTGGGCTGGACCGGTCCTCTCAGCGATGCTCCGGCCAGGTTCTCCAGTATCGTCAAGGCCGCAGAGGTCGCCGCAGCGTTCGCCGGTCACCCCGGTGCCGGCCTGAGCATCACCACGGAAGCGGAGTTCCCCCCGGAGCGTGGCCTCGGTTCGTCCGCTGCAGCCGCCGGTGCGGTCATCCGTGCAGTCCTCGACGCCTTCGACGCGCCGGCCACCCCGCGCGAGCTCTTCGATCTCACCCAGGAAGCCGAGACAGTCGCCCACGGGCGTCCTTCCGGTCTGGACGCTGTCGCCACCTCGGCGCAGACCCCGGTCCATTTCCAGGCGGGCCAGGCCACGGACCTGGAGTTCAGCCCGGACGCGTGGATCGTCATCGCCGATTCCGGTGTCGAGGGCTCCACGCGGGAGACCGTGGGACATGTCCGTGCACGCTTCGAGGCGGAGCCGGACGTGATCACGGCGCTACTCAACCGGCTCGGCGAGATCACCGACGAGGTCGTCGTCGATCTGCGCACCGGTGACGTCCAGGGCATGGGTGCCCGGATGACGGAGGCGCACGGCATCCTGGGCGAGCTCGGAGTGAGCAACACCCAGCTGGATGCGCTGGTCGCCGCGTCCCTCGGGGCCGGTGCCCTGGGCGCGAAGCTCACCGGCGGCGGACGCGGTGGTTGCGTCATCGCCCTGGCCGCCACGGAAGAGGACGCCGAGCGCGTCGAGAAGGCACTGGTGGACGCCGGTGCCCGGGGAACCTGGGTCCATGCCCCTGCCACCGGACAGATGGCCGGGGAGGTCCTGCAGTGACAGATGCCACCAGCCCGGCGACTGCGACAGCACACGCGAATATCGCGTTGATCAAGTACTGGGGCAAAGCCGACGACGCACTCATCATCCCGGTGACCTCGTCGCTGTCGCTGACCCTCGACGCGCTGTACACGACGACGACCGTCCGCTTCGGCATCGAGGGGGACGCAGATACCGCGACTCTCGACGGCGAGGTCGTCACCGGTAGGGCCTACGACAGGATCGTGGACCTGCTCGACCTGGTGCGTGAGCGCGCCGGGATCACCGACCGGGCCGAGGTCATCTCGGTGAACACCGTGCCGACCGCCGCCGGGCTGGCCAGTTCCGCCTCCGGGTTCGCCGCCCTGGCCGGGGCGGCCGCCTCCGCCGCGGGCCTGGACCTGTCGGACCGTGAACTGTCGCGTCTGGCGCGGCGGGGTTCCGGGTCGGCGTCGCGCTCGATTTTCGGTGGGCTGGCCGTGTGGCACGCCGGCACCGACGACGAGTCCTCCTACGCCGAACCGGTCGCGGATCCGACCGGTCTGTCCGGGGATCTGGCCATGGTCGTGCTGGTCCTCGACGCGGGGGAGAAGTCCGTCTCCTCCCGTGAGGGGATGCGTCGGACGGTGCAGACCTCGCCGGACTACCGGTCGTGGGTCGAGGAGCATGCCGGGCATCTGGCGTCCGCCATGGAGGCGGTGCGGCAAGGCGACCTGGAGCGTCTCGGTGCCGTCGCCGAGGAAAACGCCGCCGGAATGCACGGCACCATGGCGTCGGCCGTGCCGCCGGTGGAGTACGTCACCGACCAGTCCCGTGCCGCGCTGGGTGCGGTGAAGGCGCTGCGTGAGGAGGGACTTCCGGCATGGGCGACGATGGACGCCGGCCCGAACGTCAAAGTGCTGACCCGTGCCTCCGAGGCGGAGCGGGTGGACGCGCGACTGCGCGAGATGCTCGCCGAGGTCGCTCCGCAGCTGGGCACCGTCGTGGCCTACTCGGGCCCCGGCCTGGAGATCACCCGACCCGACTCCCAGGAGGCCAACTGATGAGCGGACTGTTCACCCGTGCTGTCACCGAGGTGCGGGCACCCGGCAAGCTCTATATCGCCGGTGAGTACGCCGTGGTCGAACCCGGCTACCCGGCGGTGCTCATCGCCGTGGACCGCTACATCACCGTGCGGGTCAGCCCGGCGTCCGCGGACACCGGCCACATCACCACCGACCAGAACGCGGGCAGTCACCTGGAGTGGTACCGGCAGGGCAGTGACATGCTCATCGAGCCGGACCAGGACCAGTTCAGCTTCGTGCTGGCCGCGGTAAGGATCGTGGAGGAGGCGGCGGTCGCCCTCGGCGTCCCGCTGCAGGTCTTCGACCTGGACATCACCAGTGAGCTTGACGATGACTCGGGCCGTAAGTTCGGCCTGGGGTCCTCCGCCGCGGTGACCGTGGCGACGGTGCGGGCGTTGTGCGCGCACTACCGGCTGAAGCTCACGCTGATGGAGCAGTTGAAGCTGGCCCTGCTGGCCAGTATCGAGGTGCAGCGGTCGGGGTCCGGCGGCGATGTCGCGGCCTCGATGTTCGGCGGCTGGATCGCCTACACCTCTTTCGACCGGGAGTGGGCCCGGGAGCAGCGGGCCGTGCGTCCGCTTCTTGAGCTCGTGAGGTCGGAGTGGCCGGGACTGTCGGTGCGTCCGCTGACCCCACCGGAATCGCTGCGGCTGCTGGTGGGTTGGACCGGCTCACCGGCGTCCACCTCCCGTCTGGTCGGGGATGTGCAGTCCAACAAGCGGGGGGATGCCGCGTGGTCCTATGCCGGCTTCCTGGCGGACTCGCGCGACTGTGTGGAGTTCTTCGTCAAGGCACTGGACGCCGCGGACACACAGGGGGTGTTCGCCGGGATCCGGCGCAACCGTGCCCTGCTGCGCGAGCTCGGCGAGCACACCGGCACGACCATCGAGACGCCGACGCTGCGTCGACTCATCGAGTCTGCCGAGGGCCACGGTGGGGCGGCGAAGACCTCGGGCGCCGGTGGTGGGGACTGCGGCATCGTGCTCATCGGGGAGGACGCCGACATCGACGGCCTACTGGCAGTGTGGGAGCGGGCGGACATCCGCCTGCTGAACCTGCACCAGCATCGACCGGACCGGGGGAACTGACATGGCGATCTCACGGGACACTCTCGGGGGAGGACGCAAGGACGAGCATGTCCGGCTGGCTGAAGAACTGCGGGAACTCCGCGACGCCGGTGTGGTGCGTGGTGTTTCTCCGCACGGCGTGTGGGATGACGTGCGCTTCATGCACCACTCCTTCCCGGGCGGGTCATTCGACGGGGTCGCGTTGAAGACCTCGGTGTGCGGGCGTGACTGGGCGGTGCCCTTCTACATCAACGCGATGACCGGCGGGTCGGAGAAGACCGCGCTGATCAATGCTGACCTGGCCCGGGCCGCTGCGGCGACCGGGGTGGCGATGGCGACCGGGTCTGCGTCCCCGGCGCTGAAGGACCCGTCGCTGGCGCATTCCTTCGCCGTGGTGCGGGAGAATGCTCCTGACGCGTTCCTGTTCGCCAATGTCAGCCCGGAGATGACGGTGGAGCAGGCGCGGGACGCCGTCGGCTTCCTCGACGCGGATGCCCTGCAGGTGCACGTGAATCCGGCGCAGGAACTGGTCATGCCCGAGGGTGACCGGGACTTCAGCGGCTGGCTCGACCGGCTGTCAGACATCGTCGACGGGGTCGATGTGCCCGTGGTGGTCAAGGAGGTCGGCTTCGGGCTGTCGGCCCGGTCTGTCGCGGAAGTCGTGGCGCGCGGTGTGCGCACCATCGACGTCAGTGGTCGGGGCGGGACGAACTTCATCGACATCGAGAACCGGCGTCGGGAGAAGCAGGAGTACGCCTACCTCTCAGGGTGGGGTCAGACCGCGGCGGAGTGTCTGCTGGATCTGCAGGCGTCTCCGGTGACTGTGCCGGGTGGCGAGTCCGCGCCCGGTGGTGAATCGACGGAGGAGCCGGTGCAGGTGATCGCGTCCGGCGGAGTCTCGACGCCGCTGGACGTGGTCCGTGCACTGTCACTGGGTGCCTCGGCGGTTGGTGTCTCCGGACACTTCCTGCATGTGCTGATGACCGACGGACTGGACACTCTGATCGACGAGATCACCGAGTGGATCGCCCAGGTCCGCACCCTGATGACGCTGCTGGGTGCTGCCTCTGTGGCGGAGCTGCGGCAGGTTGATGTGCTGGTGACCGGCACGACCGCCGATTTCGCCCGGCTGCGTGGGGTGGATCTTGAGGGGCTCGCGCGACGAGGAATGTGACGATTGAGCGTGCCGGGGGAGCGGGCGGGCCAGTGCGACGCTGCCCTACGCCCCCGTTATAGGGTGGTTTTTTCCTGTCGTGGGTTCCGGAAACCGCACCTCGGGTGGGTTTTCCGTGGTGTTGCCCCCGAATTTCACCCTCACCCCCCCCGGGGTTCACTGGTCGTATATGGTGGTGATCACCCCCGACGGAGAACTCCGGAGGTGGGAAGATACCGTGCCGCGGTCAGCGGCACGGAACGTGGGTTGAAGGGATCGAGAACTCGGTCTCTGCGCATTGAGCCGCTCATGTTTCGTGCCGGTGGCCGCGGCACTGCCATGTCCGGATGGGATGGGTCCGCGCCAGGGCCCGCTACGCTGAGGCAGATGACCACGAACTTCTGGACTGTGTCCGACCTGCACCTCGGTCACCGGCTGGTTGCTGACCTGCGCGGGTTCGCCGACACCGGGCAGCACGACCGGGTGGTGCCCGACCATCTGCGTGAGGTTCCGGAGGACAGCGTCCTGCTCTGTCTGGGGGACATCTCCGTGCGCAAGGACGCCTACGCGCTCGCCCGTCTCGCTGAGTTGAAGGCGGAGAAGAATCTCACGATGTGGCTGATCCCCGGCAACCATGACCGGGTCCACCCGATGTTCGGGTGGGATTCCGTGGCGGAGTGGACGCCGCGCTACCGGGAGATCTTCGACGTGATCGCCCTGGACCTGCAGGTCCGGATCGGACGCTGGCAGGTACTGATGACGCATATTCCCCGGGCGACGGGGAAGGACGCGGTCCCTGACCCACATCAGACACCGCTGTTGGCCCGGTGGGCGGGACGTGAGGGGTTCGACTGCACGGTCCACGGGCACACGCACTCGTCGGTGCCGGTGCGGCGCAAGCATGTCAACCTCAGTCTGGAGGCGACGGGGCTGGCCCCGGTTTCGCCGGAACGGTTGGAGGAGTTGGTGGGGCAGGCGGTGCGCTACAGGGGATAGGGGGTTACAGCAGTGCCTTGGCGCGTGAGAGGTGCTCTGTGACCTTCGCGCCGGCGCGGCTGATGCCGAAGACATTGAGGACGCCACGTCGGATCTCGGCGTCCGGAACATCAGCGCCGGCCGGCTGTCGGGCGGCGATGATGCGCCAGGCGTTGGCGATCTCCACCGGGCTGATGTCCGTGAAGTCGCGGCCGGCGGTGTGGTTGGCGCCGGTGGGCCGGAACTCCCGCCAGGTGGCGGGGTCGATATCGGTGGGCCAGACGAAATCGTCGGCGTCGATGATGAGGTCGAGCTGACGTAGCTGCCGGGCGATCTGCTGTTTCTTCTTCGCACCGCAGCGTGACATGCCGAAGGAGCGGACGGTGAGCGTTACGAGCCGGTCCAGACTGACGGGCCCCTCGAACTCGGCGATCTCGGCGGCGACACCGCGGACCTGCAGCTTGGCGTCCTTCTTCGGTAGCGCGTCGATGATCTCGGGACCGCCTGTGATGACGATCTCCCAGGGTTCGTACTCGTAGCGTCCGGTATCACCGACGGTGGGGGAGGATGTCACAGGGCAGGGTGATGGTGCCGTGGTGGTTGCCACTACGGGGGCCTGAATCGAGGACGAGGACGAGGACGCGATCGGGGTCGGGTCCGGTGCAGGGACGGGTGCAGTGAGCTCGGTCTTCGTGGCGTATGCGGAGAGGAGTCCGGTGCGTCGGGTCTTCGCCTCGGCGGCTCCGGTCGTGTCTCCCAGCAGTGTGAGCAGTCGGACGGAGTAGTCGGAGGTGCGTACGGCGTCGAGGTCGGAGAGCTCGTCATTGTGGGCCCAGCGGTTGCGCATGATGCGCAGTTCATTGGCGACGGTGCTGACCTGGCGCAGGTTGTCGTCGAAAGGGTAGCCGAGGCTGCCGAGGCGTTCGGTGAGCATGCGCAGCTGACACTGCAGGTCGGTACGGGAGTAGCTGTGCCGGCTGCGGCCTTTCGTCCGGTCGAGCTCGGCGAGGATGGTGGTCCAGGGCAGGCTGTCCGCCCCGCCGAGCTCACCGGACAGACGCGCGGCGATGAGCGGGTCGAGGCGTCGGCTGAGGGAAGTGAGGAGGTCGGAGACTGTACTCGTGACGGAAGTCGCAGAAACCATATCCATATACTCAGTATTTCATATTTCTGAGTCCACGCAGAACCAACTAAGATCTGATACCGACGGTGTGGATCTTGGTCCCCACGTGGTCCACAATGAACCGACCCTTTTTGTCGTCGATGGCGAAATAAATGCGACCACATCGCTCCGGAGAAGTGTTATCCCTGAGTTTTATGTGAGGCGTTCGTTCGTAGGTTTTTCCTTCGTAAGAGAAGTCTCGTAGTCCGGAATCCGAGGATATCGCCCTATCGAACGGGGCAAAATTTAGGCCGAAGCGTTCCATGAAGACGTCCTTCCAGTTCCCGTCCAGTGATTCTCCTTCTTCCCAGTAGCTGACTGCAAGTTTTGCCATAGAAGTGAGGGCGTCAACCATTTCGTCTGGAAATGGATACTTTGCCCTTTTCCATTCCTTTGAGACTCGCCGACTAAAAACTATCCGATCCATCGAGCGGTCTTCGAGATCATGAATTAACCGCTCCATTGAATTTTGATCTCCGGACCGTAGGCTAGGGACGCCGTCCCACTGGTCAGCTTCGGGAACTGTATCTTGTTTCCTGACGTTATTCGCTGACCCAACTGCTGAAAGAGCCTCTTGGAGATTATCTATCTGCTCTTGCAGGTATTCGTTGTTGCGTTGTAGTGAGGTGATGTCGGCTTGAGAGCTTTGGAGACCTTCCAGATCAGCTTCAATACTTTCGGCCATCTCTTTCCAGGTCTGAGTATCTTCTCGAGACTTTGCTAGACGCTGTTCAAGGGATGAGATGATCTCTTCTTTGTTTGAGATGGAGAGAATCCTACTTTGCTCAGCCTTTTCCTCTGCGGCCCTGTCGGCAGCTGCTCCTGCTTGTGCGGAGGCGAATATTTCATCTCTTCCTCGTCGCATAACAGATACGAGTGAGAGCCGCTCCATGAGGCGAGTGCGCAGTTCGTTTCGATCGTCAGAGTTTACGACTTGCCAGCTGAACTGCTCGGAATTGACTTGGCGATCGGGCCAGACTAGGACTGCGGCAGATTTTTGTGGTGCCATTCCTGGGGCTTGACGATCGATTTCAAGCTTGGATCGATAGTCCACCGTGAATACGCGAAGTAGGCCGATGAGCTTGTTCGCGCATTCTTTAGCTGCGGATATTGCTTCCAATGTTCGAGAGTGAATAATCAAAACGGGCAGTCGGTGGTCTGTGTGGATGTACTGAATGAGCGAGTTGGTCTCCTCCTGATTGCGAACGTTGACATATTTTGTTTCCAGTATGTCTAAGCCAATAAAACACCGGAGGCGGTAGTCGTTGACGAAGTCCCTTACGAGGCCTGGCTGTCTGACATCCGCTTTGCGCAGCGGGGACAAACTTCCTGTCGTGGACTCACGGGATACAACGACTCGAAGAGCGTACCTTCCGTTTTTATCGGTACCGAATGTGGTGCGCGTTTGAAGCGTCTGGTCCCCCTCGGGAAAATGATCCAACACATCAATGCGAACCATTTGCCCGTTACTGTGATTAAGGTACTTCCAGGCTGCAGATTTTTCTCCACCATTGCGGGAAGGTACTCTACCAATATTACCGGACGTGAGGAGATCTGGGGCAGATATGACCGTGTCTCCCATGGTTCGAGATATCCACTTTGCCAGAATTGAAAGTCCTATACTCCAAGGGTCGTCGGACGACGTCTTCCCCTCTACGGCGGACTGAAATACGTACAAGTCTTGCATGGCATCTCCTAAAAGTTTTACTATTCGAAGGTTCCGGAAGCGTTGTTCATCTCCGCGATGCTGCCCTCGATCATCGCGCGAGTCTGATCGTTGAAGCCTGCGGGGGCTGTGGCCTCGACATCGAGGGTGATGTTCACCGAACCACCGTTGGTCTCCAGTGACCGTAGGTGGTGGAGAATCTCGTCGTCGATCCGCATGTACAGACCGGGTCCACCACCGGAGACCGGCAGTTCGAATGTCGCGGTGAAACGGGTGTTCCGGTGTTCGGGTTCGGGAGGGAGTGGCGTGACGCCGACGATCCCACCGTCGCCTTTCTCTCCGTTCCCACCGACGTCGCCTGTGCCACCCGGGACCTCGTTCCCGCCCTCATCAGTACCAACTCCCGGGTTCTCTCCGTCACCGCTGGTCCCGTCAGTCAGTCCTGACTGACCGGCCGCGGCAGCCCGGCGGGTGGCCTCAGCCGCTTCCCGTGCCTCGCGTTCGGCCTTCTCAGCCTGGAACTGGGCGCGCGCGGCGTCCGGATGAACGATGAGCAGGGAATCCGGCAGCGAGCCGGCCGGAAGTCCGGAGTCGCCCTCAGGCCAACGGAGGTTCTCGTATCGGATGTCACTGTCTGCTTCGCTCAGACCGTCCGCGAGGGCGAACGGCCGGTCGTCCAGATTGAAGGTACCGCCGTCATTGCGGATACCCTCCTCGATGACCCGGCGGTTGAGCACCCGCTGCATGTAGAGGTAGCGCGGGTACATGCCCCACAGGTCGCCGAGACTGTAGTGCCCCTGCGCCGCCCAGGTGCCGTTGGTGTGGTTCGTCAGTTCCATGGCGATCCGCGCCGGGGCCAGTTGGTTGACGAATGCCTCGGACTGCTGCAGTTTGTCTACGGCGCGCTGGATCGTGTCGGACCCGCCGGTGATCTTCTCCTGGGTGAGGGAGACGAATCCTTCGGTGGAGTCCGTGGAGACCCCGGGTTCGATGACCCACTGGTAGCTGTCGGCGAGCCGGTCGTCGACGGTATGGTTCTGCTTCTCCGCCTGAGCTTTCGCCTGGTTGATCGTCGAGACGGTGAGGTCGAGGGTGTCAGCGTCGTCCAGGACGCTGCTCCACGCCAGGTACTTCCGGACACCGTCGCCGAGCGCCTCGATCCGGCGTGCGTCCGCGGCGAGGAAGACGACGGTGTTCCTGTAGGTACGCGGTTTCAACCCGACGTTGTTGGTCGCCGAGCGGGCCCATTCCCCGGCGGCGCCGAGGGAACCGTTGCTGTCCACCGGGTCGGACGGCGGGATGATGATGAGCCGCAGGTCTTCGCTGTCGAGAATGTCCCCGGTGGATGCCGGGGAGTTGATGACTTTCACGGACGCGTTGTTTCTGCGGTTCCAGGCGTCCGCGTGTGCGCGTAGCCGGTCTGCGATCTCGCGGTGGACGTCCTCGGTGCTCAGCGCCTCCGCCCGGTCCCGGACCACACTGGTGATGTTGGCGGTGGTGTCGAACCAGTACTCGCTGCCGTTCTCGTAGAACCGGGTCGACTGGTTCGCCAGGGCGGTGAGCCCACTGTGGAAGTTCCCGATCTTGTCGCCGGGTACGGCGGTGCCGAGGGCGATACGGCGTTCGTCGATACCGGTCCCACGGTCCCGGGGAGCGCTTCCGAGGAACACTGTCCGAGCCAGTCGAGCAGTGATGTGCCTAGACCCGAGAAGGGGGCTGTTGTCGTCGATGGCGCGGGGGACGGTTCCGTCGACGTCGGTGGAGATGATGGATTTCCAGTTGTCGTCGAGGTACTGGGTGAGTTCGTTGGTCACCGATGCTGTACCGACGGGTACGTCGGAGGGCAGGATCAGCGGGCTGTTGTTCTCCCCACGCCACAGTGCGGACACGATGGTGCTCATCAGCCGCAGGACGCCACGGGTGCGCTGGAACCGGGGCAGGGCAGCCCAGTCCTGGTAGAGCCGGTCGAACAGTTCCGGGTGGATGGGATAACACCGTTCGATTTTCGACTGGTAGTCGGGGCGGGCGGCCTCTACCGGGAAACTCGCGGCATGCTTCGTGTAGAAGGTGCGCATGGTGGCGGCGATGACGCGGATCTTCTCCTGGTTCTCCGCATCGACCTCCTGGAAGATGCGCCGGCGGACAATTTCGAAGCTCTCGTTCGCCTCGGCAGGACGCCACTGTTCGGCCTTGCGGTTGATGACCTGCAGCAGGGTGGTGAGCGCCTCGCGGCCGTCGGCGCCACCGACCTCCTCGTCGTCGAGCATGCCGTCCACGTACTGGCCGGGACGCATTTCATTGGAGGCAGGGATGGAGACCAGCAGCATGCAGTGCGGGGTGGCGGAGACCGCCTCGCTCAGGGTCTGGGCGAAGGTCGCCTGGGTGGAGAGGTTGCCGGCGGCGAGGTCGGTGCGGTTGACGAGCTGGCGGGCATAGGCCACCCACTCGTCGATGAGGATCACCGCGGGGCCGAATGCCGCGAGCAGGTCCCGGAGTTTGGTTCCCGGGCTGGTGGCGGTACGGTCAGCGTCCTTCACGATCTCGTAGGCTTCGGCGCCGCCGAGCTGCCATGCCAGTTCGCCCCAGATGGTGTTGACGACCGTCCCGTCCGGCTTGACCATGCCGCCTGAGGGGACGAGGTCCGTGCCGACGAGGGCGACACGGTTGACTCCGGTGGGGATTTCCGCGCCGCCGAGGAGATCCTGCATGTCCTGCGGGAGCTGGATTGTGTCGAGTCCACCGAAGAGGTGCCAGACGGCGAGCATGGAGTGGGTCTTGCCACCGCCGAAGTTGGTCTGCAGGTTGATGATCGGGGACGCGTCGTTGGCGCCGGTGACTCGACCGAGGGCCTTGGTGAGCAGGTCGCGGAGGCCTTCGGTGAGGTAGGTGCGGTCGAAGAACAGTTGGGGGTCGGTGTACTCGGGGCCGGCGGAGACCGTCTCTGCGGAATCGTCGGCGGCCGCAGCGTGTCGTCCGGAGGGGGCCCGGTGGTTGTTCGTCAGGCCGGCGACGGTGCGCAGGTCTGCGGCGAACGCGGAGGCATTGAAGGTTCCGTTGGCGACATCCGGGTGCGGGGTGACTATCTCCCGCCAGGGTTGGAGGTTCTCACCGCTGATGTTGATCTCCGCCGAGTGACTGGTCTGTGCCTCCACTTTCCGGTCCTGGATGATGCGCACGCCGTTGCGCTGGGCGGCGAGTTTCTCCGCTGCCTTAGTGTCCTTCACTGCGGTGGCGAGACGGCACATCGTGTCGAGGGCACGGTAGGCGTCGTCGTCGGTGAACTTGGCGTTGTGGGCCCAGAGGTTCCGGGTCTCCCGAAGTTCGGAGGCAAGTGCTTCCTCGGACCGGGTGAGCTTCTCGCTGAGGGGACGCCATCCGGGGCGGAACTTGTGGGTGGTTCCCTCGGTGATGAACCGCAGGGAGCACTGTGGGTCCTCGGCGGAGTAGTCCTGTCGACCACGGCTACCGGAGCGCTGGGTGTCGGTGAGTTCGAGGATGTCGATCCAGCTGGAGTTGTCGTCGATGTGGACGACGCGGGTGAGGAAGCGGTTGAGGGCGTCGGCGAGGATCTCGAAGCCGGTGTTGATTCGGTCGCGGTTGCTCTGGGCCATGGTCAGCCTTTCGTAGTGCGAGGAGGTCGGGGGAGATGGGTGCCAGGCGGTGGTCGTGTCAGAAGAGCATGTCGTCGGTGGCGGGGGTTCCGACGCGGTCATGAGCGGGGATGTCTCTGGCGGTCTGGGCGATGTCGTTCCAGGCGGTACCGAGCTGGTTGAACAGCAGGGCTGTCTTCGCTTCGTTGCGCTGTTCGGAGATCTGGAACAGGAGGAAGGCTAGCTGCTTGCAGAGGTCCCGGTTGATGGCGTCGGGGACACGCGCGAGCAGGCGACCGGCGGACGCGACACCGTCGCCGTACTCGAGTTCCTTGGCGAGGTGG
This sequence comes from Corynebacterium sp., assembly GCF_022712275.1. Lineage (GTDB taxonomy): Bacteria > Actinomycetota > Actinomycetes > Mycobacteriales > Mycobacteriaceae > Corynebacterium. Next base: position 38,721 of record NZ_JALAGU010000049.1, on the reverse strand, counting down.
AGGACGGTCTCCCAGGCACTGACGTCACTGTCTGCAGCGGGGTCGTAGGGTGTGCCTGTCTCTTCGTCCGACTGGTGCAGCTTCTCCGGGGAGTGGAGAGTGACCTTGCCTTGACCGCTGTGGAGGATTCCGGCACGGTGGAGGTGCTCGACGGAGGTGTTCCGGGCGCGGGCGAGACTGTCTGCGCTGCCGTAGGCCTCGGTGCCGAAGCCGTAGCTGCGGAACCAGGCGAGCGCGAAGCGGGTGTCCGCGTCATACTCACCTTCCTGCTCACTGAGGACCTCATCGAGGATCTCGTTGATAACCTGGAGGGCAGAGCGGACACTCATCTTTCGTCCGTCGGCCTCCAGCACTCCGCTGTACTTGGAGAACAGGCCGATGCCCGGTCCGATGGCAGACTGCGGAAGGTCAGCTGGTTTCAAGGTTCCGCGCCGGAGATCACGCAATGCAGAGGGCAGCGAACTCCTCAGTTCGCGAAGAAAATCACGACGGGTGGTTGTTGGTGCATTTTCCGGTCGGGCACGGAGAACAAGTGCGATTGAAGAAGCTAACGAATTTTTTCCTTGAGCTCCTGCACGGTTTGTCATTTCTGAGCCCATAGGCCAAGTAGCGGTGATTTGCCAACCGGAGCGGATAATACCCTCGAGAATTGCTTCCCATCCTGTTGTAATCCCACTGGATTTTGTTTTTGAGTCCTGCTGTTTAAAAGCGTAATATACTGTCATCGGGTAGTCGGATCGAGTTTCAATACGCGCCTTGGTGAAGAACTCGATGAACCCGCTCTCGAAGTACTCCTGAGCTTCCTTTCGGCCGCCGTGTCGGTAAGGGTTGGCTACTAACTCTTCGGTCTTTGGTACGAGCGTACGATTGAAAAGTTCTGGTTCGACATCACGAAGCATTCGGCGAAGCCAGACATAGAAGTAATCAGACAGATCAGAGTATCCGATGTAGTCGTAGTACGGAGGATCAGTGGATAGGATGGCTCCCGAAAGGTCTGCGGTGAGTGCGGAAGTCATGACGGCATTCGCGTTGCGAAGTGCAGGTGACGACTTGAGAGCACCTATGGTGATCTTTAGCTGGCTTTCAAAGCTTCCTCCGGCCCCCGAAAACGGATTAGGCTCAGCATAATCCCAAACCATGGGAATTGCCTGTTGCGTAAAGGTATGACTGATTCCATCCCTACTTCGGTCCCAAGAGCAAAACGATGACCAGCGATCTGTGCATCGACTAGTGGCCAATGCTAGAAGTATGGCTACTGACCTTGCGTATCCTTTATTGGTTACGACATTAACTTCGTGGAAAACATCATTAATGAGATTGCTGAAAGTTTCGAGGGCAATTGTTTGCCGATTCGTGAAGAGGTCTGCGTATTGACGGAATCCGTATGCCTGGACTCGAAAACCTAATGCCCGTTCAGGAAGGGTGCCGGGTATTGGGTGCGCTTCTGGAAGATCTACATTTTCATGAGCAGTTTGCGGGCCTACGTATTGGCGCACAGTACGTGCACCTTCTCTGCGCTTAGTGACCATGCAGATTAGCTGCGATTTTAGTCTCTTGGATTTTCCTTCTGATTTGATATAATCGAATGTGATCGCATTTCCGCATCCTATGCAGTGTGCACCGTTCCGGTCCACGGTACCTTTTGCATTAAATCCTTTAGGCGGAGAAGTTACGTTGATAACTGAGTAATTAACTAGTCCGTTTTTAACTTCCGGTTCTATGTATGATTTTCCGGACTTGGATTTGGAATTATTGGATACCCACCAAGAGTTAGTGAGTGGAGTAGAGATACCGCAGGCGGGGTTTGGGCAGGTGACAGTTCTTACCCACAGCCACGCGTTGACCGGTGCCATCGTGCCATCCCCCATCTCGGCTTTCGGGTATAGATGCCCGATACGCTTCTTCGCCTCCTCTAGCATCCACTCGCCGTACCACCGCACATCCTCAGCCAGTCCAGTGGCTCCAGGCCAGGTGTCCGCATCCTGCCCCTTCAGCAGTTCGGCGGCGCCCGGGTGTACCGGGGGCTGACCGGCGAATTTCGGCGGGATCTCGATCAGAGCCTTCTCCAGCAGTACCGCCACCGGGTTCACGTCACTGGCATGCGCCTCCAGTCCCAGACGCTGGGCCTCCAACGGGATGGAGCCGCCCCCGGCGAACGGATCGGCGACCGCCGGAGGATTGCCGTCGGTGTACAGCATGATCTTCGCCCGGGCCTTGTCGAACCACCCCTCGGGGTCGCTCTTCACGGTGTCCCAGTTTGAGATGTGCTCGATGATCCGGAACAGTTCCTCGCGCTCGGCGTCCTGTTCCTCCACGGTGGAGAAGAGATCGGGGCGAGACGCCGGATCGTCCACGATCTGGGCGAAAAGCACCGCACGTGCCGTCGTAGTGGGCTTACGCGACCACCATAGGTGGAGGGTGGAGGGGGTGCCATGGTGGTTGTTCTTCTCTCTTTTCGACTGCTCGTTGATCTTCTCCAGAGGAATGGAGACCTCAATGAGTTTGCGGCGCTGCTCGGGTGGCGGGGTGGGGATCGTGGACGTCATGAATGCTCGCTCTGTGAATGAACAGCACAAAATAATGTGCCTAGATGGATGTGGGAGGGCGCACAGAAGTGGCGCCAAAGGTCAGGGTCTGGTCATCGTGGAGGTGTGGCTACACGGGATCACCGCCGCGGTTCCAGGTTTCCGGCCAGTTCAGGACGACCTTTGTCACACCGAACTCCCGGTCGGCGCCGGCGAAGTCGCGGAAATGGTCGACCAGGTACCGGACCCGGTCGTGCTCCGGGCCCTCCGGACTGATCTCCACCAGCGCGAGACGGTGGTCCTCGCCGGTGTTCTTCGCGGTCAGCACCTCCCGGTGGGTGATCACGAAATCTTCTGCGCCGGCAATCCGCCCCTTCACTTCGATGATCACCGATGGCCGGGACGCACCCGGCCACCGCGACGCGACATCGAAACCCGGATTGTTGCGCGGCATCTCCACCGGAGTCCGGCCCAGGGCCCGCTCCGCGGCGAGTACCGCATCGACCGCCCGGCGGTCCACCTCAGCGGTATCCTTCGCGTGCTGGTCGACGTCGTCCCAGTCGGCACCGGTCAACAGATCCACCAGGCCCTGCGGTAGCACCAACGCCCGTGCCACGATCCGCGGCGGGGCAGGGGAGAGCAGCCGTTGTCGCGCGATGAGATCCAGCCGTTGCGTCAACCGGGTCTGCAGGGCGTAGACCTGCTTCTTCAGTGACGCTGCCGAGACCTTCGGTGCTCGCTTCGCCTCGCCGGCCTCGAACAACCGCTGTTGCTCCTCAGCCTCGATCGCCGACCGGGTGAGATAGTCCATCTGCGCGGTGAGCCGACGTTCCACCAGCCCGGCCGCACGGTCCAGTTCCGGCAGGATGCGCTCCCGCGTGGCCTCCAGCACCGGGCGGACACGGGAGGCGGTCACCGCTGCGCGGATCAGGTCAGTGAGGTTGCCGGACAACCAGTCACTGTCCAGGCTGACTGCCGTGATCGCCTGCTCGGCTGTGATGTCCTCCGGTAGGGGATCGAAGTCGAGATACGGCGCCAGGCCGGCGTCCTCGTCCGTGCCGTCCGGGTTCACCCGCAGATAGGCGAACTCCTTCGCGAGCACGTTCTGCGTCCCGTCGTATACCTCGATGAGCGTGGCGGTCAGCAGCCACGGATCAGTGCTCGGATCATTGGGGTCCACGAGGACCGTTCCAGTCTCGAGCACATCACTGAGACCGGTCACCGACAGATCGACGAGAGAGTCCAGCAGCGGATGCCCGGGGGCTATGAACTCCACATGCTCGGTTCGGTCCGCGACCGCTGGATCAAAGGTCACCAGGTCATAGCGGTCGGCCAACGGCGAACCGTGCTGCCGCGCCCAGTTCAGGACCGCCCCCGGCAACGCACGGACTGCTGCCGTGCCCTTTGCCTTGCGGACGAGGCGACCACCCTGGTGCTCCAGGGCGCGGGTGAAGAACTGGGCGATGTAGTGCGGCTGCAGCTTCCGGGCACGCGCGGCATCCATGGCGTCGCGCATCCGCTCCAGATCCGCAGACGTGAAGGATTCCGCTGCCAAAGCGCGTTCCGCCATGAGATCGTCGAGGCCGTGGGCGACCTCGGCGTCGATGATCTCCTCGATCTCCGCCTGCCGGGCCGGATCGTCGATGTAGACAACCGCGTCCATGATGAGGTCTTTCAGCGACGTCTCCCGGAACGCGTCCCCCAGCACGTCGAAGACCGGCCGCTTCAGAGCTCTGCGCTGGACCTCCATCTTGTCCAGTAGGCGGGTGTACACCGCACCTTCACGGGTCTCGTCGGCGACGAGGTTCCACAGCTGGCAGACATGCTTCTGGCCGATGCGGTGAATCCGGCCGAAGCGCTGTTCGATCCGGTTCGGGTTCCACGGAAGGTCGTAGTTCACCATGAGGTGTGCAGCCTGCAGGTTCAGACCTTCACCTGCAGCATCGGTGGCGACGAGGAACTGGACCCCGGCGTCATTGGTGAAGTTCGCGGTGATGCGCTGTCGTTCCAGACGGTTCGTGCCTCCGTGGATGCTGACGACCGACCGCGGATCGGCTGTGATGGACCGGATCTGGTTGACGAGGTAGTTCAGGGTGTCCCGGTGCTCGGTGAAGATGATGAGTTTGCGCCGCTTACCCGTCGTACCGTTGGTGAGTGTCTTCTCCTGGATGATCCGGCGGAGTTCGCTCCATTTGCGGTCTTCGCCGCTGAGCACCACGGTGTGTGCCGTAGAGACCAGGTGTTCCAGCTCCACAAGTTCGGCATCCAACTCCGGCAGGGTGCGCGCCGCTGTGGCCGGGGTGATGAGCACCGTGTCTTCGGCTTCCTCCACCTCATCGGCGGCGAAATCGTCAAGCGAATCTGCGTCATAGAGGTCGGAGACCATGCGGGCCGGTCCGGTGAAACCGTGTCCGTTCCACCAGAGATCACGACCCTCCTGCGTGGCCTGCTCCAGCTCAGAACGGTAGGACGCCAGCTTGTCACGCCGGCGCTTCAACGAGTTCCAGATAGCGTATGGACTGGATGCCAGACGCCGCTGCAGCACAGTGAGAGCGAAGCCGACAGTGCGTCCGACCGAATCGTTGAGGGCATTCTCCGCCTGCTTCATCTGGGTACGTACGTACCCGGTGACCTCCTCGTACAGCCGCATCTCCGGCACACTGAGCTGGTAGGGGACCGTAACAGCCCGACGCTCCGGGAAGAGCGGCTTCCCTTCGAAGGTGAGCAGTTCCTCCTTGACCATGCGGCGCATCAGGCCGGTGGTGTCCACGTCCTCGGTACCGGTCTGAAACGCGCCCTCGAAACGGTCCGGGTCCAGCAGCGACAGGAACGCCTGGAAGGCCTCGTTGTCGCCGTTGTGCGGGGTGGCGGTGAGCAGCAGGAGGTTTCGGGAGATGTCCCGGAGCAGTTCACCGAGCTGGAAACGGCGTGTCTTCTTCAGCTCGTTGCGGAAGCCGGCGGAGGCGGACATCCGGTGAGCCTCATCGACGATCGTGAGATCCCACTGCGTTCCCTTGAGCAGCGGCAGCAACTCCTCGTCACTGCGGGCCACGGCATCCATCCGGACGATGAGCAGGTCGTGGTCGGTGAACGGGTTCCCGGACGCGGAGTTGTCCACCGCGCCGGGGGAGAGGACATGGAAGTGCAGTCCGAACCTCTCGCGGAGTTCCTCCTGCCACTGCGGGGCCAGGCCGCCGGGGCAGACGATAAGGCACCGTTCCACGTCGCCGCGCAGGATGAGCTCTTTGATGTAGAGCCCGGACATGATGGTCTTCCCTGCACCGGGGTCGTCGGCCAGGAGGAAGTGGAGGGGGATGCGAGGCAGCATCTCTTCGTAGACCGCCCGGATCTGGTGGGGCAGCGGCTGGATGTCGCTGGAGGTGACCGCGAGCATCGGGTCGTGCAGTCCGGCGGTCTGGATGCGCAGAGCTTCGGTGGCAAGGCGGAACTGTTCGGCGTCCCCGGTGAACATCTCCCTGTCCGCCGGGTCCTGGATGGCCAGGCGCGGGAGATCCTCCTTGAAGACGACAGTCTCCTGGAGTGCGCCGTCCGGGTGGCGGAAGGTGATCGTGGCTCCGAACGGGGAACCGACCGTCTGGACGATCTCCACCGGATGCTCGCTGATACCGAGAAGCTGCAGGCCAGGCTCAAGATCTTCGACCGTGAGGGTCGAGTGGTCGTCTGACCGTCGATCAGTGCGCATGAGTGCTCCAGGTGGTGGCGGACGAGGCGGTCCGGAAAGCCCAAAATAATGTGCTGACAACTGAGGTTACCGCAACCAGATTTGTGATTCATGTACACCCCACCGCCCGACCTCGACTGGAAGACCTACGCGGTGGTCGTCGGTCAGCGGGTGAAGGCTCTACGGACCGACTGGGAGTGGACCCAGGAGGAGTTGGCAGAGCGGGCAGGGATCAGCCGCAACCAGATCCAGAACATCGAGCGTGGTCACGGCACGGGGGTAAACGGGCGCGTGACGAACATGTCGATGGAACACGTCTACCGCCTGGCCTACGCACTGGACGTTCCGCCGATCGTGCTGCTGCCGGACGTCGAGAAGGAGGTCGTTCCCCGCTGTCGTGCGGCTGAGCACCGCGAACCGATGAGTGGCCTCATGCATCGGACCATCGAGATCGACGTCGCCTGGCCGAGGGGCCTGCGGGTGGTGAAGCCGGGGGAAAGCGAAGGCTGAGACGCTCGGCCAGCGTCAGATGTCAGCCCTGCACGAGCCGTAGCTTCGGCTTCTTGGGTGACCGGGTGGAGGTAGGTACGGTGGAATTAGACGCTTCCTTCGCCCCCGTGTCCACCGCGTGGACCTGCGAGCTGAACGTCAGCGCATGCACATCAGCTACGGGGAGAGACAGGTCCACTGAGATGCGGTCAGCTGAGGTCCGTTTGTCGCCGGCTGCGGAGCCGAAGATATAGGTGAAGATCCGGGACCGTTCATGGTGAGTCATGCCGCCGGGTTCTCCCGTGCGGAAGCCTCGCCGCGCGAGCGCGGAACAGAGTCGACGGTAGCCCGTATCGTCTGTGTGACCATTGCGCAACAGGGCTTTGGCTGTCATCATCGCGGACACCTTGAATACGGACCGGAAAGCCAGCACCTCATCGACCGACGGGTGCCGAGGAAGGTGTTCGGAGACACTCGATGCCGGTGCCAGGAACTCGGCGGCGAAGCGGTCAGCGTCCTCCTCCTGACGGTGGTGCGCCTCGGTGCGGCTATCCAGGGAGGTCGAGTGAAGGATCAGATGACCGAGCTCGTGGGCGATGTCAAAGCGGGAACGCTCCGGGGTCTTGCTCCGGGACAGGAAGATATAGGGGGTCCCGTCTGACCATCCGGAGAATGCGTCGACGACCTCCGCCACGGACGGAAGGCCGTACACGCGGATTCCCCTCGACTCGCACAGCTGCACGATGTTCGGGAGTGGGCCTTCGCCAAGCCCCCACATCAGGCGGAGCGTCTGCGCTGAAAGAACCGGATCTGTCGTCTCAAGTTCATCGATCGCAGCTGCATCACCCGCAGACCACGACGGACGGGTGAAGTGCTCGTCGATCCACCGGTCGATCATGACTCCGAACACCCCGGCTGCCACGGCGGCATGACGGTGAACTGCGGCAGCACGCCGGCCTGCCCGGAAGTTGACCTCATCCACCGAAAGACTCGGGAGAGGGACATCAGCGAAGAACGTGGCGGGCATCTGCAGAACCGTCTCGAGATCTTCGGCCACGTGGACAGGTGCCCCGTCCGACACATACCGCGACCAGGTTCGGGCGGTGATGCCGAGTTGGCGGGCGGTCTCTGCCTTCGACAGTCCACGCCGTAACCGGGCGACGTCGATACGGTCACCACTGAGGCGGAGGTGACCTGCGCTCCGGTCACTCGATGCCGTAGTAGACATCATCACCACCTTGATCATCAGTAGGACGGAGGACCTCTCCAACAGCATTGTCGGTCACTGTGCCGAGCATGACCCGGACCAACCACCCCTCGATGGTGCCGTCAGAGGTCATGCCGGAGGGAAGCGAGAACTCACAGTGAATGCCGTCATCTGCGGGATGGTAGAGCAGGATCCAGGTTCCGAACGGCGGGGCGTCAGGGTCCCGGGGATCGGTGGTGCCCGGGATCAGATCGGCGAGCTCTATGAGCGGCGCGACAAGATCTTCGCGGAAGCGGTTGACGGAATCGACGGTCTTCTTCCCCGCGGGGCGGGTCAGTGCAGGTTCCTCGTGCGGTAGACCGGTCGAGGCGCTACCGCGGTGTGCGGCAACTTCGTAGCGCAGACTGTCGCGCTGCATGACCGGGCGGTTGTGCGGGTTCTCTACGGACCACTCGTCGCTGTCGTTGAGGTGTTGGCGGAGAGTCCGGACAGTCTCCATCCATCGGGCGAGTCCGGCTGCGTTGACCGGGTAGAAGCGGCTTGAGTGGTTTGCGGCGTCCTCATGGCCCTGCCGTACCGCATCGCGGAGGTCAGCCAGGTTGATGTCCAGTCGGCTCAGGTAATCCCCTGCTTCTCCCTCATCAATGATTCGCGTGGCGGGAACATCGGCGGAGCGTGCTGGAGTGGTCATGGCGAGCCTGCTTCTGGTGTGGGGCGTGTCCTGATGTCCGTAACTGGACACTTCGCTGGTCAGTAATGACACGATACTAGCTTGGTGATGGACGCAAAAACCGCCAGTTTGGAACGGGTGATCTATTGCAGTGTCGCTTTTCTACCCGCGATATGCGCCCCTCCGGGTAGTGTCAGGAGGCGATGAGACACCGCCGCCTCATCATGGAGAAGTGGATGACATGGGCTGCAACCATACGTCACCCGCTTCCGGCCACCAGAGTTGCAGGAACCACTTCGCAGCATCGCGGACTCGGTCCGAGATGATTGTGGCAACTACACGCTCCAGGACCCGTCGCATGAAGTTCCAGCTTCCGCGACGGGTCCGTCTTCATTCACCGCCTCACTTCCGCAGCGAGCGCACCCGCACCAGGTGGTCGTTGCAGAACTCGCCGACGCCCCACTCGGCCAACTCGCGACCGTAGCCGGAGCGTCCCACACCGCCGAAGGGAAGTCCCGCCGCGGTGACCGAGGCCTCGTTGACGAAGGACATGCCGACCTCCAGCCGCGCCGCGGTCTGCTCCGCCAACTCCAGGTCCGTGCCCCACACCGACCCGGACAGTCCGTAGTCGGAGTCGTTGGCGATCCGCACGGCGTCGTCCACGTCGGTGGCGCCGTAGACGATGGCGACCGGCCCGAAGACCTCGTTGCAGCCCACATCGGCGGACGGGTCAACGTCGGTGAGCAGCGTCGGCTCCATGAACGCGCCGGGGCGCTCCAGCGCCCGACCACCCACACGCACCGTGGCAGTCCCGTCGGAGGACGCGGCCTCCAGCCGCTGGACGATCTCGTCACGGGCGTCGACCGAGGACAGTGGCCCCACATCGGCGTCCGGGTCGTCCCACTCACCCGGTAGCAGCGCACTGATCCGCTGCTCCAGGCCGGACACCACACGCTCGTAGTCGTCATCAAGGACGATCAGCCGCTTCGGCGCATTGCACGCCTGACCGGTGTTGTACATCCGCAGGCCCACATACCGGTCGAGGACGCGGTCCATGTCCTTGTCGGACAGTCCACCGAGGACGATGAACGGATCATTACCGCCGAGCTCCAGCAGTGACTTCTTGTAGTTCTCGCCAGCTGTCGCGGCCACAGCCGCACCCGCACGCTCGGAGCCGGTCAGCGAGACTCCCGCGATCCGGGGGTCGGCGACGAAGGCGTCCATCTGGGAGCCGGAGGCGTAGATGTTCTGGAACACGCCGGCGGGCAGGCCGGCGTCCTCCAGAATGTCCTGGCAGGCCTGCGAGGACAGTGGGCAGATGGACGCGTGCTTGAGGACCAGGGAGTTGCCGAGCAGCAGGTTCGGCGCGGCCCAGCGGGCGACCTGGTAGTAGGGGAAGTTCCACGGCATGATGCCCAGCAGTGGGCCGACCGGGTCCTTGCGGACGTAGGTGTGCAGTGCATTCTGTGCCGGCAGTTCGCGGTCGGCGAGCAGCTCATGGGCGTGCTCGGCGTAGTACCGGTAGATGTCGACGACGATGCCGAGCTCGGCGCGCGCCCAGGAGGTGAGCTTGCCCATCTCGCGTCCGATATGGGACGCGAGCTCCTCGGTGTTCTGCTCGTAGAGGTCGGCGGCCCGGGCGAGGACGCGGGCCCGCTCGTCGACCGAGGTGGTGCGCCAGGAGTTGTAGGCCTCGGTCGCGCGGTCGAGGATGGCGTCCCGGTCGGAGTCCTCGATTCTCGTGAACGTGTCTTCGGTGGTGCCGGTGGACGGGTTGTTCAACTGGAAGGTGCTCATGGGCCCCGTTGTACGCGTCCTTACCGGCTACGTCACCCGTGTCGGTGACCGCTCACGCCACACCGAGCAGGCGAAGCACCGCGGTGGTCGCCATGGCCAGCAGAACAGCGAGGAGCATCGGCACCCGCCGCCACAGAGCGACGATTCCGACAGCTACGCCGAGGATGCGGGACAGCCCCGTGAGATCCTGTCCGTCATAGGTGGCCTGTGTGGCGGCGACGGCGACGAGGATGACGACCGCCGCACGGTCGAGCCAGAGACGGACAGCCGCCGAGGAATCTCCGGATCCGGTGTCGGACGATCTGCCGGACGCAGCGGGGCCTCCCGCGGCGAGACGGCGTCCCCACAACACTCCGGCGAGCCGGATCAGGTAGGTGGCGACGATGAGGGCGCCGGCGGAGAGCAGGAAAATCTGTGTGTCCATCAGGCAGACCTCCGGGTCGACAGGGCCCAGGGCAGCAGGACGACCAGGGCGCAGACGGCGGCGAGGCCCGAGGGGACGACCGGTGTCGCCGAGACGCTGACCACCGCGGCGGCGAGCGCGGCCAGCAGGGTGGGTCGCCGTCGGAGATCGGGGAGGACCATGGCGACGAGGATCACCGGGAAGGCCGTGTCCACCCCGAAGGCGTCGGTGTCGGTGAGTCCCGCCACCAGTTGCCCGGCCACAGCACCGCCGAGCCAGGAGAGGAGCAGGGCTATGCCGAGAACGGAGAACCGTCGCCACCGACGGTCGGCAGGTTCCCTGACCCGGGAAAACGCCATGGTCTCGTCGTTGACCAGGTGCGCGCCGGCGACTGCCCGCCAGCCGCGGGGTGCGATGGTGCCGACGTTCATGCCGTAGGCGAGGTTCCGGGAGTTCACGAGGACGCCACCCAGCACCGCGGCGACCGGTGATCCACCGGCGCCGAGCGTGCCGACGAAGAGGATCTCGGCCGCGCCACCGTAGGCCAGCGCGGCGAGAAATGCGGTCTGCCAGAGGTGGAGCCCGGCCTGGTGGGACAGTGAGCCGTAGGAGAGACCGACGGCGATCAACGTCAGGCAGATGACGGCGCCGTCTTTCACTGCCGTTCTGTCTGATGGTGCCATGTTCTCTATACTGAACGATTGCGGAGGCGTTCGTCAAGATGGACAATTGTCCCGTACCGTGAACGACATGTCGAAGGATACGCAGTACGACCATCAGCGCATGGGGTCCGCCCTGCGCGCCGAGCGGGAGAAGGTCGGACTGAGCCTCACTGAGGCAGCAGGCCGGGCGGGCATCGGGAAGTCCACACTCTCGGTCCTGGAGTCCGGTGCCGGCAATCCCAGCGTGGAGACACTCTGGTCGCTCGCCAGTGTCTACAACGTGCCGCTGTCCAGGATCATCGATCCGCCGACGCCCGACATCGACGTCACCCGGGCGGAGGAACTGAACTTCCTCGAGTCCGAGGACAGTGCCTACCGCGTGGCACTGGTCAGTCCGGGAGAGCCGTCGACCAGGCGGGACCTGTACTACATCACCGCAGGTCCGGGCACGGTGAAGTCCTCGAAGCCGCATCCCCGGGGGACCGTCGAGTACGTGTTCATCACCTCGGGGCGTGCGGTGGTCGGCGTGCAGGACCGGACGATCACGCTGGACGTCGGGGACTGCGTCCGCTACCCGGGGGATGTTCCGCACACCTTCGAGGCGTTGGAGGACGGCACGACGGGCGTCACCGTCGTGGAGGGGTAGCGGCCGGAACGGGGTGGCGCTGCCTCACCGGTACAGAAATAGTGGCCACAGGTCGCCCGATGCGGATTTTTCCGACTCCTCGCCACTACTTCTGTACAAGGGGGTGCACGGGAACACACGGGAGCGCGAGGGATGCGCAGGGCGGCACCGGGGCTCTGGAACACAGGGACAGTCGGAGCTGGGAGGGGGGAGAGGCCGCGACCGGGGCAGCGGAGTGCCGACCACAGGACCGCACTACCGACCTGATGAACGACCGGTCACGGTCCACGTCCGTGCCTGCACTAGACTGTCTCACCGTGACTGATCAGACCAGCAGCAGCGCATCACGCAGCAACGAGTCAAGCGGCAACCGGGCCGACCGCCTCCCGAAGCAGTGGAACCCCACCGACGTAGAATCCGCCCTCTACCAGGGCTGGGTTGACGCCGGCTACTTCCATGCGGACGCCACCAGTGACCGTAGGGCGTTCTCTATCGTGCTCCCGCCGCCGAACGTCACCGGCCAGCTGCACATGGGTCACGCCCTCGACCACACCCTCATGGACTCGATGGCCCGCCGTAAGCGCATGCAGGGCTACGAGGTCCTGTGGCTGCCGGGCTCCGACCATGCCGGCATCGCGACCCAGACCAAGGTCGAGGCGATGCTCAAGGAGACCGAGGACAAGGACCGCTTCGACTACGGCCGCGAGGAATTCGTCGACCGCGTCTGGGAGTGGAAGCACAGGTTCGGCGGTGTCATCCAGAGCCAGATGCGCGCCATCGGCGACTCGGTCGACTGGGAGCGTGAACGCTTCACCCTTGACGACGGCCTGTCCAAGGCCGTCCAGACCATCTTCAAGGAGCTCTTCGACCGCGGCCTGATCTACCGTGCGAAGCGCCTGGTCAACTGGTCCCCGGTGCTGCGCACCGCCATCTCCGACATCGAGGTCGTCTACTCCGACGACGAGGGTGAGCTGGTCACCCTGCGCTACGGCGATGTCGAGGGCAAGGGCCCGCACGCCGATGTCGCGACCACCCGGGTCGAGACGATGCTCGGCGATGTCGCCGTCGCCGTCCACCCGGATGACGAGCGCTACAAAGACCTCGTCGGCACGACGCTGCCGCACCCGTTCATCGAGGGACGCGGCATGGTCGTCATCGCCGACGACTACGTCGACCCGGAGTTCGGCACCGGCATGGTGAAGATCACCCCGGCGCACGACCCGAACGACTTCGCCATGGGCCAGCGCCACAACCTCGAGATGCCTGAGGTCATCGACGAGACCGGCCACATCGCGGGCACCGGCACGCAGTTCGACGGCATGGACCGCTTCGAGGCCCGTGAGCAGATCCGCCTGGCACTCGACGAGCAGGGCCGCGTCCTCAAGCGCATCCACCCCTACGTCCACTCCGTGGGTCACTCCGAGCGCTCCGGCGAGGCCATCGAGCCGCGCCTGTCCGAGCAGTGGTGGGTCAAGGTCGACGAGCTCGCGAAGATGGCCGGAGACGCCGTCCGTGAGGGCGACACCGTCATCCACCCCGCCTCCCAGGAGCCGCGCTGGTTCGACTGGGTCGACGACATGCACGACTGGTGCATCTCCCGTCAGCTGTGGTGGGGTCACCGGATTCCGATCTGGTACGGACCGGACGGCGAGATCGTCTGCTGCGGTCCCGACGACGAGAAGCCGACCGGTGAGGGCTGGCACCAGGAGAGCGACGTCCTGGACACCTGGTTCTCCTCGGCACTGTGGCCGTTCTCCACGATGGGCTGGCCGGACAAGACCGATGAGCTCGCGAAGTTCTATCCGACCTCCGTGCTGGTCACCGGCTACGACATCCTGTTCTTCTGGGTCGCCCGCATGATGATGTTCGGCACCTTCGCCGACACCATCGACGGTTCCACCCTCGGTACCGGCGAGTCCGGCACGAGTGCCGACGAGCGTGGCGGACGCCCGCAGGTGCCCTTCACCGACGTCTTCCTCCACGGCCTCGTCCGTGACGAGCACGGCCGCAAGATGTCGAAGTCCCTGGGCAACGGCATCGACCCGATGGACTGGGTCCGTGACTACGGTGCGGACGCCCTGCGCTTCACCCTCGCCCGCGGTGCCAACCCCGGCACCGACCTGCCGATCGGTGAGGACTCGGCGCAGTCCTCCCGCAACTTCGCCACCAAGCTCTTCAACGCCACGAAGTTCGCGCTGATGAACGGTGCCGAGGTCCTCGGTGAGAACGAGAAGCAGAACTTCCCGGCCCGTGCGGACCTCACCGACGCCGACCGTTGGATCCTCGACGAGCTCGAGGAACTGCGCGCCCTGGTGGACACCCACCTGGACCGCTACGAGTTCGCCGTCGCCAACGAGGCCCTCTACCGCTTCGCCTGGAACGAGTTCTGCGACTGGTACCTGGAGATCGCCAAGGTCCAGATCCCGCGCGACTGGGACGCCGCCACCGATGCCGAGAAGACCCGTGGCAAGAACACCCGTCTGGTGCTCGGCCGCGTCCTCGACACGGTCCTGCGCCTGCTGCACCCGTCGATGCCCTTCGTCACCGAGACCCTGTGGACCGTCCTCACCGACGGTGCGGAGGGCTACCCGACGAGCCTTGTCGTCGCATCCTGGCCGACGCCCTCGGACACCAACGGGGGAGTGGCAGCCGACGAGGACGCCGCCCGCCGCATCGCCGACGTCGACAAGCTCGTCACCGAGCTGCGTCGTTTCCGCGCCGACCAGGGTGTCAAGCCCACCCAGAAGGTCCCGGCCCGCTTCGACGCCGCCGCCGTCGACCTCGTCGAGCAGGAGGACGCCGTCCGCTCGATCGTCAAGGTCACCGAGCCGGAGGACGGGTTCACCCCGACCGCGAGCGTCGAACTGCGCCTGTCGACCGCGACCCTGACCGTGGAGCTGGACACCTCCGGCACCGTGGACGTCGCCGCCGAGCGCAAGCGACTGGAGAAAGATCTCGCCGAGGCGAACAAGGAACTGGACCGCGCCGCGAAGAAGCTGGGCAACGAGGGCTTCCTCGCCAAGGCTCCCGAGCATGTCGTGGCCAAGATCCGTGAGCGTCAGCAGATCGCTGTCGAAGAGGTCGAGCGTATCTCCGCCCGCCTCGCCGAGCTGCCGGAGAAGTAGTGGCTGACGAAGAGAACACCAACGAACTCAACGAGGCTCTCACCGAGGACCAGCACGGCGGCTTCGGCGAGGTGAATCTCGGCGAGTCCGGCCTGGACCTGCCCATAGACCTCAACGAGCCCGCCGCGGATGAGACCCCGGTACACAACCCGGTGACCCCCGAGGATCTCGCCGCCCTGGCGCAGGTCGAGTCGGAGCTCAACGAGCGCTGGAACGAGACCCACATCGACCCGACCCTGGACCGCATCCGGGAGCTCATGGACCTGCTGGGCAACCCGCAGCGCTCCTACCAGTCGATCCACATCGCCGGCACGAACGGCAAGACCTCCACGGTGCGCATGGTCGAGTCACTGCTGCGCGCCTTCCACCGACGCACCGGCCGGACCACCAGCCCGCACCTGCAGATCGCCACCGAGCGCATCGCGATCGACGGCCAGCCGATGCACCCGGCGGACTATGTCCGCATCTGGCGGGAGATCGAGCCCTACGTCGATATGGTGGACGCCGCGTCCGAGGTCAAGGGCGGCCCCCGGATGTCCAAGTTCGAGGTACTCGTCGCGATGGCCTACGCCGCTTTCGCCGACGCCCCGGTCGACGTCGCTGTCGTCGAGGTCGGTATGGGCGGACGCTGGGACGCCACGAACGTCATCGACGCCGACGTCTCCGTCATCATGCCCGTCGGCCTGGACCACACCGACTACCTCGGCGACACGATCGCCGAGATCGCCGCTGAGAAGGCGGGGATCATCAAGTCCCGCTGGGACCGCGACGACCTGCTGACCCCGCCGGACAATGTCACCGTCGTCTCCGAGCAGGACCCGGAGGCCATGGAGGTCATCCTCAGGAAGGCCGTCGAGGTCGACTCCTCGGTGGCCCGTGCCGGTGCGGAGTTCGGCGTCGTCGAATCCGGCATCGCCGTCGGTGGTCAGACGCTGACCATCCGTGGTCTCGGCGGGACCTACGACAACATCTTCCTTCCGCTCTCGGGTGCCCACCAGGCGCGCAATGCCGCTGTGGCCCTGGCTGCGGTGGAGGCCTTCTTCGGTGCCGGGGCAGGACGCCAGCTCGACCTCGAGACTGTCCGACGCGGCTTCGCCCAGGTGCAGTCGCCGGGTCGGCTTGAGCGGGTCCGCGCCACCCCGTCGATCTTCATCGACGCGACCCACAACCCTCACGGGGCCAAGGCCCTGGCCGAGGCCGTGGACCGCGACTTCTCCTTCCGACGCCTGGTCGGCGTCCTCGGGATCCTCGGTGACAAGGACGCCCGAGGCATTCTCGCCGCCCTGGAGCCGGTGCTCGACGAGGTGGTGGTGACCCACAACGGGTCACCGCGTGCTCTGGACGTTGAAACCCTGGCCGAATACGCCCGCGATGCCTTCGGTGAGGAGCGGGTGCATGTCGCCGCGGCCCTGCCCGGAGCGGTTGAACTGGCCGTGGAGCTGGCCGAGGATGACGGCGGCTTCGACGGCGGCATGGTCTCCGGGGCCGGTGTGCTGATCACCGGCTCGGTCGTCACCGCCGGTGAGGCCCGCACCCTGTTCGGCAAGGATCCGGCATGACGTCGGTGGCTGAGCAGCAGGTGAAGCGTGTCGCCCTGTACCTCGGGTCGGCGGCCGGGAACTCCCCGGCCTATGAGGAGGCCACGGTCCGGACCGTGCAGGTGCTCGCCGAGGCCGGCTACGAGCTGGTCTACGGCGGTGGCTCCGTCGGGCTCATGGGTGTTGCGGCGGACACCGCGCTGGACGCCGGCATGCCGGTCCACGGTGTGATCACCCGTCACCTCATGGACGGCGAGACCGGTCACCTGGGTCTGGACACCCTCGACATCGTCGAGACCATGACCGAGCGCAAGGAGCGGATGGCGTCGATGGCGGACGCCATGGTCACCCTGCCCGGCGGTATCGGCACGCTCGAGGAGTTCTTCGAGGTGTGGGTAGGCCAGGTGCTCGGCGTCCACCACAAGCCGGTCGCACTCGTCGACGTGGACGACTACTGGCAACCGATGGCGGACATGCTCGACCACATGGTGGCCCGTGGGTTCTTCGCCCAGGACCACCGGGACCGCCTCATCCGGGTGGAGGATCCGGCGGAACTTCCGGCCGCGTTGGACCTGTGGACCCCTGCTGCGGCAAAGTGGAGCAGGTGAGCGAGATGAGTGACGACAACAGGCGGGGCAAGGGCCCCGAGGTCGGCCCCCTGGGCATGGGCCATGACCCCCAGATCGACCCGTTCAAGGGACTCAAGGGGATGATGGCCGGCATCATGATCATGGAGGCGCTGGCCGTCTTCCTCATCCTCCCCACCATCGGCAAGCTGTGGGACGGCGAGCATGCCACCGCCTTCAACATGACTTACATCGCGGTTCTTGCGGTGGCGATGACCGTGGCGTCCTTCCTGCAGTTCAGGTCCTTCGCCGACCCGATGAACATCGTGCTGCAGGTGCTGCTGCTGATCGGCGGCATCGTGGTGCACCCGATCGTGTTCATTGTCGCGGTGCTGTTCATCGCCGCGTGGTGGTACACGTACTACCTGCGTGGGCATCTCAAGCAGCGGATGGAGCGGGGGCTGCTGCCGGCGCAGCACGTGTGGGTCGACGAGAACAAGGACTCGCGGATGTGATACCCGCCATATAGTTGACGCGTCAACTAATCTGCGGGTATAACTGGTTGGCATGACAAGTACTCCCCGTATCGGCATCCTCGCCGGCACCGTCCGCGAAGGCCGCAACTCCATCAAGATCGCCGACTGGGCGCAGCAGACCCTCGCTGCCGCCGGTATCGACGCCACCTTCGAGGTCATCGACCTCGCCGCCCAGGAGCTGGGCAAGTTCACCTCCGCCACCCCGCCGCGCATGCACCAGGGGGCCTACGAGGAGCCGGAGCTGGCCGCCTGGTCCGAGAAGATCGCCGGCTTCGACGGCTTCATCTTCGCCACCGGCGAGTACAACGGTTCCGTCCCGGGTGTCATGAAGAATGCCGTGGACTCCCTCTTCGTCGAGTGGACCGAGAAGCCCGTCGGCTTCATCGGCTGGGGCTCCACCGGGGCATCCTCCGCCCTGGAGCACTGGCACACCATCGTCACCTTCCTGGGCATGAAGCTCACCGGTGAGGACCTCAAGCTGCCCTTCGCCGAGGTCTTCCCGGACTTCCGGTTCACCCCGGGTGACGCGCAGAATGCTGCCGTCGTCGAGCTCGGCAAGGCCGTCGCCGCCGCTGTGTAGGTATCCGGCCCGGGGACCGATCCCGGGCACGAGCTTTCCCGGTCCGGCTCCAGGGGCTGGCCCCGACCTCCGGCCCTGACCCCCCAGGTCAAACATTATGCATGCTGTAGTGTGCACTACAGACTACGGAAATGTCTTTGAACTGCGGGTTTACCGGTGGTTGATGCCGGTGAGAATGCACAATGTGACTGCACAATCTGCCACCAGTCGGTCGCAGTCGGTCACAGCCGTGACAGGCAGAGCTTCAACGCATCAGCGACGGTCTTCCACAGCAGTTCGTCGTCATTGAGATGACCGTAGGTCAGCCGGAGCGAGTACCACCCGAGGTTCCCCAGTTCGGCGGTGATCCGGGAATCTCGGTCCCGCTGAGATCTCGCCAGATGCCCCGACCCGTCATACTGCAATCCCAGCCGGTACTCGGTGATCCCCAGGTCCAGTCGGGCGACAATGCGACCTATCCCTGGCGTCCCGCCGTGGACCGGGTCGGACGCCGACCCGTCAGCATGGACGACCAGTTGCGGGACCACCGCAGGCAGTGACGGTATCGTGCCCCGCGCATTCAGGATCCGGAGCATCCGCCGTACCTTCAGCCGCATCACGGTCTCCATGGGGGAATCTGTCCCCTTGTCGGCGACGGACACAATCCGCTTCAGCGTCCGCGCCGAGAACTGGTCGCGGCAGGCATCCGGCAGGACAGTGGGGGAGAGATCGAAAAGCGCGCAGAAAGCGTCGACGGTCTGGACCATCTGGACGCCACAGTCAGTCAGCCCCGTTCCCTGGATCGGGAACCACCGGTGGTCTCCCCGCCAGACTGACTGGAGACAGTGGATCAGAGTCAGGACCGGAGGAGTTACCCGCAGGTCCGGGGTCAACGTGTCGATCTGCATATCGGGGACATTTTTCAGAGACGGCGTCCGGCGCCTGACCGTGCAGTCGTCGACATTTCTGGCGGTGCGTGGTGTGGTGTCGCCGATCATGCAGGTGTCGGCGTCATCGCAGAACCAGGGCAGGCCCCATGCATCGGCGGCTGACCAGGCCGACAGCGTCCATCCCGGATGTCGGTCGGCCTGTATCCGGGAACGGGTCAGTGCGTCGAGGTGGAACGCGTGTCCGCGGGGATGTTGACCGGCCCCACGGGCGACATCCTTGTCCGTACGCACTGAACTGACCGGTACCCACAGGCCGTTGACCTGCGTGTATCTCTCGTCCGGTGGTGACTCCCCGGGAAGGGCCACCGGCACAGGACGCGCAGTAGTGCGCAGCGCTTCGGGCTCCTCCCACGCGGACGCCACAATCTTGTCGATCTCCCCACCCCAGTACATTGATGACCCCGCCCTCTACGGTCTCTGTTCCCCTGCGCCCCCTCGGCACACCATCGGGCACCCATGATACGGGAGTTTCAGGGACGTCCGGTACCCTGTCCGGCATGACTGAACGCACTCTCATCCTCATCAAGCCGGACGGGGTCCAGCGCGGACTCGTCGGCGAGATCATCGCCCGCATCGAGCGCAAGGGCCTGACCCTGGCCGCCCTCGACCTGCGACTGACCGACCGCGCCACCGCTGAGAAGCACTACGCCGAGCACGAGGGCAAGCCCTTCTACGAGGGTCTCGTCGAGTTCGTCACCTCCTCTCCGCTGATCGCGGGTGTCGTTGAGGGCGAGCGCGCCATCGAGGCCTGGCGTCAGATCGCCGGCGGTACCGACCCGGTGTCCGCCGCCACCCCCGGCACCATTCGCGGCGACTTCGCCCTCTCCGTCGGTGAAAATGTCGTCCACGGTTCGGACTCCGTGCTCTCCGCCGAGCGCGAGATCGGGATCTGGTTCCCGGAGCTCGCCAAGTAGCGTTGCCCTTCCGACCCTCGTGGTCGCGAGATCTGCCACCCCTCAGGTCACTGTCCGGGTCTCCCGGCGTCCTGAGGGGTGGCAGAATTCTGTCTGGACAGGCTTCTTTCAGGTCGCCGGGCGCGCAGGGTCGGCTGCGTCAGCCGCGCCGGTCCCGCTAAGGCTGATCCAGTCGACCCGTTCACCGGACCGCTCCCGCTCAGTGACAACGACGAGTTTGTCCCGGGCAGCGAGGTCGGCGATGGTCTCCGAGACCTCGTCGGCGCTCATCCCCATGGCCTCCGCCTCGTGAATGAGTGCGCTGCGGTTGACCTGACGTCCGGAGGGGACGGCGTTGAGGCTGAGGAGCAGTCGGCTCATCGTCCGGACGCCGTGGCCGGTGGGGACCGGGATGTTCCTGGTGCGGTCGGTGGTCAGCGTCCACCATATGAGCGCACAGCCGGTGCCGACGGTGACGACACCTGCCCAGATCCACCCGAGCACGTCGTCCTCGATGGTCCGGCCGAAGGTCAGGGCGGCGTACACCAGTGTCACGGTGACCATCGGCGCCCACGTATCGAAGGCGCTGCGGTGAGGCATTTCGGCATCCGGTGTCATCGGGGCGTGGTCGTTGAGACGGAAGCCGCGGCGCCGGTTGCGGACGGTCAGCAGTGCCCAGCCGATCAGCATGAGGGCGAGGAACGTCCAGGTGACGGCGATGTCAGCCAGAGGGGAGGCGGAGAGTCCGGCGACGATCGTGGTCAGTGCGGAGAGCCCGACACGGAGAGAGATGGCTGAGGACATTGCTCCAGGGTATCCGGAGACTGTGAATGGCCGATGGTCCGGAGAAGAAAATCACGGTGTGAGGTAGCCGATGCCGTGTGCAACAAAGGTCTTGCCGGGTGTTGTGACAGAATGGTCGATGGACGTGCAGCACCTGTCAGGCAACACAGAGCCGATGAACCGGAGTGCGCACCTCCGAGAAGAGCTTCCAGACATCAATATTGCGGCGTCCCGGCCCACGAACGACCGACGCTCGGTGAGAGGCAGCGACATGCGCCCGCCGAATTGATGGACGCCGCGCCCGTACAAGGAGAACAGTGGCTAAAACCAGCCAGGAACTTGCGGCATCAGCCGCGGGAATCACAATCGAAGACATGGGGGAGAAGGTCCGCGTCCACGCGCTGGCCAAGGCCCTCGACGTGCCCAGCGCCGAACTGGTGCAGGTGCTCACCGCGCAGGGGATCGAGGGCAAGCGTGCCACCTCGACTCTGCCGAAGGCCCAGGTCGGGGAGCTTCTTACCGCCCTGACAGCTGCCGGTGCCCCGGCGGAGGCCGGGAAGAAGACTCCGGCGAAGCGGACCCGCAAGGCTGCGCCTAAAAAGGCCGCTGCAAAGAAGACCACCGCGAAGAAGGCTCCGGCCAAGAAGGCCGCAGCCGAGGAGGCCTCCGCCGAGGACGCCCCGGTCGAGGCTGCGGCTGCGGAGAAGAGCGCAGAGAAAGCTGCGGCGAAGAAACCGGACACGCGGGCTGCGACCGCGAAGAAGACTCCGGCCAAACGCACCCGCAAGACCACCGCCAAGAAGGCGACGCCGAAGAAGGTCGAGCCCACGCAGGACACCGCTGTGAAGGAGGAGTCGACGCAGCACGCCGTCGCTCAGGGCGCGGCACAACAGGCTGACGTCACAACGGCCGAGCCCGGGAAGACGAGCGCCCGGAAGTCTCCCGCGAAGAAGACCACGGCGAAGAAGTCGGCGGCAAAGAAGACCACTCCGAAGGACGGGGAATCGTCCGCCCCGGCTGTTTCTGAGCAGGCCGCTGAGCCGGTCGCCGAGCAGGCCACTGCACCGACCGTCGAGGAGAAGCCGGCGACGAAGACCACGTCGCGTCGGCCGCGTCGTGGACGCAAGGCCGCCGCTGCGGCGAAGACCGAGGCGGCCGCCGACACCGCATCCTCCGCCGACACCGCATCCTCCGCCGACACCGTGGACGATCTCATCGACCGCATCGCCGGATCGGTGGAGGCTCCGGAGGACGCGAAGCCCAGGCAGACGGCATCCAAGAAGAGAGCGAAGCAGACCGGGCCGAAGAGCGGGAAGGCGGCCGAGCCGAAGACTGAGGTTGTCGAGGCTGCTGAGGCCACTGAGGCCACTGAGGCCTCTGAGACTTCTGAGACCGCCCAGTCTCCCGAGGCGGAGAGCCCTCGACCGGTGCGTCGTCGCGTCGTGCGTCGGGTCGGTTCCCGCAGTGCCGCGTCGGACGCCGAACTTCTGCGCAACCGCAAGGCTGAACAGCGCCGCGCCGCCGAGGCCGCCGCCGGGCAGTTGACGGAGAAGACCGACGGGAAGGCGGAGCAGGCTGAGAGCTCCGAGGACGACACCGCGTCCGCCCAGCCCTCCGGCAACCGCAGCCAGCGTCGCGGCCGTCGGGGTCGTGGCCGCGGCCGCGGTGACCAGGACCGCCAGAACCAGGGCGACAACCGGAACGAGCCGGTCACCCAGGCTTCCGAGACCACCGACCAGGCACCCGAGACGTCCGAGACGTCCGAGGCGCCCGAGGCTCCGCTGGAGCCCGCCGACGATCACGGCGTCCCCGGTGGCCTGCCGGTGCTCACCGAAGGCGCGGAGGTCGTCGACGAGCCGGTGAAGCTCAGGGGCTCCACCCGCCTGGAGTCGAAGAAGCGCTGGCGTCAGGAACAGGGCCACGACAAGAAGAAGGTCGTCAGCAAGGCCGAGTTCCTCGCCCGTCGTGAGAACGTCGACCGCTCGATGGTCGTCCGCGACTCCGAGCGCTCCGACCACCCCGGCACGACCACCCAGGTCGGCATCACCGAGGACGGGATGCTCGTCGAGCACTTCGTCACCAGTGAGACCCAGACGTCGATCATCGGCAACATCTACCTGGGCCGCGTCCAGAATGTGCTCTCCAGCATGGAGGCCGCCTTCATCGACATCGGAACCGGACGCAACGCAGTCCTCTACGCCGGTGAGGTCGACTGGCGGAACAAGCACCTGCACACCCGCACCCGTCGCATCGAGGCCGCGCTGAAGCCCGGCGACCAGGTTCTCGTCCAGGCGATCAAGGACCCGCTGGGCCACAAGGGTGCCCGCCTGACCAACCGCCTGAGCTTCGCCGGCCGCTACCTCGTGTACGTGCCCGGCGGCAAGACCCAGGGCATCTCCCGCAAGCTGCCCGAGTCCGAGCGTAAGCGTCTCAAGGAGATCCTCGGCCGCGTCGTCCCGGACAACGGCGGCACGATCATCCGGACCGCCGCCGAGGGTGTGTCCGAGGAGCTCATCGCCGAGGACGTCAACCGCCTCCACCAGCGTTGGCTCGATATCCAGGACGCCGAGGAGAAGGCACGGGCCCGCAAGGGCTCCCACCCGGTGACCATGTACGAAGAGCCGAACATGCTCGTCAAGGTCATCCGCGACATCTTCAACGAGGACTTCAACGAACTCGTCGTCGACGGCGAGAAGTCCTGGGCGGTCGTGCGCGACTACGTCCACCGGATCGCCCCGGACCTGGAGTCTCGCGTGGTGCGTTACCACCCCGAGCAGCACGGTGGACGCGATGTCTTCGAGGACCGTCAGCTCGACGAGCAGCTCGCCAAGGCGCTCAGCCGCAAGGTCTGGTTGCCGTCCGGCGGCTACCTCATCATCGACCGCACCGAGGCGATGACCGTCATCGACGTGAACACCGGCAGCTTCGTCGGCTCCGGTGGAAACCTCGAGGAGACCGTCACCCTCAACAACCTCGAGGCCGCCGAGGAGATCGTCCGGCAGATGCGTCTGCGGGACATGGGCGGCATGATCGTCGTCGACTTCATCGACATGGTCCTGCCGGAGAACCGCGACCTCATGCTGCGTCGTCTCAGCGAATTCCTCGGTCGCGACCGGACCCGTCACAAGGTCTCCGAGGTCACCAGCCTCGGCCTGGTGCAGATGACGCGCAAGCGCCTCGGCACCGGACTGCTCGAGACGTTCTCGACCGAATGCCCGACCTGCGAGGGACGAGGCGTCATCATCCACGATGACCCGGTCGAGCACGTCGAGGAGGAGGACGACCGTCACGAGCGGCGCGACCACGGTCACCGCTCCGAGAAGCGTCAGGCCCGCGACCAGCAGGAGACGCGGCGGCGGCACGAGAAGAACCGCGAGGACGCCACCTCCGACCGTCCGGCGAAGAACGGACAGCAGGAAGTTCCGGCTATGGAGAGATCCGAGGAGAACCGGGAGTCCGGGGATCCGCAGGAGAAGCGCCCCGGGTCCGGCCCGTCGCAGGGCAGGTCCCGACGGACCCGTCGTGGATCGCGCGCCGGTGGCCAGGCAGATGAGAAGGCACCGGAGCAGTCCCGGTCGAAGGCAGAGACCAAGTCCCAGCCGAAGGCTGAATCCGAGGCCGCACCGGAGCACTCCGGGGAGTCCCAGGGCTCCCGTCGTGGACGCCGTCGCGTGGTGCGTCGCAACGAGACCGGTCAGCCGGAGCAGTCGCGTCATGACAACCGCGGTGCCCGTGAAGACCGTGGCTCCCGTGGTGCAGGCAGTGCCGGTCGTGCCGGTCGTGCCGGTCGTGCCGCCGGTGATGTCGCCGCGATCGCCGCACAGGCGGTGCAGCACGCCGGGATCGAGGATCCGGACGAGCCCACCGGTGCCGACTACGTGCCGAATGAGCCGCAGGAGACCGTATCCTCCCCCGCATCCGCCCCGGAGGTTGCTCCGGAGTCGGGCACGGACCGTCGTGGTCGTCGCCGGGTGCGCCGCGTGGTGCGTCCTGCCGAGGGGCATGCCCCCGAGCAGAAGGCAGATGAGAAGAAGCAGCCGCAGCGGAGGACCCAGCCGAAGACCCAGCCGAAGACCCAGCAGAAGTCTGAGCCGACGGCGGAGTCGAAGGCCGCTACCGAGGCCCCGTCCGTCGGACAGAGCTTCGCTGAGGCGAAGGCCGAGTTCGACGCCTCGCCGCGTCGTCGTCGACGGACCCGGGGCCGCTCCCGGTCGGACGTCGCCCCGCAGCCCGCCGACTTCGCCGGTGCGGGGTCGACCCCGGAGGCGGCGTCCTCCCCGGAGCGGGTGGAGAAGTCTCAGCCTGGGGTTGAGGTCTCCGCGCCGCGGTCGAAGGCACCGAAGAAGTCGCAGGAAACCCCGGTGACCAGCGGTGCACCGGCGTCCCGGCGAGGTCGCCGTCGGGTGGTACGCAGCAGTCGTTAGGGCACACAGACCCGGACGGCGGGGGGATTTTGTCCTTCCCTGTCCGGGCAGGTAGTCTTGAGCGGTCGCTGTTCGACTGTCAGTGCTGTGTGCCTTCAACGGGTGCGCGGGACATTCCGGCCGCCGGATCCACGGATCCAGGTGCCGGCCGCACGAGGTCGAACGCAGTGAAAGCAAGTTAGTCCAGTCAGTCCGTTTCCTCGGAACTCTCCGGTTCTCCGGCAGAGGGTGGGGGAGCTGCCTGAGCCGAGTAGAGAAACAAAGGGGCAGCCCTTCCATGTACGCGATCGTCAAGACCGGCGGCAAGCAGTACAAGGTTGCCGAAGGTGACCTCGTCAAGGTCGAGAAGATCGAGGGAGAGTCCGGCGCAGCCGTGGCACTCACCCCGGTTCTCCTCGTCGATGGCGCGGACGTCACCTCCGGCGACGCCCTCGCGGGCAAGACCGTGAACGCCGAGATCGTCGAGCAGACCAAGGGGCCGAAGATCAACGGCATGCACTACCGGAACAAGACCGGTTACAAGCGCCGTTACGGTCACCGTCAGAAGCAGACCGTCCTCAAGGTCACGGGCATCAAGTAACTTCACCGACCGCTGCGACGTTACGCGGCGGCGAACTTTTCCGAGGAGGGAAAAGACATGGCACACAAGAAGGGTGCTGCTAGCTCCAGCAACGGTCGCGATTCCGAGTCCAAGCGTCTCGGTGTCAAGCGGTTCGGTGGTCAGCAGGTCAAGGCCGGCGAGATCCTGATCCGTCAGCGTGGAACCTCGTTCCACCCGGGTGAGAACGTCGGCCGTGGTGGCGACGACACCCTGTTCGCCCTCAAGGCCGGCGCGGTGCAGTTCAGCACCCGCCGCAACCGTCGACTGGTGAACATCGTCGAGGAGACCGAGACCGCCGAGGCCTAGTCCTCCGAGATCTCCAGACGCCCCGGTGGTGTCGGTCCCACAGGCCCCCGTCAGCTTCGTGCTGGCGGGGGTTCCGTGCGTCTCCGGGGCAGGAGTGTGAGGTCGCTTGCTCGTCTTTCCTCCTCCGCATACGGAAGTAGTGCCGGGAAGTCGGGATCCTCGTCTGAGACCGACCTGTCGGCACTACAACACGACAGGAAGTCAGCGCGGCCCTCGACGATGCTGATAGCAAGGGCAGCCTATGGTAATTTCCGCGGTCATGACGCTTCCGACCTTTCCGACGCTCCCGACCCTTCCGACCCTTCCGACCCTTCCGACCCTTCCGAACGGTGAACAGCCGTCAGCCATGAACCGTCCCGTCACCCGTCGTGCGTTCCTCGGCGGCACCGTCGGTGTCGCGGCCCTGACCCTGCTGGCCGCCTGCTCGGGCGATGATGACGCAGACAATGACGCTGCCACCGGGGCGTCCTCCGACAGTGGGAACCAGACCACCCGCATCGTCGCGCTGAACACCGGGCACCTTGACCACCTGCTGCTGCTCGGCATCGTGCCTGTCGGCCTCGGTGTCGCCAAGTCCGCCAACGGCGACCCCAGCGGTATCCCGGACTACATCTACGACCGCTTCGGAGACACCTACGACCTGGACGCCATCGAACAGGTCGGCCTGCGTTCTGAACCCGACGTCGAGAAGATCGCGACCCTGGAGCCGGACCTCATCCTGTCCAACGACCGCGCCGACGAAGCACTGCTCACCCAGCTCCGGGCGATCACCACGGTCGTCACCACCAACGGTGGGTCCGAACTGTGGAAAGAAGACCT
This sequence comes from Corynebacterium sp., assembly GCF_022712275.1. Taxonomy (GTDB): domain Bacteria; phylum Actinomycetota; class Actinomycetes; order Mycobacteriales; family Mycobacteriaceae; genus Corynebacterium. Next base: position 11,561 of record NZ_JALAGU010000049.1, on the reverse strand, counting down.
CGGGATCCTCGCCGACGCGGTCGGTAAGCGTGAGGACGCCGATGGCCTGCTCGCCACCTACGAGAAGAACGCCTCCGACTGGGCGGAAGAGCGGGGCAGTGGCGCCGTCGTCTCCCTGGTCCGAGGCCGCAACGACGAGTACATCCTCACCGGCCCCAGTTCCCTGTCCGGCAGTGTGGTCGAGGACGCCAGTCTGACGCGTCCCGATGGGCAGCAGTTCACCGACACCGCCAACCACGATCTCTCCGTGGAGAACACCGACCAGCTGGACGCGGACTATCTCTTCTACTCCTTCGACGGCGGTGCGGAGTCGCTGACGGGCTCAGTGTCCTGGAGCAGTCTGGAGGTCGTCAAGGACGGCCACGCCTACGCCGTCGACATGGACGCCTGGTTCCTCAACGCCTCGCTCGTCGCCGCGGAGTACGTCCTCGACGACCTGAAGCACAGGATCGGCAGCTGAGCCCCGCAGCCGACCGCTGAGCGGGGACTAGGGCGCCCGCTGAACGCGGGGTACACTCAGCCGGTACGCGTCTGCGTCTGGTCTGTGCTTTCTACCTGGAGGGGAATCCCACCAATGTCTACCCGCTTCGTCGACCGAGTCGTCCTGCACCTGCAGGCCGGCGACGGCGGCAACGGCTGTTCCTCGGTCTACCGCGAGAAGTTCATCCCGCTCGGCGGTCCGGACGGCGGCAACGGGGGACACGGTGGCGACATCATCCTCGAGGTCGACCCGCAGGTCCACACGCTGCTGGACTTCCACTTCCACCCGCACATCAAGGCAGGGCGAGGCAGCAACGGTGCCGGGGACCACCGCAACGGTGCCCGTGGCGAGGACCTGATCCTCCGGGTACCCGCCGGCACCGTCATCCTCGACGACAAGGGTGAGATCATCGCCGACATGGTCGCCAAGGGTCAGCGCATCATCGTCGCCGCCGGCGGTCACGGTGGCCTCGGCAACGCGGCGCTGGTCTCCCGAGCCCGCAAGGCCCCCGGCTTCGCTCTGCTCGGTGAGCCCGGTGAGGTCAAGGACATCACCATCGAGCTGAAGTCCATGGCGGACGTCGGACTCGTCGGATTCCCCTCGGCCGGTAAGTCCTCCCTGGTCAGCGTTCTGTCTGCGGCGAAGCCGAAGATCGCTGACTACCCCTTCACCACGCTGCAGCCGAACCTCGGTGTGGTCGATGTCGGCCATCGCGTCTTCACCATCGCCGACGTGCCCGGACTGATCCCCGGGGCGTCGCAGGGCAAGGGTCTGGGCCTGGACTTCCTGCGGCACATCGAGCGCACCGCCGTGCTCGCACACATCGTCGACTGCGCCTCGCTGGAGGCCGAGCGCAATCCCGTCGACGATATCCGTGCCCTGGAGAACGAGCTGGCGGACTACCAGTCCGAGCTGTCCGAGGACGCCGGGCTCGGCGACCTGCGCGACCGTCCGCGTGTCATCGTCCTCAACAAGATGGACATCCCCGACGCCCGCGAGATGGCCGAGATCATCCGTCCCGAACTCGAAGAGGAGTTCGGATGGCCGGTCTTCGAGATCTCCACGGTCGCGCACCAGGGTCTGGAGCCGCTGAAGTACGCGCTCATGGACATCGTGGAGCAGCACCGGAAGGACCACCCGGTCGACGTCGCCCCCGCGCAGGTCATCACGCCGAAGAACCAGCGTCGCAAGGGCACCGCCAAGGTCTCCTTCGAGGTCAAGCCCGACCCGCAGGCCGGTCCCGACGGTGGCGCCTGGATCATCGAGAGCTCCGATCTGGAGCGCTGGATCCGGCAGACCGACTTCGAGAACGACGAGGCCGTCGGCTATCTCGCCGACCGCTTCGCCAAGGCCGGTGTGGAGGAGGCGCTCTACAAGGCAGGGGCGATCGAGGGCGACGACGTCACCATCGGCTGGGCGACCTTCCAGTGGGAGCCACAGACCGCCGCCGGCGTCGATCTGCTGCCTTCGGGACGCGGCACCGACAAGCGTCTGGAACGCACCGAGCGGGCGAGCGCCGTCGAGCGCAAGCGGGCCTCCCAGGCGCGCCGCGGTCTTATCGATGAGCTGGACTTCGGCGACGGGGAAGAGGCTTCCCGAGACCGCTGGGAAGGTTAACGGTAAAGTTAGGGGGCATGTCTGACACCGACGTGCAGCCTGACCCTTCCGACCCCTTCTTCGCGAACCCTGTGTTCGGGACGGATAACATCCATCAGCCAGGTCCGGTCATTCCGGCGACGGCGAAGGAGTTCCCTGACCCCGACCTCTCGCTCGACGATCCTGAGTACGGGCACCGGTCGACCGCGAGACGGACGATCCGTGACGCCAAGCGTGTCGTCGTGAAGATCGGCTCCTCCAGTCTCACCGATGAGACAGGGAGTGTGAGCCCCGAACGCATCGACCTCATCGCCGACGCCCTTGAAGCCCGCATGGACCGCGGGACCGACATCATCGTCGTCTCCTCCGGCTCCATCGCCTGCGGCATGGGACCGCTCGGCCTGAGCCAGCGTCCTACCGACCTCGCCACCAAGCAGGCCGCCGCGTCCGCCGGCCAGGTCCTGCTCGCCCAGGAGTGGGCGCGCAGTTTCGCCCGCTACGGCAGATCCATCGGCCAGGTCCTCCTCACTGTCGCCGATGCATCGCGCCGTGACCGTGCGAGAAACTCCCAGCGGACCATCGACCGACTGAGACAGCTCGGCATCGTCCCGATCGTCAACGAGAATGACACCGTCACGACCTCCTCCGCCACCTTCGGCGACAACGACCGTCTCGCCTCCCTGGTGAGCCACCTGACCTACGCGGATGCCTGCGTACTGCTCTCCGATGTCGCCGGCCTCTACGACCGCAACCCCGCCGAGCCGGACGCCAAGTTCATCGCCGAGGTCCGTTCCCACAGTGACCTGCGTGGCGTCATCGCCGGTGACGGCGGACGCCTGGGCACCGGAGGCATGAGCGCGAAGGTCTCGGCCGCGCGCCTGGCGTCCCAGGGCGGCATCCCGGTGCTGCTGACCTCCACCGAGAACATCGGTGCCGCGCTCGACCAGGCCATGGTCGGCACCTGCTTCTGGCCCGCCGAGGACCGCCTGTCGGCGTGGAAGTTCTGGATCCTCTACGCCGCGGAGGCCGAGGGTGTGCTGCACATCGACGGCGGTGCGGCCCAGGCCATGGAGCACCACAACTCGCTGCTGCCGGTGGGCATCACCAAGATCACGGGTGACTTCACCTCCCGTGCGGTGGTGGACATCGTCGGGCCCGGCGGCTACCTCATCGGCCGCGGCGAGGTGAACTACGACGCCGCGACCCTGGCCGGCCTCATGGGCAAGTCCAGCGCCGAACTGCCGGACTTCGCGCAGCGTCCGGCGGTGCACGTCGACAATCTGTCGACCTACGCCAACCGCCTGTCGCGGGACTACGGGGCGACCCGCTAGGCGTCCCGCCGGACGATCTCACCGGGGGATCCCCTGGATTTGTTCAACAATTCCTGGGACAGGGGACGGTACCTCGCGTAGGCTGGGGCACCATGAGCACCTCCAGTACGATCACCTCCGACTCCACCGGACTGACCGCCGAGCGCACCGCAGAGCGCGCCGAGGTCCTCGCCAAGGCCACCACGGCCCGCGAGGTGTCCCAGCGTCCACCGCTGACGACCACCGAGAAGAACACGATCCTCCTTGCCGCCGCCGACGCTCTCGTCTCCCGCAGCGCGGAGATCCTCACCGCCAACGAGCAGGACATCGACGCCGGCCGTGAGCGCGGTATGGACGAGTCCCTCATCGACCGCCTCCGGCTCACCGCCGAGCGGGTCGAGGGCATCGCCGGAGGACTGCGTCAGGTCGCCGACCTGCCCGACCCGGTCGGCGATGTCGTCCGCGGCTCCCGCCGCCCCAACGGACTCGAGATGCGCCAGGTGCGCGTCCCGCTGGGCGTGATGGGCATGGTCTACGAGGCCCGCCCCAATGTCACCGTCGACGCTTTCGGTCTTGCACTGAAGTCCGGCAATGTGCCGCTGCTGCGTGGCTCCAAGTCCGCCCTGCACTCCAACACCGCTCTCGTCGCCATCCTCCAGGATGTCCTCGAGGCCCACGGCCAGCCCCGTGAGACCGTGCAGCTGCTGCCGTGCGACACCCACGACTCGGTCCAGGACCTCATCACCGCCCGCGGCCTGGTCGACATCGTCATTCCGCGTGGCGGCGCCGGCCTGATCAACGCCGTCGTCACCGGCGCGACCGTGCCGGCCATCGAGACCGGCACCGGTAACTGCCACTTCTACGTCGACGCCTCCGCCGATGTCGAGGAGGCCACCCGTCTGGTCGTCAACGGCAAGACCCGCCGCTGCTCGGTGTGCAACGCCACCGAGACCGTCCTGCTGGACGCCAGCCTTTCCGCCGAGGACAAGAAGCACGTCCTCACCACGCTGCAGGACGCCGGGGTCACGCTCCACGCCGACCTCGCCGAGCTCTCCGGCCTGGACCTCGGTGGCGTCGTCGCCGCCACCGAGGCCGACTGGGAGGAGGAGTACGGCTCCTTCGACATCGCCGTGAAGATCGTCGACGGTGTCGAGGCGGCCGCCGACCACATCCGCCGGTATTCCACCGGTCACACGGAAGCGATCGGCGCGACGGACATCCGCGTCACCCAGTACTTCACCGCCAACGTGGACGCCGCGGCCGTCATGGTCAACACCTCCACCGCCTGGACCGACGGTGAGATGTTCGGCTTCGGTGCCGAGATCGGCATCTCCACCCAGAAGCTGCACGCCCGTGGTCCGATGGGGCTGCCGGAGTTGACGAGCACCAAGTGGATCGTCACCGGCGAGGGCCAGGTCCGGCCGTAGCCGCGTCGCCGGATCCACAGGACTGTGGAGCCTGAGGGGTCATAGGCAGCGTGCCCGGGCAATATATGTAGCCTGGGGAACATGAACAGCACCGTGAAGCCTGTCGTGGCGTCCGGAGTGTCGGTTGCCGCTGCTCTGGCCGTAATTCTCACGGCAGTGCCCGCGGCATACGCGGGAGCGGGTACAGCGACCGGACAGGCCGACGGGACCTGCCCGTCCACTGTCGTCCTCGCCGGTCGCGGCAGCGAGCAGAACCACGTCACCTACCCGGGCGGACCGCTGGCGCGGTACTCCAACGGCTGGGAGGGCGAGCCCGTGTCCAACCTCCTCACTTTCACCCTCGCCGAGCACCCGGAGATCCTCGACGACGGCACCACGCAGATCATCGGCATCACCGACGAGCACTACCCGGCACGCTTCCCGCTGCCGAAGTCCGTCGCAGACGTCACCCCGGCGGGTCTGGTCCAGTCCGCGCAACTCACCACGGACTCCGTCATCCGCAGCTTCACCGGCGGGCAGACCCAGGTCGATGACTGGGAAGCAACCACCGGGTGCCGGCCGGACTACATCACCGTGGGCTACTCCCAGGGTGAACTGCCGATGCTCGGCGTCCAGCGCGATCTGGCGGAGGAGGGACGCCTGCGTGGCGTCCTCGCCTTCGGAAACCCCCTGCACCACCTCCCCGGTGCCCGGGGCTTCCCCGGTGTGCCGCGTGACGTACCCTCGCTGGACTACTGCGTGCCCGATGACGTGGTCTGTGATACGAGCGTCCGCTCGGCCTTCCTCGCCCTGACCGATCCCGATGACGCGGGAGTCCATGCCGACTACTTCGAGGACGCCGTCGCCGGCGGTCCCTCGGCGGGGGACCGGCACGTCGCCGACACCCTCGCGGACTGGCTCAGCCGGTGAATCAGCTGATGAACAGGACCAGCGGCCCGTCGTAGAGCACGGCGGCGAGCAGTCCGGCCACGGTCACACCGATCACGACCGGGATCTCGGTCACACCGACCTTCTTCGGCGTCCACCCGGTCTTCGGTTCGGCCGAGGTGGCGTCCTTCGGGACGGCGTAAGAGCGCCACAGTGCCCAGCCGAAGACCACTACGGCCAGCAGCCACGGCAGGATCCCCATGTGCCCGGAGGTCACCGAGCAGAGCACCACGACCAGGGACACCGCGTGGAAGACCATCGAGCCGATCCACCACGCGCGGTCACCCTTCTTGCGGATCATCGTCTTCACGTAGAGCACCGTGCCGACCTGGTACAGCGCGAGCCACACCAGCGACCACCACATGACCGCCGGCAGGGAGTCGACAACCTCGGCGGTGAACAGGTTGCGGGTCAGCGTCACCCCGTCGGAGACCGGCTGGGACGCACCGACGCCCACGCTCGCCAGCACGGCGATGAGGAAGGCGGAGGCCACGGTCTCGGCCGCACCGGCGATGAACGAGCGGGGTGTGCCACGGTTGGTCTCCATCAGCGCGATGGCGGTCAGCGGCACGAAGATCACCGCCCACCACAGCAGATGCGGCTGCAGCAGGACCGCGCAGAGCACGGCGACCACCGTCACCGCGCCGTAGACCAGGGTCGGTGTCTTCGCGGCGTCCAGGATGCGCCTGTTACCGGAGGACCGTGCCTGCAGCCACTTCCCACCGGCGAAGAAGGCCAGGTAGCCGACGACCCAGGCCACACCGACCGCGAGGGCGGTGAGTACGGCGCCGATGCCCGCATGGAAGCCGGAGCCGAGCCCGCCGGCGTCGGAGACGATGGAGCGGAGCGTCCACAACCAGGCGACACCGACAATGAGGGGGGCGATGATCATGGGCCAGGCACCGTGCTGGTCGGGCCGCCAGAAGCGTGAGGAGCGGGACGTCATGGTGATTCAGCGTAGCCGTCCGATAGGCTCTGTGGTCGTGAACACACCCACAATCGGGCAGGGCAGGTCCGGCCAGCCGCGGCGCATCGGCGTCATGGGCGGAACCTTCGACCCGATCCACAACGGACACCTGGTCGCGGCCAGTGAGGTCGCCGCGCTCTTCGACCTGGATCTGGTCATTTTCGTGCCCACCGGGCAGCCCTGGCAGAAGAAGGACCGGTACGTCTCGGAGGCGGAGCACCGCTACCTCATGACGGTCATCGCGACCGCCTCGAATCCGCGGTTCAGCGTCTCCCGGGTGGACATCGACCGGCCCGGGGCGACGTACACCGTCGACACCCTCAAGGACATCCAGCAGCATCACCCGGACGCCGAGTTGTTCTTCATCACCGGGGCGGACGCGCTGGATCGCATCGTCACCTGGCGTGACTGGGAGGAGGTCTTCCACCTTGCGCACTGCGTCGGTGTGACCCGCCCCGGCTATGACCTGGCGGACGCCGGCGAGCAGCTGCGCGCCCAGGTCGACGCCGACCGGCTGAGCCTGGTGAACATCCCGGCGATGGCGATCTCCTCGACGGACATCCGGGAGCGTGCGTCCGAGAAGTGGCCGGTCTGGTACCTGGTGCCCGACGGGGTGGTGCAGTACATCGCCAAGACCGGGATGTACCGGAACACCGAAGAGGTTTACCCGTCCTACTCGCAGGGGAATCCGGACGCGGAACCGGATGTGGACTGGGGGACGCACCGGTTCCCGCCCGGTTGGTTCTGACAACCCGGCTCCTACGGGTAGAATTACGCAACGGATATTTCTGCACCGACCCTCTACCTACCCTGCACCGACCCTGCACCGACCCTGAAGGAACTCACTGACCGTGACCGCCAGCTCCGAAGCCATCAACCACGCAGGCATCGCCGCCCGTGCCGCCGTCGAGAAGTTCGGTGAGGACATCGCCGTTCTCGACGTCACCGGCCGTATGCCGCTGGCGGACATCTTCGTCCTCGTCACCGGAGACAACGAGCGCATGGTCGACTCGATCGTCGACGAGATCGAGGCGGAGCTCTCCGAGCAGGCCGGCATCAAGCCGCGCATGCGTGAGGGGCACCGTGACGGCCGGTGGGTCCTGCTGGACTACGGCACGATCATCGCCCACGTGCAGCGCCGCGAGGAGCGCGAGTTCTACGGACTCGACCGTCTCTACCGCGACTGCCCGACCGTCGATGTCGAGGGCATCGAGCAGTCCGACCGTGGTGCATGGGCGGAGAACCTCGACGTCAGCGAGCTCGCCGAGCTCGACCGGCTGGACCCGCTGCAGGCTCAGAGTGTCGACGAGCTGCCGCTGGCCGGTCCGGGGCCGGACGCCGACGAGATCTAGGTCAGGAGACCTGTCATGGCGGCAACAGCGGGATCACCAGCGCGTCCGGAGCGTCGTCTCCTGCTGATCCGTCATGGCCAGACCGAGTACAACAAGGCCGGCCGGATGCAGGGGCAGCTCGACACGCCGCTCAGTGACGTCGGCCGGTCCGAGGCCACCCGGATCGCCGAGGGGCTGGCCGACTGGCCGATCGGCACCGTCGTCTCCTCCGACCTGGAGCGCGCGGTGGACACCGCCGCCGCGCTCGCCGGGGCGCTGTTCCCGGAGACCCGCCGGTTCACGACGGACCCGCGGCTTCGGGAGACCGACCTGGGAGAGTGGTCGGGGTGTGCCCACGAGGACGTGGACGCGAGCTTCCCGGGCGCACGGGCGCACTGGCGGCTCAACCCCCGCTGGGCACCGCCGGGTGGGGAGACCCGCCTGGAGGTCTCGGCACGGGCGGCGGAGGTCGTCGCCGAGCTGATGGCCTCGGACGCCTGGGACCGGGGTGCGGTCGCCCTCATCGCCCACGGTGGCACGATCTCCGCCCTGACCTGCCGTCTGCTGGGAATCCCGGTGGAGCACTACACGATGCTCGGCGGACTGGGCAACACCCGTTGGTCGCAGGTCGTCGCCCGTCCCTCGGACGCCTGGGCTCCTGGTTCGGGCACGCCCTGGTGGGAGAACCCGCGCTGGTTCCTTGAGGGCTGGAACGTCGGTGTGTCGATGCCGTCGCCGGTGGCAATCGTCAACGCTGACGAGGGTACGGACACCGACGGCGAGCCGGACACCCCTGAATCCTCAGGTGGTGCGGCATGACGGTGCATGTGGTCACGGATTCCACGGCCTGCCTGCCGCCCGCACTCGCGGAAGAGTACGGCATCACGGTCCTGGAGATCCACACCCGTGGAAAGATCCCCACGAAGAGCCCGGCGGTTGAGGATGCTGGGCCTTCTGAGCCTTCTGAGCCTTCTGGGCCTTCCGGATCCTCTGAGGCTCCGGACGCTGCCGACGGCAACCGGGATGAGACTGAGACCGGTAGCGGCACTGGGGTTGCTGCCACGGACACTGCCACGGACACTGCCACGGACACCGGAGCAGAGGACGCCGCGTCCACCGAGGACAGCGGTGATTCTGATGACACCGAGAGCACTGACGACGCTGACGGCAACGGTGATTCGGGCGACTCCGACGATGCCGGGAAGCCCGAGGAGGACGCGCCCACGACGGCCGGCCTCGGCCCACTGGAACTGACCGCGGCCTATGCCCGGCTGCTTGAACGTGGCGGTGACGAGGGAGTTGTCGCGCTGCACCTGTCGCGGGAACTGTCGTCGACCTGGACTTCGGCCACGCAGGCCGCCGGTGTCTTCAACGGGCTGGTCAAGGTGCTGGACACCCGTTCTGCCGGAATGGTGCTGGGCCAGGCGGCGATCGCTGCGGCCCAGGCCTCCGCGGCCGGTGGTTCGCTGGACGAGTGCACGGCGGCTGCGCAGCATGTCCTCGACGGCGCAGAGGTCTGGTTGTACGTCCACCGGCTCGACGCCATGGCCCGCGGCGGCCGCCTGTCCACCGCACAGCGGCTCCTGTCGACGGCGCTGGCCATCAAGCCGATCCTGCATCTGGCCGGCGGAAAGATCGAGCTTGCCGCGAAGACCCGTACCCAGTCCAAGGCGATGGCCCGACTCGTCACCCTCGCCGAGAGTGCCTACCGCACCGCCGCCACCCCGGCTCCCGGGCCGGAGCCGGTGGAGGACAGCAAGGACGCCGCGCCGGTCATCGACGAGGAGTCCACGGGTACCGCAGCGGAGACCGTTGACGTTGCCGACGCCCCAGAGACCGGGGGTGTTCCGGCCGACACCGACGACGGTGAGTCCACCGACGCCGCCGGTGGCACCGATGAGGCCACAGCCGAGGGAGCCGGGGAGGACAACGCTGCGCCGGATAACGCTGCGTTGGACAACCACGACGAGGGGCGTCCCCGCGTCTTCACCTTCGGCGGCGACCACAAGTCGCGGCTGCGCAAGCGCAAGGAGGCTCCGGTGCCGCTGTCCGAGCTGCCTGCGGTGCCGATGCACCTGGACATCCACCAGGCAGGCTGTCCGGAGATCGCCGAGGACCTGCGTGCGACACTGCGCGCCGATCTGCCCGACTGCGTGGTGATTTCCGTGGTCGATCTCTCTCCGGCACTGATAGTCCACACCGGCCCCGAGGCCATCGGTATCACCCTCGTCCACGGCTGATCTCCGGGCCGGATCACGGACGATTCCGGGCCCTGCAGTGTGATGTCTCAGGGCATCGTGGCCGGAACCCCTACCGGTGGGCAGATTCTTCACCGGTGGACTGTGGTTGCGCTCCCTGCCGGCAGACGAGAGTGCCGGATGTCAGACAAGAATGCCGGGGTCTGCCGGTCGGTGCGACATTCTTGTCTGCCGCTGTGACGGTTCGTAGGCCCGTGCGGCAGTCCCGTCTGCCCGAGCCCGTCCGCCTGCGGAACACGTCCGCAGCTCCAGGCAGCTCCCCGCCCGAGGATGTGCCGGCGAACCACCGCGTTGCGGCACTGCACCCGACACCGGTGCGGCGGGGCCAGGCAACTCACCGGACGTGTCATCACGTGGCCGCCGGACGTGTCACCGTTGTCCTGGTACATCACGTTCCGGGATCTGCCGGGCAGGTGCTCAGAATCGTCCCTTTTTCTCCTGGGGACGCCGGGTGAGGCTGCCCGGAGCGGACGGGGAAGACCGCAGGAAAATGCTGTTGATCTGTGGTTTTCCTGCATCCTGCTCGAGCCCGCGGCATCCTGGAAAAAGTTTGTCCACAGGGGCCGAGTTATCCACAGGGGCCTGGGCTTTTGTGTTTCCGGGGGACCGGGCGGCAGCGCCACCGTGGTTGGCTGTTTTGCATGGACGGAGACGCAGAACGCAATGGAGAGCTGAAGGGCCGCACACGACGTGCCACCGGCTCGTTGAAGGCCAGGATTGAATCCCTGGTCCAACCGGTGCCGGGGCATGAGCTGGCCGATGTCCGTTTCGAGCGTCGGACCGCGATCGGTCCCCGGTCCGCCCGTGCGTTGACCATCATTGTCGCGGCTGTCGCAGTCGCGCTCGGAGGAGGGATGCTTATCGGACTGTTGAGAGGCGGAGGTGGCGACGGGGGAACGGTCGCCGTGGCGGGGCTTTCGCCGACCGGAGCAGGACAGCTGACGGGAACCCCCCGTTTGACGGAACCCTCGTCAGCTGACCGCCCGGAGATGGACAACGACGGGGACGGGGGCACCGGGGGTCCAGGGGACACAGACGAGACGGTGGTGATCGCGGTCCAGGGGCTGGTGGACCGCCCGGGGCTGCACACCGTCGATGCGGGGACACGGCTGGGTGAGGTACTCGACCTCGCCGGTGGGGTGCGGCCGGAGGTGGGACTTGAGGGGATCAATCTCGCCGAGAAGGTGGTCGACGGTCTGCAGCTGGTGGTGGACGCAGAGGGGCCCCGGGTGACGTACCCCGGGCAGGCGGTGCAGGCAGGCGG
>NZ_JALAGU010000048.1 GCF_022712275.1 Corynebacterium sp. | reverse complement strand
GACGCATTCGGCGGGGGCGGCGGGGCAGGGGAATCCTGCAGGTCGGAGATCTCGTCGAGCTGGCGCTCCAGCTCCGACTTCGACGGTGACCCACCCAGCGCGGATCCGGCGAACAGGGCGATGACGAGGATGGCGATCGGCACGATGAGCAGCTTCGTCGATCCCATCGCGGCGACGACGCGACGGTAGCCCTGACGGCGGAGCGGGTTCTCCACGAACCGGTAGGACGCCTCGGAGAGCGCCAGGCTGATGACCACGGCGATGAGGCCGACGAGCCAGTCCGGGGTGTCCGAGCCGGGCTTCTGCATCTTCGCCTCGAGGAAGACGATGACCGGCCAGTGCCACAGGTAGAGGCTGAAGGAGCGTTCGCCGAAGTACCGCAGCGGGCGGATCCGCATCAGCCAGGCGACGGGGCCGGCGTCCCGCAGGACCGTCATCATCACGGCGACAGTGAGCAGGGACGCGCCGAACAGGCCACCGCGGTAGGTCACCGGGGAGGTGTCCGGCAGCAGGACAAGCATCGCGATGAGGCCGAGGAACGCCAGCGAGCCGAGCGTCCACCCGGCGACACCGGTCAGCCGGGAGCGCTTGGTCGGGACACCGGACGCCCCGGTCGGACTGAGCAGCGGCCAGGAGTCCACGGCCCTGGGGGACGCGGTGGTGACCAGCAGTGCGAGGACCACACCGGCGAGCAACCCGAAGGCGTGGGTGTCCGTGCCGAAGTAGACGCGGCTCGGATCCTCGTCCGGGTTGTACAGCAGGATCATCACCAGCAGCGAGGCGAGGCCCGCGACCGTCGCAAACAGGGCCGGCAGGCGGAAGGTCCGGTCACCGGAGGAATCGCGGCGGCCGAAGCGGCGGGCGACCCAGAGCAGCCCGAGGAAGATCAGCGGCCAGAGGACGTAGAACTGCTCCTCAATGGCCAGTGACCAGTAGTGCATGAAGATCTGCGGCGTCGTGTCCGCGAAGTAACTGTGCGACTGCGAGATCTGCACCCAGTTGTTGGCGAAGAACAGCGAGCCGAGGAACTGCGGGACCAGCCCGACCTGCACATCTCCGCCGATGAACCCGGCGACGGCGGTGGCGACGACGAGGACGGTGACGGACGCGGGGATGATGCGCCTGGCACGCCTGCGCCAGAACTCCTTGAGACTGATCCGGCCGGTCGCGCCGAGTTCGCGGACGAGCAGGGCGGTGATGAGGAAGCCGGAGAGGACGAAGAAGATGTCCACACCGAGGAAGCCGCCGGGCAGGACGTCGCCGAAGAAGTGGTAGATGACCACGGCGAGCACGGCGATGCCGCGCAGTCCGTCGAGACCGGGGACGCGGCGGATGCGGCCCGGCTTCAGCGGCTTGACCGGTGCCGGGTCCTCGGCGGTGTAGGCGGGCTCGGCCTGGGAGGCGTACTCGTCCCCGGTCTGCTCTGCTTCGGTTGCCTCTGCGGCTGCGGCCGCCGGCTTCTGCGCGGGCCACATGCTCGACGGGGCGTGCCCGATGGCGGGGGCCGGTTCCTGGGCCGGTTCCTGGGCAGAAGGCTGGGCAGAAGGCTGGGCAGAAGGCTGGGCAGCGAAGTGTTCCGTCGGCTGATTGTCGGCGTCCGCGGCATCGTCTGCCTCGTCCGTCTCGTCTGCCTTGTCCGCTTCGTCCGACTCCGCGGAAGACTCACCGGCGAACACCGGGGCGACCGGGGCCCCGGGGACCGTGGCCTGCTGGATCGCGAAGAAGACCGTCGGCGCGTCGGAGGGGTCAGAGGCGTCGGCGTCCGCTGCGTCCGCTGCGTCCCTGGCGTCCTCTGCCGTCTCCTCGGTGGCCACCTCGGACGCCGAGGCAGGCGGCGTCACCCCCGGAGGCAGTGGTGCGCCGGTCGGCGCTGCCAGCACGATGGCAGGGGTGGGGGTCGTCTCGTCCTTCACCTCGGCGGTCGGCGGCGGTGTCCACCGGGGTGCCGGCGGTGCGCTGACCTGGGCGGACAGGACGATGACGGGCGGCGTTTTCTGGGCCATCTGACGAGCGAAGACTTCCGTTGGGTGCGTGGGATACGTGGTGTGACTGAAGTGACGAATCTAGTCGCCTCGGCACCGACATTAAAGCGACGCGGGTGGCTAATCCCCCCACACCTTGTCAGGGCACCGGGGTGGAGGAAACTGCGCCGTCCGGTGGAGCCGGGCGCCATCGGGCTGTGTCGATTCCAGGTCCAGATCGTCCCGGCCGGATGGCGCTGGAACGACGTGGATGGCGTCAGGTGGAGGGGAAGGACGGTGTCACAGATCATCGGGCCCGAAGGCGTGGGGCAGCAGCTCAGCGAAGGATAGCGAGTGAGGCGCGGCGTCCTCACCCTCCACCACCACCCGCACGCACCCGAACTCGTGGAGTACCTGCCGGCACGCCCCGCAGGGGAAGCACGGCGCCGCCCCGGGGCCCACCACCGCGGCGACCTCGATCGTGGCATCGGCAGCACCCGCACCCGGCAGTCCGTCCGCCACTGCCCGGCCCACAGCCACCCGCTCCGCGCACATGGCCAGCCCGTAGGAGGCGTTCTCCACATTGCACCCGGTCACCACCGTGCCGTCGGACAGCAGCAGTGCGGCCCCCACACTGAAATGCGAGTACGGGGCATAGGCGCGGGTGGCGGCATCGCGGGCGAGGTCCAGCAGTGTGGCGTCGGAAGGAGCAGACGAAGGCGCAGGCATGGCACCATCGTGGCATGACTGACCCTGACCAGCATGTAGATCCCTTCGACGCCGTCGACATCATCGCCGCCAAGCGTGACTGCCGCCGGCTCACCGACGCGCAGATCGACTGGGTCATCGACGCGTACACCCGTGGCGTCGTGGCCGAGGAGCAGATGGCGGCACTGGCCATGGCGGTCTACCTCAACGGCCTGGACCGGGCGGAGACCGCCCGCTGGACCACCGCCATGGTGAACTCCGGCACCCGGCTGAATTTCGATGACCTGGGTAAGCCCACCGCAGACAAGCACTCCACCGGTGGCGTCGGCGACAAGATCACCCTCGCGCTCACGCCGCTCGTGGCGTCCTACGGGGTGGCGGTACCGCAGCTGTCCGGGCGCGGCCTCGGTCATACCGGCGGCACCCTCGACAAGCTGGAGTCGATCCCGGGCTGGCAGGCGCAGATCAGCACACAACAGATGCGGGAGATCATGCGTGATGTCGGCGGCGTGGTCTGCGCGGCGGGGGAGGACCTCGCCCCGGCTGACCGACGGCTCTACGCCCTGCGCGACGTCACCGGCACCGTCGACTGCATCCCGCTCATCGCGTCCTCGGTCATGAGCAAGAAGATCGCCGAGGGCACCGGCGCGCTGGTCCTCGATGTGAAGGTCGGCTCCGGTGCGTTCATGAAGGATCGGGAGAGCGCCCGCCTGCTCGCCTCCACGATGGTGGAGATCGGGCAGGACGCCGGGGTCACGACCACCGCGCTGCTCACCGACATGTGCCGGCCGCTGGGCCGCACCGTCGGCAATGCCCTGGAGGTCCGTGAGGCCGTCGAGGTGCTCGCCGGTGGTGGGCCGGAGGATGTGGTGGAGCTGACCGTGGCGCTGGCGCGGGAGATGCTCACTGCCGTGCGCGTGGACGCTGACCCGGCCGACGCACTGTGTGACGGTCGGGCCATGGACTCCTGGCGGGCCATGGTCACCGCCCAGGGCGGGGATCCGGACGCCGACCTGCCCACCGCCACGCACACCCACGAGGTCACTGCTGACCGGGACGGGTGGCTGACTCACACCGATGCACTGGCATTCGGGGTGGCGTCCTGGCGACTCGGGGCGGGCCGGGCGCGCAAGGAGGACCCGGTGCAGGCCGGGGCGGGTATCGAGCTGCACACTGTGGTGGGCGAGCGGGTCCGCGCCGGGCAGCCCCTGTTCTCGCTGCACACTGACGATCCCGCCCGGTTCGACCGGGCACTGGCGTCCCTCGAGGACGCCTGGACGGTCACCGGTGAAGAACCGGAACCCCGGGAATCCGTGGTCCTGGAGAGAATCGGCGACTGATCAACTCCTGATCAGAGCGAGGCGTGGTAGTCGTCGTACGCCTGGTCTCCGACCGCCTGGGCATCCGCGACAGACTCCGGGCCGAACAGGCCGGCGGAGAGGGTGGGCCAGGACTGGTACATGTCCTCGCGCCAGTAGGCCCACTGGTGGGTGCCGGTGTTGTGGAAGTTCCAGGTGATGTTGTCGGAGACGCCCGCCTTGTCCGCCGCCGCCTTGAACATATGGGTGCAGCCGTTGGTCACTGCTTCGATCGGGCCACCCTGACCGGCGACAGTCGACTCGTTGATGAGGTTCCGGTTCACGTCGGGGGAGGACCACACGTCGTGCTCACCGAGCAGTCCGGTACCGGAGGAGACGTAGATGTTCTGCTGATCACCCAGTTCGGCGACGTTGACCTGTGCGTCGTTGTAGCGGGCGGTCGCACTGTTGCGGTCACCCCACATCTGCTCGTAGGTGACACCGGTGCCCTTCATGGCCAGCGTGGCGTCCACCGCCGTCGCGCCGGCACCACTGGTCGCCGGGCAGCCGGAGTAGGAGCCGACCGCGTCGTACATGCCGGGGTTGTGCTCGGCGTAGACCAGGGACGTCGACCCGGTCATCGACATGCCGACGATCGCCCGCTTGTCGCTGCTGGTCCCGAGGTGGCCCTGCTCCATCGCGCCGGGAAGCTCCGAGGTGAGGAAGGTCTCCCACTTCTGGACGCCGCCGTTGCCGTTGCCGTCGCCGTCGAGCACGGACTCCTGCTGCCAGTCGGTGTAGTAGGAGAAGCCGCCGGACATCGGGATGACCACGTTGACGTTACCGATCCGGTTGCCGTAGAAGTCGATCGCCGTGGTCTGGGACAGCCAGTTCGCCTTGCCGGATCCGCCGTCGGCGCCGTTGAGCAGGTAGATCGTCGGGGCGTTGGCGGCGTCCTCCTTCGCCCGGATCGTCACGACCGGGATGTCGCGGTCCATGGCGGGGGAGTGGACCTTGAGTTCCTCGACATTGGGCAGGCGGTTGCCGGCATCGTCGTAGACCGCGTCGCGCCAGACCGACTCGTCGGAGGGGACGTAGGTGTCGGCGTCCGCGGCGTCGCGGGTGGGGAAGGCGTCGTTGATCACGGCAGGGCCGGTCGCCGGGGCGGCCGGGGCAGGGGACGCCGTGGCGCCCGGCGTCCCACCGTCGAGGCTGACCGCGACCGCGGTGACGGGCAGGGCTGCGGCGACGACGGCGGCGGCGATGCGGACGGAGCGCGGGGTGCGGGACGCGGTGCGGTGACGGGACTGTGCGGACGGGGCCATGGGGTTCCTCAGTGACTGGTGCGGTGACTGGTGCGGTGACTGGTGTGGTGACTGGGCGGTGACGGGAGGTGCGCAGGCACGCGAAGATTACCAGACGACAGTTGGAGTCTCTGACCTGCGGTGATGCGTAGCTGCCGCCCGTTACCGTGTCCTACCTGTCAGGTCCCGCCTCTATGCTCGAAGATGTGCAGCTGCTACGCCTTCTCCGCGCCTACTCGCGGCCCTATCTGGGACTGCTGACCGCGGTCCTCATCCTCCAGGGCATCTCCGCCCTGGCCACCCTCTACCTACCCAATCTCAACGGGCGGATCATCGACAAGGGTGTCTCCACCGGAGACATCGGCTACATCTGGTCCACCGGTGGTGTCATGCTCGCCGTCGCCTTCGGTCAGGTCATCGCCGCCGTCGGCGCGACCTGGTGCGCAGCCCGTGTGGCGATGGGGATCGGACGCGACATCCGGCGGGACGTCTACCGCAGTGTCGACCGGTTCTCCGCCCGTGACATGGGCGAATTCGGTGTGCCGACGCTGATCACCCGCGGTACCAATGACGTCCAGCAGGTCCAGCAGGTCACCTCGATGGCACTGAGTTTCATGGTCACCATGCCGATCATGTGTATCGGCGGCATCGTCATGGCCCTGCGGGAGGACGCCGCCCTGTCGTGGCTGGTGTGGGTCTCCGTGCCGGTGCTGCTCGCCGTCGTGGCCCTGCTCATCGCCCAGCTGGTGCCGCTGTTCAAGGTCATGCAGGACAAGGTCGACCGGATCAACGGGGTCCTGCGTGAACAGATCACCGGCATCCGTGTCGTCCGCGCCTTCGTCCGCGAGAAGCACGAGACCGACCGGTTCCGGGACGCGAACCTGGACATCGGCCGCGTCTCCGAGAAGGTCGGCCAGGTCTTCGTGCTGATGTTCCCGGTGATCATGATCCTGCTGCACGTCGCGACCGCGGCGGTGCTGTGGTTCGGCGGGCACCGCGTCGGCGACGGCAATATGGAGGTCGGGTCGCTGACCGCGTTCATGCAGTATCTGCTGCAGATACTCATGGCGGTGATGATGGGCGCGTTCATGGCGATGATGCTGCCGCGCGCCATCGTCTGCGCCGGGCGTATCAGCAAGGTCCTGGGCCATGAGCCGACCGTGGCGGAGCCGGCCACGGCGCAGGATCCCGGGGAACTGCGCGGCGAGCTGGAGTTCCGCAATGTCTCCTTCACCTACCCGGGTGCGGACAAGCCCGTGCTCTCCGACGTCTCCTTCACGGTCCGTCCCGGCCAGACCACCGCGGTGATCGGGGCGACCGGGTCGGGCAAGACAACCCTGGTCAACCTTGTTCCGCGGCTGCTGGAGCCGACCGCCGGTCAGGTGCTCCTCGACGGCGCACCGGTTGACCGGATGTCGCGTGCCGCGATCGTGGAGCGCGTCGGCCTGGTGCCGCAGAAGGCCTTCCTGTTCTCCGGGACGGTGGCCTCCAACCTGCGTTTCGGCGCTCCGGACGCCACCGATGACGAGCTGTGGGACGCCCTGCGCATCGCCCAGGCCGACCGCTTCGTCGCCGAGCGCTCCACCGGGGAAGGAGAGGACGCCGACGGTACAGAGGACGCGGTCGCCGCGACGGGCCTGGCGTCCTCCATCTCCCAGGGAGGAACGGACGTCTCCGGTGGTCAGCGCCAGCGCCTGTGTATCGCGCGCGCCCTCGTGGCGTCCCCGAAGATCTACGTCTTCGACGACTCCTTCTCCGCCCTCGACGTCCGCACCGATGCGGCGTTGCGTGAGGCCCTGGCCCCGCGCACCACGGACGCGGCGGTGGTGACCGTCGCCCAGCGCGTCTCGACCGTCCGGGAGGCCGACCAGATCCTCGTGCTGGAGGCCGGCCGTATCGTCGCCCGCGGTACCCATGAGGAGCTGCTGGAATCCAGCGGCACCTACCGGGAGATCGTCGAATCGCAGTTGACCGGTGCCGTGAACGGAGGTGACGAGTAATGGACGAGATGCAGCAGCCCCAGAAGATCCGGTCGTTCTGGTCGGCGACGAAGCGCATGCTCGGCCTGCTGGGCGCACGCAAGGCCGCGATGGCGTGGGTGTTCTTCCTGCTCACCGTGTGTGTGGTCCTGTCGGTGTGGGCGCCGAAGGTGCTCGGCTACGCCGTGGACGTCATCTACGACGGTGTCAGGGCGATGTGGAGCGGCGAGCCCGGTTCCGGGATCGACTACGGTCGGCTCGGTGAGCTCATCGGCATCGTGCTGGGCATGTACGTCGTGGCCGGGGTGTTCAACTGGCTGCAGGGGTTCGTGCTCAACCGGGTGGTCGTGGTGGTCGTCATCGAGCTGCGCGCGCGGGTGGAGCGCAAGATCCACCACCTGCCGCTGAACTACTACGACACCCGCCAGCGTGGCGACATCCTCTCGCGCACCACCAATGACGTCGACAACATCCAGCAGGCGCTCCAGCAGGCGATCAGCCAGCTGGTGTACTCGGTGATGATGATCATCGGTGTGCTGGTCATGATGTTCACCGTGTCCTGGCAGCTCACGTTGCTGTCGCTGCTCGTGCTGCCACTGACCGCCGTGATCGTCGGCGTGATCGGTGGTCGGGCGCAGAAGGAGTACGGCTCCCAGTGGCGTGAGACCGGTCGGGTCAACGGTCATGTCGAGGAGTCCTTCACCGGGCACGACCTCGTCGTCGCCTACGGTCGGCAGGAGGAGATGGCCGAGGAATTCACCGGCCGCAATGAGTCGATGTACCGGGCGAGCGCGAAGGCGCAGTTCCTGTCCGGGTCGATGATGCCGCTTATGCAGTTCCTCACCTGGTTGTCCTACGTGGTCATCGCGGTGGCCGGCGGGCTGCGGGTCGCCGGCGGATCGATGACCCTGGGTGCGGCGACGGCGTTCATCACCTACTCGCGCGAGTTCAACCAGCCGCTGTCGGAGGTCGCCGGGATGATGACGATGCTGCAGTCCGGGCTCGCCTCCACCGAGCGTGTCTTCGAGCTGCTCGACGCCGACGAGGAGGACGCCGACCCGACCGATCCGGAAACACCGGAGCTCGCCACCGGTCAGAAGCCGGGCCGGGTGGAGTTCCGGGACGTCTCCTTCGGCTACGGCGGGGCGGACACCGAGCCCCTGATCACGGACCTGGACCTCACCGTGGAGCCGGGGCAGACGATCGCGATCGTCGGTCCGACCGGTGCCGGTAAGACGACACTGGTGAACCTCATCATGCGGTTCTACGAGGTCACCGGTGGGTCCATCCGGCTCGACGGTGTGGATACCCGCGCCATGACCCGCGCTGACCTGCGCTCGCGCACCGGCATGGTGCTGCAGGACGCGGTGCTGTTCGAGGGCACGATCATGGAGAACATCCGCTACGGCCGGCTGGAGGCCACGGACCCGGAAGTGATCGACGCGGCGAAGGCGGCCTATGTCGACCGGTTCGTCCATGCGCTGCCGGAGGGCTATGACACGGTCATCGACCAGGACGGTGGCTCGGTCTCTGCCGGAGAGCGGCAGCTGATCACCATCGCCCGCGCCTTCCTGCGTGCCCCTGAGCTGCTGATCCTCGATGAGGCGACATCGTCGGTGGACACCCGCACCGAAGTTCTGGTGCAGAAGGCGATGAACGCGATCCGGGCGGACCGGACCTCATTCGTCATCGCGCACCGGCTGTCCACGATCCGGGACGCCGACCGGATCCTCGTGATGGTCGACGGTGCGATCGTGGAGCAGGGTTCCCATGAGGAGCTGCTGGAACTCGACGGCGCCTATGCGGACCTGTACCGCAGCCAGTTCGCCGCCGGTGGTGCCGGGGATGACGTGGACATTGTCGACCCGGCTGACGTGGCCGGTACAGGGGGCGCGGAGTAGACCCGTCCCCGCGCTGCCCCGTCACTTCCCGTCACTTCCCGTCACTTCCCGTCGCCCCCGTCGCCTCCGTTGTCTCCCGATGTCGACTCTGCCCCCTCACAGGCAGCTGAACCGCCCGTTTTTCTGCCGGTGAGGGTGCTGACTCGACACCTGCCGCCTGATCCACCCTGAGGCACCCGACCTGGAGCCAGGGGGTGGTGACGTCAGTGTGTGAAGGTGCCCGCGGAGGAATCACCGGTGTCTTCGGCATCGTCGGCGTAGCCGGTCTCCCAGTAGTCGAGCACCACTGTGTCCACGGGGAGAGCTGCCGTGACTTCCGCGTGGAGGCGGCGTCCCTCCTCCTCGTGAGCCCGGGCCATCTCCTGCGACGGCCACCGGAAGCTCCGCTCATAGTTCTCCGCGAACTGCCTGGTCCAGGATCGGACCTGCGCTGCGAGATCATCCGGAAGGTGGGGGAGGGGATCATCCATGTCGGAGAGCAGATAGGGCAGGTCAAGGTCGGGATTGCTGCCAGCCGGGTTCCAGAACGGCCAGTCGACCGGGTACTCGTCCATCATCTTGATGTACATGGCGCCCTTCTGTGTTCTCTTCGTTCTCAGATCACGCAGTTGCCGTCAGGGGAGGGGAGAACCAGGCACAGCGCGAGCGCTCCGGCGGCCGCACTGCCGTAGATGGCCTGGTCGACAGGCAGTCGGAAGAAGGCCCCTACACTGCCGGCGACGTAGCCGCCGTACTCGACCGAGTCCTCGACTGCGCCGTTGACCTGTGACTGCACCTCCGAGCTGGACGGGAGGTCTGCAGCACCGGCGGTTCCGGCGGTGGTGACGGCGAGCACGCCGGTAAGGCCGGTGGCGAGTGCTGTGGTGGTAAGTCGCCGACGGCGTGATGTGGTGGTCATGGCGTCCACGGTAGCGGGGAAGCGCCCGGCCGGACAGGCCCCGACTACCCTCGACGCCATGGCATACGAACTCAGCGACTCCATCACCATCGCCGCGTCCCCGGCCGAGGTCTTCGACCTGGTCAGCGACATCACCCGCACCGGCGAATGGAGCGCCCAGTGCTACAACGCGGAGTGGAACGACGCCGCCGCCACCGATCCGGCCGCCCGGGGCGTCGGAGCGACGTTCACCGGCCACAACCGGACCGAGGACCGGGAGTGGAGCACGGTGTCCGAGGTCGTGGTCTGCGAGCCCGGCCGCGAGTTCTCCTGGCAGGTCACCTCGTCCGGCACGGTGTGGGGTTACCGCCTGGAGCCGGTGAACCGCCGCGACGACGCCACCGTCCTCACCGAGTTCACCCGTTTCACCGAACAGGGTGAGGCATTCTTCGTCGAGAAGTACGGGGAGGACGCCGCCGCCCAGGAAGTCGACCGGCGGGACGCCGCCACCTACGGCATCACCGAGACGCTCCACACTCTCCGGTCACTCGTCGAGGGCTGAGCGGCCGCGCGACTGAGTGACGTCCGCATCACGCACCATGAGGCCGTCTCAGCAGGCATGCGACCGACCTGCCGTTGCGCGGTGCGGACAACCGCTGCTAGCGTGAGTCCCATGCGGAAGTAGAACCCCTGAACCGTCCCGCGCCTGAGGCGCCCCCGGATCCCCGTCGAGCGAACAGCTCCGGGCGCCGGTGAGCACAGCCCGGCGGGGCACACCTTTTCTCCACTCAGGGAGTTCCGCCATGTTGTCCGACACCTCCGCGCACACCGCCACCCCGGACGCCGTCCTGCGTATCGACGGCCTGTCTGCCCAGATCGCGGGGACGCACATCCTCACAAACCTCAGCTTCACCGTCGCCCCAGGTCAGCGCATCGGTCTGATCGGTGAGAACGGCTCGGGCAAGTCCACCCTGCTGCACGCCGTCCACGGTTCACTGCCGCGCGGTGCAACGACCGCCGGGACCATCGACACCGGTTCCGGCAGTCACCGGGCCCGCGTCGGTCTGCTGCACCAGCAGGCGCCCTTCGCCCCGGCCGACACGATCGGGCAGGCTCTGGAGTCCGCCGTCGCCGTCGAGCGTCAGGTCGCCCGTGACCTGGAGTCCGCCGCCGACCCTTACGACGAGCAGGCCTACACAAAAGCCATTGACCTGGCCGAACGCCTCGACATCTGGGAGACCGACGCCCGGATCTCGGCCACGCTCGCCGGCCTCGGCCTGTCGCACATCCCGACCGACCGCCCCACCGGGGAACTCTCCGGAGGTCAGCAGGCGCGCCTGTCCCTGGCGTGGCTGCTGCTCAACCGGCCGGACATCCTCCTGCTCGACGAGCCCACCAACCATCTCGACGACGCCGCGACGACTTACCTGGTCAGCGTCCTTTCCGCGTGGAAGGGGCCGGTACTCTTCGCCAGTCACGACCGTGCGTTCCTGGACATCGCGGCGTCCGGCATCGTGGATCTGGACCCCGCGCCGAGCATGGTCGGCCAGGACGGCGGGGTGACCCGCTACACCGGCAACTACAGCGACTATCTGGTCGCCCGCGAAGACGTCCGCGTTCGTTGGGAACGCCGGTACCGCGATGAGCAGGCGGAACTGAAGCGCCTGCGTGCCGGTGTGCGCGACAACCACACCGTCGGGCACGTCGGCGCCCCGCCCCGGACCGAGGGGAAGCTGGCGAAGAAGTTCTACGCCGACCGCAACGCGAAGGTCGTCTCGCGCCGCGTCAACGATTCCCGCTCGCGCCTGGAGAAACTCGAGGAGGAGCAGGTCCGCAAGCCCCCGAAGGAGCTGACCTTCGCCGGTCTCACGGCGGCATCGGCCGGTACCACCCGTGAACCTGCCGAGGGGCCGGTCGTCGTGGCGTCCTGCATTTCCGTGGAAGGACGCCTCCCGGGGACATCGCTGACCCTCAACGGCACCGAGAAGCTCCTGGTCACCGGACCGAACGGGTCGGGGAAGTCCACGCTGCTCTCGGTCCTCGCCGGACAACTCACTCCGGACGCCGGGTCTCTCACGGTCACCGGGGTACGCACCGGCTACCTGACCCAGGACGTCGACCTGCCGGACCCGCACGACCGCGGCGACGACCGCACAGTCGAGCGCGCCTACCGTGACCTGGTCGGTGAGGAGCTGGCCGAGGAGGTGCCACTGTCCACGTTCGGGCTGATCCACCCGCGCGACGAGAACCGACCGCTGGTGGAACTCAGCCTCGGCCAGCAGCGCAGGGTGGCCCTGGCGGTGCTGCTCGCGGATCCACCGGAGGTCCTGCTGCTCGACGAGCCGGACAATCACCTCTCGTTGTCCCTGGTCACTGCACTGGAGGAGGCGATTCCGGAGTACCCGGGGGCGGTTGTCGTCGCCTCCCACGACCGGTGGCTGCGTGAGCGGTGGTCGGGGGCGCGGCTGGAACTGTAGTTGCCGTGCACGTCATCAGAAGTTCACCTGTGTGTGCTTGACTGACGTCGTGAAACTCACCGGTGATTCTCAATCTCCCCTGACTCGCGGTGCCCTCGCGGCGCCACCCCGGACGCTCATCGACATTCTCCGGGCGACAGCACAGGACCATCCCGAGGCATCCGCCATCGATGACGGATCGGGGGCGTTGAGCTACACCGAACTGCTCGACGCCGTCGAGGCGAAGGCAGCGGTGCTCCGCTCGGCGGGGGTGCGACCGGGGGACAGGGTCGGTATCCGCGTCGACTCCGGATCGAAGGAACTATACATCTCGATTCTCGCCGTGATGCTCGCCCGGGCTGCCTACGTTCCGGTCGATGTCGACGACACCGATGAGCGGGCCCGTCTCGTCTTCGGGGAGGCACAGGCCGTCGGCATCGTCGGTAACGGCGGCTATGTGCCGCGTGAGAACGGGGACGAGCAGGGTACGCAGGACGCCGAGGCGTCCCACGACCCGACCCCGGATGACGACGCCTGGATCATCTTCACCTCCGGATCCACCGGCGTGCCGAAGGGGGTCGCGGTCACACACCGCTCGGCCGCGGCATTTGTCGACGCGGAGGCAAACCTCTTCCTGCAGGACGACCCGCTCGGCCCCGGTGACCGGGTGCTCGCCGGGCTCTCGGTCGCCTTCGATGCGTCCTGCGAGGAGATGTGGCTCGCCTGGCGGCACGGCGCGTGCCTGGTGCCGGCGCCACGCTCGCTGGTACGCAGCGGAGTGGATCTCGCGGGCTGGCTCGTCCGCCAGAACGTCACGGCTGTCTCGACCGTACCGACGCTGGCCGCGATGTGGCCCGCCGAGGCGATCGAGAACGTCCGGCTGCTCATCTTCGGTGGCGAGGCCTGCCCGCCCGAACTTGCCGCGCGCCTGGTGGAGGAGGGGCGTGAGGTGTGGAACACCTACGGCCCGACAGAGGCGACCGTCGTCGCCTGCGGTTGCCGACTCGACGAGAAAGGACCGGTGAGCATCGGTCTTCCCCTCGACGGCTGGGACCTCGCCGTCGTCGACGCCGAAGGCGGGAGGGTCGCGCCCGGGGAGCAGGGCGAACTCATCATCGGCGGCGTCGGACTCGCCCGCTACCTCGACCCCGCGAAGGACGCGGAGAAGTACGCACCGATGCCCTCCCTCGGCTGGGAGCGTGCCTACCGCTCCGGCGATCTCGTGCGCTACGAGGAGGACGGCCTGATCTTCGTCGGTCGTGCCGACGACCAGGTCAAGGTCGGTGGACGCCGTGTCGAACTCGGCGAGGTGGAGAATGCGCTGCAGGACCTGCCCGGTGTGACGGCCGCGACTGCTGCGGTCCGGAAGAGTGAGGCGGGGGTGCCGTTGCTGGTCGGCTACCTCGTCGTCGAGGGCGACCGTGACCTCGACCGCGCCGCGGCCCGCGAACATCTCGCCTCCCGCCTCGCGGCGGGGGTGATGCCGTTGCTCGCCGTCGTCGAGGAACTGCCCACGCGGACCTCCGGCAAGGTGGACCGTGCGGCACTCCCGTGGCCGCTGCCGCCCTCGGCGACCGGCGGCGCGGGACACGACAGTACGGGCGAGGGTGACGCACCCCGGACAGAGGCCGAGCAGTGGCTGGTGGAACAGTGGGAGGCTGTCCTCGGCATGCCCGTCCCGGGCACCGACGCCAACTTCTTCGACCTCGGCGGCGGGTCCCTCGCCGCCGCCCAGCTCGTCAGCCGGATCCGCACCAGGGTGCCCGAGTTCGCCGTCGCTGACGTCTACGATGTGCCGCGGTTGGCGGCGATGGCGGCAGCGGTCGCCGCGACGGACGCGCAGACCACCTCTGACACCTACCACCGCCCGGTTCCGACACCGCGTCGTACCCAGTGGCTGCAGACGCTCGCCGGCGTCCCGCTGTTCATCGTGGGCGGGGTGAGGTGGCTCGTCTACCTCCTCACCGCGGGAACGATCCTCACCTCGGTCGACGGCGACGCCTTCAGCGTCCTGCCGAGTGTGCCCTGGTGGCTGCTCATCGTCATGATCGTCGTCGTGGCGACGCCCTTCGGTCGCATGGGTATCGCTGCGGCCGCGGCCCGTCTGCTGCTGGGCGGACTCGTTCCGGGGGACTACCCGCGTGGCGGTGCCACCCACATGCGACTCTGGCTCGCCGAGCAGTTCGCGGCCCAGATCGACGCCGTCGGTCTTGCCGGGGCACCGTGGATCACGGTGTACGCCCGCATGCTCGGCGCGAAGGTCGAGCGCGATGTGTCACTGCATACGTTGCCGCCGATCACCGGGATGCTGGAGATCGGCCGGAACTCGGCGATCGAGCCCGAGACCGACCTCAGCGGGTACTGGATCGACGGTGACCTGCTGCGCGTCGGCCCGGTGCGCATCGGACGCAATGTCACCGTCGGCGCCCGGTCGACGCTCGCTCCCGGCACCCGGATCGACGACGGGGCGGAGATCTCGCCCGGTTCCGCGGTGTTCGGCCGTGTGAAGTCGGGCCAGCGGTGGAGCGGATCGCCCGCCGTGCGTACCGGTGGTGCGAAGCGCATCGCCGGCAGATGGCCGGA
Organism: Corynebacterium sp.; assembly: GCF_022712275.1. GTDB lineage: Bacteria > Actinomycetota > Actinomycetes > Mycobacteriales > Mycobacteriaceae > Corynebacterium. Next base: position 45,825 of record NZ_JALAGU010000048.1, on the reverse strand, counting down.
GAAGAAGGCGACGCAGTCGTCGGCGTGGAAGATCGCCTACGGTGTCTCGTCGGTCGGTCTGGCCCTGCAGCCGTTCGTGGCGTTCGCGGCGGGAGCCGCCGTCCTCTCGATCGGGATCGCCGGTGCAGACACCCCCTGGCAGGCGTTGCTCGGCTCGCTTGTCTGGTTGGTGCCGGCGGTGCTCGCCGTCGGCCTCGTGTACGCGGGGATCGTCCTGGTGCTCGTCCGTCTGTGCGCGGTCGGTCTGACGGAGGGGACATTCCCGGTGCACAGCCGCATCGGGTGGCAGGTGTGGACCACGGAGCGCCTGCTCGATGCATCCCGCAACTTCCTTTTCCCGATCTACTCGAGCCTGTTCACCCCGGTGTGGCTGCGCATGCTGGGCGCCCGGGTCGGGAAGAACGTCGAGGCGTCCACCGTCCTGCTGCTGCCGACGATGACCCGCATCGACGAGGGCGCGTTCCTCGCCGACGACACGATGGTCGCATCCTATGAACTGCATCGCGGATGGCTGCGGATCGCCCCGGTGCGCATCGGTAAACGGGCGTTCCTCGGCAACTCGGGCATGGCCGGCCCCGGGCACAAGGTCGCCAAGCGTTCGCTGGTCGCCGTGCTGTCGGTTGCCCCGGACAAGTCGAAGTCGGGTTCGTCATGGCTCGGCTCCCCGCCGACCCGCCTGCGCCGCGCGGCGCAGACCGGTGACGACGAGCGCACCTACAACCCCGGGACGCGGCTGAAGGTCGCGCGCACCTTGTGGGAGCTGTGCCGCATCGTGCCGGTGATCGTCTCCTGCCTGCTCGGTGTAGCGGTGCTCTGCGTCTTCACCTGGCTCTGGTCCTCGGTCGGGCCGTGGTGGACGCTCCTGCTGTCCGGCATCGTGATGCTCGCCGCCGGCGCTGTCGCTGCAGCGGTCACCACTGTCGCGAAGTGGACGATCGTGGGGCCGATCCGGGCCGGGGAGAAGCCGTTGTGGTCGAGTTTCGTGTGGCGCACCGAGGTCAGTGACACCTTCACCGAGATGCTCGCCGCACCCTGGTTCGCCCGTGCCGCCGTAGGGACGCCCGCGATGGCGGTCTGGCTGCGCTCGCTCGGTGCGCACATCGGCAAGGGCGTGTGGTGCGACTCGTACTGGCTGCCCGAACCCGATCTGGTGACCCTCGGTGACGGTTCCACCGTCAACCGGGGCTGTGTGGTGCAGACGCACCTGTTCCACGACCGCATCATGAGCATGGACCGTGTCGAGCTCGAGGACGGGGCGACGCTCGGCCCGCACAGTGTGATCCTGCCCGCCGCGTCGATCGGTGCGCATGCGACGGTCGGTCCGGCCTCGCTGGTGATGCGCGGTGAGGGCGTGCCCGTCGGCTCCCGGTGGAGCGGCAACCCGATCGGCCCCTGGAAGGCCGTGAAGGTGCGCGCCTACCAGTCAACGACATAGGATCGGTCCGATGCCCCACACCTCTGCTCCACACCCCTACCTCCCGCACTCCGGTGACCAGCGGTTCTCCGTCGCTCATACGACGCTCGCCATCGACTACACCCCGCGCACCAACCGCCTCGAGGGACGTGCCGAGTTCGACGTGCGGGTGCTCGAGGAGACCCGGGACCTGCGCTTCGACCTCGTCGGGCTGCGCGTAGGCAAGGTGCGTGTCGACGGGAAGGTGCACAAGCAGCTCAAGCACGGGAAGGACGCGCTGCATGTGCGCTTCGGTCCGTCTCTGCAGCCGGGAACCTCGCTGACCGTCGTCATCGACTACGCCGGCAAGCCGGCGCCGCGCCGGTCGCACTGGGGCGAGGTCGGCTGGGAGGAACTCACCGACGGTGCGCTCGTCGCCTCGCAGCCGTGCGGTGCGCCCACGTGGTTCCCCTGCAACGACCGGGTCGACGACCGAGGCACCTACGACATCGAGTTCACCTGTGACCCGGAGTTCTTCGTCGCGGTGACCGGTGTGCCGGGTCGCGTGACCTCCGCGGGACGCAAGAAGGCCTGGCACTTCGAGAGCCATGTCCCGACCGCGACGTACCTGCTCGCCGCGCACGTGGGGGAGTACACGGAGTACGCGTTCCGCCTCACGACCGTGGGCGATGTCGTCGTCGGCGCGGTGCGTGCCGGGGCACGGTCGCTCACCGGACACGCCCCGCAAGGCGCCGGATCCGCCAGGCTCATCGCCCCGCCTGCCCACTCCGGCCTCGTGCGCGAGGCCTTCTCCCCGGTACCCGACATGGTGGCGGTCTTCGAGGACTGGTTCGGCGACTACCCGCAGGAGGATCTGACTGTCGTCGTCGTTGACGAGGACCTGGAGATTCCGCTGGAGGCACAGGGCATGACGACCTTCGGCCTGAACCACTGCGAGGAGTCCGAGCAGCGACTCATCGCGCACGAGCTCGCCCACCAGTGGTTCGGCAACAGTGTCGGCCTCGCCCGCTGGGAGGACATCTGGCTCAACGAGGGCTTCGCCTGCTTCTCCGAGTGGATCTGGTCGCAGGAGTCGGACGGGCCGTCGATCGCGGAGTGCGCCGGCTTCCACCATGCGCGGCTGGCGGAACTGCCGCAGGATCTACAGCTTCTGGACCCCGGCGCCGCCGACCTGTTCGACGACCGTGTCTACAAGCGGGGTGCGCTGCTTCTCGAGACGCTCCGACGCACCCTCGGTGACCTGTCGTTCCGGGCTCTTCTGCGCACCTGGGCGGAGACCAGGAAGCACAGCCTGGCGACAACCGACGAGTTCACGGCACTGGCCGACTCGGTGAGCACCGAACCGCTCGACGGCATCTGGCAGGCGTGGTTGCACAGCACCGCGCTGCCGGAGCTGCCGGAGCTGCCTGCGGAATAGGTTCCACCTACCCGACGGGGATGGCGCCGCGCAGATCCTCGCCGGTGAGCGTCCCGGCGGCGGAGGCGGTCATGACCTCGCGGGCCTTCGGCACGCTGTCCCAGGTGTTCCACAGCAGGACGCCCCGGGCGATCCCGCCCTCCAGGTAGTAGATGACGGCGGCGGTGTGGTCGTCGTTCCAGTCCTCGAGGGTGTCGAGGTCCGTGCTCAGCGTGCCGACCGCCTCATAGCCGTCGTCGAAGATGTCGGAGAAGAACAGCGGCGTGTAGTCGTAGGTGGCCGTGTCGCCGGCCATGTTCTTTCCGGCGATCTCACCGGACTGCTCGGCATTGTCCACGTGCTCGACATGACGACGCCCGAGCAGTGGATCGGTGAATCCGATGATGTCGCCGGCGGCGAAGATATCGGGGTCGCTCGTGCGCAGGGAGGCATCGACGGCGACGGCACCGTCCTCGACCGTGAGCCCGGCGTCCTGGGCGAGGCCGGTCTCCAACACCGCGCCGAAGCCGATGACCACCAGATCGGCGTACGCGGCGTCCCCGTGTTCCGGGACGAGTTTCAGCGTCTCGCCGGAGGCGTCGAGGTGGTCGAGGAGGAACCCGTGGTGCACGGTGACACCTTTGTCGGCGTAAACCTCCTCGAGATGGTCGGTGACCGAGGCCGGGAACATGTGCCCGAGCAACCGGTCGTCCGGGGTGTAGACGTCCACGGTGGCGCCGATGGCGTTGAGTGCGACGGCGATCTCGGAACCGATGTAACCGCCGCCGACGACGGCGACCCGGGTCCCCTCCGAGACTTTGCTCCGCAGGTCACGGTAGTCGCTGACGCTGCGGATGCAGGTGACCCGGCTGTCGTCGCCACCCTTGGCGTCCTCCAGTGTGCGGGCGGACGCACCGGTCGCCAGCAGGAGCGTCCCGTAGGTGACGGTGTTCCCACCGTCGGTGGTGACGGTGTGGGCGGACGGGTCGACTGCGGTGACCGTCACACCGGTGACCAGCTGGGCGCCGGTGTCCCCGGCGGTGCCCAGGTCGATGTCTTCGAGGCCGGTCGACTCGTCGAGCCAGAGGGTCTTGGTGAGGTCCGGTCGGGACACGGGGCCCTCGGGATCCCTGGTGAGGATGAGGACGGCGGCGTCCGGTGTGCGCCCGTGGATGGCACGGGCGGCCTTGTCAGCGGCCACGCCGCCGCCGACGATGATGTGATCGTAGGTTGCCTGCAGCTCACTGTGTGTCATGGTTCCGAGGCTACGCGTGACCCGGACGTGGAATCAGCCCCTGTGGACAGGGCCGGTGGACAGGGCCGGTGGACTGGGTCGGCACGGTGACACCGCGTGCGGTGCTCACCTCGTCGAAGCCACCGGTACGCTGGCGGCATGACTGACTCATCCGCCACCGGCGGCACATCCGGTAATGCCTCGGAGACCTCGGGTGCCGCGAACGTGCCCAGCAACTGGTTCACCGGCGGCGCCGAGTACGCCATCTACCGCCCGGAATATCCGACGCAGGTCTCCGCTTTCCTGGCGGGGCTCGCTCCCTCCACCGGTACCGCGGTGGACGTAGGCTGCGGTACAGGGCAGCTGTCCACCCAGCTCGCGGACAATTTCGACACGGTACTGGCCTTCGACCCCAGTGAGTCGCAGATCGGGGCGGCCACGGCGAAGCCCAATGTGACCTACGAAGTCGGACGCGCCGAGAACCTCCCGGTGGCCGACGGCACGGTGGACCTGGTCACCGCCGCGCAGTCGGCGCACTGGTTCAACCTGCCGGAGTTCTACGCCGAGGCCCGCCGTATCGCCGCGCCGGGAGCGGTGATCGCCCTGGTCAGCTACGGTGTGCTGCGCATTGCGGACGCTGACCTGCAGGAGCGGTTCGGCCGCTTCTACTACGACGAGATCGGCCCGTTCTGGGATCCGGAACGACGCTACGTCGACGAGGGCTACCGCACCATCGGGTTCCCCTTCGAGGAGCTGGACACCCCGGAGCTCAGCATCGACCGGGACCTCGACCCGGAAGGCTTCCTCGGGTACATCGGCACGTGGTCGGCGGTGCGCAAGGCTGAGGAGGCTGGCCGGGCGGATCTGTTCCAGAACTTCAGTACCGACATCGTGCGGATCTGGGGGGACAACGGTCGGCCGCGGCAGGTGTCGTGGCCGGTGACGGTGCGCGTCGGAAAGCTGTGCGTGGAAGTTCCCCGGTGTGACCCTTCCGACACATAGTTGACACGTCAACAGTTTGGGCCCTAGTGTGGTGCGCGATCATTACTTACTTTATGAAAGGACGCCATGCCTTCCGCTGCCGGTGGCAACACCCTCTCCCGTACCACCTCTGACATCGTCATCCTCATCGCCCGCGTCGCGCTGGGCGTGACCCTCCTGGCCCACGGTTGGCAGAAGTTCTTCACCAACACCATCGACGGAACCGCGACCTTCTTTGAGTCGATGGACATCCCGGCGGCCACCGCGTCCGCGATCTTCGCGGCGACCGTCGAGCTCGTCGGCGGCATCCTCCTCATCGTCGGTCTGTTCACTCCGGTGGTTGCGGTGCTCGTCGTCATCGACATGATCGGCGCCTGGTGGTTCGTCCACTCCGACGCCGGCACGATCTTCGTCGACGGTGGCGGCTATGAGCTGGTTCTCGTCATTGCCGCAGGTGTCGCCCTGGTCGGCGCGGTGGCCGGTGGCCGGTACAGCCTGGACCACCTCATCCGCGGTCGGCGGAAAACTGTCTAGGTATCGCCCGCGCAATCCCTGATTCACCCCCGGTTGCCACCCCCGTCGCGGGATGGTCTTCCGGGGGTGTTCTTTTGCCAACTTGACAGTTAAGGGGTGGCGTCCTGCGGTGATAGGTGAGCCTGTGTGATATCGCTGAGTATATGAACTTATAGTGGTCGCCATCACATCCTGGTCCCGATAGGTTGGTTCACGCAATCCATCACCATTCGATCCGGGAGAAGCCCGGTCCACTACGGAGGTAGCCAGTCTCATGACCATCACCGCACAGGGCAGTAACGTCTACGCAGCACCCGGCACCGAGGGATCCCTGATCTCGTTCAAGCCCCGCTACGGAAACTTCATCGGCGGCCAGTGGGTCGAGCCCGCTGACGGCCAGTACATGGAGAACATCAGCCCCGTCGACGGCAAGGTCTTCTGCGAGGTTCCCCGCTCGAAGGCCGCTGACGTGGAGAAGGCCCTGGACGCCGCCCACGCCGCCGCTCCCGCCTGGGGCAGGACCAGCGTCCAGGAGCGCTCCCGCATCCTGCTGAAGATCGCCGACGTCCTCGAGGAGAACCTCGAGATGCTCGCCGTCGCCGAGACCTGGGACAACGGCAAGCCGGTCCGTGAGACCCTCGCCGCTGACCTGCCCCTGGCCGTGGACCATTTCCGGTACTATGCCGGGGCGCTCCGTGCCCAGGAGGGGCACCTCTCGCAGATCGATGAGAACACCGTCGCCTACCACTTCCACGAGCCGCTGGGGGTCGTCGCCCAGATCATCCCCTGGAACTTCCCGATCCTCATGGCGGCGTGGAAGATCTGCCCGGCCCTGGCCGCCGGTAACGCTATCGTCCTCAAGCCGGCCGAGCAGACCCCGGCATCCATCCTCGTGGTCGCCGAGCTCATCGCCGACCTGCTGCCGGACGGCGTCCTCAACATCGTCAACGGCCTCGGCGAGGAGGCGGGCGCGGCGCTCACCGCCTCCGACCGCATCGCCAAGATCGCCTTCACCGGTTCCACCGAGGTCGGAAAGATCATCAACAAGGCCGTCGCCGAGAAGCTCATCCCGGTCACCCTGGAGCTCGGTGGAAAGTCGCCGAACATCTTCTTCGGTGACGTCATGGACGCCGACGACTCCTTCCGTCAGAAGACCCTCGAAGGCTTCTCGATGTTCGCCCTCAACCAGGGTGAGGTCTGCACCTGCCCGTCCCGTGCGCTGGTCCAGGAGAGCATCGCCGACGAGTTCCTCGAGCTCGCCGTCGATCGCGTCCGCCAGGTCAAGGTCGGTAACCCGCTGGACCCGGACACCATGATCGGTGCCCAGGCGTCGCTGGAGCAGCTGGACAAGATCTCCAGTTACCTCAGGTCCGGCCCCGAGGAAGGTGCCGAGGTGCTCATCGGCGGTAGCGTCCGCACCGTCGAGGGCCTGGAGAACGGCTTCTACGTCGAGCCGACCGTCCTCAAGGGCAGCAACAACATGCGCTGCTTCCAGGAGGAGATCTTCGGCCCGGTCCTCGCCGTCACCACCTTCAAGGACTTCGACGACGCCATCGCGATCGCCAACGACACCGACTACGGCCTCGGTGCCGGCGTCTGGGCCCGTGACGGTCGCACCGCATACCAGGCGGGACGCGCCATCCAGTCCGGTCGAGTGTGGGTGAACAACTACCACTCGTACCCGGCCCACGCGGCGTTCGGCGGGTACAAGAAGTCCGGTATCGGTCGCGAGACCCACCTGATGATGCTGGACCACTACCAGCAGACGAAGAACCTGCTCTGGTCGTACGACGAGAACCCCAACGGTCTTTTCTGATCCGCTGTCCCGGCCCCCGATCCGGGTGTGTCCGGGGCGACGTCCCGGGAGTCTGGTGATGGGAATCACCAGACCCCGGCGTACCATCAGGTGGCATGAGCGATCTCAGTAAGTGGACCATCGCGATCCTGGCCACCACCGGCTTCGAGGACACGGAAGTCAGCCGGGCGAAGCACGCCGTGGAACAGGCTGGCGGCCGCGTCCTTATTGTCGCGCCTCAGGACAGCATCATCACCGGTAAACGCGGTACCGCGTTCACCCCGGACATGATCACCGCCGACGCGGACGCCGCGTCTTTCGGCGGGCTCATCCTGCCTGGTGGTGTGAGCAACGCCGATCAGCTGCGCCTCGACGAGCATGCCGTCGAGCTGGTCCGTGGCATAGCGACGGCGGGCAAGCCGATCGCCGCTATCTGCCACGGCGCCTGGATTCTCACGGATGCGGCCGTGGTGACGGGGCGCACCCTCACTTCGTCACCGACTTTGCGCACCGACCTGGTCAATGCCGGTGCGACCTGGGTCGACGAGGAGGTGTGCGTCGATGACGGCTCCGACGTGGGGGAGGACGCCGCGACCTCGGGTCTGCTGATCACCTCGCGGACCAAGGCCGATGTCGACGCCTTCAATGCCGCGATCGTGGGGAACTTCGGCCGGTAGGCCTGAGGCCTACCGGCCTGTACCTGTCGCCCGGGTCGTCACCGGTGTCGGACGGGCGGGTCCGGGATGATGCCGGGCAACGGGTTCGCGATGAGGCGCTGCTGGACAGCCCAGGTCACGCCGGCCGCGCCGGCACCGGCAGCCAGCGCGGAGACAAGGAACGCGGTGTAGTCGGGGTCAGTGAAGAGGGAGCCGAGAGGCCCCTCCGTGAAGATCGGGTCGGAGCTGCCGATGATTCCCGGCAGATCAACACCCGACGTGCTGCCCGGTGCGCTGCTCGGCTCAGCGCCTGACGAGGTCGCGTCCCCGGCGACGGCGGGAGCCACTGTGCCGACGGCGATGCCGATGGCGACGGTCAGGGTCAGAAGGGTTCTACGCATGGTCGTATAGTGCCGCATCCGGTCGAATACCGCACCTACCTCGTCGACTCCGTCGCTTTCGCCCACTGGTTGATGCCACGGTCGACGGCGTATCGGTCGATCTCCGCCAGCTCAGCGTCCGTGAAGTCGAGGTTCTTCAGCGCATCCAGGGAATCGTCGAGCTGTTCCACAGAGGATGCCCCGATCAGGGCACTGGTGACTTCCGGGCGGCGCAGTACCCAGGCTATCGCCATCTGGGCCAACGTCTGCCCGCGGCCCGCGGCGATGTCGTTGAGTGCCCTGACGGCGAGCAGGGTGTCGTCGGCGAGGAACCCGGAGTTCATCTTGTGCGTCCCCAGCCGGGATCTCTCCGGCACGCCGTCGAGGTATCGGTCGGTGAGCAGCCCCTGCGCCAGCGCGGAGAAGGCGATCACACCCATGCCCTGGTCAGCGCAGGTCTCCAGCAGTTCGTCCTCGATCCAGCGGTTGAACATGGAGTAACTCGGCTGGTGGATGAGCAGCGGCGTCCCCAGGTCCTTCGCGATCACCTGGGCGTGCCGGGTGAGCTCGGGGGAGTAGGAACTGATGCCGACGTAGAGGGCCCGGCCGGACCGCACGATGTGGTCCAGGGCGGCGACGGTTTCCTCGACCGGGGTCTCCGGGTCCGGCCGGTGGTGGTAGAAGATGTCGACGTAGTCCAGGCCCATCCGCTTCAGCGAGGCGTCGCAGCTGGCCACGAGGTACTTCCGCGAACCGCCGAAACCGTAGGGTCCGTCCTGCATGTACCAGCCGGCCTTGGAGGAGATCAGCAGTTCATCGCGGTAAGGCCGGAAGTCGGACGCCATGATCCGCCCGAAGTTCTCCTCCGCGGCCCCCGGGACGGGTCCGTAGTTGTTGGCCAGGTCGAAGTGGGTGACACCGCGGTCGAAGGCGCGGCGCAGGATCTCCCGCTGATTCTGCAGTGGCCGGTCGGAACCGAAGTTGTGCCACAGGCCCAGCGTGATCGCCGGCAGCTTCAGACCGGAGACACCGCTGCGCCGGTAGGGCACAGCGGGGTGTTCGTCGGTGCCCGTGTAGCGGGTGTCGGCGGCGCGGTAGATGTCGGGGTACGCAGGTTCGCTCATGGCATCCGAGGTTACGCGGAGAGATCGTGTAAACTTCGTTCACCGCTACCGTCGCCTACACAAGGAGTTGATCGTCCACCATGGACGATGGTGAACCCAGGTGAGTACCGCCACCGCAGTCGCGGCACTCACCGCCGGCGTCCTCGCCGTTCTCATTCTCATCGCACTGAATGCCTGGTTTGTCGCCCAGGAATTCGCCTACATGTCCGTCGACCGGTCGCGCCTCGCCGCCCGGGCGGACGCCGGGGACCGCAGGGCCGCACGTGCCCTGACCGTCACCCGGCGCACCAGCTTCATGCTCTCCGGCGCGCAGCTGGGAATCACCGTCACCGGCCTGCTCGTCGGTGAACTCGCCGAACCGTTGATCGGCGGCGTGGTCGCCGAACTCACCGGGGTCTCCGCGGCGACGATCGCGCTGCTGGTCCTCCTGGTCGCCACAGTCGTGCAGATGATCGCCGCCGAGCTCTACCCGAAGAACCTGGCCATCGCGGCCCCCGAACCTCTCGCGCTGGGCCTGGCCCGGTCGACCTCCTTGTACCTGAAGATCTTCGGCCCGCTCATCGCCTTCTTCGACTGGTCGTCCAATTTCCTGCTGAGGATGGTCGGCGTCACCCCGGTGGAAGACGTCGACTCGACAGCCTCCCCACGGGAGCTGGAACGCATCGTGGCGGACGCCCGCACCTCCGGCGACCTCCCCGCCGACGTCTCCGGCGTCGTCGAGCGCATCCTGGACTTCCCGGAGCGCACGGTCGAGCATGCGATGGTGCCGAGGTCGAAGACCGGTGAGTTGTCGGCCACGGACTCCGTCGCCCGGGCCCGCGCACGTATGGCGGTCGAGCACACCCGCTACCCGGTGGTCTCCGGTACCGGGGACGCCGAGGTCCTCCACGGAGTGCTGCACCTGGAGGATGTCCTGGCCGAAGGGCTGGATCCGGCGTCCCCGGTCGTGGACCTGGTCCGGGATGCGGTGGTCCTGCCGGAGGCGATGAGCCTGCCGGACGCCCTCGTCGCGCTGGTGGAAAGTGATGACCGGCTGGCGTGCGTCGTCGACGAGTACGGCGGTGTATCCGGCGTCCTCACCGCCGAGGATCTCGCCGAGGAGATCGTCGGTGAACTCACCGACGAACATGACGAGAAGGTCGCCGTCGCCTGGACGCCGGGTGAGGTGCCCGGCGTCCTGCCCGGTGACGAGCACCTTGACGAAGTCGCCCGCCTGCTGGGGATCCTGCTGCCGGAGTCGGACGCCGAGACACTCGCAGGCCTGGTCATCGAGCACACCGGTGACCTCCCGGAGGTCGGTGACGTGGTGCGTATCGCCCTGCCCGCCGACCCCCGCGACGTCCTGGACGAGGTTCCGGTCCGTGTGCTCGTCGTCGAGGTCCGGTCGGTGGAGCGCCATGTCCCCGCTGAGGTGGCCCTGTCCGTGGAGTCCGTGGAGTCCGTGGAGTCCGTGGAGACCGTCGATCCCGGGGAGGAGCTGTGATGACCACCGTGACCGTCATCCTCGTCACCCTGGCACTGTTACTGGCAAGTGCCTTTTTCGTCATGATCGAATTTGCCCTGCTGGGGGCGAAGCGGCACCGGCTGGAGGAGCAGGCGTCCATCCGGCCCACCGCCCGCGCCGCCCTGCGCGGCATGGACGAACTCACCGTCATGCTCGCCGCCGCCCAGCTGGGCATCACCGCGGTGACCTTCGCCCTCGGTGCGGTGACCAAGCCGGCGGTCTCCTCGTGGATCAAGCCACTGGTCGAGGCGGTGGGACTGCCGTCGTCCGCGGCCTACCCTGTCTCCTTCATCCTCGCCCTGCTCGTCGTGACCTTCCTGCACCTGGTCATCGGCGAGATGGCGCCGAAGTCCTGGGCGATCGCCTTCCCGGAGCGTGCGGTGCGCCTGATCGCCGTGCCCGCCCGTGGGCTGGCGTGGCTGCTGCGACCGTTGCTGATCGCCATGAACCGGGCGGCGAACCGGCTGGTGCGCTGGTCAGGCGTGGAACCGGTGGACCGTGCCGCCGCCGGTGGGCACGATGCCGATTCACTGCGTCACCTCGTGGAGCACTCCGCGCAGACCGGCGCACTGGATGCCGCGGACCGTGACCGGGTGATCGGTGCACTGGATCTGACGCGTCGGACGCTGGGCGAGCTGCCCGGGGCGTCTGTTCCGGTCCTGCCGGCTGCGGCGACGGTCGGTGAGGTGCAGGACGCCGCCCGCGCCTCGGGTCAGATGCGCGTCCTCGTGGGCGCGGGCGCTTTCGTCCATGTCCGCGACACTCTCACGCTGGACCGGACGTCCCTGGTCAGTGAGACGGGTATTGTCCGCCCGTTGCTGGTCCTTGACCCGGAGCTGCAGGTGCACGAGGTGCTCCGGCGGATGCGGGAGGAAGGCGAGCAGATCATCGGGGTGAGCGGCAGTTCGCCACGCGTCGTGGTCCTGTCCGGGATTCTCGCGGTCGTCCTTCCGGGCTCGGTCGGTTAGGTCATGCCCCTGCCGTGAGGGCCCCGGTCCGGTGGGGTCAGGGGCGTGTCGGTTCCCATTGTGGTCCGGGGACATGTACCTGGCCCGTACAAGGCTGATTCCGGGGTGGCGCGGTTGCCGCATCGCGCGCGGGTCGACCTCGCGGGACCGAAATCCCTTCAAAAGATTGTGCACAATTAAGATGTGTGCAATAGTTGTCGGCATGGGAGCTACCGACCGCATGCTGTGCTTCGCCCTCTACTCCGCAAGCCGTAAGACCACACGCACGTACCGGGAGTTGCTCGAGCCCTGGAACCTCACGTACCCCCAGTTCCTGGTGCTCTACGTCCTCTGGAACCAGGGGCCCCGGACCATCCGCGAACTCGGGGAGGAGATGCAGCTGGATTCCGGCACCCTCTCCCCCCTGGTGAAGCGTCTGGAACAGGCGGGCTACGTCAGTCGGCACCGCGCCCTGGAAGACGAACGGGTGGTCAATATCGAGCTCACGGACGCGGGTGAGGGACTCCGGGAACCCCTGTCCGGGATTCCCCGCGACGTCGCGGCGGCGATGGGAGTCCCGGACGACGACACCGCCGGCAGGCTCGTCCGGAGCCTGCGGCAACTCGGCCGTCAGGAACCGGCCCCTCCACACACACCTACCCGAAAGGACTGACATGACCCCGCTCTACACCGCAGAGGCACTGGCCACAGGTGCCGGCCGCGACGGCCACGTCGCAACTTCCGACGGACGCCTGGACCTGGATCTCGCCGTCCCCACCGAAATGGGCGGTAGCGGCGACGGCGCCAACCCGGAGCTCCTCTTCGCTGCCGGCTATGCGGCCTGCTTCCACTCCGCTCTCCAGATGGTCGCCCGAACGAAGAAGGTCTCCGTGGCCGACAGCTCGGTGGGCACCCGGGTCGGCATCGGATCCGACGGCAACGGCGGATTCGAGCTCAGCGTGCACCTCGAGGTGCAGATCCCCGACATGCCGACCGAGGAGGCCCGGGCACTCGCCGACGCCGCCCACCAGGTCTGCCCCTACTCCAACGCCACCCGCGGAAACATCGACGTGACTGTCTCCGTCGTGGACGACTGACCGCCCCCTGCCCACCAACACCCATGAAAGACGAGGATACCGTGATGCGCAGCCTCACCCATGACCGTTTCGGAGAACCGGAAGACGTCCTCCGCCTCACCGAGGAGGACGTGCCTGAGCCCTCGGCAGGACAGGTCAGGATCCGGGTGGTCCTGTCCCCCGTTCACAACCACGACATCTGGACGATCCGAGGAACCTACGGATTCGTTCCCGACCTCCCCGCTCCCGCCGGAACAGAGGTGCTCGGCACCGTCGATGCCGTCGGATCCGGGGTGACGGGACTGGAGGCCGGGCAGCGGGTCGTCAGCGGAACATCCTTCGGTGTCTGGGCGGAGTATGCGCTGATCGATGCCGCCGGGGCAATCCCCGTTCCCGATGAGTTGTCCGACGACAGTGCGGCGCAGCTGGTGTCGATGCCTTTCAGCGCGATCAGCCTGCTGGACTTCCTAGAACTGCATGAGGGTGACTGGCTGATCCAGAACTCCGCCAACGGAGCCGTCGGAAGGATCCTCGCCCAGCTCGCCAAGGCACGGGGCATCCACGTCATCGGTCTGGTCCGGCGTGATGACGCTGTCGCCCAACTGGCGTCGGAGGGCATTACCGACGTCCTGTCGACCGAAGAACCGGACTGGCAGGGCAAGGTCCTGGAGATTACCGGCGGCATTCCGATCTCCGTCGGCCTGGACTCGGTGGGTGGCCAGTCGACCGCAGATCTCGTCTCCGTGCTCGGCGAGGGTTCCACCCTGGTGTGTTTCGGCGCGATGGGTGACCCGACTATGACGATCCCCTCTGGCCCGGTGATCTTCAAGGACATCACCGTCCGCGGATTCTGGGGCAGCAAGATCAGCCAGGAGATGAACCCCGGGAAGAAGTCTGAGCTCTTCGGAGAACTCATCACACGGATCTCGGAAGGGAGTGTCACCCTCCCCGTCGAGGGTATCTTCGACGCTTCTGATTTCCGCGAGGCGATGATCTCCAGCATGTCTTCCGGACGCACCGGCAAGGTCCTGCTCCGGTTCTAGCTGACCCCACCAACAACGTAGAGAACCGGAAGAACAGCAGAGGCGAACAGCAATGATCATCACAGGTGCCGTACTGGCAGCACTGGCCGCACTACTCCACGTGTTCATCTTCTACCTGGAGTCCATGGCCTGGACCACCCCCCGCGCACGCGCGATCTTCGGTCTCACGGAGCAGGAGGCGGACAGCACCAGGGAGATGGCTTTCAACCAGGGTTTCTACAACCTTTTCCTGGCTGTCGAGGTCCTCGTCGGCGTCATCGTGACCGTGACCACCACTGCCGGAGGTATCGGGCTGGCCCTGACCCTGGCCGGCACGGTGAGCATGTCCGGCGCCGCCGCAGTGCTCTGGTTGACGTCACCGGACAAGCGTGGCGCGGCCCTGAAGCAGGGACTGCTCCCCGTGGCAGCGGTCGTGCTGCTCGCAGTCGGCGCGGCCATGTGACCCCGCCACCCCCGGTGACAGGGCACTGTCTCGCCGACTCCTGAGGTCACCGGTCACAACGGACCGGGCCTGACCACCGACCACGGTTCTCAGAAGACCGTACCGTCAGATCTCCGACAGGCGTTCCTCCACACGGTCCCGGGGTTGGCCTGGTTGCGTAAGACCCGGTTAGAAGGTCTCTCGGAGAGTGCCACGCCGGGCCCACGCTATCCCAGCAGACGCCGGGGGATCGCCAGCTCCAGCAGTTCACCGGTGGTCAGCGCGTCGCGGGACAGGATCTCGCCGCACACGTAGCGGGCCTGCTCCTCGGGCTCGGGGATGCGTCGTGCCGCGGAGAGCACCGAGGTCAGCAGGCCGTGCTCGCCGCTGCCGGTCGGTCCCCAGGCTCGCCAGGCGGCCGCGGTGACCAGGTGCTCCAGTGTCATCCCCTTCGGTTCCCGGGGCGCCATGGACTCGTCGGTCTCGCGCGCCGCCCCGGGCGTCCTCGACGCTTCACGGCCCTTGCGGGGACGCACGTGCAGGTCCTGCTGGCCGACGCCGACCACCGTTCCGTCCCGGTTGGTGATGACGCAGGTGAAGGCGACGTTGTAGTAGCCGTCGTCCTCGATGCCGGCGAGGATCTCCTCGCAGAGCTCGTCGGTGACGCGCACCGTCATCCGGGCACCGTCGCGACCCGGGGCGAGGAACTGGAACTGGCCGGTGCGGGTCCAGGCCTCGTAGTCGCGGCCGAGACGTTTCATGACCAGCGTCCCGAAGAGGAAGTCGGTCATGGAGAACAGGGTTCCGCCGAAGGCTGCACCGTGCATGTTCTGGGTCAACGGCCCCGAATGCAGCACGACCTCGCCGTAGGACCAGTCGTCGGCGATGTTGTGGACACGCACGCCGTCGCCCGCCAGCGGGGGCCAGATCGCCAGGCCACGCTCGAAAGCACGGGGGGACCCGAAGACCTTCTTCATGACGGTCTTCTCGATCTTCTTCAGCGGCTTGCGGAGCGGCTTCTTCAACTTCTTCGGCACAGTCAACATAGTTCTGTTCACGTTACCTTTTATGGACCTGTTCGGGGGTGGAACAACCACCGGCTCCCCGGTGATCTGGAATAGGCTGGGCCGTGATCCGTTGAGAACAGCGGACACGGCAGATCACCACATGTCATACGAAGGAGCGATAGACACCATGAGTAACTTCACTGTCCCGGGCCTGTCAGAGGGCGATGCCAAGCAGGTCATCGACATCCTGCAGGAACGCCTCACCGCCTACAACGACCTCCACCTCATCCTCAAGCACGCGCACTGGAACGTTGTCGGCCCGAACTTCATCGGTGTCCACGAGATGCTCGACCCGGAGGTCGAGGCGATCCGTGCCAACGCGGACGCCGTCGCCGAGCGCATCGCCGCCCTCGGTGGCGAGCCGATCGGTACCCCGGACTCCCACTCGCCGGGCCGCGAGCCGCTCCAGTACCCGGTCAACAAGGGCAGCACGGTCCAGCACCTCACCGCTCTCAACGAGATCTACGACAAGGTCATCATCGACTCCCGTGAGGCGGATGCCGCCCTCGACCAGCTCGACCCGGTCAGTGAGGACATGTTCATCGGCCAGATCGGTGCCATGGAGCAGTTCCAGTGGTTCATCCGCGCCCACCTGGAGAACGCCTCCGGCGACCTGCCCGACGGTCAGTAGATCCTCGGGGCTCGGCGGGTGCCCGGAACGGGAGTCAGGGCAGGTAAACTCTCCCGGCAATGACTGCCCCGACCGTATCCCCGACCACAACCGCAGATACCCCGCGCACAGCGTCCCGACCGCTGGTGCGGGGGCTTTTCGCTGTCGTCACCCTCCTCGGCCTGGTCTGCCTCGTCTGGCAGCTGGACGGCGTCTTCTCCCATGTCCGGGAGAACTACCTGCTCGACGTCGGTGTCTTCGTGGACGCCGGTCAGGCGATCCTCGACGGTAACGCCCTCTACGGTGACGATTTCCCCTCCCGCTCGGGCTTCGCCTTCATCTACCCGCCACTGGCCGCGGTGCTTTTCGTGCCGCTGACCTGGATGGGCGAGGAGACGATGGAGATGGTGTGGACGCTGGCCTCACTGGCCGCGGCCTGGGCCTTGCTGACCATGGCGGTCCACCGGATCACGGTGCTGGCCGGTGTGTCCACTCTCTGGCGTCGTCTCGCCCCGCTCACCGGGCTCGCTGCCCTGGGCTTCGCCCTGCTGATCGAGCCGCTGCAGGTGCATCTGATGTACGGGCAGATCAACGTCTTCCTTGTCCTGCTCGTTGCCGCTGACCTGCTGGGTTACACACCGAAGTGGCTGCGCGGTGCGGGCGTGGGCATCGCCGCCGGCATCAAGATCACCCCGGCGGCCTACGCCCTGGTCTTCCTCGTGACGAGGAAGTGGGGTGACCTCGCCCGCTCTTTCGTCGCTTTCCTCGTGACCGCGGGCCTCGGCTGGATCTTCCGAGCCTCGGACTCGACGTTCTTCTGGACCGAGGAGTTCTTCAACGGCGAGCGCGGTGGTGGACCCGGCTACGCGGCGAACCAGGCGCTCACCGGCATTCTGACCCGCGCGGGCATGGACGGCGACACCGCCCAGACCCTGATGATCCCCGGTCTGCTGGTCATCGCCGTGATCTCCGGCTGGGCGGTGTGGCGGCTGTCGGCGGCCGGACGCCCCGTGAGCGTCCTGCTGACCCTGGTACTCGCGGTGAGCATCTCGGCGCCGATCGCGGTGACACACCACTGGACCGGCATCATCGTCGGGATCGTGCTCCTCGCGGCCCAGCTCTCTGCCCTGGTCACCGGACGCCGGGACGGGTGGGACTGGCCGACGCTGACCGGGACCCTGCTGCTCGTGGTCGCGAACCTGTCCTTCGGGCGGCTCAGTGACGAGGACTACCAGACGAGCGCGAACCACCACTACCAGGTGTTCCCGGAGAACGGCCCGTGGTCGTTCAGCGACATCGGGATTGTAGACTTCCTCTACGGAAATATTCAGGGCATCTCAGGCATCATCTGCCTGGCGTTGCTGTGCCTCGCCGCGTGGCGGGCCCGGCCTGCGGAAGATGCTGGACCCGCTGAAGTCAAGGAACCCCACACCACTGATGCGTAACACCCTCCGGACGGTCGCCGGTCTCTCGGCGTCCGTTCTCGCTGCGTCCGCCCTCGTCAGCTGTTCGACGGATGAGGACGCCACCGTCGTCACCGTCACCTCCACCTCTGAGGTGGTGACGTCCCCGGCCGGGACCCCGTCGGCGGAGCCTACCGAGGATGCGGAAGATCCAGGGGATGAGGGGGGCGCCGCATCCTCCGCCGATGACGCCGTCGCCACGGCACTGGCCACCCTGGCAACCCTCGAGGTCAAGGGTCGCGCCCCGAAAACCGGCTATGACCGGGCGCTGTTCGGTCAGGCGTGGGCGGACGTGGACCGCAACGGCTGCGACACCCGCAATGACATCCTCGCCCGCGACCTCACCGACATCACCTACAAGGACGGGACCTGCCGGGTGCTCACCGGCACCCTGGACGACCCGTACACCGGCCGGACCATCAACTTCGTCCGTGGTCAGGACACCTCCACGGCCGTGCAGATCGACCACCTCGTCGCCCTGTCGGACGCCTGGCAGAAGGGTGCACAGCAGCTCTCCCCGGAGCGCCGCGAGCAGCTGGCGAATGACCCGGCGAACCTGCTCGCTGTCGACGGTCCGGCGAATATGCAGAAGAGCGACGGGGACGCCGCCACCTGGCTGCCGGCCAACAAGTCCTTCCGCTGCACCTATGTGTCGATGCAGATCGACGTGAAGGCCGCCTATGCGCTGTGGGTCACGCAGGCGGAGAAGGACGCCATGGTGCGTATCCTCTCGGGCTGTGGCGCCGACGGGATCGCCGCGGGTGGTTCCCCGGTGGCCGGGGACAATGCCGGTGCCCCGGCCGAGGTTCCGGTGGAGGAACCTGCCGCGCCGGCTGCTCCCGCCGCGGAGGATGTGCCGGCCGACCCGGCCGGTGTCTACTACGCGAACTGCTCCGCAGCCCGTGCTGCGGGAGTGACCCCGCTGTACCGCGGCGAGCCCGGCTACCGCTCGGGCATGGACGGCGACAACGACGGCGTCGCCTGCGAGTAACTGCTCAGGGCTTCCCCGGCGTCCGGGCATCCTACCTGGATGCAGCGGTCACAGGAAGGTCCACGCGGCGGCAGCGGCGAGCGCGCCGACGGCGTTGAGGGCCCAGTGCAGGCCGATGGGGGCGAGCACGCTGCCGGTGTGGTGACGCAGCCAGGTCAGCCCCGCACCCGCGCCGGCGGTGGCGACGACGGCCAGGCCGACGCCGATCCACTGGGCGGCGGTACCCGAGCCGAGGAACGCGGTCAGACCCACGTTCGTGGCGGTGAGGCTCAGCGAGCTGGCGACGTGCCACAGGCCGAAGAGGATCGAGCCGCCGATGAAAACGGCCTTGGTGCCGCCGAGGCGACGGAGCCGGCCGTGGAGCAGGCCACGGAAGGCCAGTTCCTCCGGCAGCACGGTCTGCAGCGGGATGATCACCAGCGCGGCGATCAGCGCGGTGCGCAGCGAGGCATAGGACTCATTGAAGAAGAAACCCCTGGTCATCGGGATCGCCAGTGCCACGGCGATGACAGCGGCGACGAGGACGACCGCGCCGATGCCGTACTTCAGGCCCTTGCCGACATAGGCCCGGCCGAGACCGAGATCGGTCCAGGTCATGCCACGTGCTTTGGCGATGACGAGCAGGCAGGCCACGCCGACCGGGACGATCGCCGCGACCGTCGACAGTGAGGTCAGGTGCGCGGTGACGTTGATGGTGGCCAGACCCATGATGACGGCGACGACGCTGATGAGGTCGCCGCGTCGGACGCGGAAGCGTCCTCCCAGGGAGATGGTGTCGGACATGGTGGTGGGGGCGGCGTCGGTGGAGTCAGCACCGGTGGCCGCTGTGGTGTGTGCAGTCGTGGTGGTCATTGCCTTATGAGGCTACGGGCCCGGCGACCTGCATACCTAATGAATACGGGCAGAATCACCGTCTTCGTCCTGAACTGACAGGTCGCTGCCAGCATATTGCTTCACGAACTCACTGACCTGGGATGATGTGCATCATCGTCCGGTTCCGACGTGACCTCAGGAACACCGGCCGGGCAGTATTGTCTCTCCGCAGGTAGAGGCGTAGAGTGACGGGCCGATATAGACAGATCTGTTCACTAGGAGAATCCCATGTCCCACCAGGACACCACCGACGCCCCGGCAGCGGCGTCCACCAGCACCGCCGCGCCGCGTCGGCACCTGCCCGCCTGGCTGACCGGCTTCGGCGCGCAGGTCATCGCCGGCCTCGTCGTCGGTCTGGTCCTCGGCTTCATCGCCCGCGCACAGGCGTCCGACATCCCCGACGCCGACGCCCCCTGGCTCGCCCAGTTCCTCGACAAGACCGGCTCGATCTACGTCTCCCTGCTGAAGACCATGGTCCCGCCGCTGATCATCACCGCAGTCATCACCTCGGTGGCGAACCTGCGCAAGGTCGCCAACGCCGCCCGCCTGGCGATCAGCACCCTGATCTGGTTTGTCATCACGGCGTTCTTCTCCGTGATCGTCGGCATCCTCGTCGGCGTCATCATGAAGCCGGGTTCCGGCACGGACATCGACGCGTCCTCCGCCGCCGAGCCGTCCAACACCGGCTCCTGGATGGGCTTCATCGACTCGGTCGTGCCCACCAACTTCCTCGGCCTCGGCGCTTCGGTGAGCTCCGACGGCGATATCTCGGTGAGCTTCAACGTTCTCCAGCTGCTCATCATCTCCCTGGCCCTCGGCATCGCCGCGGTGAAGGCCGGTAAGTCCGCCGAGCCTTTCCTCAACATCACCGAGTCCCTGCTCACTGTGGTGCAGAAGGTCCTGTGGTGGATCATCCGCCTCGCCCCGATCGGCACCGGTGCCCTCATCGGCCACGCCGTCGCCGACTACGGGTGGGACGCCCTGGGCTCCCTCGGTAAGTTCGTCCTGGCGATCTACGTCGGTCTCGCGATCGTCCTGCTGGTCATCTACCCGGCCGTGCTGATGTTCAACGGCCTGTCCGTCACCGGGTTCTACCGCCGCGTCTGGCCGGTGACCTCGCTGGGCTTCGTCACGCGGTCCTCGATGGGCGTCATGCCGGTCACCCAGCGCGTCACCGAGCAGTCCATGGGCGTGCCGAGCGCCTACGCGTCCTTCGCCGTGCCGCTGGGCGCGACGACGAAGATGGACGGCTGCGCCTCGATCTACCCGGCGATCGCCGCCCTGTTCGTGGCCCAGTTCTACGGCCTCGACCTCGGCTTCACCGACTACCTGCTGATCATCTTCGTCTCGGTGATCGGCTCCGCGGCGACGGCAGGCACCACCGGCGCGACCGTGATGCTCACCCTGACGCTGTCGACCCTGGGCCTGCCGCTGGCCGGTGTGGGTCTGCTGCTGGCCATTGAGCCGATCATCGACATGGGCCGCACCGCGGTCAACGTCACCGGTCAGTCCCTGGTCGCGGTGGTCGTCGCCAAGCGCTCCGGCATCTGGGAGGAGGACGTGTGGGACGCCGCCGGCGAACACGGCTTCGACCTGGAGGTCGGCGATGAATCGTCCGATGAGATCTCCGACGCCGATGCCTCTGACGCGGACGCCGCCACCGCGGACGTCACCTCACGCTGACCAGACGTGTCCCCCACGTCTCGGCGTGACCGTGATGCCGGGACGAACTACACCGGCATCCCGGTCAGTGACACCGGGGCCCAGGCTTCGCGCAGCTCAGGGGAGGGGTCCGCGACCGTCTTCTCGCCGCCGTCGAAAAGCTGCGTGGCGTAGTCGCCCGGGTAGGGCTCCCACCCAGGGTCGCCGTCGTGGATGAACCGCTTCCACCGCGGTTGCATCACGGCCGTCGTCGCGGCCATCCGGTCGCGCCCGCCGAGCAGAAGAGCCCCGGGCCCGCGTCCGGAATCGTAGCGGCCGAAGAGAACCGGCAGGTCCAGGGCGTGCGTCGCGCCGATGCCCGAGACATTGAGCGACGGGGTGGACATGTCCAGCCGGTACATCCACGACCGGCCCGACGGGTGTTGCGCGGCCATCCGCATCGAGGGGGCGGTGAACAGGGCGTCGCCGATGAAACGTCCGGCGTCCGCCCGTCGCTTCCCGCTGCCGTACAACCCCGAGAGGACGCCGGGACCGTGCGCCGGGTCGACATCCTCGGCGAACTTCTGCGCCTCCGCGGTGAAGACGCGCGCCCGCGGATACGCCCACCGCATCAGCACGTACTCGTCGAGGTTCGTGCCGATGAGCATCGGGATGTCGGACTGCGCGCCCGGCACCAACGGGTGTGCCGGCAGCAGGTCGTCGATGACCGGCGCGAACCCGCCGGCGATGCCGGACTGACCCCAGGAGGCTTCGTTGACCCGCTCGGTGAGCCACGCCAGCCCGTCGGCGGATGCCGTGAGCAGGTCCTGGCCGGTGCCTTCGGGACGCGGATGCTTCTCGCCGTCCGGTCCGCGCAGGATCTCCAGTGCCTTGTCCGAGATGCGGGCGGCGTCCGCCGGGGTGTGTACCATCCCCGCGGCCGGGGACTGGGCGATGAACCCGTGGACCAGGTCCTTGACTGCCGGGACCGCGGACAGCGCGGTGACCATCGCACCACCGCTGGATTCGCCCATGACGGTGATCCGGTGGGGGTCGCCGCCGAACTGTCCGGCATTTTCGTGGACCCATTCGATCGCGGTGATGATGTCGGAGAGCCCGGTGTTCGAGTCGAAGCGGTGCTCGTCGAGATCATCGGCCATGCCCAGTGCGAGCTGGCCGAAGATGCCGACCCGGTAGTTCACGGCGACGTAGACGGCGTCCGTCGCGGCGGCGAAGTACTCGCCGGAGAGCAGTGGTTCGGCTGCGGAGCCGTGGATGTTCGACCCGCCGTGCAGGTACACCACCACCGGGCGCTGTGCGCCGCGGTCGATCACCGGCCCGCGGGAGTCCGGCCGCGGCACCACCACATTGAGCCAGAGGCAGTTCTCGCTGCCGACCCAGCCGATGCTCTTGTTGCGCCACTGCGCGCAGTAGTCGCCGGGACGGGTCGCGATGAGGACGCCGCGCCACGGGTCGCGCGGGGTCGCCCGACGGAACCGCAGGTCACCGGTGGGTTGTTCGGCGTAGGGGACGCCGCGGAAAGCGACGGCACCGTTGACCTGGTGCCCGCGGACGGCGCCGGTGGAGGTTTCGACGGTCCAGGAATCGCGGCCGGAGACGCTGGTGGAGATGTGGTTCGGGGGCACGTCACGCATTATTCAAGAATAACGCTGCCGATGTGATCAGCAACACGGGCCGAAAATCGGTCACCCTGTGTTGTGATTCGGCAAGGCTATACTACAATTCTCTCCGAAAGAGGAGACTGCGGCGCACGTGCCCGCACATCAAGGAGAACTGAATGGCCGAGAACACCGGGTACGACGGCGCCGACAACGCCGACTACGACGACGCCAACGATGAGCAGCAGGAGAAGTCCGGCAGGTCGGTGGCATGGCCCACCGTCGCACTGTCCGTCGGGCTGTCGGCACTGGCCTCGGCCGTGGTCATCGGCGTGGGGGCGGCCGTGATGATCGCCAACACGAATGATCCGCAGGTCACCCTGGTCCAGGGCGACGGCACCACGAACGCCGGTGTGACCTCCAAGAAGGACGACAACACCACCACCGCGCAACGTGCCACCACCAGCGCGAAGCCGACCTCCACCAGCGCCGCCGGTGCCGGAAGCTCGGGCTCCGGCAGCTCCGGCAGCGAGCCCGTCCGCATCAACGGTGGCGGCAGCGCCCCGATCGACGACGC
Source organism: Corynebacterium sp. (assembly GCF_022712275.1). Classification (GTDB taxonomy): domain Bacteria; phylum Actinomycetota; class Actinomycetes; order Mycobacteriales; family Mycobacteriaceae; genus Corynebacterium. Next base: position 22,500 of record NZ_JALAGU010000048.1, on the reverse strand, counting down.
CTCCGCCGGCGAGAGCGGGGGTGACAGCGACAGTGGTGCCTCCGCCCGGTCCGGCGGCGCCGACATCCCGGCCCAGCCCTCCAACAGCGAGCTGAAGAACCAGATGGAGACCATCCTCGCGCAGGGTGCCTCGGATGACACGATCGCCGCCAACCTGGAGAACCCGGCCGGCGTGCAGACGATCAGGGACGCCGGTGCCGCGATGCGCGCGGTGCCGATCTTCCGCTACGAGATGGTCGACCCGGTGGTCGTCGAGGGTGACCAGATGACCGCCACCATCCAGATGTCGATGGTGGGTGTGGGAAGCAAGCCACCGACCGACCTCTACTACGTCGCGAAGGACGGCAAGTGGGTCCTCACCGACGAGTCGGTCTGCCTCATTGCCTCGCAGGCCCGCGTGTCCTGCACGGTCTAGCAGCGTCGACACGGCAGGAGTGAACCCCCGGTCCGTCATGGACCGGGGGTTCTTGCCGTGATGTCTGGTGTTCTACCCGGCGAGGACGGTGCCCAGGGCACTCTTCGCCGAGCGGACCTCCGGGCTGCGTCCCACCGTGGTGACGCCGACGACCGTGGGGCCGGCACCTGTGTCGCTGACGGTGAAGACCACCAGCTCCTCGGGTGAATCGAGCACGACGTGCTCGGTGAGGCCGTCACCGGCACCGGTGGTGCCGAGGACGTTGAGCATGTGACCGTACTGCTTCGTCCAGCCCTTCTGCGGGGTGTCGAGGAAGGACGCGGCGTCCTGCCCGTTGTCCCCGCAAGTGAGCTGGGTGGCGACGATGCCGGCCAGAGTGCGGGCGGAGCCGTCGTCCTCCGGTCGGATGATCCGCCCGTCAATGGTGTGGATCTCGGCGCAGTCGCCGGCGGCGAAGATGCCGGGCACGCCGGTCCGACCCTGCTCGTCGACGATGATGCCGCCGCCGACACCCTCGCCGACGGCCAGGCCGGCGTCCTCGGCGATCATGGTGTCGCGCACCGCGCCGACCGAGACGATGACCACCGACGGTGCCAGCTCTTCCACCGCGCCGGGCAGCACCTCGGGGGAGACACCGCAGGTCACGGTGACATTGTGCTCACCGTGCCGGTCCCGCAGCCAGCGGGACGCCGACGGCGGGAGGATGCGTCCGCAGACCTCGGGGGCGAGCTCCAGGACGTGGACCTGCGCCTCGCTGAGGGTGGACGCCGCGGAGGCGGCCTCGAGTCCGAGGACGCCACCACCGATGACCACCACAGTCTCGTCGGCGGTGAGCTCGAGCAGGCGGGACCGCAGCGCAGTGGAGTGCTCGGGGGTGCGGACGTAGTGCACGTCGCGACCGTCGAGCCACTCGACCTCCAGTAGCCGGGGGCCGGCGCCGGTGGCGAAGACCAGCTGGTCGAAGTGGCGTGTGGTGTTCCCGGCGGTGAGGGTTCGGGCCTCGGCGTCTACCGCGGTGACGCGGGTGTTCAGGTGGAGGGTGACGCCGGGGGTCTCGAAGACTCCGCCGGGCAGTGCGACATCGGCGGGCGACTTCCCGTCGAGGAGGATTCCCTTGTTCACCTCAGGACGCCGGTACGGGGCATGCGCCTCAGTGGTGAAGACGTCGATGGTGAGGGCGTCTGTGGCGTCCCCGGGGCCTTCCGGCTGTGCCGACGCTGCCGTGGGCAGGGACTTGACGAGGGTGTGGGCGGCGACGCCGCCGCCGATGATCGCGATGTGGGTCATGAGTGCCTCCGGTCAGCCGATCTGGACCATGTCGAAGTCGACCTTGGCGGCACCGCAGTCCGGGCACTCCCAGTCGTCGGGGATGTCCTCCCAGCGGGTGCCGGGCGGGAAGCCTTCCTCGGGGTCACCCTTGGACTCGTCGTAGATGTAGCCGCACTGTGCGCATTCCCAGACCTTGTAGTCGGTGATGGTGGAGGTGCTCATGATGGATTCCTTTCTCGTGGAGTGCTGGGGCGTACCGGGGGGTACTGATGTCTGCCGGGTCAGCTGACCTGGTCGAAGTCGACCTTGTCGCGGACGCCGCAGTCGGGGCAGAACCAGTCCTCGGGGACCTCTGCGTCCCAGTCGAAGCCGGGTGCGAAGCCCTCGGAACTGTCGCCGACAGCGGTGTCGATGCGGTAGTCGCAGCCGGGACACTGGTAGACGGCCATGGTGATCTCTTCTCTTCAGTCGTAGGTGTGGATGCTGTTCCGTGACGTCGGTCCGGTCGGTCCGGTCGGTCCGGTCGGTCCGGTCAGGACGTCGGCGCCGGGCCGGCCGCGCCGCCGGCACCGGCGGTCGGGTCGATCGGCTTGCGGTTCTTCGGACGCGGGATGACGTGCGTGGAAGGCTCGCCCGGTCCGCGGAACAGGCCGACGACGCCAGGGAGGAGGAAGAACAGCGAGATGAGCAGGAACCAGGGGTAGGCCTCCTCGAGGAAGGCGGTGCCCGTGGCGCCCAGGGTGCCGAGCACGATGACGATGACGCCGAGTATTGTCAGCGCGATGCACATCGCGTAGTGGAACGTCGGGTTGGTCTTCTTCTGCGGCGGGGCGGCGGTGACGGGGATGTTTCCGCCACCGGCGGCGCGGAGGGCCTCGAGGTCAGGAGTGGAGGTGGTCATGTCAGGCCACCGTCGCCTTCTCGGCCCGGGCCTGCTCAGCGGCGATGCGGTTCCACTTCTTGCGGAGCTTCGCGGCCTTCGGCGGGTGCAGGTTCGCCCGCTCGATGTCGTAGTTGTAGTACTGCATGAGGCGCTTGTCCATGATCCAGGACCACACCGGCGGGACGGCGGCGGCGGCGATCATCGTCGCGTAGCCGGCGGGCAGCTCCGGGGCGAAGACATCCGAGCGCAGCGACTGGTAGCGGCGGGTCGGGTTGGCGTGGTGGTCGGAGTGACGCTGCAGCTGGTACAGGAAGATGTTGGTGGTGAGGTTGTCGGAGTTCCAGGAGTGCTCGGGGGAGCAGCGCTCGTAGCGTCCGTCCTCGAGCTTCTGACGCAGCAGACCGTAGTGCTCCAGGTAGTTCACGAACTCCAGCAGGGCGATGCCGATGACGGCCTGGAGGATCATGTAGGGCAGGATGCCTAAGCCGAAACCGACGACCAGGGCGACCCACAGGACGGCCGTGATGAGCCAGGCGTTCCAGACGTCGTTGTCCAGGTTGAACTGGCCCTTCTTGGAGCGGGCCAGGCGGGTCTTCTCGACGTTCCAGGCACGCGGGATCTGCTTCGGGATGGAGCGGATCAGGTAGACGTAGGCGTTCTCACCCATGCGGGAGCTCACCGGGTCTTCCGGGGTGGCGACCTTCACATGGTGGCCCTTGTTGTGCTCGACGTAGAAGTGGCCGTAGGCGGGGACGGCGAGGACGATCTTGGCGAGCCAGCGCTCGAAGCCGGTCTTCTTGTGGCCGAGCTCGTGGGCGGCGACGATGCCGATACCGGAGGTCATACCCATGGACCAGGCCAGGCCGAGGTTGTCGTACCAGGTCAGGTCACCGGAGGTCCACTTCCAGCAGCAGAGGAGGAGACTGGCGAGCATCACCGGGAAGTAGAGGTAGGAGACGATGCGGTAGTACTTCGTCTCCTCGAGCTGGGGGACGAACTCCTCGGGGGCGTTCTCGCCGTCACGGCCGAGGACGAAGTCGCCGATCGGGATGAGGACGAACACGGCTACGGGGCCGAGGAACCAGGTGGCATGCTGGAAGAACGCCGGGGCGTTGATGGCGATCATCCACTCGGCGAGAGCCCAGATGAAGATCGGGATGGCGGCCGGGACGATGCTGAAGATCCAGGCGTACTTCTTCTTGTCGATCCACTTCTGCTCGTCGGCGGTGAGGCGGTGTTCGTAGGTGGCGTCGGGACTTCCGTTGCCGCCGGCGGTGTCACCGCCGCCGGCGAGCGGCTTGGATTCGGTCGTAGTCATGTTCCCCTCCGGGGGTTGTGGTGCGTTCCGGAGGTGAGTGTGACCTTACCTCCGATGGGCTGCAGATTGTGTTCTGTAGCACACGTTCCAGATTGTGTTGTAGACCATACGAGATATTTTTGTGCGCAACAACCGATTCGGAAAAGATACTTTCGGGTATGTTGTCGCGACGCTGTGAAATGGGGAAATACGTCGGTGTAATAGTCTGTACGAGTGCGGCGGGCGCCTCTGTGGTGACCTCCGTGACCGCCTGGTGGTGGCGTGAAGGCGTGTCCGAAGGTGGGCGCCGGGAACGACTCGACCGGTTGGTCGGGTCGGCTGATTCCACCCCCTCGGGTCGCACCTGGGTCAGGGGCTGCGGGGTGGTTCGCCGGTGTCCTTCCACCCCGAGGCAACCGACCTGGAGAGGCGGACTCGCGATGTGCACCGCCGCGTACCAATCAATGAGATTAGGAGTCCGTTAGACGGGAAAAGGCAGGTGGAGTAACCTGCCCCGCATGACTGAGACCACCACCGATGCCCCCGCCCCTGCACCCACCGACTCGCTCGAAGCCACAGCAGCCATCGTCATCGACGACGTCACGATCCGCCGCGGACCGAACACCCTCGTCGAGAGCTTCAGCGTCACCATCCCGACAGGTACGCACTGGGCGGTCCTCGGCCCCAACGGCGCCGGCAAGTCCACCATGCTCAAGATGGCCGGCGGGCGCCTCTACCCGACGACCGGCACGGTGCAGATCCTCGGTGAGGAACTCGGCCGCACCGCCGTCCAGGACCTGCAGAAGCGCATCGGCTACGTCGACCCGAAACAGCGGCTTGACGACCTCACCGCCGAGGAAATCGTGCTCTCCGGTGTCTCCGGCTCCAACGGTTACATCCAGCGCTTCAAGTACACCGACGAGCACCGCGTCCGCACCGCCGAGCTCCTCACGCTCGTCGACATGGGCCACCGTGCCGACCGCACCTGGCGGCAGATGAGCCAGGGCGAGAAGGCCCGCACCCTCATCGCCCGTGCTTTGGTCACCGAGCCGGAGATGCTGCTGCTCGACGAGCCCTCCACCGGCCTCGACCTGCCGGGACGCGAGACACTGTTGCGCGTCGTCGACGACCTGCGTGCGGCGATGCCGGGGCTCACCACCGTCCTGATCACCCACCATGTGGAGGAGGTCGCGGCGTCAACCACCGACGTGCTCATGGTCAAGAACGGTGGAGTGCTCGCCTCCGGTCCGACGGAGCAGGTCATGACGGCGGAGAACCTCGGCGTCCTCTATGACATGGACGTGCAGCTTGAACGCGTCCGCGGACGCTGGTTCGCGTTCAGCGACGGAGTCGGGACGTCCCGCGAGTCCCCTGAGGCGTTCCGCCACGTTCCGGCCGCGGGCACCGACTAGGGTGGCACGGGTGAGTGACGACAACGACAAGACCGTGCCGGACGCCGACACCGACGGAACCGCTGACACTGCTGAGGCGACCACGGCGGACACGTCCGACAGGTCCGCCAAGCCCGCGAAGGAGAAGCGCCCCGCCTGGGTCGAGTACACCGTCACCATCGTGGTGGCCCTGGCGATCCTCGGCCTGGTGAACACCTTCGTCGGACGCCTGTACCAGATCCCCTCGGAGTCGATGGAGCCCACGCTGGTCGGCTGTGAGGGCTGCACGGGTGACCGCATCGTCGTCGACAAGGTCTCCTACCGCTTCAGTGATCCGTCGCAGGGCGATGTCGTCGTCTTCGCCGCCCCTGAGGGCTGGGAGGACGGCTGGACCTCCGGACGCTCCGACAATGCGGTGATCAAGGCGGGGCAGGACCTGCTCTCTGCCGTCGGATTACTCGCCCCCGACGAATACACCCTGGTCAAGCGGGTCATCGCGACCGGCGGTCAGACCGTCCAGTGCCTCGAGGGTGATGAAGGTGTGATGGTCGACGGCGAGCAGGTCGACGACTCCTACATCCTGGATCCCCCCGCGTACAACGTCGATCCCCGGTCCGGTTCCGAGGCCTGCGGTGGCCCGTACTTCGGGCCGGTCACCGTCCCGGATGACGCCGTGTGGGTCATGGGTGACAACCGCACCAACTCCAAGGACTCCCGCTACCACCAGGACGCCGCGGACGGCGGTTCCGTCCCGGTCGACGACATCGTCGGCAAGGCGCAGTTCAAGGTCTGGCCGCTGAGCCGCATCGGCGGCATCAGCTAGATCAGCTAGATCAGTTTCCTGACCTGCGCTTCGGTCACTGCGGCGGTGCGGTTGTCGACTCCGAGTTTCCGGTAGATGTGTATCAGGTGGGTCTTCACCGTCGCCGGGGAGATGAACAGGGAGGACGCCACCTCCCGGTTGGACGCCCCCGTCGCCAACGCCCGGAGGATCTCGGTCTCCCGACGCGACAGGGCCAGGTCCGGATGGCCGACACGTCGGGCCAGGGCAGCGCCGACCTCAGGGGAGAAGGTCGGTTCACCACGGGCCGTGGACATCACCGCACGGTGGAGGTCAGTTTCCGGGGCGTCCTTGAGCAGATAGCCGCGGGCCCCGGCAGCGAGCGACTCGACGATGTCCGCCTCACTGTCATAGGTCGTGAGGATGAGCACCGGGGGACCATCGGCGGCGACCAGTGCTTTTGTTGCGGTGATGCCGTCCATCCCCGCCATCTGGATGTCCATGACGATGACATCCAGGGTCGTGGCATCGGCGTTCACCGCTGCGGCACCGTCCGCACCCTCGGCGACCACGGTGATATCGCCGAAGCTGTCGAGGATTGCCCGTAGACCGGCGCGGACCACCGGGTGGTCGTCGACGAGCATCACCCGCACAGGACCGTTCACGGCTGCACATCCCCGGTCGGCACGCGCACGGCGACGACGGTGCCGGCCACCGTGCCGGACACGGTGGAGTCCACGGTGAACTCGCCGCCCACAGCGGCCACCCGGTCCCGCATCCCGGCGATACCGTAGCCGCCCAGCTCGGTACGCTGCACGGACGCCGGGTCGAAGCCGCAGCCGTCATCGAAGACGTCGAGGGTCGCCTCGGTGTCCCACACCCCGAGAGTCACCCGGATGCGGGACGCCCCGGCATGGTCCACCGCATTCGTCACCGCCTCCTGCGCCACCCGCAGCAGTGCCTCGCTGACCGGGGCGGGGAGTGCCGTGGCCTCCGCCTCCTCCGCGTCGAGGTCGACCGTGGTGGACGCCCCCAGCGCCCGGGCGCGCCTGGCAGCGTCCTCGGTGAGCTGGCGCAATGACTGAGACAAGGGGGTCGTCGTCATGGCGGCCGCACATTCGGCGACCAGCGCCCGGGTCTGGATGAGGTTGTCGTGGGCGGTGGAGGTGATGACGCTGAGCTGGTCGGTGGCATCCCCGGTCCGCCCCTGGTCAATGGCGGTCCGGGCGGCGCGGGAGAGCAGCAGGACAGAGTTGAAGCCCTGGGCGAGGGTGTCGTGGATCTCGCGGGAGAGCCGTTCACGCTCGGCGAGGCGTCCTGCCTGGTTCTCCGCGGCGAGCAGCCGGTCGCGGGTGGCGACGAGCTGCTCGGCGACCTGCCGGTGGTGTTCGACCTCGCGGGTGAGCCGCAGGTAGGTCCAGTAGGCCACTCCGGCGAAGAGCACGCCGATCGCCGGGCCGAGGACGCCGCCCACACCACTGCGCTGCCCGGTGATCAGCGGAACACCGGCGGCCACCACCCAGCATCCGACGACGGCCAGCGCCCCGGCGACCGACCCGGTGAGCGACAGGACGACGAAGACGAGGGGGAAGAGCAGCCACACGGCGTCTGCGGAGAGACCGACGAGCACCGCCCACAGCCCCAGCGCCACGGCCAGCCAGGGCAGCGCGAACCGCCGCAGGCCAGGACTGGTCTGTCCGGCCACCGTCCCCGCGAGGTACACGACAGCCAGCAGGGCGGTGAGGACGATGACCGCGATCCGGCGGGCGGGGGAGGCGTCGGCGGCGTCGGAGGCGAAGAACTGCACCAGGGAGACGACGAGCAGGGCGGCGAAGACAAGGTGCAGGGCGAGCCGGAGGGTCTCCAGCAACTGGGCGAGCGGGGTGGTCACGACCTCCAGCGTAGGGCGGGCGACGGGGCCGGGGATCGACCGATCGGTTGAGAAACAGACCACCCGCCGAGGTGATGTGCCGCAGCGTCCCGGGGCGAAGCATGGGACTCGGCAACAGAAAGGAGAATGCCGTGTACCTGGCATTCCGGGACATCCGCGCCGCCACCGGCCGATTCGTCCTCATCGGGTCCGTCGTCGGACTCGTCACCCTGCTCATCGTCATGCTCACCGGACTCACCGCGGGCCTGGGGAAGCAGAACACCTCCGCCCTCGAGGCTCTCCACCCCGACCGGTTCATCGGTACCACCGGTGAAGACGGCTCCTTCTCCTTCGCCGGATCCTCAGTCGGACAGGACGCCGCGACCACCTGGGCAGGGACCACCGGGGTGGACGCCGTGACGCCGTTGGGCATCACCCAGACCAGGATGACCGCCAGTGACGGCGGGACACGCTCCACCGGAACCGTCGCCGTCTTCGGTCTGCCCGCCGGGACCACGGTGGGCGGGGCGACGGTGTCCGCCGACGCCGCGCTGCTGCCCCCGGCTCTCAGGGGTATCACCGGGGACGCCACCTCCGTCGACCTGGGTGGTGTCGACGTGCCGGTCGCCCCCTCCACCGCCCCTGAACTGCAGTACAGTCACCTGCCGGTGGCGCTGGTGGATCTCGGCACCTGGCAGGCCGTCGCCCACACCGATGACCCGACCGTGCTCATGGCCGACGGTTCCTCCGCCGACTGGGACGCCACCGCAGCCGCCACCGGCACCACTGCCCTCACGGTGAAGGACTCCTTCTCCGGGTTGAGCGCCTACACCTCTGAGCGTGGTTCCCTGGTCGCGATCCAGGGGCTGCTCTACGGCATCTCCGCGCTGGTCATCGTGGCCTTCCTGTCCGTCTGGACGATTCAGCGGACCCGCGACATCGCCGTGCTGCGGGCACTGGGGGCAACGAAGGCCTATGTCTTCCGTGACGCTCTCGGCCAGGCTGTCGTGGTCCTCGTCGCCGGAGTGGCGGTGGGCGCACTCGCCGGGCTGGGGCTCGGCACAGTCGCCGGGTCCATGGTGCCTTTCAGCCTGTCCGCGACGACCGTGGTGGTGCCGTCGGCCGGCGTCCTCATCCTCGGTGTGGTCGGCGCACTCGTCGCCACCCGCCGCGTCCTGTCCACCGATCCCCGCATCGCCATGGAGGCGACATCCTGATGACGAACACACTCACCCTGACCGACGTCAGTGTCCGCTACCCCGACGGTGACCGCACCGTCACCGCACTCGACCATGTCTCTCTCACCGCCGCGCCGGGGACTGTCACGGCAGTGGTCGGCGAGTCCGGCTGCGGCAAGTCCACACTGCTCTCCGTCGCCGCCGGACTCACCGTCCCGGACGCAGGGCAGGTGCACCGCGACCGCACCGGCATGGTCTTCCAGTCCGCGAATCTCTTCAGTTCGCTACGGGTCCGTGAGCAGCTGCTCATCGTCGACCACATCCAGGGCAGGCGTCCTGGTGCCACAGAGAAGAGGAAAGCTGACGCACTGCTGGAGCGCGTCGGCCTGGGCGGGTACGGTGACCGCCGCGTCCACCAGCTCTCCGGTGGTCAGCGCCAGCGGGTGAATATCGCCCGCGCGCTCACCGGATCCCCCCGGGTGCTGCTTGCCGACGAACCGACCTCGGCACTGGACGCCGCGCTCTCCCGCACGATCGTCGAGCTGCTCCGTGGTCTCACCGACGAGCTCGGACTGGCGACCGTCCTCGTCACCCACGACCGTAGCCAGCTCGATGTTGCGGATGCCGTGGTGACGCTGCGTGACGGGGCAGTCGTGGCGTCCTGATCAGTTCCTGATCAGTTCTGGATCAGTTCCGGGCGTCCGTGATGGACTCGGCGGCGGCCTCGTTGATCTCCGCCTCGCGGGAGTCCATCCCGAGCTGACCGCCTGAGATCTTGTTGACGATCAGGGCGATCGCGCCGTCGCCGGTGACGTTCGCGGCGGTGCCGAAGGAGTCGATGGCGATGTAGGCCGCGATCATGATGGCGATCTGGTCCTGGTCGAAGCCGAGCTGGTCACCGAGGACGCCGACGGCGGCCATGATCGCACCACCGGGCACACCCGGGGCGGCGATCATCATGATGCCGAGCAGCAGCAGGAAGCCGATGAACTTCCCGGTGGAGACGTCTATGTCGAACATGTGGATCACGGCCAGGGCGAAGAGGCTGATCTTCATCATCGAGCCGGCGAGGTGGATCGTCGCACACAGCGGGACGGTGAAGCCGGCGACGTTCGGGGAGACACCGTTCTTCTTCGTGGCTTCCAGGGTGACCGGGATGGTCGCCGCCGAGGAGGAGGTGCCGAGCGCGGTGGCGTAGGCGGGCATCATCGTCCACAGGGCCTTGAAGGGGTTCGTCTTCGTGATCGCGCCGGTGACCAGGTACTGGGCGATGACCAGAAGGACCGTCATGACGACGGCGAGGATGAGGACCTTGATGAACGCACCGATGACGTCCAGCAGGGTGCCGTTCATGCCCATGCCGAGGAAGGTGCCGAAGACGAACAGCGGCAGCAGCGGGATGACGAAGACCTTGATGACCTTCATGACGATGCCCTCGAGCTCGTTCACGCCGGCACGGAGGACCTCGGAGCGCACCGCGGTCATCGCGAGGCCGATGCAGAAGGCGAGGATGAGGGCGGTCATCACCTCGAAGGGTGCGGGCATCTCGATGTCGAAGTAGGTGGTCAGTGCACCTTCGTCGATGTCATCGAGGGTGTCGAGTGACTTGTCGCCGAGCAGCCAGTTGTAGGACGCCGAGGCGACACCGAAGGCGACGAGACCCGAGATGATGGTGGACGCGTAGGCGATGCCGGCGGTGAGGCCCAGCCACTTGCCTGCGCCGCGGCCGATGTTGGCGATCGCCGGGGTGATCAGCGAGAAGATGAGGACCGGGATGAACAGTCCGAGGAAGTTGCTGAACAGTCCGTTGAAGGTCACGAACACGCGGCCCAGCCAGTCCGGGAAGAACAGGCTGCAGAGGATGCCGAGGATGATGGCGACCACAATGCGGAAGAGCAGCATGCCGCTGAGTTTCTTGAACGTCATGGGGTGACTGTAGGACGCTGCCACCATGTGAAACAAGATGTTCACATGGTGGCAGGGGTAGAGTATGGCGGTCGGTGCGGGTCGGTGACCGCGTCCGGGGGAACTACAACTAGTCCTCGAGCCCCAGTGCGTCCGCGATGGTGAAGTGCAGGTCGGTCTGGTCGGTCAGGCCGGTGGCGTTTGCCGCGCCCGGGCCGTAGGCCGCGAGGCGCAGCTGGGTGCCGGTGTGACCCTGGTCGGTGGTGTCCTGGTTGTCGGAGGTGGCGTAGGCGACGGTCATCTCCGAGCCGTCCTTCGTGGTGAGATTGCGGGACAGACCCGGGTAGACGGAGGCGCGGGCCTCTTCGACGGAGACGCCGGCGTCCTCGGCGATGCCCTCGATGTCCTCCTCCGACACCGGGGCGACGATCTGGCTGGTGTGCGCGTGATCGGCGGTGACGAGGACGAGGGTCTCGCCGTCGGCCTCGGCGAACTCGAGGGCCTTCTGCACCGCCTCGTCGAGGTCGACGGTCTCGCCGATCTGTCCGCAGGGGTTCGCCGCGTGGTCCTCCTTGTCGATCGAGGCACCTTCGACCTGCAGGAAGAAGCCGTTCTCCTTGCCGTTGTCGTTCTCGGAGAGTAGGTCGATGGCCTTGGAGGTCATGTCGGCGAGCAGCGGCACCTCGGCGGTGCGCTCCGGGTTGTCGGTGCAGGTCTCCGCGGGCTGGAGGTAGCCCTCCTTCACCGCCTTCTCACCTTCCCAACGTACCGGCATATTGCCGTCGCTGAACAGGCCGAGGACCGGGGCGTCCTGGTCGGCGGCGGTGATCTCGTCGAGCTCGGCGGCGGTCGTCGGCAGCTGGTAGCCACGTTCGGTGGCCTGCTCGATGAGGGTCTTCCCCTCCCAGTCGCCGGCTTTGGCGGTCTGTCCGAAGCTTTCGGCGCCACCACCGAGGGTGACGTCGGCGCGGGTGTCGAGGATCTGCTCGGAAATGGAGCCGGAGCCCCCGTTCTCCAGCAGGTCATCGCCGCATTTCTCGGTGTCCTCCGGGCCGTAGCACTTGCGCTGTTCGACGTGTGCGGCCTGGACGGCGGGGGTGGCGTCCTGGATCTCGGCGGTGGAGACATTGCCGGTGGCCAGGCCGGCGTCCTTCGCCTTCTCGATGAGGTTCTGCTGCGCCTCGCCGTGGATGTCGACGCCGATCGCGCCGTTGTAGCTCTTTGTCCCGGTGGCCCAGGCGGTGCCGGACGCGGCGGAGTCGGTGACGTAGTTCGGCGAGCCGTCCTTGTTCAGTGAATAGTGGGTGTACTGGCCGGAGACGGGGAGGGCGTCGATGCCGGCGAACTGGCCGGCGGCGCCTTCGGCGTAGTTACGTGCGGCGGTGATCTCGGAATCGCCCATGCCGTCGCCGATGAGGAGGATGACGTTCTTCGCGCCGGCGTCGCGCATGGCGTCCCGGATGTAGTCGGTCTGGTCGCCGTCGAGGCGTCGGGCACCACCGTTGGTGGTGATGTCGCCGTCGGCGGAGCGCTCGGCGAGGGCGCCGGCTTCGGAGGACGCCGCAGTGGCAGTGCTGTCGGTGCTGTCGTCATCCCCACTGCTGCAGGCGGCGGTGACGAGGAGGGTGGAGGCGCCGAGGGCGGCGAGAACTGTTCGTGAAACGGTCATGCTGCAGGACGCTACGGGCGACCGGTGAAGCGGTTATGAGCGCAGAAGTACGAGGTTCTTAACATGAGATGAACAGCCGTATAATCTACTCTTCCCCATGACGTTCACCTCATCGATCAAACACGTCCTCTCCCGTGGCGCCGTCGCCGCCGCCGGGACGCCGGACATCGACGACTGCAGCACGCTCGGTTCTGGTGCCGACAAGGGGGAGTGACTAGGAGGTGGCCTCGTCGGCGCCCTCAGTGTCCTCAGCGTCCTCAGTGTCCTCAGTGTCCGCAGCGGGATCGTCGACCGGCTCGCCGCTGGTGGCACCGGATTCGTCAGTCGGCTCGTCATCCTGGGTGGGGGACGCGGTGGTCGGCCCGGGAGAGGGGTCGGTGGCACCGCCCGATTCCGCAGGTGCCGTAGTCCCGGCGGACGGACGGATCACGGTCGTGTCGGTGGGTTCACCGGAGCGCCGGCTGGTGGCGTCGTCCTCGTCCAGGCCCTGGCCCGCCGGCGTGGTGGACGTGGAAGACCCGTCGGAAGCGGAACCTGAGCCGTCAGCCGATCGGCCGGCTGCTTCCTCTCCGCAGTCCTCGTTGTCCCCGTACTCCCCGGACTCCCCGGACTCGTCTGTACCGTCAGCGGTGTCGCAGGTGCCGGTGCCGTCCTCTGCATCGTCGGCGGATTCATCATCCTTGCCGAGACCCAGCAGATCACCGATCCACTTCAGATCGGACGGCAGGGTGACGCTCTTGGCCCAGTTCGTGAAGATCCGGTCCGGACGGGTGAGATCGTCCAGGGTGACCGTGCCCAGGCCGAAGGCGTTGTCCCAGGTCACGAGGCTGACCTTGGGGAGCAGGCCGGTGTCGGCATCGTCGGCGATCTTCTCGATCTGCGGCAGACTGAGCAGGTTCGGACGGGTCGAACCGTTGACGTCGACGCCCGGGAAGAAGACCACGCGGTGGCCGAACCACTCCACGGTCACCGGCTCGCGCAGACCGTAGTCCGAGGTCAACCAGGCTGCCGTGGTCTGCCGCGTGGTTTTCTCGGTGACTGCGTCACCGTCCTCGTCGAGGAGCGGGTTGCCCTCGTCATCGAGCACCGGAACCTCGACCTCCTCGGTCGTGACGTTCCTGGTCAGACGGACAAAGTCCTTGGCGAACTTCAGGCGTCCTTCCTCGCTGGTGATGTTGGTCATCAGGTCGTCGAGGAACGGGGTGGATCCAGCGTCCCCGGTGAGCTGCTTGACCAGGGCATCATTACCGAGGACGAGGGAGGACAGGTCGGTCAGGCCCCACTGGGTCTGGCGGGATTCTCCGACGACCGGGTCGCGCAGGTCCTCGTAGCGGTCGAAGGTGCCCAGGATGTTTGTGCAGGAGCCGAGGCCTTCAGCGGTGGCGGACGCGGAGATGCCGAAGCAGGAGACCTCCTTGAGCTTCGGGATGTCGAGGTTCTCGGCGGTGTCGAGGAGGTCCATGACCTCGTCGCCAGCGTACTTCTCGATGCCCAGATCGCGGAGCTTGGTGAGGTCGAGCGCCTGGCCGAACCAGGTCAGGCCGATCTCGTTGGTGTCCATGTTCAGTGCGGTGGAGATGCCGAGGGTGGAGTGCGCGATAGAGCTGCGTCCCTGGTCGGCACCGGCGAGAGCAGCGGCCGGAAGGCCGAAGAGCTTCTTGGCCTCGGCCAGGGCATTGCCGTCGCGCATCGCGGCGGCGACACTGATGCCGTCGCCGGCGATCGTGGCGGTGCCGCGGGGGCCGGAGGACGCCAGGTCGGGCAGCTCGACGGGGCGGGACGCGTCGTAGGTGTGGCCGGTGAGGTACTCGGCGATCTTCAGGGCGTCGGCGCGCCTCTCGAGGTTGGCGTCGTACTCGACGCTGACGGTTTCCCAGCCGATGCATAACCCGAGCAACCACTTGTTGCACTCTCCTCTTTCACTACGGTAGGCGGCCTCGTACGGCAGCGCCGCATCAGCCTGAACCTGCTCGTAGGAGCTGTACTCACCGAGCTTCGACGGGTCGATCCGCGGCAGGCCGAGCGCGCCGACGACGCTCTTGATGGTGTCGCTTCCCAGCGCAGCCGCGCTGAGGATCTCGAAGAGGTTCCGCTCGCCGAGCTCGTAGGTGTAACCGAGGATCTTGATGTCATCACCCAGGTCAACGGTCACGTTCTCCGCGGCAGACCCCAGTTCAATGTTGTCCGGCAGGACAATGGCGATGCCGTCGCCGGTCGCCCGGGAGCAGTCCGCGACCGCCACCGGGCGGGCGTCCTCCGAACCCTCCTCGGGCACCGGGGTGGAGCCGTCGGCGTTGCGGCAGACCTCGAGGTAGTCAAGGATCATGTCGTTGTTCAGCAGGTCATCGAGCTGATCCATGCTGAAGTCGCCGGTGTAGGAGTTCGCCGCAGATGCCGACGGGCCGACCGCCACGCCGACGCCCAGTGCGGTGACCGCGCCGAGACTGAGGATGCTGGTACGCCACTTCTTCCGCTGCATCGCAGTGGTGGCGAGCCCGGTGCGGGCGGATCGGGTGGAACGGGAAGCAGCGCGGTGGCGGGCGGAGCTCATGCAGGGAGCCTTTCGGTGGCGGAGTAGAAACTTCACCCGCACCAACCGGTTGCCCGGTTCTCCTGTTACCGGGGGTCGGCACCGGTGTTAAGTTGCTACCCCTGACCTTTTGGCGCGCAGGTGCCCGCTGTCCTACAGTTCCCGGACCACCCGCGCCGGCGTCCCCACGGCCAGCACCCCGGACGGCAGATCGCGGGTCACCACGGCACCCGCACCGACGACCACGTTGTCGCCGATGGTCACCCCGGCACATACCGTGACATTCCCGCCGAACCAGCAGTTCTCGCCGATGGTGATCGGCGCCCCGTACTCCCAGCCCGTCGCGCGCAGCGCATGGTCGGTCAGCGGGTGCAGCGGCGTGAGGAGCTGCACGCCCGGCCCGATCCGCGTGTCCTTACCTATACGCACCGGGCAGACGTCGAGGATCGTGGCGTCCACGTTGAGGAACACGCGATCACCCAGGTGGATGTTCGGCCCGTAGTCCACCCGCAGCCCGGGCCAGACCACGGCGTCCTTCCCGACCGAGCCGAGCAGGTCGCTCAGTATTTCCTCGTAGGACGCCACGTCCGCCGGGTCGGTCTGACCCAGTTTCCAGCATGCCGAACGGGCGGCCAGGCCCGCGGCGGCGATCTCCGGGTCATCGGCGTGGTACAGCTCCCCGGCGACCATGCGGTCCCACATGGAGCGCGGATCGGCGTCCACCTCAGCACGGAGGGCGGCGTCCGGAGCAGCGGGCACGGCGGCAGGATCAGATTCAACCATGCCAGACAGTATGCCGGACGCCGTGCCAGACAGCTCTGTCCGATAGGATGGCCTGCGCATGCACTGTCCCGGAACGTCGACCCGGGGCAACGACGAGAAGCACCCAGGAGAACACCCGATGACCAGCGCCGATCAGGCACAGCACGCCGAGCACGAGAACCGGGCGGACGCCGGTACCGCCGCGCGACGCGAGGCCGCACTCACGGCCGCGGCCCGGCTGACCGACGCCACCGGCCGCCCCT
Source organism: Corynebacterium sp. (assembly GCF_022712275.1). Classification (GTDB taxonomy): domain Bacteria; phylum Actinomycetota; class Actinomycetes; order Mycobacteriales; family Mycobacteriaceae; genus Corynebacterium. Next base: position 6,287 of record NZ_JALAGU010000048.1, on the reverse strand, counting down.
TCGGGTTCAACACCAACGCCATCCACTCCGGTTACGAGCCGGACGGCCAGACCGGTGCGGTCAACGTGCCCGTCTACACCTCCACCACCTACGCCCAGGACGGGGTGGCGCAGCTCCGCGGCGGTTTCGAGTACTCCCGCTGCGGCAACCCGACCGTCACCGCCGTCGAGCAGGCCGTCGCCGCCCTCGAAGGTGCCCGCTTCGGCCGCGCCTTCGGCTCCGGCATGGCCGCCACCGACACCCTGCTGCGTGCCCTGCTGCGTCCCGGCGACCACCTGATCCTCGGATCCGACGCCTACGGCGGAACCTTCCGCCTCATCGACACCACCTACAAGGAGTGGGGCGTCACCTGCTCCATCGTCGACACCGCCGACACCGCCCAGATTGTCGGGGCACTGGGTCCGGAGACGAAGCTGGTCTGGCTGGAAACGCCGACCAACCCGATGCTCGGCATCACCGACATCGCCGCCACCGCCGCCGCGATCAAGGACGCCGGCCACGGTGCGAAGCTTGTCGTCGACAACACCTTCGCCAGCCCCTACCTGCAGAATCCGCTGGCCCTCGGCGCGGACGTCGTCATGCACTCCACCACGAAGTACCTCGGCGGACATTCCGACGTGGTCGGCGGTGTGGTCGTCACCAATGACGAGGATCTCGACGGTGAACTGCTGTTCCTGCAGGGTGGCGTGGGTGCGGTGCCCGGCCCCTTCGACGCCTACCTCACCTACCGCGGGATCAAGACCCTCGGCGTGCGCATGGACCGCCACTGTGCGAACGCCCAGGCTGTCGCCGAGTTCCTGCAGTCCCGGCCCGAGATCCACACCGTCCTCTACCCGGGCCTGTCGGACCACCCCGGCCACGACATCGCCGCGCAGCAGATGAAGGGCTTCGGCGCGATGGTCTCTGTCCGCTTCGCCGGAGGGGAAGACGCCGCCCTGAAGTTCTGCGAGTCCACCCGGCTGATCTGCCTGGCGGAGTCGCTCGGTGGTGTGGAGTCCCTGCTGGAGCACCCGTCGAAGATGACCCACCAGTCCGCCGCCGGCTCCGCCCTCGAGGTGCCCGATGACCTGGTGCGCATCTCCATCGGCATCGAGGACATCGACGACCTGATCGCCGACCTCACCCAGGCGCTCGACGCTCTGTGAGTGAGCGCCTGTATGACCCCGCCGACTGCTGCATCGGCATCCGAGCAGGACACAGCATCATCCATGTGACGGTGTGGCACCCGCAGTGGGGCTCGGCGAAGACCGCGGCGCTGCGTGCGGGACTGTTCGGTGCAGCTGTTTCTCCGGATGCCGCTCCCTCTGCCATGTCTTCTGGCGAGGACGCCACCCCGGACCCGGCGGTGGCGCGTCAGCTGCTGGAGGACGCCCTGGGTACCGCGACTGTCGCGACCTGGATCGGTTCGATCGAGGTCACCGACCATAGCCCGGACCGTGCCGTGAGCATGGCTGACCTGTGCGGGCTCGTGACGCGCATGGCGTCCTCCGCGAAGGATCCGGACGGGCATCCGACGCACACCGAGCTGCGCATGGAAGTCAACGGGGCGGACGCGGTGGTGCGCACGATCGTGCCGCTGGCGCCGACGGTCGCCCCGGGCCGTAACCACCATGTCGCGGTGACGCTGCATATCGACCCGTTCCGCTCGACGGAGCTCACCGGCGCGCAGGTCCGCTCCACCGTTCTCGCGCTGGAGGACGCCCTGTCGGCCACCGTCCGGGAGAACCGTGCGGGGCTGCTCGTCGCTGTGGTCCACCAGGAGGGTGCCGGGACCGGTGAACCCGGGGCCGGACTGGATGGCGTGGGCCGGCAGGATGCGGTGACGCTGCACTACTACCTGGGTATCGGCGCAGGTGACAGTGCCGACATGGCTGGTGGAGCCGACCTCGACCACATCCTCAACTCCCTGCGCGCCACGGTCTCCACCTGGGAACTCGGCGAGGCGTCCCTCGATGATGAGGTCGACCCGACCTGGACCGCGGTGCAACGCTACCGGGTGTAGGTGTTTCCTCCGCCTGCTGTTTCCCGTTTCCTCGGTGACTCCTCCCCGCCTTCCGCCGTGCAGCAGATCTGCGGAGTGTGTGAATGATTACACGCCAGCGTTCCCGCGTGCACTGATGTGTGACTGGGTGTGTGACTGGGTGTGAGTGAATCCCGCCCGGATCCGGTAGCGTCGTGTCCATGAGTGACGTGAGTGAAGTGGTCGTCTCCGGTGGTGTCGTCCACGAACTGCCCGATGACCTGCGCGCAGCGATCCTCGGCGGCGACCGTGGCGAGGGCGACGACGGCAGCCCGGCGGTCGCCCGCAGCGTCCTCGATCTGTGGGAGGCGTGCACCCCGTTGGGGCGCAACGAGTTCATCTGCTGGGTCGGGGACGCCAAGCAGGCCAGGACCCGTAACCGACGTATCCGTCGGACCTGTGAGGAACTGGAGGAGGGGAAGCGGCGTCCCTGCTGCTGGCCGGGCTGCAAGCACCGCGAGCGCACGGGCAGGGCGTGACAGCGACCGTCCCGCCGTATCGGCACTACGCAATGTCGGCAACGCGCAGCGTGAGGCTGTTCTGACCCGGGTCAGAACAGCCTCACGCTACGTACTGCGGACATCTCGGACATCGGTGGACATCGGTGGACATCCGCAGGAGGGGGTAAGCAGCGGATCAGTAGCGGATCGCCATACGTCCGTCGATCTTGCCCTTCTCCATGTTGGTGAAGACCTCGTTGACGTCATCGAGGCGGCACTCGGTCACCGTCGGGTGGATGAGGCCACGGGCATAGAAGTCCAGCGCCTCGACCTGGTCCTGGCGGTCACCGACGAGCGAGCCGCGGATCGTCAGACCCTTGAGCACGATGTCGAAGATCGGGGCGGGGAACTCTCCCGGGGGCAGGCCGTTGAAGACGATGGTGCCGGCGCGGCGGGCCATGTTGATCGCCTGGCCGAACGCCTGGGGGTGCACCGCGGTGACGAGGATGCCGTGGGCACCGCCGTCGGTGTACTCCTGCACGGCCTCGGCCGGGTCGACCTCGGCGGCGTTGACGGTGAACTCCGCACCGTGCTTCTTCGCCAGCGCCAGCTTCTCATCGGCGATGTCGACGGCGATGACGCGCATGCCCATGGCCTTGGCGTACTGCACGGCGAGGTGACCGAGACCACCGACACCGGAGATGACCATGAACTGGCCGGGCTTCGTCTCGGAGACCTTGAGGCCCTTGTAGACGGTGACGCCGGCGCAGAGGATCGGGGCGACCTCCAGCGGGTCAGCGCCTTCCGGGATCTTCGGGGCGAAGCGGGTGTCGACGAGCATGTAGGTGCCGAAGGAACCGTCGACGGTGTATCCGCCGTACTCCGCGTTCGGGCAGAGCGTCTCCCAGCCCTTCAGGCACTGGTCACAGTTCCCGCAGGCGGACCAGAGCCAGGCGTTGCCGACGATGTCGCCGACCTTCACGGTGTGGTCGCCGGGTCCGAGCTCGACGACCTCACCGACACCTTCGTGGCCGGGAATGAACGGGGGCTCGGGCTTGACCGGCCAGTCGCCGTGGGCGGCGTGGAGGTCGGTGTGGCAGATGCCGGAGGCGATGAGCTTGACGAGAGCCTGGTTGTGTCCGGGAGTGGGCAGTTCGACGTCCTTGACGACGACGGGGGCGCCGAACTCCTCGACGACAGCTCCGGTGAACGTATCGGTCATGGGGCAGATCCTTCCGGTCGGGGAAAAGGTGTGACGGGACGCTAACAAGACCCCCGCTGTGACGACCAGAGCATTCTGCATCGGATCTGCGCCGGCCACGCCGGATCTTTCCTGCAAAGAACCATGTCAGACCCACCTTTTTCAGTGGATGTGATGCATTCCACACTTCTGGCCTCCGGGGGGTGCCGGGGGTGATTTTGCTGACAGTATCGCCATCAGGTACCGCCGAACGGTCACCTGTTATGTCGTCACAGTATTTTTCGTAGTGCCACTGTTCCGGTGCCCACCAGCACTGCAGCAACGAGGAAGACATAGAGCAGCGCGCCGTCCGGTCCCCAGGCCGGTTCCAGGGCGATATCCTGCCCCGTCGCGTACTGCCCGTTGAGAAAGGGCATCCACCCCAGCAGGTCGGCACCCTTCGGGATGTAGACCAGGGCGCTCTCGACGAGCAGTGACCACAGTGTCAGCACAGCGACCGCAGCTGCCGGCACCCGCACCAGTGCGCCGAGCCCCACCCCGATGCCGGACGCGGCCACCGCGTACAGCGGCACCGTCCACAGGAACCGCAGCCCGGCGTCCGACCCGATGGACACCGTCCCGTACACACCGGGGAACAGTGCCGGCAGCGTCACGAGCAGGGTGACCACCGCCACCAGCGAAGACAGGGCCGCGACCGCACCCGTGACGGCCCAGCGCGCGGGAAGATCCCACCGGATACGGGGCAGGAGGTGCCGTCGCAGCTCACCGACCGCACCGCGGGTGGACGTCGCCTGGGCGTAGGCCGCGACCACCGCATGCACCGTGATCCCCAACGAGATCACCCAGTACAGCGAGTTCGTGGTGCCTACCTCGCGGACCCGGATCAGGGCCTCGCCGAGTCCACCGGACCCGTCTCCCGGATCGCCGTGCAGCTTCTCTGCGACGGCGGCGACGACAACACTGACCAGCAGCGGGAGGACCAGGCCCAGGGGGAGGGACGCCCGGAGCAGCGGTCCCCGGCGTCCGCCGAGACGCACGGCCTCGGCCCGGGCACTACGCAGGAACGCACTCATCGCCGCACCTCCGCGGAACCGGCCGCGCGGGGGACGAGGGCGACCACGGCGTCCTCCAGACTGGAATGTTCCCCGCGCACCTCGTCGAGCGGACCGGCGGCCACGGTGTGTCCGGCTTCGAGCAGCATAACGGCGTCCGCGGACAGCTCGACCTCGCTGAGGTGGTGACTCGCGACGATGACGCACCGCCCGTCGGCGGCCAGTCCACGGAGCAGACGGCGCAGCCACAGCACCCCGGCGATGTCGAGGCCGTTGAGCGGCTCGTCGAGGATCACATTGGGCGGGTCGCCGAGCAGTGCGCCGGCGATGCCGAGACGCTGGCGCATCCCCAGGGAGTACCCGGACACCGCGTCATCGGCGACAACGTCGAGCCCCACGTCGGTGAGCCGACGGTCGACCTCGGCGGCGTCCAGCCCGGAGGCGGCGGCGAGCCACCGGAGGTGACGGCGTCCGGTGTGGCCGGGGTGCACGGCGGCGGTGTCGAGGAACATGCCGGTCCGGCGCCCCGGGGCGGGCCAGGCGTCCGGTGCTCTCCCGTCGACGAGGACGCGCCCCGCGGTGGGACGCCGCACCCCGCACAGCAGACGCAGCAGGGTGGACTTGCCGGTGCCGTTGAGTCCGAGGACGTAGGTGACCCGGCCGTCGGGGAAGGTCTGGGTGATGCCCCGCAGCGGGGTGACAGGTCGGCGCCGTCCGAAGGTACAGGTCAGGTCGGTGGTGGTGATCATGGCGGCTCAGGCGTTGCAGTAGACGGGCAGGCCGACGGTGCGGACGCCGGTACAGACCGAGGCGCTGGACAGTCGCCATGTTCCGTCGCGGTAGACGAAGGTGATCGGCAACGACACATCGGGTATTCCCTGTGACCAGGCGTTGAGGTGGGCGGTGACTGTGTCGCCGTCGCGTTCGACGGGGCCGGTGATCTCGGATCCGCCGCGGGGTGCGCGGAAGAGTCCGACGCGTGAGACGGTCTGCGGGACGATGAGGGCGTCGGTGGACTCGAGGTACTTCTCCTTCTCGGCGTCGGTGGCGTCGGACGCGGTGAGCAGGTGGACGATGTCGGTGAGTTCGTCGGTGCCCGGGGTGGGTACGCTGTCTGTGCCGTCGGTGGTGCCTGCGTCGGCTGTATCGCCGGTGCTTCCTCTGCCTTCCGCCGGTTCGCCGGCCGAGGCCCCGCCGGTAGCTGCGCCGGTCGATGCATCGGGTGCCGGGGCGGACGCCGATCCCGAGGCGGACCTTGAGGGCGTTGCCGACGGTGCTGCAGAGGATGTGGAGGTGGCGGAGCTGGACATGGCAGGCGCCTGCGATTCCGCGGACTGCCCGTCGGAGCCGACCGGCACCGTGGTGTCGCCGTCCCCGCCGGAGCGCTGCAGGGCGATGACGCCGACGGTGATGATCACTGCCGTGACCAGTGCGGCGCACAGGACAGAGACGAGGACGGTGGTCCGGCTTTTCAGGTCGGTGGAGGCTGGTCCGGGCATCGGGGTTTCCGTTCTCCCCGGGCTCGGACCCGGGGTGTCAGCTGGTGGGGGAGGTGGGGACAGGGAGAACAGTGG
>NZ_JALAGU010000007.1 GCF_022712275.1 Corynebacterium sp. | reverse complement strand
GTCCCCTGCCCCACCGCCCCTGAGCAAGCCACCGGAGCATTCCAGCAGCGTCTCAGTGGATCAGGGAGTGTTCTCCCGCAGTGCATAGCCCACACCGCGCACGGTATGGATGAGACGGTCCTCCCCCTCGGCCTCCGTCTTGCGCCGGAGATAGCCGATGTAGACCTCGAGGGCGTTGCCGGAGGTCGGGAAGTCGTAACCCCAGACCTCCTCGAGGATGGTGTTGCGGGACAGGACCTTGCGGGCGTTGCGCAGCAGCAGCTCCAGCAGCGCGAACTCGGTGCGGGTCAGGCTGATCCGTCGCTCACCACGGGTGACTTCCCGGGTCTCGGGGTTCAGGGTGAGATCGAGGAAGCTCAGCGGCTTCGAGTCCTTGGCTACCGCAGCGGCCGTACGTCGGGAACGCCGGTAGAGGGACCGTACCCGGGCGAGCAGCTCCTCGAGGGCGAAAGGCTTGGCGAGGTAGTCGTCGGCCCCGGCGTCCAGGCCGGCGACCCGGTCGGCGACATCGGACTTCTGGGAGAGCATGAGGACGAGGACCTCACTGCCGCTGCCACGCAGGGACCGGAGGATCTCAAGGCCGTCGACCTTGGGGAGAATGCCGTCCATGATGACGAGGTCCGGGTTCTCCTTACGGATGAGGGTCTGTGCCTCTTCACCGTCGGTGGCCTGGACGACATCGTATCCGTTGAACGTGAGCGACTGGCGGAGCGTGTCACGCACGGACCGATCATCATCGACTACAAGAATTTTCATAGCCTCCATTGTGCACCATGCGCTACCCCATAGCCTCCCCCTGTGACATCTTTTCAGCGAACCGACAGGAAGCTGTCCGCTGGCCGGTCAGAAAGGGACCGGCAGTTGTTTGACTATCATTCTCCCTGAAAAGAATCAGGACCATTCGGATACGGAAAAGCCGCCTCCCGGAGAAACGGGAAGCGACGTGACCGGGGTACTGCTAGTCGAGCTCGACCAGGCCCAGCTGGGCTGCCTTGACCAGGCGGCGCGGGATCTGGACCTCACGGCCCTGGACCTTGACGGTCTGCAGGGCGGTGTTGTCGGACTTCCACTGCGAACGACGCGAGTGGGTGTTCGCACGGGACATGCGGCGCTTCGGAACTGCCATTGTTCTCTACCCTCCTCTACGCGTTCTTCTTGGACGGACGGACGCGGGAACCGAACCGGCGCTGGAACTTCTCGACGCGGCCGGCGGTGTCCATGACACGCTGCGCGCCGGTCCAGAACGGGTGGGACTCGCTGGTGACGTCAACGACGATCAGCGGGTACTCGTTTCCGTCCTCCCACTCGACCGTACGGTCGGAGGAGACGGTGGAACGCGTCAGGAACTGGTGGCCAGTGCTGGCGTCCTTGAAGACCACCGGGTGGTAGTCGGGGTGGATATCGCTCTTCATTCTCAATCCCTCAGGGTCGGGCACCAGGTCGGTCCCGCAGGCGGACGGTGATCCGTCCGTACCGTAGGTCGTGCCTGGGTCGGGTTTGGAGTGTGGGCACACCGCGACCGAACGCGGCAGTGACACAACGATCCACCATAACCCGCACGACCCCGATCCGTGAAATCCCGGCTCTCCCGCCGCCGGCGTACGTGTATCACGGAGCCTGAGCGGGGCCCGCAAAGGTCGACCGCAGCAGGGATTAGGTCTGCAGCGCGCGATGAGGTAGAGTTTCGCCTCGCTGTTGTCTAAGTAAACGTCATCGCCCGATCGACCATGTCCACACAGCGCCCCGGCACGCCTGCTTCCCGTCTAGTTGCGGGCACGTCTTATGTCGGTGCGGCGCCCGGACCGGACGAGCGGGCGGAAGGAGAAAATACCCATGTCGGCATTTTGCCAGGTCACGGGTCGGAAGCCGGGGTTCGGCAAGTCCGTCTCGCACTCGCACCGCCGCACGAACCGTCGCTGGAACCCGAACATCCAGCGTCGTTCGTTCTACCTGCCCTCTGAGGGACGGACGATCACCCTGAACGTCTCCACCAAGGGCCTCAAGACCATCGACCGGGACGGCATCGAGTCTGTCGTCGCCAAGATCCGCGCTCGTGGGGAGAAGATCTAATGGCACGTAACGATATCCGCCCCATCATCAAGCTGAAGTCCACCGCGGGCACCGGTTACACCTACGTGACCCGCAAGAACAAGCGGAACAACCCGGACCGGATCAGCCTCAAGAAGTTCGATCCGATCGCTCGCAAGCACGTCGAGTTCCGCGAGGAGCGTTAACCTATGGCGAAGAAGTCCAAGATCGCGAAGAACGAGCAGCGCAAGGAGATCGTCGCCCGTTTCGCCGAGCGTCGTACCGAGCTCAAGGCGATCATCAAGAACCCGAACTCCTCCGAGCAGGAGCGTGCGGATGCGCAGTTCGAGCTGAACCGCCAGCCGCGCGACGCCTCTCCGGTCCGCGTCCGTAACCGCGACGCCGCCGACGGCCGTCCCCGCGGTTACCTCCGCAAGTTCGGCCTGTCCCGCGTCCGCGTCCGCGAGATGGCTCACCGCGGTGAGCTTCCGGGCGTCCGTAAGTCCAGCTGGTAAAGGGGAGCTCACACAATGAAGCGCACCAATCACAAGAAGGCGCGGATCGAGCAGTCCCGCCGCCCGAAGAAGAACCCGCTCAAGGCAGAGGGTATCGAGACCGTCGACTACAAGGACTACGCCCTGCTGCGTAAGTTCATCTCCGACCGTGGCAAGATCCGCGGCCGCCGCGTCACCGGCCTCACCCCGCAGCAGCAGCGTCAGGTCGCCACCGCGGTCAAGAACGCCCGTGAGATGGCTCTCCTGCCGTTCCACAGCCGCTGATCCCTGCTGACTTCAGCACCGTAGTCCGGTGACACGGACTACTGCTCTCCCGAAGAGCGTTTACACAGACACCTGAACCCCGCCCCGGTTGTCCCCCGGAGCGGGGTTCAGTCGTATGTCGGGTACCGTGGTGGGGTAGTTTCATCCTGCCCCCGATGAAAGGGACGCCTCATGTCAACCCCCTCCGGTACCCCCGAGAATCCGTTCAGTGATGACCGCAGCCGGGAGGACGCCGACCGCGCCGGTGACGCCACCGGCGGCGAGGGTTCCCTCCCCTCCTACAATGCTTACACCGGCGGGGACGCGCCGGACAGCGGCGCTCCGCTCACCGGCGCCACGGGCCAGGACGCCTACCCCGGAGCAGGGAAGCGACTTGGCGCCCTGGTCATCGACAACATCCTCATCGGCATCATCGGCATGGTGCTCATCATGACCATCGCCGGCAGCGACATCTCGGACTACTCCGACGAGTTCCAGGCCTGGCAGGACGCCGGAGAGCCCGACTCCGCCCCGGTCATGGACGCGGGCAACCTCCTCATCGCCAGCGTCATCACGCTCGTGATCTGGTTCGCCTACCGGGTCATCCTGGAGGTGCGCAAGGGGCAGACCCTCGGCAAGATGGCGCTGAAGATCAAGGTGGTGGACGCTGACGGCAAGCTGCTGACCGCCGGGGCGTCCTTCAAGCGAAACTCCTGGTACATCGCCGTTTTCCTGCTCGGAATGTTCGTCGGGTCCATCGGACAGATCGTCGCTGTGATCCTTGTGGCGGTGCTCGGGTTCACCATCGCCCGTAACCCCTTCCGTCAGCACACCTTCGACCAGTGGTCGAAGGCCTACGTGGTCAACGCCTGACAGAGAGAGCGCACCCATGAGCAACTCCTACGGTCCCGACGACAACCGGAATCCATACACCCGGGACGGTGTCCCGCAGAGTGGCAAGCCCCAGGGCGGATTCCCGTCGGCCGGGTATCCCCTGGTCTCCCCCTACCCGGGGGCCGGTGCCCGCCTGGGCGCCTACGTCATCGACCTGCTGGTGGTCGGTGTCGCCATGGCTGTCGTCATGCTCTTCGTGGTCTGGGACGACGTCAGCGCCTGGATCGACGACCTCGACCAGTGGGACGGCAACGGTGACGCCCCCGACCTCAACATGGGCGGTTTCTACCTCATCAGCATCCTCAGCATCATCATCTGGATGGCCTACCGGATCTGCATGGAGACCTGGAGGGGCCAGACAGTCGGCAAGATGGCGTTGAAAATGAAGGTCGTCGATGTCGACGGTCAGCTCCCGACCGCCCAGGCGTCCTTCCTGCGCAACAGCTGGTACCTCATCAGCGCGGTGCTGAGTTTCATCCCCGTCGTCGGCTGGGTGGCGAATGTCGGCATCCCTGCCGCCCTCGGTGTGACCATCTCCAGGGACCCGTACCGGCAGTCCTTCACGGACCACTGGGGCAGGACCTACGTGGTGAGCACCCGCCCCACGTTCTGATCCCCGACCTGAGGCGGGTCCCACCGCGCGTGGTCTAATGGAGCGATGCTCGACGTGCTCAGTGGATTCCTCGTGGTGGTCATCGTCATCGCCCTGGGATTCCTGGTCGGATGCCGGGATCTGCTCGGGCCACGGGCCGTCTACACCCTGAACATGTTCGTGTTCTGGATCGCGACGCCGGCACTGCTCATCAACTTCCTCTCCCAGGCTGACCTGGGGGACGTCTTCGGTGAGAACCTCGCCGTGGTGGTCCTGAGTTCCGTCCTGGCCGGCCTCGTCGGATTCCTCGGGTTCCGGCATCTCGCCGGGCGCAACGTCCCGGACAGTCTCGTGACGCTGCTGGCCTGTTCCTACTGCAACGGGTCCAATCTCGGCGTTCCCCTGGTCACCCACGTCCTCGGTGACCCCACGGCATCTCTGCCGGTCATCATCTTCCAGACCGCGGTCTACGGTCCCGCGGTCGTGCTGCTGCTCGACGTCTCCACCCGGCGTCAGGCCCGGCTCGAGGACGGCAGTGCCGCCTCACACCGAGGCATCGGCCCACTGGTCCGCGAGCTGGTGGTCGGAATTGTGCGTAACCCGCTGATCATCGCCGCCGTCGCAGGCATCATCCTCGCCACGTTGCGCACCACCGCAGACTGGACACTGCCCGAGCTCATCGCCGAGCCGGTCGCCACTCTCGCGGGGGCCGCCGTGCCGGTCGCCCTCATCGCCTTCGGTATGTCGATGGCTCAGGTGCGCGTGCTCGGATCGACCAGCCCGAAGCGCAGTGTGTGGGCGGCTGCTGTGGTGAAGACAGTCGTCCACCCGCTCATCGCCTATGCCCTGGCGCGGCTGCTCTTCAATGCCTCCGGGGCCGCGCTGCTGGCCTTCGTGGTCGTCGCCGCCCTGCCCACCGCACAGAACGTCTTCACCTACTCACAACGGTTCGGGACGAACACGGTACTTGCCCGGGACACCGGCGTGGTGAGCACCCTGCTGTCGATTCCGTCGATTGCTGTCATCGCCCTACTTCTGGGCTGACAACAACTGATAGGTCAGGGTGCGTGAACCGGGCTTCCCGGTATCTGAACCCCAGTTGTCCTCGAGGAGCTCCCCGTGTCCCAACCCCTTCGCCAACGGCGACCAGCAGCCGTACCAGCCCCAGGACCCCTACCAGGAGCAGCAGCCCTACGCTGAGCCCTCCGCACAGGGCTACCCGGGGTACCAGCAGCCCGGTTACCAGCCGAACGCGATGATGGCCTACGGCCAGCCGGGCTACCCGGTGAACTACGCCCCCAAGTCGAGAATCGCCGCCGCACTGCTGGCCTTCTTCCTCGGTTCCCTGGGCGTCCACAACTTCTACCTCGGATACAAGTCGAAGGCGTGGACGCAGCCCGGGCTGACGATCTTCGGTTATGTCACCGCGATTCTGCTCATCGGGTTCGTGTTCATCTTCGCCGTCGGCATCTGGGCCTTCGTCGAGTTCATCATGATCCTCGCCGAAGGCGGTCAGTACCGCACGGACGCCAACGGTGTCCCGCTGACCAGCTGACCGGAACCCACCCCGTCCGGAGGCAGTACTGACGGTGAACAGGAATCACTCTACGGTGGGAGGTACGACAGGATCCCACCACATCCCGCCACAAGGAGTGAGCACCATGAGTACCGCCAGGAATCCGCAGGGTACCGTCGATTCCCTCGATCTCTCCGAGATCCTCGCCGCCGACACCACCGACGGGCCGAAAGTCACCCTCTACCTACCCTCCGATCCCACCGGCGCAGATTCAGACCTCGTCCGGCGCACCTTCAACGCCCTGGTCAAGCAGGCGGCTGGCAGCCTGGGCACTGATGCATCCATCCTTGATCCGGTGCGTGCCGAGGTTGAGGATCCGCTCTTCTGGCGGGAGCAGAGTCGCGGACTCGCCGTCTTCGCGTCCCGCGGCTTCCACCGCATCATCCGGATCCCGGTGGAGGTCGCCGAATCCGCCACAGTCGGGTTGTCCTTCCACCTGCTCCCTCTCACCCCGATGATCGAAGGCTCCGGGAACTGTTACATCCTCGCTCTGGCCAAAAACAGTGTCCGGCTGTTCGATGCGACCCGCAACAGCATCCAGGAGCTGCCACTGGGTTCCATCCCGGCGAGCTACGACGACGTGATCGAGGACATACCGGAGCGGCAGATCCAGGGCCGGAGTACCGGTCGGGACTCGGTCGCCTTCCACGGCCACGGTGGTGCGGCCGACAACTCCGGGATGCTCACCGAGGAGTTTCTCCGGGAGGTCGGACAGGGCATCGAAAGGGAACTCGGTACTGCCCGGTCCCAGCCGTTGGTTCTCGCCTCGGTCGAGGAGCACCTCCCCGTGTTCCGGAAGGTGTGCGGCTACCCGGCGGTCGTCGACGAGGTCATCCCAGGCAACCCGGAGCACAGCACGTCCGGTGACCTGCGGTCCGCAGCCTGGCGCATCATCACCGCCCGACGCGATGCCGCTGAGCCCGCCCTCCGGGACAAGGCGCTGACCGAAGTCAGCGCCGGACGCGGATCGACCACCCTGGCTGAGATCGTCTGCGCGGCTGACGAAGGGCGGGTGGACACGCTCTACCTGCCCCGCGATCCCGGATCGGTCAGCGACGCCGCGTTCGCCGACCGTGCGTTGGCCGGCACGCTGGCGAAGGGCGGCAATGTGCGCACCCTCAGCTCCGGAGAGGGCGGCGACGGAGTCATCGCCACCTACCGGCACTGATCCCCCTGACCCCTGCTCCCCTCCTCCCGGTGCCACATCAGGATCAGCGCCAGAGGATCAACGCATCACCCTGACCACCGCCCCCGCACAGCGACACGGCAGCCCTACCACCACCACGACGGTTCAGCTCAAGGGCAGCCGTCACCACCAGACGCGCACCCGAGCAACCGATCGGATGACCCAACGCAATACCACCACCGTGAATATTCGTCCGCTCCAACGGATAATCCAGATCCCGCAGCGACTGCACCACCACCGCACCGAAAGCCTCATTGATCTCCAGGAAATCCAGATCAGACACCTCCCACCCCGCCTTGCCCAACGCCGCGGCCACCGCCTGCGCCGGCTGGGAATGCAGGAACGTG